>NZ_FOMF01000007.1:0-129855 GCF_900112535.1 Bacillus sp. UNCCL81 | reverse complement strand
AAATAGGTTACTCATGAGTGGTTCATGAGTAAGTAAAACAGCAAAAAGAATCAAAAAGGTTCCTCATAACAGGCACCAGTAACAACCAACTTTAATTAAGAGACTAATTTTTCAGCAATCCGAAGAAGTCTAATAGGTTACCTAATTAGACTTCTTCTCCGTTTTTTGTTTAGTCCTTTTACTCGATAATAAATTTTGGAAGGAAGAGTAATGTATGAATGTATCTGTCTTAGGCTGCGGTAGGTGGGGAACTTTTTTAGCTTGGTATGCTAATCGAGTTGACCATAATGTCATGCTATGGGGAAGAGAAAACTCTAGAAATTTTAATGGCTTAAATCTGACAAGAAAAAATGACTATTTAAGCCTACCAGATGGAATTGAGTTAACGAGCTCTTTAGAAGGTGCATTATCCTTTGCCGAAGTCATTATTATCTCAATTAGTGCCCAGGAGCTAAGAACATTTGCAAACCGCTTAAGTCAATATGATGAAATACATGGTAAAACTTTTATCCTCTGTATGAAGGGCATAGAATCTACTACTGGAAAAAGGCTAACACAAGTCTTTCGTGAAGAGGTTGGGAAAAATAGCAATGTAGCTGTTTGGGTAGGACCTGGCCATGTACAGGATTTTATAAGAAATATACCAAATTGTATGGTTATTGGTTCGGAGAATATTGAAGTAACAAAACAGATTGCTAAAGCATTTAATAGCGAGTTAATCCGATTTTATTACGGCCAAGATTTAATTGGTAATGAAATTGGAGCTGCAACAAAAAATGTGATGGGAATAGCTGCAGGAATGCTAGATGGATTGAAATATAGTAGTTTAAAAGGCTCATTGATGGCTAGAGGTACTAGGGAAATTTCTCGTTTAATAAGAGCCATGGGGGGAAATGATTTAACAATTTACGGTTTAAGTCATTTAGGAGACTATGAGGCGACACTCTTTTCAGCGCATAGTCATAATCGAAAGTTTGGACAGGCATTTGTTGAAGGTAAACCGTTCGATAAATTAGCGGAAGGGGTTTCTACAATTAAGGCTTTAAAGGAACTTTCTGAACAGTATAATGTTGAGCTACCGATTTGTAACGCATTGTTTGAAATTCTGTATGAACATAAAAATGCGAAAGACACTTTAGAGGAGCTATTTTTAAGACCAATAAAATTCGAGTTCTAAAAAATGAAATTTCATTTCGGTTTTTCAGAAAAAAATAACACATTCTTTGTTTTACATAAGTTAAATCTAATATTTCTCTTTAAATACGAACATTATTATTTATTTTATAAAAAAAGTTCATGTTTTATATTGAAAATATATTTCAAGTTTGATATATTAGCAGTGTAATCATTCATAAACATTACTCGTATATGCTCAGTAATATGGTCTGAGCGTTTCTACCTGGTTCCCAATGAAAGAACTAGACTACGGGTTAAAGTATACTTGGTTTCATTTTTTTGTAACCAATCATGATGGGTAGCATTAAATTTTATTTATTGCTGATCTATACTTTAACTTTCGTGATCTAGAAGGTAGAGATTGTTCTACTTTTTGGACCATTTTTTTTTTGACTAAAACATCGAGTGTGATCACCATCAAGGGGGAAAAGACATTGTTAAAAAAATACGGTTTATTAGGAATCATTTCTACACTATTAATCTCTGTATCTGTAGGTTATAACTTTAAATCGAACACTGCAGAAGCAAAAACTAAACATCTTAAACCAATCATTATTGAGGGACCAATGCCAATTGAGGCTGAAAAGTTTGCAAGTCAGTTAAAAAATGTAAAAGTTGAAAAATCAGGTAGTTTTGTATTTTACAAAGGTACTTTAGATAATTATCCAGTTATTGTAGCAAAAACAGGTAAAGGTATGGAAAATACTGCTGCTGCTACTGCGATTGCAATTGAAAAATATAAACCAATCGCAATCATTAACCAAGGTACATCTGGTGGTCATGATGCCAATTTAAATGTTTTTGATATCGTATTAGGTAAAAATACAACGAATATTGGTTCTTTAAAAACAGAAACGAAAGACGAAAACCAAGGTATTGATGCAACACAGTGGAAACCAATGGACTTAATGGCTTCAGAAGGTAGTGCAGGTGAAGATCCAAATGCTGAAAAACCACGTTTTTATGAAGGAAATAAAGATTTATTAGCAGCTGCAAATGCAGTGAAAAATAAATATACGAAAGGTAAGGTTGTAGAAGGCACAATCGGATCTGCAGACGTTTGGAACAATGAAGTTGATCGCATTAAATGGTTCCATACTAAATACGGAACTTCAGTAGAAGAAATGGAAGGCGCAGCTGCAGCTCAAATCTCTCAAGCATATAATGTAGCTTTCTTAGGAATTCGCGTATTATCAAACAATAAAACAAATGGCGGTAAATATGATCCAACTACAGCTGATGCTTGTCAGGGGTATGTAATGGAAGTAGTTAAGAAATATATTTCTACAAATCCAAGTAAATAATTATTTAGAAAAAGAGATATTTTAAAGTATCTCTTTTTCTTTTTTTAGAATCTTTTGATAGATTTTATTATCCTTAAATGCTACTTTCTCTCTTCTTTTTTACCGAATTATTTTAACCACCATAATTCAACTGGATTTAATTCATACTGATTATTTTCGCGATACATATATTGACACATAATGAGCTCTCGTCTCAAAGTGGCGTAATCTTCATGAAATTCCTTTAAATATTCATTAATTTCTTTTTCTTGATAAACTCTACCAAATTCTAGGCCTTTAATCATATGCGCTAAAATGACAAGCTTTTTCTTTCGCTGAGCAGGATATATTTTAAGTTTGCCTTCCTTAGTAAAGAAATTATTGATAATGCTTGAACGTTCACTTTCAGTAACTGACATTTCCATATTGGCATCTCCTCCTGTTCCTACTGTAAAAATTGCTTTGGCATTCATTTCTAAAATTTTAGTATTTAGAGAGAAATAGATTGTATTTTTATCTCGGCGCTCTTTAATCAGACCAACTTCTCTAAGCTTTGACATATGATGGGTAATTGTTGGTGGCTTAAGACTTAATTTATTGGCAATTTCTTGCCCACTTAAATGACCTTGCTGAAGTAAAGCAATAATGCGTACACGAGTAAGATCACCTAAAGCTTTATGGAAATCTACAATTTTACTTAATTGCATTTAATATACACCTACTTTTATACTTATCTAATTAGATAATAGTCTAATTAGATTCGCATTTCAATAAGTAGTTTTATTCGAGTTTAAATTTAGTTATTTTTTACTAAATATTTATATTGAATAGATTAGCTTAACTTCGATGGCCTTAAGGTAAAAGAATTGTAGTGTGAAAACAGTGACGCTGCTATTTTATATGACCTGGGAGCTTTACATAAAAATACTCATACAGTTTTTTAAACAAGTCAATTTTCTTTGCTTTAGGAATTCCAATTTTTCTCATTTATATAGGGAGAAAGTATTAGAGTTGCATATTGGCATAATCGGAAATAACTGCTATGCTAATTAAGTGAAAAATTTAAAAAGGGGGAATTTTCATGCAAATAATGAATGTATCTAGTACAAGTTTAAAACGAAGGGGATTCAATAGATAAAGAGAGGTTGTAAGAGCATGGGGATACTTAATTTTCACAAAAATATAAAAATTCGATTACTCGAATCGTTCTTAAGTTCGTCAATTGGAAGTATGATTTTTCCATTTATGGCGATTTATTTATCTAAGCATTTTGGGGTAAAACAAGCAGGATTACTTTTGCTTGTAAATGTATTTATAGGAATTATTATGAACTTTTTTGGGGGATATTTTTCGGATCAGTTTGGCCGAAAAAAAACGATGGTGTTTGCAGAAACTATTCGGTTACTTGCGTTTATTACGATGATGCTTTGTAATTCACCTTGGTTTTCATCACCTCTTATTACATTCTTTATGATGACTTTGAATAGTATTTGTTGGGGACTAGCAGGGCCAGCTAACCAGGCAATGTTAATAGATGTGAGTAAGCCAGAAGAACGAAAGCTTATGTACTCAATCATGTACTGGTCGAACAATTTATCAATTGCGATTGGTGGTATGCTTGGAGGATTTTTATTTAAATCATATTTATTTGAACTATTATTAGCACTATCGGTAGCTTCACTAGTTACATGGGTGTTAATTACGTTCTTTGTTGAAGAGAGTTTAGTTACTGAAAAGACGGAAACAAAGACGATTGCTCATCATGCTCAAAAAATGATAACAAATTATCGTGACGTTTTTCAAGATAAGCTCTTTATTCTTTATGTATTGGCAGGTTTGCTAGTGCTTTCAATGGAATTCCAATTAACAAATTATATAAGTATTCGATTAGCGAATGATTTCCACACACAACATTTATTGAACTGGACATTTGGTGGAATCGAGATGAATGGTTTCTTGCGTACAGAAAATACGATACTAGTAGTCGTAATGGCACTTTTCGCTTCTAAAATTGTAGGAAAATTGGATGATCGAAAAACGTTAATTTGGAGTTGTATTGCTTTTGTTGGTGGATATGCAATGATTTCATATAGTAACTCTATTTGGCTATTATTTATAGCAATGTTCATCGCAACAGTTGCGGAAGTATTAAGAGTACCAGTTCAACAAAACTATATGGCTAATTTACCAGCTGACGAAACAAGGAGTTCCTATATGGCAGTTGCAGGTTTAACATTTAATCTAGCGATGTTTATCTGCTCAATAACTGTTTCACTAAGTGCATACTTATCGAATTTCGCGACATCGTTCTTTTTAACAAGTTTAGGTGTAATCGGTATTCTAATATTTGTTCGAATTACCCCTGCATTAGAAAGAAGAATTAAAGGTGAAATAGTGCAGGAACAGGCAAATACAGCTGGAATAAATTCTTAATTTACAGAGAGTTGCTTTATGCGGCTCTCTTTTTTTGTGGAGAAGGTGAATAGGTAAATCCTTTAGCTTAAGGTTATATTTTCCATATTAGGACACTTTAATGGTAAAGGTGGTGTTTCGATGAACCGAGGTTTAATCATTGTTTTAATCAGTACTTTTACATTTTTTACTTGTTCATCCGTAAGTGCGCGACAAGCGGAACGAGTAGTGATGAATGGGATCCCAAGTGATGTGTGGCAGGAAAATATCTATATAATCGCTGACCGAATAGATGGGAAAGAATACCGGAATTTTGACGTTCAAATTGGAAATGAAGGATTTTTATATCACTTTCCAACATGGAAAAGTGGGAAGTATGGAACGAAAATGTTTAGTGAAGATTTAAATAAAGATAAACAAAATGAAGTTATTATCGTATTGGATAATTTCAATGATCCGATTCATTTATTGCAAATTAGTACTAACGAAGACCAAAGTGAAGAATATAAGGAAGTGCCAATTGAATCAGTACCTGAAGCCGTTAAACGTCTTGTAGAGATGGAGAAAAAAGGGGATATAGTAACCATAACAACTAAACAAAAAACTTATAAAGTTAATTTGAAATCGTTAGGGTTTAAAGATACGTCTTCTGACGATAGTGTATATACCCACGTACCAGTGGACTATATTGTTGAGAAGAAAAAACTAGTTGCTGATGCTGTCGTAATGATTTCAAATGATGGCGGAGGAGCGATTGGAAATTTGAAGCTTTTTTATGTTTGGAATGGAAAGAAATATGAGGTTCAGACGATTTCTTTTGAGAAGTATAATCGGAAAAGATAATGTGAGCACCTTTGACGGGTGCTTTTTTGCTGTGAAATCGCAAATGAAAATGTGAAAACGCAAATAAAAAACGGGTATCGCAAATAAAAATGTGAAAACGTAATTAAAAACTGAGAATCACTAATAAAATTGGCAAAATTGCAATTAAAATCCAGAAACAGACTTATAAATAGCTATATTAATATATTTGATGAGGAAATTGCTAAGTTATCTGTCTTTAAGGGATAAATCAGTATCAATTGAAGGACTTTTCGTCATGTTGAAGGTATATATATTTTTAAAAGAGTGGTGAGAGGTGGAAGATTTGATTATAAGGAAAGCTACAATGTCAGATGCAAAAGGAATCGCTAAGGTTCACGTTGATAGTTGGAAAACTACTTATCGAAATATAATTCCTAACGAGTTTTTAGAGAAGTTATCATATGAACAAAGAGAAAAATTGTGGAATCATAATCTTTCAAAAGAGGGGGATTATATAGTTGTTGCTGAAAATGATGACGGGGAAATTATAGGTTTTGCGGATTGTGGAAAAAGAGAGAGGAATCAAGTCAATCAGTCTGGTGACTTAACATCTATTTATCTTCTTGAGGAATATCAAGGTAAAGGAGTAGGAAAGCAATTAATGAAATTATTATTCCTTCAGTTTCAAAAGTGGGGGTATAATCGGGTTTTCGTTGAAGTTTTAGAAGAAAATAAAACGCGCTTTTTCTATGAATACTATGGTGCTGAGCTATTGAAAACTGATAAAATTACATTTTCGGGTACTGAACTAAATTTACTAATTTATGAGTGGGAAAATGTAAACGAGGTTTTATCTAAATTGTAGGATGGTATTGTAATTACAACGACAAAAAAACTACCAACATTTAATTATGAAATGTTGGTAGTTTTTATTGTATTATCCTGCATATTGTTTTAATAGTCATGATGATCAATTTTTTAGATGCGATAAATTGAAAGCCTTATTACAGTTTTTTAATCATGTTATACCATTTTACTCCACCATGTGTTGAGCTAGAAATACCGAAATTGATGAAGCCATGGTTTTCGTAAAATTGAATTAATTTTTCTTTACATGTAAGAGTTATTGAATCACGCTTATTTTCTTTTGAAACTTTTTCGATATGAGAAAGCAATTTTGATGCGATCCCTTTATTTTGGTTTTGTGGAGCAACTGCTATGCCTAATATACTTTGATGGCCACCAGTAGAAGGATTTTGTTTAATTTCGCTAAATAAATCATCTGTAATGAAAGTCTCATTGATAACAGGACCGTTTACTAAACCAACTAATTTACCATCTTCCTCAGCTACAAAAAAACTATCAGGAATTAATTTAATGCGTTTTTCGAATGCTTGTTTTGTTGCTGCCTCTTCTTTTGAAAAACAAAGATGCTCAATTTCTACTAGTTCAGTTAAATCTTCCAATCTTACATTTCGTATGTTTAGCATGATTAGATCCCCTCCATTTTTCTTAATTATATTATATTAATTTCATAGCTTTCAAACTATTTAAACTAGCATTTTTGGATAGTGGTTGAACAAAATGAAATAAAAAGATGTTGACAGAATTATGAAATAACCCCTATAATACAAAACATATTAAAAAAAGAATCAAGCTACTAATGTTAGATTAATATAGTTTTAAGCAATGAAGGGAATTTAAGTAGTACTTATCTCAATGTAATAGAGAGCTGATGGTTGGTGGAAATCAGTACAAAGATAAGGATGAATTTCGGTCCTGGAGCTATTTTTTTCGAAGTAAAGTTTTATCTTTACTGAGGGAAAAACGGTCAAATTTGATCGTTATCAAATTTTTAAGAGGCAGAATACTTCTGCAACTAGGGTGGTACCGCGAATAATTCGTCCCTACTGATACAATCAGTAGGGACTTTTTTATTAGTTTAAAACTGAATAGAGAAAATGCAATGAAGGGAATACAGTAATGTTTGTTTCACTGTTTAAGAGAGCTGGTGGATGGTGTGAATCAGTACAAAAACAAGCATGAATTACAATCCTGGAGCATCTTTTTCGAAGTAAAGGTCGACATTTACTTTGAAAAAGACGGTCATTGATCGTTAAATAAAACAAGTGGCAGATTTAATTCTGCAATTAGGGTGGTACCACGGTGAAAATCGTCCCTGTCGTTAGTGGCAGGGGCGATTTTTTTTTATAAAATTACAAGCTAGAAAGAGGAGATAGAAAATGGAATTACAAAAAAATTTACTACCAAGACATATCCGTTTCATGGCACTCGGTGGAGCAATTGGCACAGGTATTTTTAAAGGAACATCAGAAACTGTATCGATTGCAGGACCTGCAGTAATTTTTTCATATTTGTTTGCTGGATTATTACTACTTGTTGTAATGAGTGCGATAGCAGAAATGGCTATTGCGTTTCCAGGTTTGAATATGAAAGGATTTATTCGTAAAGCATTTGGTACAAGAGTTTCTTTCGTAATTGGTTGGTTGTACTGTTTTATGTGGTTAGTTGTTTGTGTTATTGAAGTAATCGCAGCTGGTAGCTTTCTACAATATTGGTTTCCTTCAATGTCGTTATGGTCTTTAAGTTTTATTAGTGCAATTTTTATTGTCGCTGTTAATTTTATGAATGTGAAACGATATGGTGAAATAGAATTCTGGTTTGCAGGAATTAAAATTACAATGATTGTTTTATTTATTGCGTTAGGCGCTGGAATTTTATTTGGAATTATTCCAAGTGATCATAGCGGTTATGTACAAAATTATGTTCAGCATAAGGGATTTTTCCCACACGGTTGGTCAGGAGTATTTTCTGCTTTATTAATCGTCATCTTTTCTTATGGTGGTTCAGAGCTAATTGGATTGACTTTAACAGAAACAAAGGACGCAGAAAAAGTAATACCAAAAGTTATAAAAGGAGTAATTTGGAGAATTGTTTTATTCTACACGCTTCCAATTCTGATTATTTGCGGATTAATTCCATGGAATGAAATTGGCAATCAGGAAAGTCCATTTGTTCAAGTTTTATCAACAGTAGGTTTTCAAGGTTCAGCTCATATTATGAACTTTGTTCTAATTACGGCGGTTTTATCAGCTGCAAATTCAGGGATTTATGGTTGTACACGTATGATGTATTCATTAGCAACTGAAGGTGAAGCTCCAAAAGCTTTTGCAAAAATTTCTAAAAATGGTGTACCAGTTTATACGGTTATTGTAAGTGCAATTATTTTAATTGGGGGCACTTTTGTAGCTTATTTTTCTCCAGATCGCGTATTCGGATATTTAATGGCGATTCCGGGATTTACGGTATCATTAGTATGGATCAGCATTTGTTTAGCACAATTAAAGCTTCGTAAAACTTATACTAAGATGCCACACTTTAAAGTATGGGGATTTCCATATATAACATCATTTACAGTAATTGCTTTAGGTGTAAGTTGTGTAGCATTTGCATTCAGTGAACAGAACAGGTTAAGTATTTTTGTATGTTTAGGAATGTTAATTGTATTAATTTTATGTTCATTTATAAATGGTAAAAAACAAGCTTAATAAACACACAAAAAAGGGCACCTTATTTGGTGCCCAAATTGATTACAGTATATTAATTATTGTTAGCCAATGCTAAAAGCTGTTCATTTACATTTTCATTTACAACTCCGCCATGGTAACAAATGATTGTTTCAATATCATATTTTGTTAATTTTTTAATGGACAATAGAGCCGTTTCCATATCAGGTGTAGCATTTGGATTTGGACCCATAATTACACCATCAGCTGCAACAACAGCATCACCTGCAATTAATGTCTTGCTTTTTTGATGATATAAACAAATGTGACCAGGAGTATGTCCAGGTGTAAAGATCACAGTGATTCCACCAGCATATGGTAAAACTTCTTCGTCAGATAAAGTTGTATTAACTTTAGCATTTAGTGGTGTATCATAGATTGCTTTTATTTTTTTTCCTATTTCTTCAGGGACAGTTTCGATCATTTTTGCAATTCGTTCTGGATTTACTTTAATTAAAGCTTTATCACCTTCAATATATGGCTTGTCTTCTTTATGTGATAGCACTTCAAGTTCTTGATCAGCAGTTTTTAAAAGCTCAGCAAGGCTCCCAATATGATCAATGTCTTGATGTGTAAGAATAATTTTAGACAGCTTGTTAAACTCCAATCCCGCTTTTTCTATCGCTCCACGAATTTCTCCAGTTTGCCCTGGCATTCCTGTATCTACTAAGATTACTTCTTGTTCATCCCAAAGTAATGTTGGATGAATAATATTTAACTGTCCAGTAAAGTTCATTTCTAATTCAATTGTTTCAATACCTTTTGCTATCTTCATTTAGATGGTAAAAGCATTTATTGCCTTTACCACACCTCCCTTTGTCTTATGTGAGCACTAAACTAGACATCTAAAGAAAGTTGCCTAGTTTAGTGTTCACATTTTTTGTTGCTACAAACTTATTCTACTTTTTGAGTTTTTGAAACAGAAGAAATAAAGTCATCAATCATAACGTCAAAGCTGTCATCTACATTTACAGGATGTTGGAAATATCCAAGGAAATTCATCGAGACAAATCCGTGTAAAATGCTTCTTAATGCTCGGCCTTGATGAATTAATAAAGTAGGGTCCGTAATATAAAACTTTAGTATTTGATGAATAATTCCAGTTGTTTCCCTAGCAAGTCGTTTAACATCATCATTTTCCGTACTCGGGATATTCATAAAAAGTCCATAACCAGTTCGATTATCAAATGCAAAATCACGGTATACATAAGCAATTTCTCTAATCGCTTGTTCACCACTTTTACCGACTAATCGTTGCATTAAAGTTGAATTTAATTTATTTAAAAGTGAAATCGTCATTTTCAATTTTAAATCGTCCATATTCGCAAAATGGTTATATAAAGATGGATATTTAATATCCAGCTTCTCTGCAATTTTTGGAAAAGTAACTTGATTAAGTCCGATTTCATTAGCCAATGAAAAAGCCACTTCAATAATTTTTTCTTTTGTTAAATTTCTTTTTTGAACCATTTTTTTGCTCCCGTCTCATGTTTAGATAAATTGTTTTTATAGAATAAGCTGATTTCCACTGCCAATCAACTTATGTCCTTAAAGATACAATACCTAAATACAACGTATTTTTAAAGAGAGACTATATTACTGAAAATAGTTTAACACTTCTGATGATAATTAGTAAACTATATAATATAATTTACAAACTATAAAATATAGTTTAGTGTTATGTGTATATTAAAACTTATTGTTATTTTTTATTTGTCTCATTTTCGAGACTTTTTATATTGATTTTATTTTTATCAAAAAGGAGGGGGAAATGATGTTATTGTGGAAAAGGAATTTAATTGTTTGTTGGTTTGGAATGTTTGTAACAAGTATTGGGATGAGCCAACTTGGTCCAGTATTACCCCTATATATTGATAAACTTGGTGTTCATAATTCTGCATTAATTAGTCAATTTTCAGGGATTGCTTTTGGGGTAACTTTTATTATTTCAGCTATTTTTTCTCCTATTTGGGGTTTGGCAGCGGATAAGTTTGGACGAAAACCAATGCTGCTAAGAGCAAGCCTTGGTATGTCAATTATTATTTTTTGTATGGGTTTCGCACATAATGTCTATATTTTAATTGGTTTAAGACTTTTACAAGGTGTCATTACCGGTTACGGTACAGCTTGTACAACTTTAATCGCAACGCAAACAGATAAAGAGCATGCGGGATCGGCATTAGGTACACTTTCAACTGCAAGTATAGCAGGTTCATTACTTGGTCCGATGGTTGGAGGTTATATTGGAGAGACTGTAGGTTTACAAAATGTGTTTTTTTTAACAGGTGGACTCATGATGGTTGCGTTTATTACAACTGCATTATTTGTAAAAGAATCATTTACTCGCCAAGATAAAAAAGTGCTTAAGTTTAAGGAAATATGGAGTATTATTCCGGATAAAAGCTTAATGATCACAATGTTCATTACTTTTTTTGTTTTAACAATAGCGCTTTATTCGATTGAACCAGTTATTACTGTTTACATTTCTCAGCTATCGGCTCATTCTACACATGTTGCATTGTTAGCGGGTATGGCATTTTCAGCATCAGGATTGGCAAGCATTATTGCTGCTCCGAGATTAGGTAAAATTTCAGACCGAATTGGTCCACATAAAGTTATATTCGTTGCACTGATTGTTTCAGGTCTAATGGTTATTCCTCAAGCATTTGTAAAAAACGCTTGGGAATTGATGGGACTCCGATTTATTTTAGGTTTAGCAACGGCGGGCTTAACCCCGTCTGTTAATACATTAGTTAAGCGAATTACACCAGATGCCATTACCGGTCGAGTATTTGGATTTAATATGTCAGCTGGATATTTAGGCGTATTTGTCGGTTCCATTTTAGGTGGGCAAATTGGAGCATATTTAGGTGTGAAATACGTATTTTTTGTTACAAGTGCATTATTGCTACTTAATGCTATTTTGGTTTATGTTAAAGTTAATAAGAAATTGAATGTAAAAGAAGATTTTAAATTATCGATGTAAAAAGCTATAATTTTTGGGAGCTACTTAATGTGGCTCCCTTTAATAATAATACCCTACATTATTTAGCAAGAAATGTCGGGTTGGCTAATTTCGTTCCTGTTATTCTATTGATGAAGGAGGTTATAAAATGGATTTGTTAAAAAATATGAATGATGCACTAATATATATTGAAGAAAATCTGACAAGTGAGATCGACTATAAAGAGCTTTCTAGACGGGCTTTTTGTTCTGAGTATCATTTTAAAAGAATGTTTTCGTTTCTTGCAGGAATTTCTCTTTCAGAGTATATACGTCGCCGCCGTCTTACCGTTGCAGCATTTGAACTGAAAGATCATAACAAGAAAATAATTGATATTGCATTAAAATACGGATACAATTCTCCGGATTCTTTTACGAGAGCCTTTCAAAACTTGCATGGAATTACTCCGTCAGAAGCTAGAAATAACGGCAATTCGCTAAAAGCATTTCCACGAATGACCTTCCAATTATCAATTAAAGGGGGAACTGAAATGAACTATCATATTGAAGAAAAAGAAGCATTTCGAATTGTAGGGATAAAAAAGAGGGTTCCGATTATTTTTAATGGAGTTAATCCGGAAATTGCATCGATGTGGAAAACTTTAACGATGGAAAAAATAACGAAACTAAAAGAACTCTCCAATGTTGAACCGAATGGCATAATAAGTGCATCAACAAATTTTTCTGAAGGTAGAATGGAAGAAAAAGGAGAGCTTGATCATTATATTGGTGTTGCCACTACAAAAGACTGTCCAAATGAATTCATTCAACTTGAAGTTTCTGCGTCTACATGGGCAGTTTTCGAAGCGATTGGAAAATTTCCAGATGCATTGCAAGAAGTGTGGGGACGAATTTATTCAGAATGGTTTCCATCTTCTGATTACCATCAAGTAGAAGGTCCCGAAATATTGTGGAATGAACAGAAAGATATTACATCACCAACTTTTAAGAGCGAAATATGGATACCAGTCTCTAAAAAATAAAAAAGAAAGAGACATATGCTCTTTCAGGTTTCTGAATGATTGTTATTTAAGTGATCCAGTTTATCTGAAATATTTTTAAGAATTTGATTTTTCTCTTGTTGAATTTTTAGGAATTTTAATAGAAACCAAACCATAAAAACAAAAGGTGCTAAGTAAAACAAAATCGGTAGGATTGAAAATAGAGGAAGAAGCACGTTATCCATATTGATTTCACTCCTTTTGGAAAATTATACCATAAGATTTAAATTAAAACCTTCTTATTATTGAAGGTTTTTTTATTTATAACTTATTCAGTTAGTTTCTTGGTTAAGAATGATATTAAAAGGAAAATAGCGTTATTTAGAGAATGTACTATTAATTAAGAAATGCTATAAGTCGAATATAAAAGTAGGAGAAATAAAAATGAAAATAGTAAAACAATGGGTACAAGAGGAGAGTGATTATATTAGAAAGAAATTAATTGAATTTAATACTAAAAACCTTCCTGATGAGAGGAAAGCACCGTCGGAAAATATAAGCTTTGTCGTTCGAAATGATCAAGAGGAAATAGTAGGTGGAATTACAGGAAGGATGTATTGGCACCATTTATCTATCGACTTCTTATGGGTGTCAGAGGAATATAGACATGAAGGTTTTGGTAGTCAGCTAATCAATCAAATGGAAGAATTTGCAATCGAAAATGGATGTCGCCTTATTAAAGTAGATTCTTTTAGTTTTCAAGCTCCAAAATTTTATAAAAAGCATGGTTTTAAAGTGTTTGGAATAATTGAGAATCATCCAAAAGGGTATAATCAATATTATTTTGAAAAAAGATTATAAGAGACAATCTAAATTTTTGACGGCATGAAGTTGCTTTTGCAGCTTATTTTTTTTCGCTTATAAACTTAAATGGTATGATTAATTAAAAGTTTGATGTGACAGGAGGAATCGTTAATGAGCGAACTTAATTTATTGTTTCGAAAAAGAATCGGATTACGTAATAATGAAGTGATTAACTTTAATAATTTAAATGACATTCTTGAAAAAACAGCTAAAAATATACCTTTTGAAAATCTTTGTATTATAGGAAATAAAACGAATGAGATCAACCGAGAAAATTTAATTAGTAAATTATTAGTAAAAAACGAAGGTGGTCTCTGCTATGAATTGAATTCATTACTGTATTTATTTCTTCTTGAAAATGGGTTTAACGTGAGGTTAGTTAGAGGGGTTGTTTATGACAATATAGCTCAAAAATATCCGACTTTTGGAAGAACACATGTGACAATCCTATTAACACAAAATAAAGAATCATATTTAATTGATACGGGATTTGGAGCCAATCTTCCTTTAAAAGCAGTTCCCTTTTCCGGTGAGATGATTACTTCTAGTAATGGAGATTTTCGAATTAAAAAAGAAGGCACAGAATTCGGGGATTATGTATTGATGTTAAAACTAAAACATAAAGATCCCGTTTGGAGAATTGGATATGCATTTGATTCATGCGATGTCATTTCGGATGTGTCCGAATTTAATGAGATTCAAACAATTATTGCTGAGCACGAGGAATCCCCATTTAATAAAAACCCTTTAATGACTCAACTGACAAATGAGGGGAATAAAACTTTAACGAATACTTCTTTTACACAATGGATTAACGGTGTAGTAACGAAAGAGGATATTGATGAAATGAGATATAAGGAATTGGCAAAGCAACATTTTGGACTCTAATAAAAAATAGATTTACTATACAAAAGTAAACTTATTAACAATTATTTGTAAAAATTGTTAATAAGTTTCTTCTAATCATTCTATTGCCTATGAAAATTTAATGTTCTATCATTTTGCTTATTAAGTAATCAACCTCAATTATTACTTTGCTTTATGCAATTAGAAAACCTCTGAATGGCGCCATTTTTTCGATATATCCTTAATTTGTTGAGGTGTCGTTCTGCAGCATCCACCTATTAAACGTGCACCTAATTGGTACCATTCTTCAGATTGTATACCCAAGGTGCCACACTGTTCATGCCCATGCCATGTTTTTGTTTCCGGGTTATAAGTTTCACCAGAGTTGGGATAAACAAGAATTGGCTTTTTCGTATTTTCTCTCAATTCCTGGATGGCACCAGTTACAACAGTTACTGGTGCACAATTGATGCCTATTGCCACAATTTGCTCACTTTTTTCAAAAACTCTTGCACACTCAGCAAGCTTCGTACCTTCACTAATCTCTTTTTCATTTTTTAAAGAAAAGGATAGCCACGCATATGTTTCTGGGAACTCACGCAATAATCTATCTAAAACTATTGCTTCATGCAATGAAGGGATTGTTTCGAATGCTAATAGATCTGCACCAGCTTCAATCAAAGCTGATATTCTAGAACGATGAAAGTCTTCTAATGTTTTATCTGATACACCATAGTTGCCTATATACTCTGAGCCATCCGCAAGGTAAGCACCATACGGTCCAACTGACGCAGCAACCAATGGCTTAGGCCTATTCTTTTGCTTGTTCTCCTTCCAAAAATCATCTCTTGCTCTTCTTGCAAGTAGCACAGTTTTCCTGATTAACTCCAAAGCTTCCTGTTCTTGTATTCCACGTGCGGAAAAACCATTAATAGTAGCTTGATAGCTTGCTGTTATGGCACAGTCTGCTCCTGCACGAAAATAGTCTGAATGAACTCGGTAAATTAGTTCGGGATTTTCTAATAACACGCGTGCCGACCAAAGGGGATCGTCCAAATTACATCCATGTGCCTCCAATTCTGTAGCTAATGCTCCGTCAAGAATCATTATGGAATATTCTGATAAAATAGCTTCAATTGGATTGATTTTGTTCGACATAATTTACGCCCCTGTTCTTAAGATATTTTGATAGATAATAACTTCCATAGCAAAGCAAAATAAACGGTATGCCGCAATATAACGCAATTCTCTGTGTTGGATCAAATGCAATTCCAATACATGAAGCCAGGCAAAGGATAAAAGAAGAAATTGGTACCAATGGATATAATGGTGTACGATAGATCAAATCCTTTTCAGAATTTCCTTCTTTTAAAAATTGTCTGCGAAATAAGAACTGTGAAACACTAATACTCATCCAAACAACAACCACGGCTAAACCAGAAATTGAAACTAGTGCGATATAGACAGTATCTGGAGCTATAATACTAGAGAGCAACGCCAAACCTCCACCCACCATTGAGAAAATAACAGCATTGATTGGAACACCCTTCTTTGTCATTTTTCCAAAAATCGGTGATATTGTATTCTTATTTGCAAGTGACCAAAGCATTCTAGAAGAGGCATAAAGACCTGAGTTTGCCGCAGAAAGAATGGCTGTTAGGATAACAAAATTCATTATGTCGGCTGAATAGGGCACCCCAATTCGTTCTAGAACAGCAACAAAGGGGCTTTTTAATATCCCTGCATCCGACATAGGTAATAAAGCAGATAAAACAATAATTGTTCCTATAAAAAAGATAATCAATCTCCACAGGGTAGTACGAATGGCCTTCGGTATCGTTTTTTCCGGGTTGGCTGTTTCACCGGCTGCAATGCCTATTAATTCTGTTCCTGAAAAAGCAAAATTAACCGCAAGCATGGTCATTATAATGGCTGTAGCACCATTAGGAAATAAACCTGCACTTGTTAAATTAGAAAAAAATGGGGCTGTTTTTGAATGAGTCATTGGAAGAAACCCGAGCATTGCCGCTACTCCTAAAATAATAAAGATCACAATTGCTATAACCTTTATCGATGAAAACCAAAATTCAGTTTCAGCGAAAAACTTAACCGTAAGGACGTTTAATACAAAGATCATAATGGCAAAAAGAGCACTCCATACCCAAACATTAATCGATGGAAACCAACGCTCCATAAGTAATCCTGCGGCTGTAAATTCAGAACCTAAAGCAACAGTCCAAGTTAACCAGTATAACCAGGCTATTGTATATCCTGTACCCGGTCCAATGTATTTAGCTGCATAACTATGAAATGCGCCCGTTTCAGGCATATGTACGGAAAGCTCCCCTAAACATAACATGACTAGATAAACCACTAGCGCACCAATCAGATAGGATAGAATTGTACCAAATGGACCAGCTTGTTGAATCGTGTAACCCGAACTTAAGAATAAGCCAGTTCCAATAACCCCTCCAAGTGATAGCATGACTAAATGACGCGCTTGCATTTTCCTTTGAAATTCTTGCCTATCGATGTTTTCCATTTTTAATCTCCTTTTGATACTATCCAGAGAAAACAAAAACGCACTCTAAAAAAGAGTGCGCTACTGACAAATAAAATGAGTGGTCTTATCTATCAGGAGTTTCACCCGCTGGAATTAGCACAGTATCTTAATAGACCTGTTGCTGAGGTATCATAGGGCCAGTCCCTCCACCTCTCTGGATAAGAAATATATATTTTTAATAACAATATCAATTCACTTAAAAAGTGTCAAGATATTTCAGTATTTTCAAAAAAATACTTGCTGTAAAATGCTTTAATATGACTCGCTATACCAAAAAACAAATACTTGTGGTACAGAATATGTTTTTTTAACTAAATATCCACTATTCTATATAAGAATTGAATACATGATGGTTTTAACCAAATTTCACGATTTATATTGAGAGATATTTAAAATTCATTTATTTAAATTCAAAGTCATTTTTATGGATTTATCTTTAAACAATCTGCCATTTAAGTCGAGTAAGAAAATCAACAATCTACTTTAACAAAAAGAAAGATAAGAAAACTAATTAAGAAACCTCTACCCCTTATTACTGATTTTAATAAACAATCTAATCCAAATTTTAGATTGAATAGTTACTTTTGTAGTAATATGTGCTTTTTTCAATTGCATATATATTAGTAAAGGGGTGATAAAAAATGGATATTTTATCAATTATCTTGCAAATTTTATTAGCTCTTATGTTTTTAATTGCTGGGTTGGCTAAACTTTTTGGTTCAAAAACGAGTGTTGAAAGTTTTAATCACTTGAAATTAGCACAATGGTTCAGAGTAATTACTGGATTAGTAGAATTGGTTGGAGCAGTTGGATTGATTATTGGATTTTGGGAAGAAAGTTGGGTTCCAGCGAGTGGTTTGTTATTAGGAGTTGTGGCAATTGGTGGAATAATATCACATATCCGTGTGAAGGATTCGTTTAAACAAACTTTTACAATATTATTATTAGGTATTATTGCGTTTGTACTTTTATGGATTAATTATTCTGATCTCTCAAGTTTCCCAGGGTTTAATTAATTTGCAATCTATTCATACAGGGATTAATAAGGCGACGACAGAATAACGATTACAGTATTTAAATCAATCTTATATGTAAAAAGGAGCGATTTTAATATTGTATGATATCGTAATTATCTGCGCCGGACTGGCGGAAGCAAGTGCTGCTTTATTTGCAGCAAAAGCTGGTGAAAAAGTTCTAGTTTTCAAATAAATATTTTAGCATTACTTCTATTGAGGTAATGCTTTTTTATATTTTTTTAGTAATCTAATAGCTAATCTACTTAAGAAAGATGTATCAGTAATAATTCATTTTTTCATCAATATATTAGAAAGTGAAATGAATTATGTTAGGAGGGGTCCGATTGTCGGATGCATTTATAGCACGTTCTTTAGATGAGATTATGTTTTGGTCAAGGATTATGAAAGAGCATTCACTATTTCTTAAATTAGGCTTTAATTGTGATGATACTGAGTTAATACAAGAAGCAGATCAATTTTATCAAGTTTTTGAAGCAATAGGAAATAAAGCCCAATCATTTTCGCTTCAAACGGATCCTCAGCAAATTAAACAGTTTAATAGTGAGGTTCATCAAGCTGCTTCGATGATTTGGGCCTATAAGCGGAAAATCCTTAACTTACTCCTTACTTGTAAAATAACTGGAAATAACTTTCCTTTATTAGTTGATCATACTAGTAGGGAAGCGGCTTATTTTGCAAATCGGTTGACTGAATTAAATAATGGTCAACTCCAACCGCTACCTGCTGCAATTATTCAGGAAAATGTTTTCTTTTTAAGAATTATGGCAGACCATGCAAAATTTATCGGACATTTATTAGATCCATCAGAAAGAAAACTAGTAGATCAAGCGAGGGAATTTAGCCATGATTTTGATCAACTTCTCTACCAAGCCGTAGATTTAGAATCAATGAGACCACAATCGGAAACTGTTCCGATACTTGACCAATTCCTTGATGAAAACCGAGTATCGGTAAAATCACTTAGGGATTTTAAGAAAACAGCTCGCGACCTAATAGAAGCTTGTAGAATTAAAAGTATCATTCATCCACTGCTAGCAGACCATGTATTTAGAGAAGCAGATCGATTTTTGCATATAATTGACGCGTTCGAAGCCCAGTTAACAGGGAATGGAAACAGAAATATTGTACTGGACGATCATTAATAACACAGCAAGTTACCATAGAAACGAAAAAGGAATCTGATTAAGATTCTTTTTTTCAGTGTGTTGAAATATAAAATGGTCAATAGGGAACACGGACATTAAATGAACATTTATTAATGATGAAATTATCATTTTTTGGATGTTCTATTTATGGTTTTAAATGTTAATATGTTTGAGCAATTTTATGATTCTAATAACACTAGTAATGTTTTATCAGTAGTTAAAAATTTTATGAGCTAATTTTTAGAAAAGTATATTCAATTGATTAGTATTTAATGTTCGATATTAATTAACCTACAAACTGATTAATAAACAACTGTTAGGTTACTCTAAGTAAAGGTTATTTGATTAGGATTTATTGCATACTTTTTTTGATGAATAAGTTGATTGGAACGGAGGGGTGCTCGACTCCTATGGGATTAGCGGGAAGGCTAAAGAATCTCGCCCCATGGAAAGCGAGCATCCTGTAATGGAAATCAACATCATCCTACTCCTTTTACGAAAATTTGGTAATTTAATAGACAAGGTTTTTATTCAACAGAGTGGAAAAATAATCTGATTAAAGATTCTTTTTTTATTGCGCGTTGAAATTGACTACATCCTTTTTTATGAAATAATTATTTTCTCTGACTATAACTCTTTAACAAATCTTCAATTAAAATGCCATTAATTTTCAATCCTGTTAAATTGCAATTATTGATTTCGACATGACTTAAATCACAGTCGGTAAACTGACTATTTGTTAAATTGCATTTCTCAAATTTAATAGAATTTGAGTAATCGTCAAGATTTAGATTTTCCGGAATGACAATATTGCGGAAGATTGTTCCAGCTAAATGAACATGATTAATAACTAAGTCTCTTAAATTACCATTTGTTATTTTTGTATTAGATAAATTAACATCTGAAATTCGAGTTCCGAATAAATTTACGTCATTCAATTCGAGGTTTCTCATGTTTGCATTTGTAAATTTTGAATTCGCCAAGCTTACATTATTAAAGTCTAAGTTTTCAGCTCTTACTTCATTAAATGTTGAAAAAGACATATCTGTTTTTTGTAACTCAAATAATGCAGTCTTCCAATTTGACATTTCTTCTCCTCCTAAAGCTTTGATAATTGAATATATTTAACTTTATTCCTGAGAATTCCTTCACTCTTAAACATTTTTAATATCGACAAATAATTGAATCAACTTTTAATTTATAACTTATACTATATTAATATCTTTAATCGTTATGAAATAGTTTGACTTTTCAATATGTTTTTTATAAAATCTTTTTAACATTTAAATAAAAGCAATGAAGAGGAAAAGTAGAATAATGTTATTTTTTACAGAGAGCTTCGGTAGCTGAAAAGAAGCAAGAATACTTATTTGAACAATGGCCTCGGAGCTTCGTACTGAACGTATATGTCATATTAGTAGGCTACGACAAGAGTTGGCACTTGTTACCAAAGTCACAGTATATAAGCATTTTTATGCTTTTCGTACTTGCAAAGACAAATGTATGCAAATACTTTGTGAACTAAGGTGGTACCACGTGGATTGTAAACCTCGTCCTTATCTTTTATAGATAGGGGCGAGGTTTTTTGCATTTATAAATTAGGAGGAATTGGAATGGATATTTTTATTGGAGGAGCTTGGCCTTATGCAAATGGATCATTACATTTGGGGCATATTGCAGCTTTATTGCCAGGTGATATTCTAGCTCGATATTTTCGTTTAAAAAAAGCAAATGTATTATACGTTTCAGGAAGTGACTGTAATGGGACACCTATTGCTATTAAAGCGAAACAAGAAAATGTAACCTATATAGAAATTGCAGATCGTTACCATCATGAATTCGAGGATAACTTTAAGAAATTAGGATTTACCTATGATTTTTATACTAGGACAGACGCAGAGCATCATCATAATACTGTACAAGAAATTTTCTTAACTTTATTACAAAATGGGTTAATTTATAAAAAAGAAATTGAACAATGCTATTGTGAAGAATTTGAACAATTCTTACCAGATCGTTATGTAGAAGGAAATTGTCCAAATTGTGGTCAACATGCGCGTGGAGATCAGTGTGATTATTGCTCTGCTATATTAGATCCTTTAGATTTATTAAATAAAACATGTAAGTTATGTGGAAATCCTCCATCCGTAAAAAACACAGAGCACTTTTATTTTTCATTAAGCAAATTACAAGATGAGCTAAAGGAATATCTTGATTTTGCTAAATTGAGTGGAAGCTGGCGTTCGAATGCTATCCAATTAACAGAACGGTATTTAAATGAAGGGCTTCATGACCGAGCAGTATCAAGGGATTTGCCAAATGGAGTAAGCGTACCAGTAAAAGGGTACGAGAAGAAGAAAATTTATGTGTGGATCGAAGCAGTGTCTGGTTATTATTCGGCAAGTAAACAATGGGCACTTAGAACGAATCAAGATGACACTAACTTTTGGAAAAAAGAAACAAAATCATATTATATTCACGGTAAAGACAATATTCCGTTCCATTCAATTATTTGGCCAGCTATTTTAATTGGTTTAAAAAAAGAGGCTCTTCCAACTCATATCGTTTCAAACGAATATTTGACGCTTGAGAAGAAAAAACTGTCCACTAGTAAAAACTGGGCTGTATGGGTACCATATCTAATCGAAAAATATCATCCAGATTCAATACGATATTTTTTAACAATAAATGCTCCAGAAAATAGAGATACTGATTTTTCTTGGAGGGAATTTATTTATAGTCATAATAGTGAACTATTAGGCGCATATGGGAATTTTGTAAATCGTACATTAAAGTTTATTGAAAAATACTATAATGGTGTAGTTCCAGAAGGGGAAATTGAAAAAACAATTAGATTTGATATTAATGGGCTTTATAAGTCTGTTGGTTCGCATATTGAATCGGCTAACTTCAAAAAAGCTATAGAGGAAGTATTTGAATTTATTCGATCTGCAAATAAATATTTTGATGAAGCTGCGCCTTGGAAACAAGTTAAGGAAAATTTGATTGAGTGTCATAACACGATGGTGAGTTGTATATATGCTATTGCAAACCTGGCGCAAATCTTACATCCAATCCTACCTTTTTCGAGTAATGAAATAAAAGAAATGCTAAATTTAGCAAACTTCGAATGGAGGGAAATTTCTCCGGTTTTAGTAAAAATTAACGAAGTAAGGCCCCTTTTTGAAAGAATTGATGTAGGTAAAATAGAGGAAGAATTAGAACTGTTAAATAACCAATCAAAAAAGTAATGAAAAAAGCATTAATAATCAGTGTGATCATTAATGCTTTCCTTAAGGAAAAAATATAAAATAAATGCTGAAGATTTTAATATAGAACGCTGATAAATTCAAAGGCTGTAAATATAAGAGATCCAAAAATAATTGTTGCTCCTGTTGAAGTGAAATATTCATCAGGATCAATGATCACAGATGTTGTATGCCATCCATCAATATCAGGTGTTGCTTCACCAGTTGTACGTGGAGCAAATTTAATATAAAGCATGAGTAATAGAGCAAATAGACCAACAAATGGTGCAGTAGATGAAAATGGCATATCAAAATAAAGTGCAATTAAAAATGATATAAAATATAAAACTATAATTGCTATACTTAACTTTAAGAATTGTTTAAGCCAGTAATTGCGTCGATTGATTGGTTGGTCACGCAATACTTCTTTCATTTTCTGTGCATCTTTGTATCGGAAATATAATCCGACAGGCCATGCAATTAAGAAGCATATTAAGGTAAAGGCTAAGCAAAGTAAAAGTTTTCCTCCGAAAGCTGTAATGAATAATGACATATTTTCCTCCAAAATTTTAATGAATAATATTATTTTATCAAACTTTTAAAATTAAAAATATTGGGAAAATGAACTTTCATATAGAAATTGTAATCGTTTTATTTAATTAGTTTATTAATGTATATTATTAAATAATTGAAGATAAGGCACTATTCTAACAATCTCATAAAATTAGTTTATTTTTAAACTGATAGTAGAGAACTAAGTTACAAAAAAGAGGTGAGAAAATGAAAAATATTACTGTATACCATTATGATGCTTTTAGTAAAAAGCCCAATAAAGGAAATCCAGCTGGAGTCGTTTTAGATTGTGATTCTTTGACTGATTATGAAATGCAGGATATTGCGAAAAAAGTGGGATTTAATGAAACTTCATTTCTATTAAATTCGAAAGTTGCTGATCATAAAATTCGTTATTTTACACCTGGGCATGAAATGGATTTATGTGGTCACGGGACAGTGGCAGTAATATATGCATTAGTAACTAGAGGGCTAATTGAGTTTAAAAGTGAGTTAACGATCGAAACAAAGGCTGGGATTTTGCCGATCAAGATTCATCATTCGAATAATGAAATCTACATAACGATGAAACAAAAAACACCAGAGTTTGTAGAGTTTAAAGGCTCCATTGATGATGTAGCGTCCTCAATTGGTCTTAGTGTAGAAGAAATCGATCAAAGTCTACCAACTCTTTATGGAAGTACTGGTGCCTGGAATTTACTTTTACCGATAAAAAAATTATCTTCGTTTGAAAATATGAAACCTAATAATCTATTTTTTCCTAGTATTTTGACCGAAATTCCAAAAGCGTCCGTTCATCCATTTTGTTTAGAAACATACGATTCAAATGCAGATTTTCATGCTCGCCATTTTTCCTCTGCATTTTCTGGAACGATTGAAGATCCGGTTACAGGTACTGCCTCTGGGATTTTAGGAGCTTATTATGCTAATTATATTCATAATGATGTTATTGATACTCTGGAATTAATTGTTGAACAAGGAACGGAAATTCAGAAAGACGGACGTGTAAAAGTAAATGTAAAAAGAGTAAAGTCGACTTATGATATAGAAATTACTGGAAATGCTGTTTATGTTAAAGAGATGGAATTTCAAATATAAAATGAAGAGGAGTACAGTATGTTTTTGAGCGATGAACTATATGGACAATACAATATTGATCAAGTACTTGTTGAATTAATAAAGACAAAACCAATTCAAAGGTTAAAAAAAATTCATCAAGCTGGTGCTACCTTTTTAGTGGATCAACATTTTAATGGAACTCGATATGGACATTCAATTGGCGTAATGTTGTTAATAAAAAGGTTAGGGGGTTCTGTAAAGGAACAAATTGCTGGATTATTACACGATGTTTCACATACGGCATTTTCTCATGTTATTGATTTTGTTTTTGACTTAAGTGAAGAAAATTATCATGAAACAATCTTTGAAAAAGTAATTTTAGATTCGGAGATCCCTTCTATACTTGAAAAATATCATATCGATATTAAAGAAATTTTTGATATAGATAAATGGGAAATACTTGAAAAAGAGCTTCCGAAGCTATGTGCAGATCGAATAGATTATACCATTAGAGATATGCATACATATTTTGGAACACCTAAAAATGAAATTGAAGCATTTTTAAATTCATTAATTATTGTAAATGGAGAAGTCTGCGTAAACTCTATTGAGATGGCAGAGTGGTTTACAAAGATTTATTATAAGCTTGCTATTGATTATTTTTTAGGTCCGATCAGCATCTATTCTTACGATTCACTTGCAAAGATTATAAAACTTGCATTACAAAAAGAAGTTATTAATTTAAACGATTTATTATTGGATGATATGCAGTTTATGAAATTAATGCAAAAAAGTAATGATAAAGAAATTCTAGAATTAATAAACAGTTTATATGAAAAAGTTGAGCTTGAAGAAAACGATCAGGATTATGATATTCATCGAAAAGGTAAAAGAAGGATTATCGATGTGCCTGTATCATTAGACGGAAAAACTGTTCTACAATCATCTCTTTTATCAGACAACATTGCAAAAATGAATAAGATCGCAATTGAAAAGTCTGAAAAAGGAACATTTGTAAAAATTAAAAGATAGAGTAAAAAGAAATTTGAAGTATGTAAATTAACTAGTTTGAAGCTAGGGGGATTCCTTTTGAAATCAGAGCTAGAACTTATGGAAATGCATATTAACGTATTATTTAAACACAATGAAGTTGGAAAAATAACACAAATAAATGAACCACCATACACAAGCGCACCACGATTTTATATAGGAAGCACCAAAATGGGAAATGTGAAAAGGTTTTTAGATTGTCTTAAAAATGAGGAACTAATTGAATTAGAGAAATCCTTAGACACGGACCCTAGTATACCTTTAGTAAATATCATGCAGATTTTAAGTAAAACTCATCAGATAGATCGTTTATGGATAGGGCCGGCATATGTATTTCAAACAGTTGGCAAAGCATCATCGAAAGCAATAAAAATTACCCAGGCAAATAAACAATTTTTATTACCAAACTTTCCTTATACATATGAGGAGCTAGAATTTAAAGAGCCTTGTTATGCAATTATTGAAAATGACATAGCCGTGTCGATTTGCTGTAGTGCCAGACAATCAGCCGAAGCTGCTGAAGCAAGCGTATATACACTCGAGGATTTTCGTGGGAAAGAGTATGGATTAATCGTTTCAAATGCATGGGCTGCGGACATCCAAGGACAAGGACGAACTGCTTTGTATAGTACCTCTTGGGATAATTATGCATCTCAGGCAGTCGCACGAAAATTAAAATTAGTTCAATATGGAACGGATTTACATTTTAGTTAAAAGCATCTATATTTTAGTGCAAAAGCATTACTTCTAAAGTTGAAGTAGTGCTTTTTAATTGAAATATAAGTGTATTATTAAATGAAAGCTTATATAATTAATGAATGATATTTAATCAATTTAGTGTAATAAATCTGTTTGAAGGAAGGGAAAGTGATGGAGAATCAATTTTCAGTTAAACAGGCAAGTTTCCTAATATTAGTAACTTTGATTGGAATTATTAGTTCCGTCATATTACATATCTCGCTAGTTTTTGGAATTTTACCAGGGTTAATTTTTTTAATTGTATTAAGTTTAAAAAGAGGATATGAAGTTAGAAATATTATGAAGTTAAGCTATCAGGGGATGGGAAAAGTTAAAATTGTTCTCTTTATCTTATTTTTAATTAGCTTTTTACTTCCATCTTGGTATTTATCAGGAACGATCACATCGATGGTTTCGATTACTTTACATGCAATAAATCCACATCACTTTTTTGTGTTTTGTTTTCTAACGACGATGATTTTTTCAATGATTTTGGGTTCGTCGATTGGAACATTGAGTGCCTTAGGAGTTCCTCTTATTAGTAGTGCGATACTACTACATATACCTGTGGAAATATCGGCCGGAGCGGTAATTTCGGGTGCATTTGTTGGTGATCGAACGTCACCTTTTTCAAGCGCACATCAACTTTTAGCTAATATACTTGAAACAACTGTCAAAAAACAAGGTAAAGCGATGCTTTTTACATCAATTACTGCTGTAATCGTAACAATCTTATTTTTCAGCGTAATGGATTTAAAGTTTGCGAATGGAATTACTCAGACACATCACGAAATCGTGAGCAATAAGAATATTTCATTCATTCAATTTATTCCACCGATTTTATTAGTTGTACTTGTTTTATTTCGAATCAATATTATTTACTCGTATGTCATAAGTATTTTGTCTGGAAGTTTAATAGCTTTGTTTAATGGAACCTCTTTTAGTAAAATTGTGAATGCTTTTTGGAACGGAATTAATGGACTTGGTGGAGGGCTAAGTCATATGTATAGCTTGTTATTGTTCATTGCTGTAGCAGGAATTTATAATGCGTTATTGGAGGAGCTTAATATCATTCAGCCTATGTTGGATAAATGGCTTCAAACTTCGACTTCTATGCTATCCGATTCTTTGAAAACAATTGGTGCTACTGCTGTGATATGTGTAATAGCAGGTAACCAAACGATGCCAATTATTTTAACAGGGCGCTCTTTTTTAACGCATTGGTCAAATAAATATAACAAAGAAGAATTGGCTCGGATAATGGCAGATACAACTTTATTATTTCCAGCTATGATCCCTTGGAATGTTCTTGCAATCATGAGCAGTACAGTCATTAATATGAAGTTACATGAGTATTTACCTTATGCAATATTCTTATGGCTTCTTCCATGCTTAACGATTTTCGTCAATGTATTTAAAAAAGTTAAGACATACGAAACGAAGTATGAGGTCAGTTCTTAATTAGGAAAATTGTAATTATAGGGAAAAACATAGAAAAAGAGATAAATAGCTAATATGCTATTTATCTCTTTTTTTCATACAACACTAGCAGACTGTATTTCCTTTAATTGTCTAACAGTAATGCTGTATTTTGTACGTATAGCTTCTAATTCCATAATAGCCACATCAATGTATTCGGGATCGGCATAAATAAAATTAATTTCTTTTAGCTCTAAAAGTTTTTGTAAGCTTCTTAATTCATTATGTAAAAGTTGTGATGGCGTTTCATCAATTAAATGGTTTTTAGTAAAACGTTGAAAGAATGATTTAAAATTGACAGTTTTTTTTCTAGTTTTTTCTTGACCCGTTATTAGTGTTGACATTCAATAATCCTCCCTAAATATAGAAAATATCTACTATTTGAAGACATAGGCTTGTCCAACTTAATAAACTTGAAAGAAACTTAAGAATTGGTTGTTCTAAATCTTATTACAGCGTTGGTAAAAATATTCATGTGAATTTTTAAAAATCAATTTTTTTTACTAAAATCGATTCTCCAGAAAAAGATGGTTTAAAAGTAGAACGATTTAGAAAAGCTTTTAGTGTATTTACAATTTAACGTTTTGCATCATTCTGTTACACTAAAGGAACATAAAGGTTTTTCTTTATGCAAAATGAATTTGAAATAAGTGAGGTCAAGATTTATGGAAAAGATTGAAGTAGGCGAAATTCTTACACTTAGCTATGATGAAGGAGACGAGCAAGATTACGAAGTACTAGGCTCAATTACGATCGAAAGTCATGAATACATAGCAGTAGGTTTACTAGAAGAAGTAGAAAAGGAAAGTGAAGAGGATATTGACGTTTTCTTCCTAAGAGTCGAAGAAGATGGCGAGTTTTACGATATAGAAACAGAAGAAGAGTTTGAAAAAGTTTCAGCTGCTTTTGATGAAGTCTTAAGATAATAAGATCAAAAAAAGTAGGATTAAAGCATTGGAATACGGGCAAAGGTATAGGCAGTATTTCGTAATTTTAATAAAAGAAGAACACTTGTAGATCATACAAAGTGTTCTTTTTTGTATGTTTATGTAGAAAAATGAAGGTTTTATTAAAAATTTGGGGTACAAACTATCAAATTTTCGG
Organism: Bacillus sp. UNCCL81; assembly: GCF_900112535.1. NCBI lineage: Bacteria > Bacillati > Bacillota > Bacilli > Caryophanales > Bacillaceae > Bacillus > Bacillus sp. UNCCL81. The sequence continues at coordinate 100,943 of NZ_FOMF01000007.1, read as the reverse complement.
TATACTACAAATAGCAATTATATTAGGAGGAAGCTTATGAATTTTTCATTTAGAAATTACGCTTTCCCTTTGATTTTACTAAGTAGTATCATCATAGGTTCAGTCATCGGTTATAATTTTGAAAGCGTAGGAGTTGCCCTTAAGCCAATAGGGGATTTCTTTTTAAACTTATTATTCGTAGTAGTTGTACCGCTTGTATTTTTCTCTGTAGCTTCAAGCTTTGCAAATGGTGGAGGAGAAAAATTCGGTAAGATTATGCGAAATATGTCAGGGGTATTTTTATTTACAGGTATTATTGCAGCGATCATAATGCTTGTTGTTATGAAAGTTTATCCACCTGCACATGGGGTTAATATCCCAATTGTTAAGCCAGATGCAACTGATAAAGTATCAGTAGCGGAGCAAATTGTAAATACATTTACGGTGAATGATTTCTCAGGCTTGTTTTCAAGAAGCAATATGTTAGCAATTATTGTATTTGCTGTATTAGTTGGTTTAGCAACGAATAAAGCTGGCGATAAAGCAGACATTGTTAAAAAATTATTATCAAGTGCTAATGTAGTAATTATGAATATGGTTAACTATATTATGTATCTTGCACCGGTTGGACTTGGAGCTTATTTTGCTTATCTTGTTCCAACATACGGAAAGGAATTACTAGGTTCATATGAGCGAGTTTTCGTTTTATATTATGTAACTGCTATTCTATTTTATTTTATCGTTTATAGTATTATTGCTTATATGGCCGGTGGTAGTTATGGATTTAAAATTTATTGGAAAAATGTATTACCTTCAACGTTAACCTCTTTAGGTACTTGTAGTAGTGCGGCAACTATTCCAACAAATTTCGAGTCAGCTGAAAAAATGGGCGTATCTAAAAACATTAGAGAGACCGTTATTCCATTAGCTAGTGCATTACACAAAGATGGATCTGTTATGGGTGGAGTAGTAAAAATTGCCTTTGCCTTTGGTGTATTTGGAATGAATTTCTCCGGTTTGAATATTTATCTTGTAACAATTGGTATTGCTTTACTAGTAGGTATGGTAATGGGAGCAATTCCGAATGGTGGAATGATCGGGGAAATGTTAATTCTTTCTCTGTTTGGATTACCGGTAGAATCATTACCAATTCTTGCGGCAATTAGTACGATAATTGACCCACCTGCAACAATGTTAAATGCGACAGGTGATTTATCTGTAAGCATGTTAGTTGAGAGATTGACTAACGGGAAAAAGGCTGCTTAAAAAACGAAGACTGGGAATCTCCCAGTCTTTTATTCTTGTAAGAGTATTTTCCTTGTCTTCTATTTTTCAAGTTTCAGTCATAATACCGCCATTTACATGGAATCATATCAATAGATACAAAAAAACACATAGCTTAATATGTGTTCTTTTTTCTAAAGATTATTTTAAGTTTTCAGGGTTTAATCCTTTTAATTCTTCGATTACGAAAAGACCATCTTTACGGATTAAAACGTCATCGAAATAGATTTCTCCTCCACCATATTCAGGACGTTGGATACATACCATGTCCCAGTGGATATTTGAGTTGTTACCGTTGTAAGCTTCATCATATGCTTGACCTGGTGTGAAGTGGAAGCTTCCATCGATTTTTTCATCGAATAAGATGTCTCCCATTGGGTGTAAGATGTATGGATTTACACCAATTGCGAATTCACCGATAAAGCGTGCACCTTCATCTGTATCAAAGATTTTGTTAATACGCTCAGTGTCGTTAGCAGTTGCTTCAACAATTTTACCTTCTTTGAATTTAAGTTGAACATTTTCAAATGTAAATCCATTGTTAGGAGATGGCGTGTTATAAGAAAGTGTACCATTTACTGAATTACGAACAGGTGCTGTAAATACTTCACCATCGGGAATATTCATTTCACCAGCACATTTAATAGCTGGGATATCTTTAATTGAGAATGTAAGATCAGTTCCAGGACCTTTAATTTGAACTTTATCTGTACGGTTCATTAATTCAACAAGAGCATCCATTGCTTTGTCCATTTTACCGTAATCTAAATTACATACATTAAAATAGAAATCTTCAAATGCTTCAGTGCTCATTTTTGCTGATTGAGCCATTGAATCAGTTGGGTAACGTAGTACAACCCATTTAGTTTTTGGAACGCGAATTGCTCTATGTACTTTTTGGCCTACAGTTTTACCATGGATTTTAGTCTTTTCGTCTGGTACATCAGAAAGTTCATTAATATTAACACCTGAACGTAATCCGATATAAGCATCCATATCTTTCATAACATTTGCTTCGTATTCTGCTACTTTATTAAAGTGTTCTTCAGTAGCACCCATTAATAATGCGCGATCTACTTTATGATCCTTGATTGATACGAAAGGAAAACCACCAGCAGCATATGCTTCTTTAACTAAAGCTGTAACTAATTCAGTTTCTAGCTTAAAGTTTTCAATTAAGATTTTCTCTCCTGGTTGTAATTTTACTGAGTAATTGATTAAGTTTTTAGCTAATTTTGAAATACGTGGATCTTTCATTGAAAATTCCCTCCAATAATTATAACTATATACCTATTGTAAACTATTTAGTCAGTTTTGTTTACTAAAGTATTCTTTTTTTACTAAAGAATTTGAAAACTTGTTTTACGACTAGTTTAGTGTTTGGTAAAATTTGTAGTATAATACCAAATAAGTGATTAAATTTGTGGAAGGCTATGAAGGAAAGGGGTTTTTTCGAATGGATTTAATTTCTATTAGTGCATTAATCGCAGCAGTTGCATTTGTGATCTTAGTTGTATTTATAAGTCGTACTTTATTCCGACTAGAAAGGGTATTTAGAGGTGTAGAGTCTACTATTGCTGAAACACAAAAAGATTTACATAATGTTTGTGTTGAAGCCGTTCAATTAGTACATACTTCGAATCATTTAGCAAATGAGGCTAAAATTTTTGTGAATAATTCGAACGAACTTACGAAAGATATGCGTGAACGTGCAAAATCCCTTGATGTATTAGCTAAATCAGTCGAAGAAGTCGGAGTTACAATCTCAGAAATGAATGAAAAAGTACGAGATACTGCTAATAATGTATCGAATACGGTAAAAGTTAGTACTGAAAAAATGTCCCAATTGGCAAATTGGGGAAATACAGCAATGGATTTATGGGAAAAGTACAAAACGAAGCGTGAGGGAAAAAAGAGAAATGGTAAATCGAATATCAACGATTCAACAGTTTGATGAAATAACTAACAACGAAGAGAAATTTGTATTTTTAAAGCATAGTACAACATGCCCAATTAGTCATGCAGCTTATACTGAATTTTTAGCATTTGCATCTGCATATGAGAATGTACCATTGTATTTTTTACAAGTTCAAGATGACAGAGAATTGTCTAACTATATTGCTGAGAAAACGGCAATAAAACATGAATCTCCTCAATTATTTATTTTTGAAAATGGAGAAGCAGTTTATAATACTTCTCATTTTTCAATTAAGAAAGATTCAATTGAAAATGCTTTACTAAAAAAATAAAAAAACTGCACCTTAAATCGTAACTTAAGGTGCAGTTTTTACGTTGTTTGAAAAATTCATAAACAGTTCGATACTCAGACTGATTGAAAACGTTTGTCTTTCGAGGCGCGAAGTTACCATTGTCGGTAATGAGCACCGCAGGCAGGTGAAGTAACGAAGAAAGCGAGCGTTTGGCGGGCAGTCTGAGAATTATTCTACGTCAAAACCAGCAGCTTTCCACGCAGCAGTACCACCATCAATATATGCTACATCAGTAAATCCCATTTTTTTAAGTAAATATGCTCCTAAAGATGCTTGGCCACCTGCACCACATGTTACAAGAACAGGGCGGTTTCGATCCGCTAACTTAGGCTCGCGTAAATGTTCTGGTAATTCTAAATCTGCACGGATTGGTAGCATGCCAAGTGAGATATTCAAACTGCTTGGTATTAATCCACATGCACCTGCATCAGCTGCGTCTTGAACATCAATTACTAATGTTTCAGGATTAGAATTAATTTTTTCACGAGCATCAGCTGAACTGATTCCTTGTACATTGTCACGTGCTTCTGCAACCATTTGTTTAAAAGTTATTGCCATTATTACTCCTCCAGTATAATGAAATTAGAAATCCCTAATTTTGGAAATCTCAACTATACAATACACCGAAAGTCTTATGCAATTCAAATTGATGGAGAAAATCATATGATTTATAGGAAAAAAGTAATGAAAATTTTAAATTAAAACAAGGGAAATGAAGTTCCGCGCAGAAATTAATTAAAGTTAAATTATTTTTACATAAAATCGAGCGTCGAAAGAAGGAGTAAATATGCCAGAAACATATAAATTTAAAACATCAGATCAGCATTTGCATGCATCTTTTAGTAACGTATATGAACCAATTCAAATCATTCGTTCTGGTGATTCGATTGAATTTGATACGATTGATATCGGGTGGGGGTATTCTCATCAAAATGGAGAAAGAGTAAGATTCAAGTCAAGGGAAAAGGAAGAAGAATGGGGTCATCCTATGATTGGTCCATTTTTTGTAGAAGGTGCTAAACCGGGGATGACACTTGAAATTAAAATAAACGAATTAAAAGCTGGCTGGTATGGCTGGAATTGTGCAGGTGGTAATAAGAATTGGCAAAATAACGCATTAGGTATTTCTGAAGAGCTAGAAGTGACATTAAATTGGTTAATCAATGAAAAAAACAATACAGCGAAGACTAAAATCAGAGATAAGGAAGTTTCAGTACCTGTCGCTCCATTTTTAGGAGTCCTAGGTACAGCTCCTTCTGAATCAGGTGTTCATTCGACTATACCACCGAGATATTGTGGGGGAAATATAGACTGTAAAGAGTTAGTAGAAGGTAGTACATTGTATTTACCTATAGCCGTTGAAGGAGCACTTTTTTCTGCGGGTGATGGACACGCTGCACAAGGAGATGGTGAAGTATCTGGTCAAGCGATCGAATCTCCATTTGATAAAGTGAATCTAACTCTTACAGTAAGAGAGGACATGCAGATTAGTATGCCACGAGCTAACACACCAGCAGGGTGGCTTACATTTGGCTTTGATGAGGACTTAAATATAGCAACTAAAACAGCATTAAATGGCATGGTTGAGTTAATTCAAGAGCTATATGCTATTGAAAAAACAGAGGCTGTTGCTTTAGCTAGTGTTTGTGTTGATTTGAGAATAACTCAAATTGTAAACCATGTTAAGGGTGTCCATGCTGTTTTGCCTTATAATATTAATATCTCTTCAATTTAAAAAAATGAATAGATTTGTAAAATGGAGGGTCACAATTTGCCGTTTTGTACTATAAATAATGTTGATTTAAACTATGAAATAATGGGAGAAGGAAATCCAATCGTTATGATTCATGGGTTTACCCCAGACTCTAGGTTAATGCAATGTTGCATGGAACCGATTTTTACAAAGAAAAGCGGTTATAAAAGGATTTATTTTGACCTTCCAGGTATGGGTAAAACTAAGGGCGGAACAAACATTAATACGACAGATGATATGCTGAATATCGTCTTAAAATTTATCGATACGATCATTCCGGGTCAATCATTTTTGTTAGCCGGAGAATCTTACGGAGGATATTTAGCACGAGGAATAATTGCAAATAGACCTGAAAAAGTTAAAGGTGCTGCATTTATTTGTCCAGTGATTATTCCACAATTTGAGAAAAGGTCGTTACCAAACCATACCGTAATAGTCGAAGATAAAACTTTTTTGAATCAATTAAATGAACTTGAAGAAACTGATTTTCGTTCAAATAACGTAGTTTTAGATGAAAAAACTTGGGTTCGTTATAAAGATGAAATTGTTAGTGGATGTTCAATCGCTGATCAAGAATTTTTATCTAAAATAAGGAATAACTACGGATTTTCATTTGATATAGATAAAATTAAGTTTAAAAAAACTAGTCTTTTTTTATTAGGACTACAAGACTCAGTCGTTGGATTTAAAGACGCATTTACTATTCTTGAAAATTTTCCAAGAGCATCATTTGCAATTTTAGACAAAGCTGGCCATAATCTTCAAATAGAACAAGAGAACCTATTCAACTTACTGATTAATGAATGGTTAGACAGAGTATTAGATGTAGAAGAAGGAACTACTATCTAAGTGTTTGTTTGATAATCCTTCTTTTCAGAGTGTTGAATAAAAAATGGTCTAGTCTATAAGGACAACAAAGTTTAGTGAAAATTTATTGATGTTAAAATACTTCATTTTTTATATTTATTAACGATTTTAAATCAATAAACTATATTGTTTTTTTGGAAATTAAAAATATTAAGATCAATTTTAGATAAATAGTTTATAGATGATTGGTTTATGAATTGATTTTCAATCTCAATTGTCTTACAAACTGATTAGTATTCTGTTATGTTACACTAAGAAAAGGATATTAAAATAGGTTTTTAACGTAAACTTTTTTGGATGAATTAGTTGATTGGAATGGAGGGATGCTCGACTCCTATGGGATATGCGGGAAGCCTGAGACCCCGCAGGCTACGCCGAGGAGGCTCAGGTCTCGCCCCATGGAAAGCGAGCATCCTGTAATGGAAATCAACATCACTTTACTCCTTTTACGAAAATTTGATAATAAATTGACAAAATTGTTTTTTCAACGTTAAGAAGAGTTACTAAGCTAACTCTTCTTTTTATTTGGTCATTAACTTTCCCCAACAAGAATACAAAATATTCACTAAAAAAACATTTTTTTAAAATAATGCTCATGTTTTGATTAGCTTCCAATAAAGTGTCATAATAACAAATGAGATATCGGTATTTGCAAGGAGGATTTAATTTGACTAAAAATGATTTAGAACAACTTAGAATTGAAATAGACGAGATTAATCATCAAATATTTGAGTTATTAAATAAAAGAGGCGAAATCGCTAAGAAAATTGGAATAGCAAAAATTGATCAAGGCGTTAAACGTTATGACCCGGTTAGGGAACGTAAGATGCTAGATCATATTGCCGAAATCAATGAAGGTCCTTTTAGTACGGCTACCCTCCAACATATTTTTAAAGAAATTTTTAAAAGTAGCTTAGAACTTCAAGAAGAAGACGATAAAAAAGTTCTCCTTGTTTCAAGAAAAAGAAAATCAGAAAACACAATCGTAAATGTAAATGGTGTTAATATTGGTGATGGAAGCCCAATTATTATTGCGGGTCCATGTGCTGTCGAGAGCTATGAACAAGTTGATTCAGTAGCGAAAGTGTTAAAGGAACAAGGAATCAAAATTATGCGTGGTGGTGCATTTAAACCACGTACTTCTCCTTATGACTTCCAAGGACTAGGTGAAGATGGCTTAAAGATTTTAAAAGAAGTTGGCAAAAACCATGGGTTGGCAATTATTAGTGAAATAGTAAGCCCAGAACATATTGAAATGGCACTAGATTATGTTGATATCATTCAAATCGGCGCAAGAAATATGCAGAACTTTGAATTACTAAAAGCAGCGGGTTCTGTAAAAAAACCAATCTTATTAAAAAGAGGTTTATCAGCGACAATCGAAGAATTCATTTATGCAGCTGAATATATTATGTCAGAAGGCAATCAAGAAATTATTTTATGTGAACGTGGCATAAGAACTTATGAAAAAGCTACGAGAAATACATTAGATATAACAGCTGTTCCAATTTTAAAACAAGAAACACATTTACCAGTATTGGTTGATGTGACACATTCGACAGGTAGAAGAGACTTACTAATACCTGCAGCAAAAGCGGGACTAGCAATTGGAGCTGATGGTATTATGGCAGAGGTTCATCCAGATCCTGCTACTGCTTTAAGTGACTCATCTCAGCAAATGAATTTTGAACAATTTGACCAATTTATGTCTGAAGTAAATTCTTTCATAAATCGATAATCAACATAAAAGCGCTGGCTGAACAAAATCAGTCGGCGCTTTTTGAATAATTTGTGAACGTTTGTTTTAAATTACCAATATATAGTGATAAACTACGAATAATTTACATTTTTTTCTAATAGGTGTATTGAACGAATATTCGTTTCACTATAAGATAGAATGAAGCACTATTTTTGTGGAAAATTACGTTTTATGACTATTTTACCTAAATAAAAAACAAACTACATAATAGATAGAATAAAATAGAGGAGTGATGAAAATGACGGTTACGATTTATGATGTAGCACGTGAGGCAAACGTTTCCATGGCTACAGTTTCACGAGTAGTTAATGGTAATCCAAATGTTAAACCTACTACACGAAAAAAAGTAAACGAAGCGATCAGCCGTTTAGGATATAGACCAAATGCGGTAGCAAGAGGACTAGCAAGTAAAAAAACAACTACAGTTGGTGTAATTATTCCAGACATTTCTAATACTTTTTATGCAGAACTAGCCCGTGGTATTGAAGATATTGCAACAATGTATAAATACAATATTATCTTAAGTAACTCGGATGAGAATGTTGAGAAAGAAATTACATTAATAAATAATATGTTAGCAAAACAAGTTGACGGAATTTTATTTATTGGTGGAACAATTACGGATGTTCATCAAGAAGAGTACGAAAAAGCTGGCGTTCCAATAGTATTAGCGACTACATATGATGAAGCTAATAAAATCCCTTCAGTAAATATCGACTATGCTCAGGCGGCATTTGATGCAGTAGATTATTTAATTAAAAAAGGTCACCAAAAAGTAGCATTCGTAAACGGACCTACTGAAACGAATATTATCGGATTAAGTAAGTTAGAAGGATATAAACGAGCTTTACAAGAAAATGGAATCGAATTCGATGAAGAGTTAGTAACTTATGGTGATAATACGTATGAATCAGGAAGTGAAGCTTTTGAAGCTTTCCATGAGCGTAATATTATTCCGAGCGCTATTTTCGTAGCATCTGATGAAATGGCGATTGGTGTAATCCACAGTGCTCAAGACCACGGAATATTAGTACCAAATAACCTTGAAGTATTTGGATTTGATAATACAAGGCTGGCATTAATGGTACGTCCAAAATTATCATCTGTTGCTCAACCAATGTATGATATTGGTGCAGTTGCAATGAGATTATTAACGAAGTATATGAATAAAGAGACAGTGGAAGATCATACAGTCATTCTTCCGCATCATCTTCAAATTAGACAATCTACAAAGTAAATGATGAAAGTAGCTTAGAATTTTAGTGATTCTAGGCTTTTTTGTTTTATGGGGGAACTTATGGGTGCAAGGAAAGAATGGAGTAACGTTTAGCTGCAAATAAACCTAAGAGGTCCGCAATTATAGTTTAAATCAGTGGAAATAAAAGTAGAACTGCAAATAAAATCTGAGAATCGCAATTAAAAATTGCAAAACTGCAATTAAAATCCAAGAACCGCAATTAAAAATAGTAAAACAGCAAATAAAACTTTGTAAATCGCAAATAAGTCAATAGTATACATATACCGGTAATCGTATTTTACACCTTTATAAACAGATATTAGATCGTTTTTAATATTAAGCTAGCAAATTTGTTCTGAATCTATCTAAAAACGAACCATTTTTAAATTGAAGTTTACTAATTCAAGATCAAAAATCCACCCGAAATTAAAAAACGCCGTCGAGATACCCTCTCAAGCGGCGCGTAGTATTTAAATAAAAGGCTTTTTTTGCTGAATGTGCAATGGCTCAAGTGCACGGTATAAGACTTGTTCATTGTATTCCTCTATTTCCTTTTTCCTTGGAATAGGCTTTACGATTGATGGATTGTCTGTCCAAGTTGTAGGTAACTTAACATTAGAAATTTTCTGCCATTTTTCTAACCAGCTATCCGGTATTAGGTTTGAAGTTGGTTGTTGATTTGTCATAGCTAGCCATACTTGTGACCAAGCTCTTGGTACTACTCTCCAGTAATCGTATCCTCCTCCAGCAACAGCAATCCATTTACCATCGCAATATTTATGAGCGATTTCGTGTGCGATTTTTGGGATTTCCTCGAATGTTTTCATTGTTGTACATAGATGAGTCAATGGATCGTAATAATGTGAATCAGAGCCATTTTGAGTGAGGATTACATCTGGTTTGAAGTATTGAGCTATATCGTTTATTGCTTTTTTATAGCTTAATAGAAATGATTCGTCTTCGGTGAATGCATCAATAGGAATGTTAAAAGAGTAACCGAAACCTTTTCCTTGTCCTCTTTCGGTTACCGCACCTGTACCAGGAAATAGATATCTACCAGTTTCATGTATTGAGAGTGTGCAAACAGTCGGGTCATCATAAAATGCCCACTGAACTCCGTCGCCATGGTGTGCGTCCGTATCTATGTATAATACCTTTAAACCGTATTTTTGTTGAATATATTTTATGGCGATTGCACAGTCATTATAAACACAAAAACCAGAGGCTTTTCGTTTAAAACCGTGATGTAGTCCACCACCTAAATTAAAAGCATGATTGGATTTTCCCTCTAGTACAGCATCTACTGCTGTTAAGGTGCCACCAACAATTAAAGAACTGGCCTCGTGCATATTTTTAAAAATGGGTGTATCTTCAGTTCCAAGCCCAAATTGTTCAGCGATATTTGCGCTAACAGGTTCGCGGCTTGCTTTTTTAACTTGTTCGATAAATTGTAAATCATGAAAAAGGAGCAGCTCATCATCTGTTGCTAATCTTGGTGGAATAATATCAGCGCCATTTAATAGATTACTAGATGTTAATAGTTCATAAACTAATTGAGAGCGAATCGGATTAAATGGATGATTTTCATTGAATTGATAGGCATGGTATTCTTCGCTATATATTAAATATGCATCCTTTTTCATCATGAGTCACTCGCTTCATTTGGCCAAAGAATTTTATATCCCTCAGTTTTTAAAGTTTGAATGATTGAAAGTGGATTCATCGTTTGAATTCTAAATACAAGAACCTTATGATCCACTTCTTTTGCAGGGTAAACAAGGACACTTACAATATTAATATTTTCTTTTGAAAATACGTTAACAACGTCACTTAAAATGCCTGGATGATCATGAACTAAGATTTCTATTTGGGAGCTAGGCTGATATGCTCCTGTTAAAGTTACTAGAGTGTGTAATACATCAATTTCAGTGACAAGTCCTATTAATTTTCCGCTAGATACGACAGGTAAGCAGCCTATTTTATATTGATAGAAATATGTTGCTACTTCTTCAACAAAGTCAATTGGACTGCAAGTTATGACATTAGTAGTCATAATTTTTTCAACAGGAACCTCAAGTACAGATGAAAATGCTTGTGGAAATAATGTTGAAGGTAGGGCATCACGTACATCTCGATCAGAAATGATTCCAACCACTTGATCATCTTTATTAATGATTGGAATATGACGAACTTCACCTGTTCGAAAAATTGTTACTGCTTCACCGATTGTATTTTCTTTTTTTAAAGTAATGTTTGAACTGCGCATAATATCTTGAATAAGCATTTTTTTGAATCCTACCTTTCGAGATTAAAGTTCAATTAGTACATATATCTTTGTAAAAAGCGTAGTGCGTCAAATGCTTGAATTTCTTCAGTTGTTACTCGTTTTCCCATTCTGACCATTAAACAGTTTGCTGGATGGGAACAGATTTCAGGATCATCAGTTGCAAATTGAATGAGTCCACCGGCATTCATCATTTTTTCCATCATTTTTCTATATTCCCATACGTTTAAACCAGTGCCTTTTAAATCCCAATGCCAATAATACTCTGTTGTGATAATGATATAGTCTTCCATTGCATCATCTAGCATTGAGAGAATTAACATATTTTTAGCAACTGAAAAACCGCGGAACTCAGGTATAACCTCAATTGCTCCAAGCTCGATTAAATTTTCTAGAGTTGTTTTTGACCATCTTTCAAGTGGGTCTGGATACAAATAAGTTACGTAACCTACTATTGTTTGATCGAGTCTAGCAATAATAATTCTAGCTTCAGGTAGACTAGCAATTTCAACAATTGCTTTGTGTTGCTGTGCTGGTTGTCTAAAAGATGTTAAATTTTCATGAAAATGATATGTTTCAAGTAAGGCAGATTCGACCGGTCCCTCTATAATTAATTCACCATGCACAGTTTGGATTGTTTTTGAAAAATATTTTTTTGGGTGATCCAATATTTCTCACTCCCTTTAAAAAGCACCTTTTTAATAATCATACTAAAAAATGCAGGAAAGACATACAGGAAAAAAAACAGTAGGTGTCTAATACATATAAATGGATAATTTATTAAAAATACTGAAAATTAAATCTTATCATTGTATAATGATAGTAGAGAATATCAAGGAGGGATTTATATGAAGGTGGAAGCGCTTCCTGTAAAAAACGGGCAATTTAATTTAAAAAACTATGAGGAAACTTATAAAAATTTTAAGTGGGAAGATGTAGAAAAAGAGTTTTCTTGGTATACAACACAAAAGTATAATATGGCTTTTGAAGCTATCGATCGTCATGCAAATTCTGATCGAAAAGATAAAGTTGCTTTGTATTACAAAGATGATAAGCGAAATGAAAAATATACGTTTGAAGAAATGAAAATTAATTCAAATAAGGCTGCAAATGTTTTAAAACAATTCGGTGACGTTGAAAAAGGTGATCGAGTATTTATTTTCATGCCTCGTCAACCAGAATTGTATTTTGCACTTTTAGGAGCTTTAAAATTAGGTGCTATTGTTGGTCCTTTATTCGAGGCATTTATGGAAGGTGCTGTAAAGGATCGTCTAGAGGATAGTGAAGCAAAGGTATTAGTCACAACGCCAGAATTATTATCACGTGTTCCAGTTAATGATCTACCTGCGTTAAAAACAATCTTCCTTATCGGTAATGACGTTGAGGAAGGCGGTAAATTTGTAGATTTTAAAGCTCGTTATAAAGAAGCGAAATCAGATTTTGAGATTACATGGTTAAATCGTCATGATGGTTTAATTTTGCATTATACTTCTGGGTCAACTGGTAAACCAAAAGGTGTACTTCATGTTCAACAAGCGATGATCCAACACTATCAAACTGGTAAATGGGTGACGGATCTTCAAAAAGATGATGTATATTGGTGTACAGCAGATCCAGGTTGGGTAACTGGAACTTCATACGGTATTTTTGGACCTTGGTTAAATGGTGCCTCTAACGTAATCTTAGGAGGTCGTTTCAGTCCAGATGCTTGGTATGAAACAATTCAAGAATTCGGCGTTACAGTTTGGTATAGTGCTCCAACAGCATTCCGTATGCTGATGGGTTCAGGGGAAGACATTATTAATAAGTATGATTTAAGTTCACTTCGACATATTTTAAGTGTTGGTGAACCTTTAAATCCAGAAGTAGTTCGTTGGGGAGCAAAAGTATTTAATTTACGAATCCATGATAATTGGTGGATGACTGAAACTGGAGCTTCATTAATTTGTAACTATCCATGTATGCCAATTCGCCCAGGTTCAATGGGTAAACCATTCCCTGGAGTCGAAGCAGCTATTGTTGATAATAACGGTAATGAAGTTGCTCCATATACGATGGGAAATCTAGCAATTAAAAAGGGTTGGCCATCAATGATGAACACAATTTGGAATAATGAAGCAAAATTCCAATCATATTTCTTAAATGATGAATGGTATGTTTCAGGTGATTCAGCGTATATGGATGAAGATGGATATTTCTGGTTCCAAGGTCGAGTAGACGATGTAATAATGACTTCTGGTGAGAGAGTTGGTCCATTTGAAGTAGAAAGTAAGCTTGTAGAGCATCCTGCGATTGCAGAAGCTGGTGTAATCGGTATACCAGATCCTGTAAGAGGTGAGATCATTAAAGCATTTGTTGCGCTAAGAGATGGGTATGTTGCTTCAGATGAATTGAAGGAAGAAATCCGTAACTTTGTAAAACTAGGACTAGCAGCTCATGCAGCACCTAGACAAATCGAATTCCGTGATAAATTACCAAAAACTCGCAGCGGAAAAATTATGCGAAGAGTATTAAAAGCATGGGAGTTAGACCTTCCAACTGGTGATTTATCAACAATGGAAGATTAATAAAAAAAGAAAACCATTGGAAAAAATCCAATGGTTTTTTGTTGTTCTAAAATTTTCGATCGGAGCCACCACCGCCGGAGCTTCCTCCGCCACCGCCTCTTGGGCCACCGCCACCTGAAGAGCTTAATAGTGCAGGTAATAAATTCAAAATGAAATAAGTTAGTACACCATTAAAGAACATCATATCAATGATGATGATCCCTATCACTATTGCAATGATGATGAATACTTTTAAATTGTCCCATAAATTACTTGTTTTAGAATGGCCAGTTTGTTCAGAGCCATTTAAAATAACATTATATAGTGATTTATATGTGTTTGTTATTGCAAGAGATTCTTCACCTTTTTTCAAATATGGAATAGCGCTCTGGTCCAAAATTTTACCAGATCTAATATCCGTTACAACTCCTTCTAAACCATATCCTACTTCGATTCTTATTTGTCTGTCTTTTTTAGCATATAACAAAAGAACACCATTATTTTTCTCTTTATTACCTAAACCATATTTTCGAAATGCTGTATTAGCATATTCTTTAATATCATTTCCTTCCAGACTTGGGATTGTTAATACCGCAAGTTGAGCGGAGGTAGTGTCTTCTAACTTTTTCCCTAATTGAATTAGAGTTTGTGAATCTTCTCTGTTAAGAACATTTGCATAATCTTGTACATAAATGTCTCCCACTTGAGAGGGTACTTTAATTTCAGCATTTGCTGCTGTAGCAAATGAAAAAAGAAATCCTATTAGGAATATTGTTGAGAGAAATTTTCTCATTTATTACCATCGCCACTAAAGTCAACCTCAGGTGTAGCTTTATCTTTTTCAGATACTTCAAAGTAATCCTTCTTCTCGAATCCAAAAGGTCCAGCTACTAGAACACCCGGGAATTTTTTGATTTTTTGGTTGTAAACAGTTACTGCATCATTATAATCTTTACGAGCAATTGCTAGTCGATTTTCAGTTCCTTCTAGGCTATCCATTAATGCTTGGAAGTTTTGATTTGATTTTAAATCAGGATAGTTTTCAACGACTACTAATAGACGACTTAGCGCTCCAGACAATTCTGCATCAGCTTTACTTTTATCAGCAGTCGTTTGAGCACCAGCTAATTTTGCGCGTGCATCTGTTACTGATGCAATCACATCTTTCTCTTGTGTAGCATATCCTTTTACTGTATTTACTAAGTTTGGTATTAAATCTGAACGACGTTTTAGTTGGTTATCAACTTGTGACATTTTATTTGTTACATTTTCTTCTTGAGTCACAAAGCTATTATAGCTTCCGACACCCATAAAGATTAGAACGACTACAATAATTAAAGCAATCCATATTCCTTTATTCTTCAAGAAAAAACACTCCATTTCCAAAATATGTATTTTTAAAGATGTTAGTATTAATATTTAACCATATTATTTGATATAAAGCATTTTTATTCAAATATTGAATGACAATTTAAATAAAATTAATAAAAATTTAATTATCTATTTGACTTAAACGTTTTATTTGTGATATAAATGTTTCATAACATTTTAATAGTGAGCGTTGAAAGGCTTAGTAGTGTGAATGGTATTGGATCAGAGAGCTAATGGTTGGTGAGAATTAGCACAGACATTGACACGAATTACAACCTGGAGCATTCTTTTTCGAAATTTGTTTAATGCAAATTAGGATTAGAACGGTTAACAGCCGTTAATTGTATGAGAGGTAGCTAGTTTTATTAGCTACAACTAGGGTGGTACCGCGATTATAATTATTCGTCCCTACTGTTTATCAGTAGGGACTTTTTATTTTGTTTAAACGACGTATAGAGCATAGAAGGGGTGGGCTAAAAATGGAAAATATCTTACAAGATTTAGAATTTCGTGGATTAATTAACCAAATGACAGATGAAGAAGGTCTACAAAAATTATTAAGCGAAGAATCTGTTTCATTATATTGTGGTTTCGACCCAACTGGTGATAGCTTACACATTGGTCACTTATTACCAGTGTTAATGTTAAAGAGATTCCAAGTTGCAGGTCATAAACCAATTGGTTTAGTAGGTGGAGCAACTGGAATGATCGGTGATCCAAGCGGTAAGAAGGCAGAACGTACGTTAAATACTACTGATACAGTAAAAATGTTCAGTGAACGAATTCGTACACAATTATTACCATTTTTAAACTTCGAAGGTGATAATGCTGCTAAAGTAGTTAATAACTTTGATTGGACAGGCGAATTAGATGTTATTACATTCTTACGTGACATCGGTAAAAACTTCGGATTAAACTACATGCTAGCTAAAGATTCAGTTGCATCTCGATTAGAAGCAGGTATTTCATTTACTGAATTTAGTTACATGATTTTACAATCATATGATTTCTTAAAATTATACCAAGACCATAACTGTAAATTACAAATTGGTGGTAGTGACCAATGGGGTAATATTACAGCGGGTATGGAATTAATCCGTAAGACAGAAGAAGATTCAAAAGCTTTTGGTCTTACAGTACCTTTAGTAACAAAAGCTGACGGTTCTAAATTTGGTAAAACAGAAGGCGGAGCAGTTTGGTTAGATCCAGAAAAAACAACTCCATACGAATTCTACCAATTCTGGATTAATACAGATGACCGTGATGTAGTTAAATACTTGAAATACTTTACTTTCTTAACAAAAGAAGAAATTTTAGAGCTAGAGAAACAATTTAATGAAGCACCAGAACAACGTGTTGCTCAAAAAGCATTAGCTGCTGAAGTAACAAAACTTGTTCACGGTGAAGCTGCTCTTGATCAAGCAATTAAAATTACAGAAGCATTATTTAGTGGATCTGTAAAAGAATTAACGGCTGCTGAAATTAAACAAGGTTTTAAAGACGTGCCTTCATTTAATTTAAGTGAAGCAGAAAAAGGATTAGTAGACTTACTAGTTGAAGCAAAAATTTCTCCATCAAAACGACAAGCACGTGAAGATGTACAAAACGGTGCTGTTTATGTAAATGGAGATCGTATACAGGACGTTGCAACTGTGTTAACTAAACAAGATGCAATTGAAGAGCAATTTATTATTATCCGTCGTGGTAAGAAGAAATACCACTTGGTTACATTATAATACCGAACAAACAGTGAACGAAAAAGCAGTAGTTTGGTTGGAAGTAGTTCAGAGAGCGAGTGGTTGGTGAAAACTCGTCTACACAATCAAATGAATTACATTTCGGGAGTTTTCTTTTCGTAGTTAGTTGATCTAATGAAGGGAAGAACGTAAGTCTACGTTACAGATTCGAGTGATAAGAATTTTTATTAGTCATAGTATTAATTCTTATAACTAGGGTGGTAACGCGATCGAGGTCGTCCCTATTTTATATAGGGAGGCCTCTTTTTTTATTGCACTTTAATAGGTATAAATTGGCAGCGATGATCCTTGCTCGACGTAGTAGCCAATTCTAGGAATAAAGAGTATAAGTGCAACTACGTCTTTGCCATCGCCTAAAAGGCTCATCAATCAACGAGTTTTCTTTATTTTTTTTTGAAAGGGTGACAATCATGGAGATTTTTGCAACAAAAGATTACCGAATATTGGCAAAACTTAATGAAGATGTACAAAATTTACATGCTGAATTGTTTCCAGAATTTTTTAAGGTTCACAATCTAGCGGAGATAACTGAGTTTTTCAAGGGTGTAGTTGATAAATCAGATCATCATTTTTTCGTAGTAAAAGATATTGAAGAATTGGTCGGATACGCTTGGATTGAAATAAAACATATACCTGAAGGACCGATTAAAAAGGCTTTTCGGCTAGGTTATGTTCATCAAATAAGTATTAAAGAAGAAAAAAGAAATAAAGGATACGGTTCTTTCTTAATTCATAAAATTGCTTCATTTGCTCGTGAGAATAATCTTTCTAGAATTGAGCTAGATTATTGGATCGAAAATAAAAATGCAAGTAGTTTTTATGAGAAACTTGGGTTCGTAAAGTTTCGTGAACACGTATTTATGGATGTATAAAAAAGGGAGAGTATATAAAATGAAAAAGATTGAATTAGGTGCGTTAATCGCACTGTTTGCAGTTATTATGTCTAGTTGTCTAGTTATATTAAAATCAGATCCACAAATTCCGCTTCTTTTATGTGTTGTTTGTTTAGCTGTATTTGGATTATTTAAAGGGTTTAAATGGGAGCAGATTGAAAATGGTATGAAAAAGGGTATTCAAAATGGCTTGTCACCTACATTAATCTTAATGATGATCGGTCTATTAATCGGTTCTTGGATGCTAAGTGGTACAGTACCTACATTATTATTTTACGGAATTTCGGTTCTTTCAGCTAAGTGGTTTGCGATCAGTGCAATTTTTATTACAATCATCGTTGCTAGTTTTACTGGTAGTACTTTTACAACAATCGCTACAGTTGGTGTTGCGTTAATGGGAATCGCACATATAATGGGGATTCCACCAGCAATTGCAGCAGGTGCGATTATTAGTGGAGCGTGTTTTGGTGATAAGATGTCACCGATTTCAGATACAACGAATTTCGTTCCAAGTATTTTAGGAATAAAGGTTAATGAACATATTCGACACATGGCATATACAACAATTCCAGCATTAATTGTTACAGTTATATTATTTTTAATCATCGGTATGGGTCATGGAAATACAGATATGGCGCAAGTTACAGAAATGAAAAAAGCAATTTCAACTAGCTTTGAAGTCAATCCGTTATTATTAATCCCATGTTTAATTGTTTTTATAATGGCATTTAGAGGTTTTTCAACTTTACCAACGATGTCGGCTGGTATTGTTAGTTCATTAGTTTTAGCATTTTTCATTCAAAAAGATATTACACTTGCAAAAGTGTTTACAACATTACAAAATGGATTCCAAACGGATACAGGGAACGAAATGCTTAATTCCATTGTTAACCGTGGAGGATTACAATCAATGATGTGGTCTGTGTCATTAATATTTATTGCACTTGCTCTAGGCGGATTATTACAAGAGCTACGTGTATTCGAGACATTAATACAGTCATTATCTAATTTGAAACGTAACGGGCATATTGTTATTGCAAGTACATTATCTGCAATGAGTGTAAATCTTTTAACAGGTGAACAATACTTATCAATTCTACTTCCTGGGCAATTATTAAAGGATGTATTTATCAAAAAAAATATACCACTTAAAAACTTATCACGTGCATTAGAAGATGGTGGAACACTTTTTAATCCAATCGTTCCTTGGAGTGTAAGTGGAGCGTTTTTCGCTTCAACATTGGGAGTACCTGTTATTGATTACTTACCGTTTGCATTCGTATTATTTATTACACCATTATTCAGTATGTTAGCCGCTTTATTGGGTAAAGGTTTAGAAGTTGAAAATAAAGGAGAAAGTTCAAGAAAAGTCGCATAAACAAATTGTTTCTACGTAAACTAGTTTTTGTACGAACTGGTTAATGGAGGGAAAAAAATGAGTCATGCAGCAGGTGGTTCAAAGAAAAATCGTCCTAGTGATGCAAATCATGTAGATGCAAAAACGAAAGCTCATCAAAAAAGGCTTTCAAAGGATCAACATAATCCAATGGGCGAAAAGTATCCTAGATAGTTGAATAAATAATTTTGAATCAATCCCCTATATGAAAGAAAGGACATCCATCCATTTCTTTTCATATAGGGGATTTTTTATTTGTAGTCTAACTTTTTATGAGGAATAATGTTAAATGTTTATGCAATATTCAAATTTTAGTGAAATCCACTTAATTATCCGATAAAATAAAAGCTAAAGTAATTTTATTTAAGGGGATAAAGGTAATGAGCTTTTTTAAAATAATTACATATACAATTATTATTGGGATACTAAGTTATGTATTCTGTATCGTTTTTATCGGTATAAATAGCTTTTTACAATATCAGCATAAAGTACCTAAAAATGCAGATTATATCATCGTATTAGGCGCTGGTTTGAAAAAGGATAAACCTACTAGAGCTTTACGTTATCGAATTGAAACAGCAGCTAAATATGCTAAGGAAAATAAAAGTGCAAAAATTATTGTTTCAGGTGGAAAAGGTAATGATGAATTGATATCAGAAGCTGAATGTATGAGGGTTGAATTAATCAAATTAGGAATTGAAGAAGATCGAATTGTGAAGGAAGATTTATCAACAAATACATACGAGAATATGAAATTCTCAAAAAAGCTCATTCATAACGATCAAGCTCAAGTAGTCGTTGTTTCAAATGATTATCATTTATTTAGATCTTTAAAATTGGCTAAAAAACAAGGGTTGAATGTAGTCGGACTTCCTGCAAAAACACCAAAAGTTATCATACCGACAGCATACTTTAGAGAATGTTTATCTATTTTAAAAGCTATCTACTATAAACAAATGTAATCATTGTAGGCAATCTATCATTTTTATAAAAACTATGAATTAAATTTGTACCAATGTCCGTTTCATTTCTACTGATTGAAACATTTTATATTATATGGATTTGCTTGTCCAAATAATATGAAAGGAGTGACGTTGATGTCGTCAAAATTTTTATCAACTGGCGTATTAAGAAGACATTCTAGTACTCAGTTTTTAACAGTTGAAGCTCTTAATGTTGACCCGGATGACTCACGTTCTGTGAGTGTATTAATGTTTGACTGGTCAAGTGGTTCACCTGTGATTCTTCCTATGGTTGACCCATCTACAGTAACAATTCCACCAAATCAATATAGAACATTTAGATCTTTCCAACTTCCAGCAGCTTTATTTGCTTATGAAGTAAGAATTCTTCATCCGAAAGATCGTGATGTTGTAGTAAATGTATTTGGACTTAGTGACATTGCATTTGATCCTCAAGAAGGTAATAATGCAATGCAACATGACTTAGCGGTAGTGAAATTAAAATAAAATAAAATGTTATTTTAATACACCTCTCAATTCCGCATAAGTAGCCCTTCGAGTAAAGTCGAGGGCTTTTTTTTATGGTGTAAAATAAATATAAAAAAAACCACAATCAAATTTGATTGTGGTTTCTCATCGCTTTCTAAGAAGCGATATGATTAACGGTTGTAGAATTCAACGATAAGAGCTTCGTTGATTTCAGCTGGTAATTCAGAACGCTCTGGTAAGCGGTTGAAAGTACCTTCTAATTTGTCAGCGTTGAAAGTGATGTACTCAGGTACAAAGTTGTTAACTTCAACAGCTTCTTTAACTACAGCTAAGTTTTGTGATTTTTCACGTAAGCTGATAGTTTGGCCAATTTTCACACGGAAAGATGGGATGTCTACACGTTTGCCATCAACTAAGATGTGGCCGTGGTTAACTAATTGACGAGCAGCACGACGAGTACGAGCAAGACCCATACGGTAAACTACGTTGTCTAAACGAGTTTCTAATAAGATCATGAAGTTTTCACCATGTTTACCAGTTAATTTACCAGCGATATCAAAAGTGCGACGGAATTGACGCTCATTAACACCGAACATGTGACGAAGTTTTTGTTTTTCTTGTAATTGTAAACCGTATTCTGATAATTTTTTGCGTTGGTTAGGTCCGTGTTGACCTGGTGCGTAAGGGCGTTTTTCTAATTCTTTACCTGTTCCGCTTAATGAAATGCCTAAACGGCGAGATAATTTCCAAGTAGATCCTGTATAACGAGACATTGAGTGTCTCCTCCTTTAGTTTTTATTTTGGAGTAAAATAAAAACGTTCGTGTAGCCCCAGTTTGTTTATTTTGCTTTCATGTATCCTCGCTCCAGCAGCCAGAGTTACGCGATGACACCTCTTAAACAGTAGAGGAACAAAATAAATATCAAGCCTGTGCTTACAACGCTGCGTTATTTTACACAAAAAATATTATAACCAGATAGTATAAAATAGTCAAGGGCAGTTTTGTTTTTAGCTTTTTATAAAAAGAACTTTGTCAATTAATCTTATCATTGATAAATAAGCTTTGTGGTATGATTTCCACTACAGTGCGCTCGCTTTCCATGGGGCGAGATTCTTGAGCCTCCTCGGCAAGCCTGCGGGGTCTTTAGCCTTCCCGCTAATCCCATAGGAGTCGAGCACCCTTTCGTTCCAATCAACTTCTTAATAAAAAAGAATAATCTTAAAAACAATAGAATTGTCTTATAAACGTATGATTTTCGCTTTAGTAATCTAGTTGCAAGTAATAGATAATCCACGACTTACAAAGCATTAAAAATAGTGCCTCAAAAAAGATATTTGTAATAATAATGACGTTAATTATGTTAAATTTTTGCAAGTTAATTAAAAAAATATATTATCAATAGTCTTTCAGTTAGGAGACGATAGATTTTTTATATTGACCCCAATATAAAAAAGAAATCCAATAAAGGATTCCTTTAGAAATCAAATTTTCTTATCTAATTGTTTCTTCAATTAAATTAACGATTGCTTGAAGATATTTTTGATCCGTTTCATCAAAGCGATTAAATTCCGGACTATCGATATCTAATACACCAATTACTTCACCGTTATGCATTAAAGGAATAACGATCTCTGAATTTGATGCAGCATCACAAGCGATGTGGCCTGGGAAATCGTGAACATTATCGATTCTTTGAACCGTTTTTGTTTGAGCAGATGTGCCGCAAACTCCCTTGCCGTATGGTATACGCACACACGCAGGAAGACCTACAAATGGGCCTAATACTAATTCATTGCGATCTCCATCTTTTAAATAAAATCCTACCCAATTTATTTGGTGCAAAAACTGATTTAATAAGGCAGATGTATTTGCTAAATTAGCTATTAGGTTATGTTCGCCATCTATTAAGGCTTTAACTTGAGCTGTTAGAGTATTATATTGTTGTTCTTTTGTACCTGAATATTCGACTTTTTGAAACATTTGTAGACCCCTTTCCCTATTTCATGTGAAATATCATAGCATATTTCGAAAGAATACTGGTAATTTTGTCGACCGATTTGTAGAGGATTTTATTAGTATTTCGCTAATTAATAAAGGAATTGATGTTTGTAAAAGAGGGTGACGAGTATGGAGCAAGATAAACTTGCAACAAAGAAGAAAGTCATCGAGACAGCGCTTACGTTATTTAAAATTAATGGATACCAAGGTACTTCAGTAAGGGATATTTCTAAAAAAGCAAATGTAAATATTGCGACGATTTCGTATTATTTTAAAGGTAAACAAGGTTTACTTGAACATATCATAGTAGATTTTTTAGAAGGATATATTGAAATTTTAGATAAACATTGTTTGTCATTGTATGATAAAAACGCAAATTTAATTTTAATGAACCTTGTTGGAGAAGTACTTAATTATTACTTTTTAAAAAAGGAATATGCTTCTATTTTTTACAGAGAGTTGACAATCGACTCTGTCTTCATTCGTGAAATTATGATGACCTATTTAGCAAGAGAGCGTTATACTTTTACTCAAATTTATGATGCTATTCGTATGTCTAATGCGAAACTAACAATGCCATTTTCAGTCTTTTTCGTCCAATTAAAATCCTTCCTTTCAACACCGTACTTATTTCCAGGCTATTTAAATGAAGTATTGTATATACAGCAAAATGATCTGTATTTTTTTGAGAGATATAAAGAGTATGTAGAGAAATGGATCGAATCACTATTCGATATGGATGAGAGACTTGTTACTCGAGTAGAACTTTCATCCTAAAAGTTCGCCTTTTTCATTGTGAAAAATCACAATGAAAAGGCGTTTTTCGTTGTTTAAAAATCTGAAATTTCTACAAGCTTTTACAGTATTTATTATAGTTTGATAAAAATATGAAAAAATTGAAAAAATTAAGCCAAAAATCAACTTTATCATGTTATTATTAACTATGACCTAAATAAAGAGCAATTTATTAATTCAAAAATTAACGTACAAATAAATAGATTCAGAAGGCAGTAAAAGGAGGTACATCAGGGAAAATGACAATGACATTCTATGTAATTTTAGTCGTAATAGCTATTGTTATCGCATTAATGATTGTAGCCTTAACAATTCGACAACGTTTATTCAAAAAACTCGATGAACTTGAAGCGTGGAGAATGCAGTTAATGAGTAAGCCAGTTACGGATGAACTTTCAAAGCTAAAGGCCTTAAATATGACCGGCCAAACGGAAGAGCTTTTTGATAAATGGAGAACCGATTGGGATGAACTAGTTACAACTTTTTTACCAAAAGTAACTGATTCGATCTCAGAAATAGATGAGGCGATTAATAAATATCATTTCATGAAAGCTAAAGCAGGGATTAGTGAAATTGAAGGAAGCCTAACTGAAGCAGAATCAAACATCGAAAAAATTCTAAATGAGGTAAGCGACCTAGTAGGTAGTGAAGAACAAAATAATTCGGATATTGAAATATTAAACCAAGAGTATCTTGAGCAAAGAAAGCTTTTATTAACTCATCGTCATTTATATTCAATTTCTGAAACTCAGTTGGAACAAAAAATGGATGATATCAAACAACAAATCCAATTATTTAATGAAACAACTGAAAAAGGAAACTATTTAGAAGCAAGAGGCTTAGTGCATGAAATTGCTGATCAAGTACATATATTGAAATCAAATATGCAAATCATACCGGATTTATATATTGAATCTTCTACTACGATGCCCTCTCAAATACATAATTTAACTGATGGTTTAAAGCAAATGAAAGCAGAAGGATATGCGCTTGATTTTGAAGCATTAGAAAATGAAACAATCGATTGTTCTAAAATATGTATCGAATGTGTCGAATTAATTAAAAAACTAGATATCACAGAAGCGAATGACAAGCTTGAATTTGTGAAAGCAAAAGTCGATTCAATCTATGATTTATTAGAAAAAGAAGTAGAGAGTAAATTTGTAGTAGAAAAAGAAATATGGACTTCTCAGGAAGAAATTCAAAGTATTCGAGAAGATAATTTAAAAACAAAAGAAGAGACTCAATTAGTTCAGCAAATATATGAATTAAGTGATGAAGATACTCAAGCTCAAAAAATGGTTGAAAAGCAAGTTAGTATCATTACAAAACGCTTTGAATTATTGCAGATTCGTGTAGCAGAACAAGACCTTGCATTTTCTGTCATAAGAGAAGAATTAGATTTACTAAAAAAGCAAATGGAAGATGTTAAAGAATCTCATTTGATGTATGTTGAAATGCTAAAAGCACTTCGAAAAGATGAATTACAAGCTCGTGATCAATTAATTGAAATGAAACGATTAATGTTAGAGGTCAAACGTCTTGTTCAAATTTCTAATTTGCCTGGTATGCCAGTTTCATCTATGAAACAAATACAAGATGCTCAAGAAAGTATGCAAATTGTTTATTTGGAATTAGAGAAAAAACCATTAAAAATGGCGCATGTATCATTTTTACTAGAAAAAGCAGCAACTGCAGTACATGTTTGTTATAATGATACGAAATATATGATTGAACAAGGATATTTCGTAGAAAAAGTGATACAATATGGAAATCGCTATAGAAGTAAAAATGTACAAATGGCAACGTCAATGGACAAGGCAGAGCAATTATTTAGAGAATTTCAATATAATGAAGCTCTAGAAGAAGCTGCCGTTTCAATTGAGAAAATTGAACCTGGTGCAATCGATAAATTACAAGAAATACTAAATGAACAATAGTACACACTACCCCTATAGATGAAAATCTTAGGGGTTTCGTCTGTTTTCAGATATAATGAAAAATGGACTCAAGCAATATGGAGGTACGGAAAAAATATGATTTATTTTGATAATAGCGCGACTACTAAACCTTATAAAGAGGTATTAGACACATATATTACTGTTTCGGACCAGTTTTTTGGAAATCCCTCTTCGATTCATAAGCTAGGTGGACGCTCAGAGCAATTACTCTCAAAAGCTAGAAACCAAATTGCTGAGCTTTTGTCAGTTCAACCATCAGAGATCATCTTTACATCAGGTGGTACAGAGGGGAATAATTTAGCAATAAAGGGAACTGCCATGATGCATCGTTCAAGAGGGAAGCATTTAATTACGACTGAAATTGAACATCCATCAATTTATGAAGCTTATAAACAATTAGAGGATCTAGGATTTGAAGTAACTTACTTATCCCCAAACGAAGAGGGGTTTATTTCTGTTGACCAATTAAAAAATGCGTTAAGAGATGATACGATATTAGTTTCTGTCATTCATGTAAATAATGAAACAGGAGCAATTCAACCAATAGCAGAAATTGGTCGATTATTAACGGATTATCCAAAAATATTTTTCCATGTTGACGCTGTTCAAGGGGTAGGGAAAGTACCATTAAATATTAAACAAGCTGCGATTGATTTATTATCTATTTCGGGTCATAAATTTCATAGTGTAAAAGGAACTGGAATTTTATATATTAGAGAAGGTGTAACCTTATCATCTTTAATGACAGGTGGGTCACAGGAAAGAGAGATTCGTTCAGGTACGGAAAATCTAGCAGGAATTGTTGCGATGGCAAAAGCGCTTAGAATCATGCTAGAAAAACAAAAAACAATGAATGATCACCTATATAATATGAGAAATGAACTTATTCAAAATTTAGAGATGATTGACTACGCTGTATTGAACTCACCAGAATCGGATTTTGCTCCTCATATAATAAATATTTCATTTGTAGGATTAAAGCCTGAGGTAATTGTCCATGCTCTATCTGAAGAAAATGTTTTTATTTCTACAAAATCAGCATGTTCTTCTAAAACTTTTGAGATAAGCCGGGTACTACAAAGTATGGGTAAAAGCGAAAAAGTAGCAAGTAGTGCTGTCAGAATCAGTCTTTCTTATGAAAATACAATGAGTGAAGTAGAGCAGTTTAACAAAATAATTAAAGAAGTAATTAAAAATTTATATAAAGTAATGGGGTAACAGCATGAATGTAGAATATATTTTAATTCGTTATGGAGAAATGACTACAAAAGGAAAAAATCGAGGCCGATTTACAAGTATATTAAGAGAAAATGTTCGAAATCGATTAAAAGCTTTTGAAAAAATTAAAATCACTGCAACGCGTGATCGTATGTATATAAAATTAAATGGTGAAGACCATGAGAAGGTTGCTGCCAATCTTAAAGAAGTTTTCGGAATTCATACGTTTAGTTATGCTAGAAAAGTTGATACTGAATTAGATGCAATTAAAAAAGGTGCTCTTGAGGCTATTAACGAGCTTGGTGATAGTGTTAAAACATTTAAAGTGAACGTACAACGTAGTTATAAACAATTCCCATTAAATACGCCACAATTAAATCGCGAGCTAGGTGGGTATATACTTCAAAATACAGAACACTTAACTGTAGATGTTCATCAGCCAGATGTAGCTGTACGAGTAGAAGTGCGTGACGATGCGACTTATATTACTTGTGGAGAAGAATACGGTGCAGGTGGCTATCCAGTTGGAGTTGGCGGAAAAGTTATGTTACTACTATCTGGAGGTATCGATAGTCCAGTGGCAGCCTACATGTTGTTAAAACGAGGCGTGTCAATCGAAGCGATTCATTTTGAAAGTCCGCCATTTACGAGTGATCGTGCAAAACAAAAAGTTATTGATTTAGCAAGCAAACTAACTAGATATTGTAGACGAGTGACTTTGCATGTTATACCATTTACTGAAATTCAAAAAGCAATTCATAAAGAAATGCCTGCAAGCTATACAATGACAATTATGAGACGCGTTATGCTTAGAATTGCTGAGCAAGTTTCTGTTGATCGAAAAGCACTTGCTTTAGCTACAGGTGAAAGTTTAGGTCAAGTGGCAAGCCAAACATTAGAAAGTATGCATACAATCAATGAAGTAACTAATTATCCAGTTTTAAGACCATTATTAGCTATGGATAAATTAGAAATCATGGATATTGCTAAAAAAATTGATACGTATGATATCAGTATTAGACCTTATGAGGATTGCTGTACAATCTTTACTCCAGCTAATCCAACTACAAAACCAAAACGTGATAAGGTGGCTCGTTACGAGAGTCGTTTTGACTTTACTGAACTAATAAATGAAGCTGTAGTTAATAGAGAATCAATCATTTTTGAGAACGAAATGATTCGAAATCAATCGTCAACAAAAGAAGAAGAAATCGATATCGACGCACTTTTATAAAATTACTAAAAATTACCAGTAAAAAGATGAATGAAGATATGTGTTTTATCACACTCTATACTCACAAGGAGGTGACAACACATGTCAAATAGAAATAATTCAGGTAGCAATCAATTATTAGTTGATGGTGCTCAGAATGCTTTAGACCAAATGAAGTATGAAATCGCTACAGAATTTGGTGTAAACCTTGGTCCAGATTCAACTTCACGTGCTAATGGTTCTGTTGGTGGTGAAATCACAAAGCGTTTAGTACAAATGGCTGAACAAAGCCTTGGTGGATATTCTCGTTAATAAATTTAAATAATTATGGATTAAGGGGTAGGGTAAAACCTACCTCTTTTCTATTTGTTCTACATGCTCTTCGCTTGATTTAATATTTAATATTAACTTTGCTATAATAGAGGGAATAAATTAAAGGAGAGACCTGTTCATGTCATATATTGAAAATGAATTTATTAAAATTACAACTAAATCACAGGGAGCAGAGTTGACGGGTATCTATACAAAAAAAGATAATTTAAATTATTTATGGAATGCTGACCCAGCTTATTGGGGGAGACATGCACCAGTTTTATTTCCGAATGTAGGTAAATTAATTGATAATCAATATAAAGTCGATGATAAAGTTTATGAGCTTTCTCAACATGGTTTTGCAAGAGATATGGATTTTCAATTAACCGAAATGAAGGAAGACTATATCAACTATGAGTTAAACAGTAGTGAACAAACGCTTTTAAAATATCCATTTCAATTTTCTTTAAATATTAATTATAAGATTCAGAACAACACTGTTTTTATTAAATATGTTGTAACAAATAATGATGAGAAATCAATGCCATTTTCAATAGGAGCTCATCCAGCGTTTAATATACCTCTTTTGGAAGATGAAACTTTTGAGGATTATTACCTAGAATTTGAAGAGGAAGAAAGATTAGAAACAATTAAATTAGAAGGATCATATCGAAGTGGCAAAAGAGAACTAATTGGTCAAAATATTAAAAACTTACCATTAACCCGAGAACTCTTTAAGGATGATGCATTAATTTTTGAAAAACTTAATAAAAACGTACTGACAATTCGTTCGAAAAATCATCGTAATGCGATCAAAGTTCATTTTGAAGGGTTTCCATACGTCGGAATATGGACTACACCAACAGCACCTTTTCTATGTATTGAGCCATGGTATGGAGTTGCAGATGAAATCGGCCCAGTAAAAGAAATGAAAAATAGACTTGGTATTCAAATGCTAAATCCAAATGAAACATTTACTTGCACATACAGTATTACAGTTGAAAGTGATTGATTAAATAAAAGGTACGTAATTAGGAGTTTAGAGATCAAATAAACTATCTTTTTTGGATGGTTTATTTTTTTTGTGATTTTTTGTTTAAATTTTCTGAAAAATAGTCGAAAAATAGCAGGAATTGACTATACAATTAACGAAACCATTATTATTCTATTTTGCAAAATTCAAAATATAATTTTAGTAATGATCAAAAGGGGGACTAACTAAGATGAACAGTACAAGTCTAATTGCTCCAAAAGTATATAATCTCGTTTGGGAAATTGAAAAATTTGCCTCAACTGATAAAGTGGCGTTAAAGTGGGTTGACCTAAATGGCGAATCCCATCAATTAACATATAAGGAACTTTATAATAAAGTTCACCAATATGCTTTTACATTTAAAAATAGTGGCATCGAAAAAGGGGACAAACTTTTTGTCATGATGCCTAGATGTATTGAGACTTATGTAGTTTATTTAGCTATTTTAAAAATTGGATGTGTTGTAATCCCAGGATCTGAAATGTTAACGGTTAAGGATATTCAATACCGTCTTGAACATAGTGAAGTAAAAGCGATTGTATCGCATGATGAATATATAGGTACATTTAGCGAGATTGCTAAAACTGGAAAATATAAATTATTTACTATTCATAATCAACAAACAGTATGGACTTCATTAAATGACCAAGCAATTAGTGGAGCACATGTATTAACTGTGGAAACAAAAAGTGATGACTTAGCGTTTATTTCATATACCTCAGGAACGACTGGCAATCCTAAAGGTGTCGTACACACTCACAGTTGGGGGTATGCACATATTCGTACAGTTGCTTCGAATTGGCTAGATGTGACAGAAGATGATACTGTATGGGCGACTGCAGGGCCAGGATGGCAAAAGTGGATATGGAGTCCATTTTTAGCGACATTAGGCAGCGGGGCAACAGGGTTCTTTTATGAAGGGAAATTCGATGCAGATACTTTCCTAACATTACTAAAGGAGCATAATATATCTGTATTTTGTAGTACGCCAACCGAATACCGATTTATGGCAAAGGTTGAAAATCTAGATCAATATCAATTACCAGCTTTAAGAAGTGCTGTATCAGCAGGAGAGCCTTTAAATCAAGAAGTAATCCGTACATTTAAAAAGCATTTCAATGTTGATGTAAGAGATGGGTATGGACAAACTGAAAATACATTATTAATCGGGACGATGAAGGATATTAAAGCAAAAGTAGGTTCAATGGGGATTCCAACACCAGGAAACTTAGTTGAAATCGTTGATGATGAAGGAAATCCAGTCGGGGTTAATGAAGTGGGGCATATTGCGGTACATTTAAGCTCTCCAGCATTATTTAAACATTATTATAATGATATGGATCGTACAATAGCACAAAGAAAAGGTGAGTATTATTTAACGGGTGACCGAGCTAAGAAAGATGAAGATGGCTATTATTGGTTTGATGGACGTAGTGACGACATAATAATTAGTTCTGGTTATACAATTGGTCCTTTTGAAATAGAAGATGCGTTAGTACAACATAGGCTTGTAAAAGAATGTGCGGTTGTTGCTAGTCCAGATCCATTACGTGGTAATGTTGTTAAAGCATTTGTTGTTTTGACTGAAAATGCTACAAATCAAGATGACTTAGTATCTGAACTACAAGAACACGTGAAAAAAATTACTGCACCATATAAATATCCACGTAAAATTGAATTTGTCCAAGAGCTACCAAAAACAACTTCTGGTAAAATTCGCCGAGTAGAATTACGTGCGATGGAACAATTACGTGAATCGAATTAAATACTTATGTTAAAATGAGGGAAAATTCCCTCTTTTTTTGTTTTAGGATTATTTATCTTTCAAAATGATAAACGAATATAGATAATGAACGGATGGTGGAATGAAATGAAGAAGCTTTGGCATAATGGTTTATTTTATACAATGGAAAGTGAAGGGGAAACGGTAGACTCAATCATTACTGAAGATGAAAAAATTTTAAAAACAGGAACATTTGAATCCTTGCTTTCTTTTTTAGAAGGTGAACAATTTGAGAAAATTAATTGTAATGGAAAAATCGGTTTTCCAGGTTTTATAGATAGTCATTTGCATTTAATTGGTCATGGTGAAGCGATGAATCGTGTAGATTTGTCAAAGTGTCAATCATATGAAGAGATGCTTGATCGAATGAAAAAAGTTGTAAAGGACGCGCACCCGAATGAATGGATTGTCGGGGAAGGATGGAATGAAAACGAATGGGAATCAAAAGCCGTATTCCAAGTTGACGATTTAAATAGTTTATCAAGCACAAATCCACTTGTATTAAAGAGAACTTGTAGACATGTCTACTTTGTAAATTCTCTTGCAATTAGTCATGCAGCAATAAATGAACAAATGCAAATCGATGGAGGACAAATAGGCTACTTTGAGGATGGTCGTTTAAACGGATTATTGTATGATGAAGCTGTCAATTTAATCATTAAAGCGATGCCGGCACCTGACGATCAGTATTTGTCAAAAGCAATCATTTCCGCTATTAAAGATTGTTACCAATACGGAATCGTTGGAGCGGTAACAGAGGATTTATCATACTATGGAAATGCAAATCTAGTGATTGATTTATATGAGCGATTGTTAAATGAAGTTCCATTTCACACTCATGTTTTAATTCATCATACGACTTTGGATGAAGTCAAAGGAAGATTACATAAAGGTAATAAGAATGTATCATTTGGAGGCGTAAAAGCATTTATTGATGGTTCTTTTGGTGGTCGAACTGCACTGTTAGAAAAACCTTATGACGACAATCAAAGCATAACAGGATTACAAGTGACTTCTTTAGAAAAATTAGAAGTAATTACAAAAAAAGCACGTGAAAATGGATTGCCGATAGCATTTCATATGATTGGAGATTTAGCCGTTAAACAAGCCATTGATGTTGTTAAAAAATATCCTAATCAAACTCAGCTACCTGACCGATTTATACATTGTGCACTTTTATCTCCAAAATTAATCGAGGAAATGAAAGAATTAAACATCGTTGTAGATGTACAAACCTCATTTATCTATGCAGATTATCCATGGTTAGTAGAACGTATTGGTCAAAGACGAAATGAATTTGCATATTTAATTAAAACGCTGATAAATGAATCAATCGCTATAGCAAATGGTTCAGATACACCGATTGATACAATTAATCCTTGGCAAGGTATATATACAGCGGTTACCCGAAAAGCCAAAGACGGGAGAGCGTATAATATCGAGGAAGCAATTAGCTTATATGAAGCAATTAAACTTTATACGATTGATAGTGCGGCATCGTTTCGTCAAGAAGATAAAAGAGGTCTCATAAAAGAAGGATATTCTGCTGACTTTATTTTATTTGATGAAAATCCATTTGAGTTAGAAAAAGATGATCTACTTTATGTTAAATGTAGTGAAACTATTTGCCGAGGAAATATTGTTTATAAAAGTCATGATTAAGTTATGAAAAGGACAAGCGAATGTGTTGGAGAAGTTGTTTATGATCAACAAGCAACTAGAATTTATCAACGAAGTTCAAAAATCTTATAGTTTACTACTCGAAAAGAATGGTATGTAATTTTACCATTCTTTTTGTTTATTCAGAAGTTGGTTTGCCCATACTGATACAAAAAAGGGTGGTTTTTTGCTTTACATATACTCTATTCTAATTTTTATTGCAATCGTTGTTTTACTGTTAATCATTTTCGTCCTGTTTATAAATATGAAAGTTAATATTTTATCCGTTTATACAAATGAAGAACGATTTATGAATATTAAACTGTCTATCTTGAACAACCTATTGCATTTCGCCTTTACGATTCCATTAAAGAGACCGAAAGAGGTAAAGGAGGACGTATCAGATTTAGAGAAAAAAAGGGATTTGTCTGTCTTTCAACAAATTGATTTTTTCATAAATTTATACTCCAACGGACATACTATCATTACAAAATTTTTAAACACTGTACAAATTTACAATTTAACTTATCACATTCATTTTGGTGTCGGAAATTCTGCTTTAACAGGGATATCAATTGGAACAGCTTATAGTGCAATCGGAATTTTTGAAAACTTATTAAAGAAATTTACGATAGTTCATCATCCGCCAACTATAGATATCACGCCCAATTATTATACATCTGTAATGGAAACTACTGGTAAGATACGGTTTTCATTTTCGGTACGAAAGGCAGTCTTTGCGGGACTATTATTACTTAAAGCATATTTAAAAACTAGAAAAGACTTTAAAGCAACACATCCAATCGAAACTAATTAGAGGTGATTAACAATGAGTCAACATCCTATTGGAGACTTAATGCACGCGGCAATGGAAAATTTATCAGCAATGATTAATGTAAATACAATTATTGGTGATCCAATTTCAACACCAGATGGAAGTTTAATCTTAACCGTATCAAAAGTAGGGGTTGGCTTTGCAGCTGGTGGAAGTGAATTCAGAAATTACCATTTAGTAGATGGTGTTAAAGAAGCTGAAGTAAGAAGTCCACATCCATTTGGAGGAGGTACAGGTGGAGGTGCATCAATTACTCCAATTGCATTTCTAATCGTTAACAAAGATGGAGTAAAATTACTTCACTTAGATCAAAACACGCATTTAATTGAAAAGCTGATGGATTTAGCGCCACAAGCGCTTGAAAAAGCAAAAAAATATATGAAGAAAAATGATAATTCAGTTGATGATGAGGCAATTTTTGATACAGATTTAGATTAAATATAAAATTTAAGTAAAGTTAATTGCATTCATGGTTTCCTTCCAGTAAGATAAATGTTGTGAACATTTTGTAATTTTGGGAGGAAATATCATGGCATCTGTAACATTTAAAAACAATCCAGTAACTCTTATTGGACAAGAAGTAAAAGTAGGAGAAAAAGCTCCAAGCTTTACTGTATTAGCAAATGATTTAAGCCCTGTAACTTTAGAGGCTTCAGCTGGTAAAGTACGCTTAATTAGCGCAGTACCTTCTGTAGATACTGGAATTTGTGATGCACAAACTCGTCGTTTTAACGAAGAATTATCAAACGTAGAAAACGTTGAAGTTTTAACAATTTCAATGGACTTACCATTCGCACAAAAAAGATGGTGTGCTGCAAGTGGTTTAGAAAATGTACATACTTACTCTGATCACCGTGATGCATCTTTTGGTGAAGCATTTGGTGTTTTAATGCAAGAATTACGTTTATTAGCTCGTGCAGTATTCGTAGTAGATTCAAATGATGTTGTTACTTACGTTGAGTACGTAGCTGAAGGTACAACTCATCCGAATTATGAAGCAGCAATCGAAGCTGTAAAAGCTGCAAAATAATAGTAATAACTCTATTAAGAGGTAAAAGGCTGTCGAGTAGATCTCGGCAGTTTTTTTTTGCATTAAAAAGGCATTCACAAATATGAATGCCTCAGTGTGTATTATTAGACTGTTGCTAAAATCATTTACCTAAAGAAACTGATTTCTCAGTACAACGTTCCATGGCAGAAATAATAGATGAGCGGAAGCCTTTTTTTTCTAATTCAGCAATTGCTTCTATTGTTGCACCACCTGGTGTGCAAACTTGGTCCTTTAATTCACCAGGATGTAATTCAGTTTCAAGTACCATCTTTGCTGCACCTAAAACAGCTTGGGCAGCTAACTTATATGCTTGGTCTCGCTGTATTCCTTGTAATACAGCTCCATCTGCTAAAGCTTCGATCATTAAGTAAACATAAGCTGGAGAAGAACCGCTAACAGCAGGAACCGCATCCATTAATTTTTCATTTACTAATTCACATTTTCCGAAGCTATTGAAAATTTCCATTACTTCATTTAACTCTTCATTGGTCACTACTTGATTATGACAAAGTGCACTCATTCCTTCTCTAACTAATGAAGGAGTATTTGGCATTGTTCTAACGATTTTAACCTCTTTACCGAAGGATTTCTCTACACCTTCTAAAGTAATTCCAGCGGCAATCGTAATGATTACAGTATTATTTGAAATAACTTCTTTAATTTCTTCAATAATAGTTGGATATAAATCAGGTTTAACTGCTAAAAACAAATAATCAACTTGCATTGCTAAATCGATATTACTATTTAATGTGTGAACATTATATAAATCTTTCACTTTTACAAGTGTTTCATTAGACCTTGCACTTACATAAATTTGATGCTTATCAATTACATTCGATTCAATTAACCCACCAATCATAGCTTGAGCCATTTTACCGCAACCAATAAAACCAATTTTCTTATTCATTTGTACTCACATCCAATATATTTAATAAATTGAATTATACAGGAGGGGTTAAATATTACCAAACAATACATTATTAAAAAAAATTAATGTATGGATATCCACAAGGAATTATTTTTTGTAAAATAGAAATTGTAAAGAAAATTGACTCTTTATTTTGGGGGTATTATGAAACAAATTTTAAAAGAATCAAATCATAAAACTACAATTGAGATTATTCAACAACTTATTCAAACATATGGTGGAACTTCATTAACACATTTAGGATTACTTGGAGATAAAAAAGTATTTCTTTCAGAAGATCAAAAATCTGCATTTGTTTACCGGAAACAGGGGAATAAATTAGTTGTTCTATGTGATCCAATTGGTGAGATTTCTTTTGAAAAAATAAAGGAGTTTGAAAATTATTCAAGGAGTATGAAGTGTACTCCGTGCTTTTATCAAATAGACGAAAACTCAAAGATGTTGTATGAAAAAGCTGGCTATCGATTGTTGAAATTAGGTGAAGAAGCAATAGTTGAATTAGAAAATTTCGAAATTGCAGGTAAAAAAGGAGCAAAACTAAGAACAAAAAGGAACAAATTCATCCGACAAGGATATCAATTTGAAGTGTCTATGCCTGGATATTCTATAGGTCTACTTCAAGAGCTAAAAGGGGTCTCAGATGTATGGTTAAACGGAAGAGAAGAGCTATCCTTTTCAGTTGGTTCATTTCATTTTGATTATGTTTCAAATTTTCCGATCGGAATCTTAAGGGATAAAAATGGTCAAGTTATTGCTTTTGCGACATTACCAATTCAAGGCGAAAATATAACAATTGATTTAATGAGATATTTAAAAGAATTACCATACGGAACGATGGATATGCTTTTTGTTTCAATTATGTTTTGGGCAAAAGAAAATGGATTTAAAAGCTGCAGCCTTGGAATGGCACCATTAGCAAATGTTGGCCAAGATTCAAAATCATCAATCATCGAGAAATCTGCAAAAATGATCTTTAAATATGGTAACTCAATTTATAACTTCAAAGGATTATTAATTTTTAAAAGTAAATTTGCAAATAAATGGGAATCAAAGTACTTAGCATACAAACCATATACACTACTATCGGTTATCACAAGCTTATATCGCCTAGTTCATGGAACAAAATCTTTGAACTATATCACTCGATTTATGAAGCCGTTAGAAAAGAAAAAAGTAAAAATTAGTTAACGAAGGCCTCAATAAAGGAGGTCTTTTTTTATGTATTCAGTAGTGCTTTATGAAAATGATACTGTTCGTCATAATTCCATTAATTCCAATTCAATACAAAAAAATTAAAACTACATAAAAAGTTCAAAATGTATTAATTAAAAGCAAACATTCATCCATTAAAATTAAATTAACAGTACTGGATTAAAAATGATTAAAAAAACCAAATACTTTCTAATAGAAGAATTTAATAAAGTGGACACGTTTAAAAGCCATACGTATAATGAAACACAATGACTGTTCTATTATGAAAGTGAGGAATGAAAAATGCTAAAAGAGAATTCAGTGGAATTTTTATTTAATTACATAGATGAATCGACAGAATGTTTAAAAGATAATTTAGAAATTTCTTATTTAGAGGCATTAATTGAAACGGGTGAAAATTTCTTTGAAGGGGAAGTTTTACAAGAAGAAATTAATGGTCCACAAAAAGATAAACTGATGAATACAATTCATCAATTTACATCGGCGTCAAAAGATAATGAGAGTATTCGTAGAGCATTTCAATTAGCGATACTAAAAGGAATGAAACAAGGGGTACAAACAAACCATGAAATGACTCCAGATGGTATTGCTTTTATTATTACTTATTTAGTAGGAAAGCTTACTGAGGGTAAACAAAATTTAACTATTTTAGATCCGGCAATTGGTACTGGAAATCTTCTATTAACAATTTTAAATTCTTCAAAAGATAAATTTACTGATTCTGTTGGAATCGATGTAGATGACATTCTTGTTAGAATCGCATTTGTTATTGGCAACTTACTTGGCCATGAAATTGAATTATTTAATCAAGACAGTTTAGCACCTTTATTTGTAGATCCGGTTGATCTTGTTGTTTGTGATTTACCAATTGGCTTTTATCCAAATGCAGAACGTGCAAAAGAGTTTACTTTAAAAGCAAAAGAGGGCATGTCTTATGCTCATCATTTATTTATTGAGCAAAGTATGAACTACTTAAAATCTGGAGGATTTTTCATCTCGCTAGTTCCAAATCACTTATTTACTTCAGAGCAATCTGCGCAATTACAAAGCTATATTAATGAAACAGGCGTTATTCAAGGATTGATACAGTTGCCAGTATCT
Organism: Bacillus sp. UNCCL81; assembly: GCF_900112535.1. Taxonomy (NCBI): domain Bacteria; kingdom Bacillati; phylum Bacillota; class Bacilli; order Caryophanales; family Bacillaceae; genus Bacillus; species Bacillus sp. UNCCL81. The sequence continues at coordinate 62,996 of NZ_FOMF01000007.1, read as the reverse complement.
GCCTTTAAGGACGAAAGACATCAAAAAAGTATATTAATAATCCGCAAAAATGCAGAAAATATGAAGAAGCCAAAACAGGCTTTATTAGTTGATTTCCCTAAGTTATCGAATATGAAAGCAGTTGAAGATATTATGCTTCAAATGAATGAATGGTTTAAAGAAAATTTACAATAATTGAACTTTTAAACACGTAAACTAATTTGTGTTATAATAATTTCAGCTAAAAAAATATAACAGTTTCATGTTTAAAGGAGATGTAAAAACATGGCAAATATTCTTGCTATTAATGCAGGTTCATCGTCATTAAAATTTCAATTAATTGAAATGCCTAGCGAAAAAGTACTTACAATTGGTTTAGTAGAACGTATCGGTATTAAGGATAGCGTTTTTGTAATTTCAGTAAACGGGGAAAAAATTAAAGAAGTAACAGATATTGCTGATCATTCTGTTGCAGTAAAAATGCTTCTTGAAAAGCTAACAGGTTTAGGAATTATTTCTTCATTCGATGAAATTCATGGAGTTGGACATCGTGTAGTTCACGGTGGAGAACTATTTACAGATTCTGCTTTAATTACTGAAGAAGTTGAACAACAAATTGATCAACTTTCTGATTTAGCACCACTTCATAACCCAGCTAACCTAGTTGGTATTCGTGCATTTAAAGAATTATTACCAAATATTCCTGCAGTAGCTGTATTCGATACTGCATTCCATCAAACAATGCCTGAAGAATCTTACCTATATAGCTTACCTTATGAGTACTATAAACAATTTGGTATTCGTAAATATGGATTCCACGGTACATCTCATAAGTATGTAACAGAAAGAGCTGCTGAATTAATCGGTAAACCTCTTGAAGAATTAAGACTTATTTCATGTCACTTAGGAAATGGTGCAAGTATTGCTGCAGTTGAAGGTGGAAAATCAATTGATACTTCAATGGGATTCACTCCACTTGCTGGTGTAACAATGGGAACTCGTTCAGGTAACTTAGACCCAGCTTTAATTCCATTTATTATGGAAAAAACGGGTAAAACAGCTGAGGAAGTACTTGATGTATTAAATAAACAAAGTGGTATGCTTGGTATCTCTGGATTCTCAAGTGACTTACGTGATATTGAGACTGCAGCTGAAGAAGGTAATAAACGAGCTAAAATCGCTCAAAGTGTATTCATTGAACGTATTCACAAATATTTAGGATCTTATGCTGCACGTATGAAAGGTGTAGATGCGATTATCTTCACTGCTGGTATTGGTGAAAACGGACCGGAAATTCGTCAAGCTGTTTTAGAAGGTCTTGAATTTATGGGTGTGTATTTTGACCCAAGTAAAAATAACTTTAGAGGAAAAGAAGCTTTCATTAGCTTTGATCACTCTCCAGTTAAAGTAATTGTAATTCCAACTAATGAAGAAGTTGTAATTGCAAGAGATGTAGTACGAGTTGGAATGAAATAATCTGTTTAGTAAACATAAACGTAGAGCATACAAAAATAGATGAACTCATATTCTTAAAATGAGATCACTTTTTGGCTCTACGTTTTTTTTATATTCGAGGTGATAGTATGGATCAAATGAAAGAGTATAATTTATGGCTCGAACTTAACGATTTGATTGAAAAGAAACAACAGCAAAATTTAAATAAATTAGAACTAATGTATCAAAATGCTTCTAATTTTCTCCTCCAAAAAATACCCCAGAGCTATTCGAATACTTTTAATGAATTTTTTTCAACTGCTTTTTTCCACACTCAATCTTTAATACAAACAACAAAACAGTTTCAAGAAAAGAAATTAGATATACTTAATCGAGCACAAATTTTAAGAAGTGATGTTAAGACAATAAGTGATCTAAGAAAGCTACCATTAAGACAATTGAATTTTTTAGCTGAACAAGAAATATCGAAAGCATTAATAGTCTCAAGTGTTCAAGGTGGAATAAGTGGAACTAGTACAAAGCTTGCTTTATTTGGTGATTTACCGGCTTTATTATTTATTAATCTTAAAACGGTACAAGAAATAGCACTTTGTTATGGTTATGATGTAAGTATTCCAAAAGAAATGGAATGTAGTTTAAAAGTACTACAAGGTGCAATCCTCCCATCAAACGAAAAATACGTTGTTTGGAGTAAGTTAATGAACGATATTTTAAAGCATGAGGATTCTGACGTATTTGCAACTTGGGAAAATCAATTTAATGGAGAAGGGGTCTATTACACTGTCATATTACAAATGTGCAAGTTATTAATGATCCATTCATTACGGAATAAAGTTTTAGGTGGTATTCCTTTATTAGGAGTTTCTGTTGGGGCAAAATGGAATGAATCTTTTACAAAAAACGTATTAGAATATACAAAGAAATTTTATCAATATCGTATATTATCGGAACGGGTAAACCAAGAACCAACAGATTAAATCGCAATTTGAGAAGCTAACAAATTATCTGTTAGCTTTTTTTAATGTAGAATGAGTTGAAACCGAAATACTTCAATCTCCATTAGGCAATTTACCTTTAGTTAATCGAATACCCGTTTGGTTGTAAACGAGTATGTGGTATGCTAAAAGAAAACCATTCAAGGAGACAATTATGAAGCCTACATCAAGTTTTCAACTAGAACAATCCATCGGAAAGTTACGAAAAGTGGCTGACCAACTAAACAAGCAAATTAAAGAAGCATCTTCCGAAAAAGTTGCGAATGAAACCATCCGACTAAAAGAGGAACTAAAAACAATCGGAGACACTCTTTTACAAATTCAAAAGCGCGAAAATGAATAAACTGGTACTCACAAAATGAAAAAGCTAACAAATTAATTGTTAGCTTTTTCCACGCTGTTACATTACCAAATTTTCGTAAAAGGAGTAGAGTGATGTTGATTTCCATTACAGGATGCTCGCTTTCCATGGGGCGAGATTCTTTAGCCTCCTCGGCAAGCCTGCGGGGTCTCAGCCTTCCCGCTAATCCCATAGGAGTCGAGCACCCCTCCATTCCAATCAACTTTTTCATCAAAAAAAGTATGCAATAAATCCTAATCAAATAGCCTTTACTTAGAGTAATCTAGCAGTTTTTATTAATCAGTTTGTAGTTCTATTAATATCGAACATTAAACTAAATTAATCAAATGAATTTGTTTTTCTAAGAATAAGCTCATAATTTTTTTAACTTCTGAAAAAACATGTCTAATGTTATTGGAAAGATCATCCAGAAAAATGAAAATTTCATCATTATTAAATGTTCATTTAATGTCCGTTTTCCCTATTGATCATTTTATATTTCAACACTCTTGAAAAAGCTAACAAATTAATTGTTAGCTTTTTCAAATTTTTGAAATATATTGTTGTCAATATTTAAAAGTATTAATAAGTTTATACAAGGTGGCTCTAATACTCATGATTAAATAATGTTTTTTACGTTTTTTTATTGAACTAATAATGATTTTGCTAAAAAATATATTGAGTAAATTTGCATCAGTAGAATTTGATTTTTGGTTACAGTTTTTAGTCAAAAGACAATTCTTTAAAATGATCATTATTTAATGATATAAAGATTAATTTTTTATTTGAAGAGTTGGTTGGAACGAAGGGACGCTCGACTCCTATGGGAGATGCAGGAAGGGTGAGACCCCGCAGGAACGAGGAGGCTCAGCTCATGCCCCATGGAAAGCGAGCATCCCGTAGTGGAAACCAACAAGATATTCTTATTTAATTGATAACTTCTTTTTTCAACAGAATGAAAAAGCTAACAAATTAATTGTTAGCTTTTTAACCATGTATTTTTGTATCATTGGACATTTGTTGGTTACTTCTAAACCAAATCCAAAGATCGTTAATAATTGATGCTAATTCTGCAATTTCAGAATTTAATTTACAGCTCAAAACAAAATCAGATTCGTGATTTAAAAGTTCTTGTTTATGATTAATTGTAAACTCTAAACGTGTAATTTGATCAGGTATTCCACCACGGATATATTCCCATTCCGTAAGAATCATTTGTTGCTGATCGTGAGAGTAATCTTCCCAATCTAATTTTAGGCTTGGTAGAAAAATACCTAATCGTTCATCGTATGAAAAATAATCTTGAAACATCCCTTACTCCCCCTCTTGACTATATTATACATTGAAAAAAATAATTGAAACAAATTGAATTTTAAATTTCAATAAAAATTTTTAAATTAAAGTCTAAAATCTAAAAATAAAAATTATTAAAATAAAAGGAAAATAATTCATAATAATAGAAAACATAGTTATCTTTTAATAAAATAATCTTACTAAATTAAAGATAAAGGTATAAGATAATGACATAATTTTTAATGAACTGGCTTTATGCTTAAATAACCAATTAAAAAGGATAATGAGAATAGATCTACAAATACATACAATTGATTGATTTATCTAGATGATTTTCACAAATATATAAAATTATTTAGACTCGAAAGGAAGAGTTTTATGAGGCATGCTGTCATTACGGCAGGATCGAAGGGGTTAGGGAAGAAAGTAACTGAAGCATTTTTAAACGATGGTTATTCAGTAACTGTTACTTACTTTTCTGATGAACAGGCTATCAAAGAGCGAAAAGAAGAATGGAAGGATTATTTGGACCGGGTTCTTTTTGTAAAAGGTGATATTTGCGATAAACAATTTATTAATGAGATTGTCTCAAAAACGATGGAGAAATTCGGTAGGGTCGATTGTCTTATCAATAATGCTGGCCCGTATTTATTTAACCGTAAAAAACTGGCTGACTACACTGATGAAGAGTGGGAATACTTGTTGTATGGAAATTTGCACAGCGTGTTTTATCTTTTAAAGCAAATTATTCCAATTATGAGAAAGCAGAAATATGGACGTATCATAAATTATGGATTCCAAGGTGCCAATTCAGCTTCGGGGTGGATTTATCGTTCTGCATTCAGCGCAGCTAAAGTAGGTCTAGTTTCTTTGACTAAAACAATAGCCTATGAGGAAGCAGAGAATGGTATAACATCTAATATGATTTGTCCTGGAGATATTTTTGGTGATATGAAAGAGGCAAATCAATCTGAAGCAAGTAAGGATGGAAAAGGTCTTGCACCAATTGGAAGATCTGGTACTGGGGAAGATATAGCAAGAATGGTGCAATTTTTGTGTAAGGAAGAGTCTGATTTTATAACAGGTGATATATTTGAAGTCACTGGTGGCTTGGATGTTATTAATAAATACAGACATATTCCATTATCATGAGAATTCGTGGGACAATTCCATTTTTAAAGCATAATTTATAATAAAAAAGATTCTGAATTAATATTTATTAAACGAAATTAAGCGTTTTCATTTTCTGCACTATATGTTTTGTGTTAATATAAAAATGTATTATTTTTTAATAAATAGAGCTCATCCTAAGAGGCACGAAATAAATATATTTCAGGGGGAAATAACATGCGTATTGGGGTACCAAAAGAAATAAAAAACAACGAAAATCGTGTTGCAATGACACCAGCTGGAGTAATGAACTTAGTTGGACATGGTCATTCAGTTTACATTGAAACAAATGCTGGAATTGGTTCAGGATTTACTAATGAAGAATACGTAAATGCTGGCGCAACAATTGTTGAAACAGCTGAAGAGGCTTGGAATAATGAAATGGTTATGAAAGTTAAAGAACCAATTCCAAGCGAATATGGATACTTCCGTGAAGGATTAATTTTATTCACATACTTACATTTAGCTCCAGAGCCTGAATTAACTAAGGCTTTAATTGATAATAAAGTAGTCGGAATTGCTTACGAAACTGTACAAGTTGGTAATACATTACCGTTATTAACTCCAATGAGTGAAGTAGCAGGACGTATGTCAGCTCAAATCGGTGCTCAATTCCTTGAGAAAAATAAAGGCGGAAAAGGTATTTTATTAGGTGGAGTACCAGGAGTACGTCGTGGAAATGTTACAATCATTGGTGGTGGTGTAGCAGGAACAAATGCTGCTAAAGTGGCTGTTGGTCTTGGTGCTCACGTAACGATGATTGACTTAAATCCAGATCGTTTACGTCAATTAGATGATATTTTTGGTCATCAAATTACGACTTTAATGTCAAACCCTTACAATATTGCTGAAGCGGTTAAAGAATCTGATCTTGTAATCGGTGCAGTATTAATTCCAGGTGCAAAAGCGCCAAAACTTGTTACAAAAGAAATGATCGAATCAATGGAACCAGGTTCAGTTGTAGTTGATATTGCAATTGACCAAGGTGGTATTTTCGAAACTACAGATCGTATTACAACTCATGATTTCCCAACATATGAGAAGCATGGAGTAGTACACTACGCTGTAGCAAATATGCCTGGTGCAGTACCTCGTACTTCTACAATGGCATTAACAAATGTTACAGTACCTTATGCAGTTCAAATTGCTAACAAAGGTTATCAAAAAGCTTGCTTAGATAACTCTGCATTATTTAAAGGTATTAATACACTTGATGGATATGTAACTTACGAAGCAGTAGCTGAAGCTCACGGCTTAGAATATAAAGAAGCAACTACTTTATTACAAGGTACATCTGTTTCTACAAACTAATTTAAAGAAAAATCCCTTTATCGAAGACGGTAAAGGGATTTTATTTTTTTCTCAATTACAATAACATTCACTTTAAATTTATAGTAAAATTATATTATAATTTCCATTTTATGTAAAAAGGAGCGATGGTATTGGAGTTTATTTTAATCCTTATTTTTCTGATTGCGGGTATTTTCGCGTTTAACTGGCTAATGGGTTATCGTAATCAAAATATTATATTAGATTTAGATGAGCGCTATATACATCTAAATGATTATGCGAAGGCTGTGAAGGCTGAATTAGAAAGCCAAGGTAAAACAGTTGATTACAGAGGGAATAGACTTTTCATAATAAATGGTAAACACTATCATCTAATTGAACGAAATGTATCAATGGGTGGTGTTCCTTTACAACATACAATACTTCAAAAGGTTTAAAAATAAACCCCCTTCTCCATCTTTATGAAGAAAGGGGGTTTATTTTTAAACCTGACTTAAATTATATTCTTCTTTCAGCATGCTATATTGATGCATATTTCGATGAGCGCCTTTGAAAAACTCATGCTTGCGCAATATACCATCTAAATGAAAGCCTAATTTTGTAAGAAATTTTTGTGAAACGATATTATAATCGTATACTTCACCATATATTTTTATGAGTTTTAATTCATTAAAAGCATAATTTAGTAGATAGTTTAATGCAAATGAACCAATTCCTTTATTTTGCATTGAATGATCTCCAATTACGATTCCAAAAGCGGCATGATGATTCTCTTGATCAAGATTTCCTAATTCAATTCTTCCTACACAAATACCATTGTTTTCGATTGTGAACAAGTGGAGATTAGGTTTAAGTCCGTCAAAATATTTTTCATAGCCTTGTACCATTTCATCTAAAGAACGTGGTTTTTCTATTCCTACAAGCTTACCAATCTCATCATCACATTCCCATTTATGCATAATAGGGATATCTGAGGGAAGTACTTGTCGAATATTTATTAATCCGCCTTGATTCATATTATAGGATGATTAACTCTTTAGGGAACTTCGTTAATGTCATTGCACCTGTTTCTGTTATAACGATATCATCTTCAATACGAACTCCACCAACATTTGGTACATAGATTCCTGGCTCGATTGTATATGACATACCAGTTTTAATAATACCAGTATTTGAATCATTTACTGACGGGTAATCATGGATTCCAATACCTAAACCGTGACCAATACGGTGAACGAAGTATTCGCCATATCCTGCATCAGTGATAATTTGACGAGCAGCACGATCAACATTTCCTAATACCTCGCCCGGTTTACTTACTTCGATTGCAGCAAGTTGACCTTTTAAAACGGTTTCATAAATTTCTTGTTGTTGCTCATTTGGTTGACCAAACATTACTGTACGAGTAATATCTGAGCAATATCCATCAACGATAAAACCTAAGTCCATAAGTACGAAATCACCTTTTTTAATTGGGTTTGTACCTGGATTTCCATGTGGTAACGCTGAGTTTGCACCAGTTAAAATTAAAGTGCTAAATGAAGTTTTAGAAATACCTTTTTTCTTCATTTCGTATTCCATTTCAGCAATTAAATCCATTTCTGTTTTGCCTTCAGCAATACGATCAACAATAATTTGGCAAGCCATGTCAGCAGCTTCAGCAGCAACTTGCATACGACGAATTTCTTCACTATCTTTAATTAAACGTAAGTCATGTAATTTTTCCTCAGCTGCTAGGAATTGTACGCCAGGGAAAAGTTGTACTAATCTTTCATAGCGGCCAACAAGAAGATGTTCTTTTTCAATCGCCATACGATTTACTGTAATATTACGTTTTGCTAATGTTTCTTGTATCATTGCCCAAGGATCTTGACTATCATTAAAGCCTATTACGTCATATTTCCAACCTGCGTTTTGCACATGTCCAACTTCCATTTGTGGACATACTAGAATTGGCTCATCATTTGGAAATACAAGACAAGCTAAAAGACGTTCATGTGGATTACAATGGAAATTAGTTAAATAAAATACGTTCTCAGTAGATGTAATAAATCCTAGTTGAATATCTTGCTCTTTTAACCAAGTTGATAGATTTTGTATACGGTGTTCCATTTGTAACATCCTTTCTTAAAAAACAAATTACTGCAATAAACAAAAAAGTCTTTACAGTTTATAACACTCTTATTTTATCATTTTTTATCAAATTACGTAAAATAGTTAACTTATTTCTTATTTTTGTAATAGAAAATAATCTGTTAAAATGTGGTAGAGACTAATTTTATAATAAAGGAGCGACTTCATTTGAACATTACATATTTTGGGCACAGTGTTATTTTAGTAGAACACGGTCAAGATTCAATTATTATTGACCCATTTATTAATGGTAATCCACATACTAATGTGAAGGTAGAAAATATTAAAGTGAATTATATTTATGTAACACATGGTCATGGCGATCATTTAGGTGACACAGTTGAACTAGCAAAACGAAATGATGCAACGGTTATTGCTCCTGTGGAATTAGCAACTTGGATTTCGTGGCAAGGTGTCAAAGTTGTCCCTATGCATATCGGGGGAGAAAAAGAGTTTTCATTTGGTAAATTAAAATTAGTAGAAGCAATCCATGGCTCAAGTATTGTTGATGAAGAAAATAAACAAATAATTAATGTAGGACCACCGTCAGGCGTTTTATTAAAAATAGCTGGTAAAACAATTTATCATGCTGGTGATACTGCGTTATACAGAGGGATGAAAACATTAGGTGAGTATGAAAAAATCGATCTAGCATATTTACCAATTGGTAATCATTTTACAATGGGAATCGACGATGCAGTAATTGCTTCTGAATGGATTAATGCACAGCAAGTAATTCCGATGCATTATAATACATTTCCACCAATCCAAGTAGACCCAAATGAGTTCCTTGCAAAATTACCAAAGAATAATGGTTTCATTCATGAGCCAAATACAACAATTTCACTATTGTAGTATAGGTCATTGAAGAAAATATTAGTACAGTTTTAAAAGCACGTTGAAACGTGCTTTTTTTCATGGTATGAATTGTTATATAATAGTTAATAAAAATATTAATACAACCATTGAAAGCTTGGTGAGGTAATTGACTACAAAGCACGATCAAATACTAGAACATATTGAACAACTACCGGTCGGTCATAAAATATCAGTAAGACAAATTGCAAAAGATTTAAGTGTAAGTGAAGGTACTGCATATAGAGCAATTAAAGATGCGGAAAACAAAGGGTTTGTTAGTACCATCGAACGTGTAGGTACGATTCGAATTGAAACGAAAAGAAAAGAAAATATTGAAAAATTAACTTTTGCCGAAGTTGTTAATATTGTTGATGGACAAGTTTTGGGTGGTAAAGAAGGATTACATAAAACACTTAATAAGTTTGTTATTGGTGCAATGCAGCTTGATGCGATGATGAGATATATTAGTGCAAATAATTTATTAATCGTCGGTAACCGAGTGAAAGCACATGAATTAGCATTAAAAGAAGGATCAGCGGTTTTAGTAACAGGTGGATTTGATACAGATGAAAGTGTAAAACGTCTTGCGGATGAAATGAAAATGCCGATTATTTCTTCTAGTTATGATACGTTTACTGTTGCCACGTTAATTAATAGAGCAATTTATGATCAGTTAATTAAGAAAGATATAGTACTAGTTGAAGATATACTCATCCCAACTGAAAAAACAGCTACACTATCTCCATTTGATGAAGTTGAAAAGTGGTATGAATATAATAGAGACACAGGTCATGGAAGATATCCAGTAATTGATGATCGAGGTAAGCTAATAGGAATTGTAACTTCAAAGGATATTATACATGAACAACGTACGCAAAGAATTGATAAAGTGATGACTAGACAACCAATAAGTGTAAATGAAAAAATGTCGGTTGCAGCAGCTGCTAGAATGATGGTTTGGGAAGGAATAGAGTTGCTACCAGTTGTAAATACATCGAATAACTTAATTGGTATTATAAGTCGTCAAGATGTACTTGAAGCATTACAGCAATTGCAACGACAACCTCAAGTGGGCGAAACAATTGATGATATCGTTACTAGTCAATTCCATAATAATAAAGAGCAAAAAAATGATGACTTTACGGTTAGATGTAATGTAACTCCTCAAATGACAAATGTAATTGGTACTCTTTCACATGGTGTATTTACAACGATTGTAACCGAGGCAGGTAAACGAGCAGTTCGTGATATGAAAAAAGGGGACTTAATCGTAGAAAATATTACAATTTACTTCGTACAACCAGTTCAAATTGACGATGTAATTGAAATTAAACCAAAAGTTTTAGAATTAGGTCGTAAGTTTGGAAAAGTTGATGTAGAAGTATTTCAGCAAGGAATATTAGTAGGCAAAGCATTGATGATGATGCAGTTATTAGATCGATGAGATATGAAGCCATCAGATTGCCCGAAAACGCTCACTTTCTTCATTGCTTCGGCTGTCTATGGTGCTCATCTCTCGCTCCTCGAAAGACAAGAGCTTGCAATCAGTCTGAGAATCAAATTTTTTGTACTTTGTCTACACACTGTTGGAATATAAAATGGTCAATAGGGAAAACGGACATTAAATGAGCATTTATTTATGGATGAAATTATCATTTTTTTGGATTGCTATTAATGGTTTTAAATGTTAATAGTTTTGAGTAATTGCATGTTTCCAATAACACTAGTAGTGATTTTTTCAGAAATTAAAAATATTATGAGTTAATTTTTAGAAAAACAAATTCAATTGATTAGTTTAATTTTTCGAGATTAATTGACCGACAAGCTGGTATTTAAGTTACTTTAAGTAAAGGCTATTTGATTATGATTTATAGCAGACTTTTTTCGATGAATAAGTTGATTGGAGCGGAGGGGTGCTCGACTCCTATGGGATAAGTGGGAAGGCTGAGACCCCGGAGGCTTGCCGAGGAGGCTCAGGTCTCGCCCCATGGAAAGCGAGTATCCTGTAGTGGAAATCAACATCACACTACTCCTTTACGAAAATTTGGTAATTTAAATTGAGAAGTTTGTTTTTTAACAGCGAGGAAGCTCTATTAGGGCTTCCATTATTTTTTAATTACGTAAAAAAAAAGCAGGAAACCATTCCCTGCCTTTGAAGTTTATGAAAATATCATCCCGTATATTTATTTCGAAAGTAGTTTAGTAACTCGATTAACAAATTCATTATTTTCGTTTCTAGTATCAAAATCTTTTGCTAAGTCATATACAATTTTCTCTAATTTCTCTAAGTCATAAATAAATTCATCTTCATTTATTTTCAATTTTTTCGCCATAAATAATGCTGCTAGCCAAAACTCGAATTTATATGATAGATTTGAAAGATTATCACATAAATCAACATGTTTATAGAACAATTCAATTGCTCTGTCAGGATCACAAAAAGTTAAAAAGATCATTTGTTCACTTAGTTCAGGAATGTATTTTGTGCGATTGTATGTTACAAAATAAGCTTTTTGTTGAATAATTAATGCTTCATCTATTTTGCTTTCTTCTAATAAAGGAAGCAGTAATTTTGAGTAGGATTTGTGAATCGCTTCGTCACAATCAACTGAGCTATTCATTATTTTATTTTGTAAATTTAACGCTTCTTGAAGATGATCCGTTTTTAGTAAATAAATCATTTCACCATACATTTCACATTTTTCGCAATTACTTAAATGATCCTTTGGAGATTTTTTATATAGTTGAAAGTTTTGTTTTGCGTAATCAATTTGATTTAAATATAAATTCATTATAAATAGAGATTGAAAATAAGGTCTTAAAGAATAGTTAGCAATTACTAAACGATTCTTAAAATCCTCGAAATAATGGTGAATTTCTTCTAACGAGAATCTGAGGGACTGAGGTATTATTTCTAACAACCACTTGTACAACCATAGGATCTGCTCTTGCTCGATACGTTCTTCGTTTTGATCATATAAATCTACACACCACAAAAAGGTATCAATAAATAAATCTATTTCACCAATAGAAAAAGCAGTTTCTGCTAATTCCATATTAACGTAATATAGATATCCCCATTCCTCTTGATTTTCTAATTCTTCTGCAAAAGTAAGTAGTTTTTGAAGTTTAATACTAGAATGTGATAATTCTACTAGTTCATCAAATTTAGATGAAAATAGATCTTCTGTCATCATGTAAGTTTTCTCACTTTCTAGATTACTATAGATTAAATAGTTTGTTTATTTTCAATTGCTTTATAATGCTTATTTTGTAAGTATCCACGATATAGATTTGCCGCACCAAATAGAATGAAAAGAATACCGACACAAATTGTGATTAATTCAAGCTTTGCTACCATTTGATTTATACCGTAAAGCAATAAGAATAATCCAAAAGTTAATCTGGCACGTGACCCGGCAATTTTTTTTGTTAATAGTTCGCTTGTAAAGAAAAATTTGGTAACGTAAAATAAGAAGAATAGAAAAGATATAATTACGATTGTTGCAATGCTATTCACTTAGCTTCCACCTTTCAATGACTAATACATAATTCTATTTTACAGTCATAGAAACTATATTTCAAAAGTTTTCATATAAAGGAGAGTTTAATGTTGAAGGAACAAATTTTAAAAGATATACATTCGTTTGATACGATAATCATTCATCGTCATGTTCGCCCAGATCCAGATGCAATCGGTTCACAGTGTGGTTTAGCAGAGATGATTAAAGCAAGTTATCCCGCTAAAAAAGTATATGTAGTAGGACATTTGCCACAATCTCTAGAGTATTTATATAAAATGGATGAAATTGCAGATGAAGTATATGAGGATGCTCTTGTCATTGTTTGTGACACTGCCAATACTGAACGAGTAGATGACGCAAGATATTCATCTGGAAAGAAACTGATTAAAATTGACCATCATCCGAATGTAGATCCATACGGTGACATTATGCATGTAGATACTACTGCCAGTTCAACAAGTGAGTTAATTTTTGAACTGGCAGAGAGTAGTAATGAACAATTAGTCGTAACTGACAAAGCTGCGAGACTAATTTATGCGGGGATTATTGGAGATACAGGAAGATTCTTATTTCCAAGTACAACAGAAAGAACTTTTCATGCAGCTAGTAATTTGATAAAAAAGGATTTTTCAATTAATGAAATATATGACAATATGTACGAAACATCAATTGAGATGGCACATTTAAATGGATATGTTCTTCAAAATTTTAAACTGACAGAAGAGGGAGTCGGTCATATAAACATGACAAAGGCTCTAATGGATGAATACAATGTTAATTCTGAACAAGCTTCGTTGGCTGTAAGTTCACTTGGACATATAAAAGGAGTAAAAGCTTGGGTTATCTTTTTAGAGGAAGAGGATTTAATTCGAGTACGTCTTCGTTCAAAAGGACCAGTTATAAATGGAGTAGCTGCTATGTTTAACGGGGGTGGACATCCGCTTGCTTCTGGAGCGAAAGTCTTCTCATGGGAAGAAGCAGAAAAAGTAGTGGAAGAATTAAAAAAGGTTTGTAGGGAAGAAAAATAAAGCTTAAAAAAATAAATTTGAGAGGCTAATCGAATGCTAGCCTCTCATTTATTTTGTGCTTTTTATTTTTAATGTGATTTCTAATACGGTATCAAAGTAGATTGTATCTATTTCAAGTTTAAAACGCCGATCATCTTTAATATAAACTTTGTTTTCGATTGCACGTCTTAATAATTCCCGATTTTGTGAAACGCTTTTAATATCTTGAGTAAGTAAATTACTTAGATCATCCTTTACATCAGTAACAAGTTGATTATTAGTAAAGGCATTTATATTGTATTGTTTGTAATTTAAAATTGTCACCTTGATATCTTGAACTGTTAAATTTCGTTTCTTTTCCTTGTTCATTCGCTCCATATTTTCAATAAATATATTTTTATCTCTTAAATATTGTTTATTGAGCATTTTTAATTCAGATATTTGTTTTACTTGCTCTTCTTCAGTCACACCATAAAAATAAATAAAAACGAGCCAACTAATGATAAACCCGAAAAAAATGCCTACAAAAAATTTAGCCCAAGCGTGGGAGAGTTGTTCTGGAGGAGCTTTCATTAAACGTGTTCTCCTGTAAACCATTGGATAATGATTGTACCTGTATGAGTTCCTCCCATGGCGGCTATAATCATGAAAATTTGCTTAATGAATTCAATTGTTTCTCCTTCAAATAATCCTTTTTCAAAACTATAGAATGTATCGAATGTTCCACCAATCGCCCCAACAATTGCCCAAATTCGTAACTTCATTGATAAATCATACATGCTGCTAAGTGGTGGCTGTCCAATGACGTAGTAACCGATTGAACCAATTATCGATCCACCTATTATGATTCCTAGTGAAATAAAATACATTGAAATTAATGCTGGTATAAATGGCAACTTAAGCTCCAATTGTCCTCACTCCCTCCATTAATATATATGGACAAAGTGTTATGTGTATGATGAGTATTAAAGTAAGTTTAAAATAAAAGATATGTTTTAATTTTCACGAACAAAAATAGAATGTAAGTTCGTATTTTGTGATAGAATAGATTATATTGAAAAGATGGTAAGGAGGAATGTAGATGAGTTTTGTTCATTTGCAAGTTCAAAGTTCTTATAGTTTATTGCAAAGCGCATGTAAAATAGATGAATTAATTAATGCTGCTGTTAGAGAAGGACATCCTGCGCTTGCTATTGCAGATGAAAATGTCATGTACGGGGTAATTCCTTTTTATCATGCGTGTAAAAAAGCGGGGATTAAGCCAATTATTGGGGTGAAAATCTCAATTTTAATGGATGAACAGCAGTCTTATCCGATGATTTTTCTAGCAAAAGATCTGACTGGTTATCAAAACCTTTTAAAACTTACAAGTATAATAGGGACAAAATCACCAGAAGGAATTCCTAAAAAGTGGTTATCGGCATATAGTAACGGCGTGATTGCAATTACGCCAGGAATCGAGGGAGAAATTGAAAACTTACTACTGAATGGAGAAATAGAAAGAGCTATTGTTCATTTAAAAGAGTATCAATCAATTTTTGATCAATTTTTTGTCAGTATTCAAGATCACGGTTTACCTGAAGATCGTTTGCTATATCCACTCATTAAACAAGTACAAAAAGAAACAAACATCAGTTTAGTAGTTACAAATGACGTTCGATATATTGAAAAAGAGGATGCACTTATTCAAGATGCATTATTTTCAGTTAAAAATGGTACTAAGTTATCGGACGAATCAAGACCAAGATTACATTCCAACGAATATTATTATAAATCAAAAGCCGAATTATTGAAGCTGTTTTCTGATGAGGAAGAAGCATTTCAAAACACTATCCATATTTCAGATATCTGTAATGTAACGATTCCTTTTCATCAGCCGTTATTGCCTAAGTATCCAGTACCTGATGAATATTCAACAGTGGAATATTTAAAAATGGTTTGTGAAAATGGCATGATTGAGCGGTACGGGGAAATAAATGATGAACTTAAACAAAGATTAGAATTTGAGTTAAATACAATCAATAAGATGGGATTTAATGATTACTTCCTCATTGTTTGGGACTTTATTAAATATGCACTTGAACAAGGGATATTTGTTGGACCAGGACGTGGTTCCGCTGCGGGATCTTTAGTGGCTTACGTATTAAAAATTACGAATGTAGACCCAATACATTATAATTTACTATTTGAACGTTTTTTAAATGAAGAAAGAATTACAATGCCAGATATTGATATTGACTTTCCAGATCATCGACGAGATGAAATGATTGATTATGTCGCTTCAAAATATGGTGATGTGCATGTTGCACAAATTATTACATTCGGAACATTAGGAGCAAAAGCAGCTATTCGAGATATTGCCAGGGTAATGGGGCTTACACCAACTGAAATAGATCGGTATTCAAAGTTAATTCCATCATCATTAGGAATTTCATTAAAAGATGTCTTTGAGCAATCAAAAGCATTTAAAAATCATGTTGAACATTCTGGTATTCATAAACGGATATTTGAGGTAGCTTGCCAAGTTGAAGGATTACCTCGTCATACAAGCATCCATGCAGCAGGTGTAATTATTTCTGAACTTCCCTTAACAAATGTTGTCCCGCTACAAGAGGGGAATCATGGAGTGTTTTTAACACAATATCCTGCAGAAATCCTTGAAGAGCTTGGATTAGTAAAAATGGATTTCCTTGGTCTACGTAACTTAAGTTTATTGGAAGAGGTCTGTCGATTAATTTATGAAGCAAAAGGCGAAGTAATTAATTTGGAAGAAATTCCGTTACAAGATCTAAAAACATTTGAAGTTCTTAGTAAAGGAGATACCTCAGGCGTATTTCAGTTAGAATCATCAGGGATGAGAAGAGTACTACAGCAATTACAGCCTAATCAGTTTGAAGATATAGTGGCTGTAAACGCGTTATATCGTCCGGGTCCAATGGAGCAAATCCCTAGATTTATTCAATATAAGCATGGATTGGAGAATGTTACGTATCCTCATCCAGTTTTAGAAAAAATATTAAAACCAACATATGGTGTAATCATATATCAAGAGCAAATCATGCAAATTGCTTCGACACTTTCAGGATTTACTTTAAGTGAAGCAGACTTACTTCGAAGAGCTGTAAGTAAAAAGAAGAAGGAAGTTTTAGATGAAGAAAGAATTCATTTTGTAGAAGGTGCAATAGCTAAAGGTTATGATGAACAAGTTGCAAATGAAGTATACGATTTAATTGTCCAATTTGCTAATTATGGATTTAATAGGAGTCATGCTGTAGCGTATAGTATGATTGCGTATCAACTAGCATATTTAAAGGCAAATTTTCCTCTAGAATTTTATGCAGCACTTTTATCGAGTTTTATAGGAAGTGAAGAGAAAGTATCGAATTATATTGGGGAAGCAAAATTAAAAGGGATCCCAATCTATCCACCTTCAATAAATAAAAGTCAATACGCATTTGTAGTTGAAGGAAATGGAATTCGATATAGTTTATTAGCTATTAAAAATATAGGAATGGCAACTGTAAGAGAAATTCTACAAAAGCGGCCATATAAAGATTTTTTTGAGGTTTGCATTAAAATTTCACCAAAAGCATTAAACCGAAAAAGTATAGAAAATTTAATTTTTTCGGGATGCTTTGATGAGTTTGAGCTCGACCGTGCAACACTATTAGCAAATATTGATATGATTTTTGATTACGTGGATATAGTAAGACCTGAAAATGAAGATCAATTTGATTTATTTCTTGATGAAGATTTTGTGCCTAAACCAGAAATTATTAAAGTGGAGCCAATGAAAATTTCAATCAAGCTTGAACTTGAAAAACAAGCTTTAGGAACTTATTTATCAGGTCATCCGATTAGTCAATACGAGAAGTTGCTGAATGAAAGTAATGCCGGGACTATTACATCAATTATGATGAAGAAAGATACAGAGCATCTACTGTTTGTCTATATTAAGGACTTAAGGATTACAAAAACAAAAAAACAGCAGCATATGGCTTTTTTACAAGTTGAAGATTTAAGTTCTTCAATTGATGCTGTTGTATTTCCAACTACTTTTGAAAAATACCGTCATAAATTAAAAGAAAAAGAAGTAGTTGTAGTTAAAGCAAAAGTTGATGAACGGGATGAAAGAAAACAATTAATAATAAATGAAGTCCTTACAATCGAAGAAATGGAAGAAATAAACGACCAAAAGAAGTATACTTTATTTATTAAAATAACGGGACATACTAATAAAAATATTTCGTACACAATACAGCAAACGATCTCTAAGTATAAAGGGCATGCGAAAGTTGTGCTTTACTATGAAGAAGATAAAAAAGCTGTTCAATTATCTGAACACTATTATGTGAATCCTTCTGTGAATTGTCTTTCGATGTTAAGAAATATTGTAGGAGATGCAAATGTTGTATTAAAGAAATAGACATTCTTCTCTAAACTATTTATTATTAACATACATGTGATATCATACAAAAAGAAATTTTTACCTTTTAAAGAGAAAATCACTAAGAAATATACAGTTGAAAAGTCAACTCGTCAACATTAGGGAGAGTGAATAGTTTGTCATTATTAAGTGAAGAAGCATTACATATGCATAGAGTACATCAAGGTAAATTAGAAACAGTTTCTAAGGTGCCAGTTACAAATGCTAAAGAACTAAGTTTAGCGTACTCACCAGGTGTTGCCGAGCCGTGTAAAGAAATTTACGAAGAAAAAAGCAGAGTGTATGAATACACAATGAAAGGTAATATGGTTGGTGTAGTTTCGGACGGATCTGCCGTTCTTGGACTAGGTAATATTGGTCCAGAGGCTGCATTACCTGTAATGGAAGGTAAAGCTGCGTTATTTAAAAGCTTTGCTGGTGTTGATGCATTTCCAATCTGCTTAAATACGCAAGATGTAGAGCAAATCATTCAAACAGTAAAATTGTTAGAGCCTACATTTGGTGGAATAAATTTAGAGGATATTGCAGCTCCAAACTGCTTTATAATAGAAGAGCGCTTAAAGCGTGAAACAAATATTCCTATATTCCATGATGATCAACATGGAACGGCGATCGTTACACTTGCAGGTTTAGTAAATGCTTTAAAAATAGTGAATAAAAATATGGCTGATATTAAAGTGGTCCTAAATGGTGCAGGAGCTGCAGGTATTGCTATATTAAAATTATTGTATCGTTTTGGTGTTCGTCAAATTATTATGTGTGATACAAAAGGCTCGATTTACGAAGGGCGTCCAAATGGTATGAATAGCGTAAAAAATGAAGTTGCAAAATACACAAATAAAGATAAAATTCAAGGTAGCCTTAAAGAAGTACTCGAAGGGGCAGACGTATTTATTGGGGTTTCTGTAAAAGGAGCAGTAACTCAAGAAATGGTTCGTTCAATGAATGAAAATCCTATTATTTTTGCAATGGCTAATCCAGATCCAGAAATTATGCCTGAAGATGCAAAAGAAGCAGGCGCTTTAGTAATCGGTACTGGTCGCAGTGATTATCCTAACCAAGTAAATAATGTTCTTGCATTCCCAGGAATTTTCCGTGGAGCATTAGATGTTCGTGCTACACATATTAATGAAGAGATGAAAATTGCTGCAGTAAATGCAATTGCAAGCTTAGTAAGTGAAGCTGATCTATCTCCAGATTTTATTATTCCAGCGCCATTTGATCCTCGAGTGGCTCCAAAAGTAGCTGCTAGTGTAGCAAAAGCTGCAATGGAAACAGGGGTTGCGAGACTGAATGTTGACCCGAAAGAAATCGAAGAAAAAACAAAAAAACTAGCTTTAATTAAATAGTTTTATTACCAGATATCAATATTAATGGGGATAGTATTACAATACTAAAATTAAGTAATGTAGTACTATCCTTTTTTATCTGATATAATACTTAGATGTGGTAAAAAAGCGCAAAGATTGTTGGAAATTAAAGGAATTACATAAAAAATGTATAAATTAATTTTTTTAGATTTTCTACAAATTTCAAGTTGGTTAAATGGTTGAAATGACGAAATTTAGCTGAATTTTATCGACAAATGTTAACAAAAAGTGTATAACATTTATAGTATCCTATTAGTATTTAGTACTAAAAAAGTTAGGAGGAATTAGGTTGCAAATCAAAGACTTATTTTCCAAAAAGAAAAAATATGCATCTATACCTTCAGAAGTAATGAGACAAGATTTACCTGACGGTGTTATGACAAAATGTCCTAAATGTAAAAAAATTAGTATTACAAAAGAATTAATAAAAAACCTAAAAGTTTGTAATAATTGTGGTTATCACCATCAAATGACAGCATTCGAAAGAATCGAAAGCTTAATTGATGAAGATACTTTTGAAGAGTTTGATCAAAATATGGTTTCTGCAAATCCGCTACACTTCCCTGATTACATAGAGAAGCTTGAAGGGGATCGTAAAAAAACTGAGCTTAACGAGGCGATTGTTACAGGAAAAGGAAAAATCGACGGAATTCCTGTTGTAATTGCAGTTATGGATGCAAGATTCCGAATGGGAAGCATGGGATCTGTTGTCGGAGAGAAAATAACTCGTGCAGTTGAGCGAGCTTCATCTGACGGTTCACCATTTATTATTTTTACTGCATCCGGCGGAGCTCGTATGCAGGAAGGTATTTTAAGTTTAATGCAAATGGCAAAAACTAGTGCTGCGCTTAAAAAGCATAGCGAGCTAGGTTATTTAGCAATTTCAATTATGACAAATCCAACTACAGGTGGAGTATCTGCTAGTTTTGCATCTTTAGGCGATTTTAATTTTGCTGAGCCGGGTGCTTTAATTGGTTTTGCTGGTAGACGTATTATTGAGCAAACGATCCGTGAAGAATTACCTGAAGACTTCCAAACTGCTGAATTCCTAATGAATCATGGTCAGCTTGATGCAGTCATTTCACGATTAGAATTACGTTCAAAATTATTTACAATCCTTAACTTACATCAAGGGGGTGTCTTGCAATAGTGGTTATGTTAGAATTCGAAAAACCGATTCATGAACTAAAGACGAAAATAGATGAACTTAAGGTTTATACAAGTCAACATGATGTTGATTTTTCTGAAGAAATCAGACGTTTAGAAGAACGTTTAAAAACCTTAGAAAATGAAATATACGGTAACATGGGAGTTTGGGATCGTGTACAAGTTGCTAGACATCCTGAACGACCAACTACTTTAGATTATGTTAATAGATTATTTACAGATTTCTTTGAGTGTCATGGTGATCGATTATTTGGAGACGATGCTGCAATCGTTTCAGGTATCGCATCTTACCGTGGATTACCGGTTACTATCGTTGGACATCAACGTGGTAAAGATACAAAAGAAAATATTCGACGTAATTTCGGTATGCCACATCCAGAAGGGTACCGAAAAGCACTTCGTTTAATGAAGCAAGCAGAGAAATTTAACAGACCGATTATCGCGTTTATCGATACAAAAGGTGCATATCCTGGTAAGGCAGCTGAAGAGCGTGGACAAAGTGAAGCAATTGCCCGAAATATTTTTGAAATGGCAGGCTTAAAAGTACCTACTATTTGTATTGTAATTGGCGAAGGTGGTAGTGGTGGAGCTTTAGCATTAGGAATTGGTAATAAGTTACTGATGTTAGAAAACTCAACTTACTCTGTAATATCACCAGAAGGTGCAGCAGCATTATTATGGAAAGATTCTTCACAAGCACGTAGAGCAGCTGAAACAATGAAAATAACAGCTCCAGACTTATTAGATTTAGGTGTAGTTGACCAAATTATTCCTGAAGTAAAAGGTGGAGCGCAAAATGATGTTGAACAACAGGCTAAGTATATTGACAAGTACTTATATGAAACATTAAAGTCACTGTTAACTATGGATAAAGAAGAGCTAGTTCAACAACGATATGAAAAACACGCAAAGTTAGGGAAAATTTCTTTTAACCAATAATATTTAGTTTAACTTCTAGAGTGTGTGAAACAATATGTTAGCATGCTCTTTTTGTATTTTTTTTATAAAATTAGTAAAAAATAGCAATATGCATAAAGATGTCGTCATACTTTTTAAAAGTGTTTCATTCATTAAAAAAAGTTTATGAAAAAGTTCACATTATTTCTATTGTTTAAATAGGCATTACATGGTACTTTATAAAAATGAATAAATGCATAAGGTAAAATCATTGAGGTGAATACATAATGAAAAGAATTGGCGTATTAACTAGTGGAGGAGACTCTCCAGGAATGAACGCTGCTGTACGTGCAGTTGTAAGGAAAGCGATTTTCCATGGTCTTGAAGTTTATGGTGTATACCAAGGTTATTCTGGTCTTATTAATGGAAATATTGAGAAGCTAGAGTTAGGTTCTGTAGGTGATATTATTCATCGTGGTGGGACAAAACTACTTAGTGCTCGTTGTCCAGAATTTAAAACATTGGAAGGACAAATGAAAGGGATCGAACAACTTAAAAAGTTCGGAATTGAAGGATTAGTTGTTATTGGTGGAGATGGATCATATCAAGGTGCAAAGAAGCTGACTGAACATGGTTATCCTTGCGTTGGTGTTCCAGGTACAATTGATAATGATATCCCAGGTACAGATTTTACAATTGGATTCGATACAGCATTAAATACTGTTATTGATGCAATTGATAAAATTCGTGATACAGCGACATCACATGAGCGTACATATGTAATTGAAGTTATGGGTCGTAACGCAGGTGATATTGCATTATGGGCAGGGTTAGCTGATGGTGCAGAAACGATTTTAATACCTGAATGTGACTATGATATGGATGATATTATTAGTAAATTAAACCGTGGTAGTGAGCGTGGCAAAAAACATAGTATCATTGTAGTTGCAGAAGGCGTCGGAAGTGCAATTGAGATAGGTAAAGTAATACAAGAGCGAACTCACTTTGATACACGTGTAACAGTTTTAGGACATGTTCAACGTGGTGGTTCACCAAGTGCTGCTGATCGAGTTTTAGCAAGTCGTCTAGGAGCAAGAGCGGTTGAACTACTTATGGAGGGCAAAGGTGGACGTTGTGTTGGAATCCAAAATAATAAGTTAGTTGACCATGACATTATCGAAGCACTATCTAAAAAGCATGAACTTGATCGAGATATGTACCAATTATCTCAAGAACTTTCAATTTAATTAGTTAGATTTAATTGGGCAATCGATTTCATAAATTTCGTAATAGTATAGAGTTTTATATAAATTTGGAGGGTAAAAAATGCGTAAAACAAAAATAGTTTGTACGATTGGTCCTGCTAGTGAATCGGTAGAAAAATTAGTAGAGTTAATTAATGCAGGAATGAACGTAGCACGTTTAAATTTCTCGCATGGTTCTCATGAAGAGCATGCTGCAAGAATTACAAGTATCCGCGAGGCTTCAAAACAAACTGGTAGAACTGTAGCGATTCTTTTAGATACAAAAGGTCCAGAAATTCGTACTTTAGATTTTGAAGGTGGCCAAGCAGAATTAACAACTGGAAATGAAGTTATTATTACTACAGAACCAGTAGTAGGTACAGCAGAAAAATTTGCGGTTTCTTACGAAGGTTTAATTGATGACGTACATGTTGGTTCTAGAATTCTTATCGATGATGGATTAATCGGATTAGAAGTTATCGGTATTGAAGGAAATGATATTCGTACTAAAGTGTTAAACAGCGGTTTAGTAAAAAATAAAAAAGGTGTAAACGTACCAAATGTACGTGTAAATTTACCTGGTATTACAGAAAAAGATATAAGCGATATCCAATTTGGTATTGAACAAAATGTTGATTTTATTGCCGCATCTTTCGTTCGTAAAGCTTCTGATGTATTAGAAATTCGTGAGCTTTTAGGTAAACATGGCGCTGAGTATATTCAAATTATACCGAAAATCGAAAACCAAGAAGGGATCGATAATATCGATGAAATTCTTGAGGTTTCAGATGGTTTAATGGTTGCACGTGGTGATATGGGTGTAGAAATTCCACCAGAAGAGGTACCAATCGTTCAAAAACTATTAATTAAAAAATGTAATAATTTAGGTAAGCCAGTAATTACAGCTACTCAAATGTTAGATTCTATGCAACGTAATCCTCGACCAACACGAGCAGAGGCAAGTGACGTTGCAAATGCCATTCTTGATGGAACTGATGCAATTATGTTATCAGGAGAAACTGCTGCAGGTTCATATCCAGTCGAATCTGTTTCAATGATGAACTCAATTGCGCTTCGAATTGAAAAAAGCTTACAATACGAAGAATTATTTAAAAAGCGTCAAAGAGAAAATAAAGGAACAATTACAGATGCAATTGGTCAATCGGTTGCAGCAACGGCTTTAAACTTAAAAGTAGCTGCAATTATTGCTCCTACTGAGAGTGGACATACTGCGAAAATGATTTCAAAATATCGTCCAAAAGCTCCTATATTAGCTATTACATCTGATATTCGTATTTGTCGCCGCCTAACTTTAGTTTGGGGAGTACAAACTGAATATAGAGAAAGAGCAAACTCAACTGACGAAATGTTACAACATGCTATGGAAGCGGCTCAAGACGCTAAATTTGTTTCAAATGGTGATACTGTCATCATTACTGCTGGATTACCAGTTGGTGAAACAGGTATGACAAATATGATGAAAATCCATGTAGTAGGTGACGTGATCGCTCAAGGTCAAGGTATTGGTCGCAAAACTGCTGCAGGAAAAGTTGTCATCGCAAAAACTGGTGAAGAAGCTGTTTCGAAAGTTACACCAGGAAGTATTCTTGTAACAAATAGTACAGATCGAGACATGATGCCAGCGATTGAAAGAGCAGCGGCTATTATTACTGAAGAAGGTGGATTAACTAGCCATGCTGCAGTAGTAGGTGTTAGCTTAGGTATTCCAGTAATTGTTGGAGTTGAAAATGCAACAAACATCTTAGTAAACGGTCAAGCTGTTACAGTAGATGCTTCAAGAGGAATAGTTAGTACAGGACATAAAAGCATATTTTAAGATATAATAAAGAGAAGGACAAAGTTTCCTTCTCTTTATTTTTTGACGTGCATAAGATTATTAAGAGATATATTTTTAATTCTAAGCAAGAGGTGAAACGATCATGAAAAAACTTGTTGGTTGGCTATTGTTAATCCCATTAATTGATTTAATCTGTTTAACATTACTTGGTAGAGTAATTGGTTCCTTATCAGTATTTCTTTGGCTAATCGGTACGCTTTTGATTGGTATATATATCATGAGAACCGTTTGGGTTACAGTTAAAAATCAAGCCGGAGAACAGATTCGGGCTGGCAAAATGCCGGATTTAATCATGATAGAGGGATTGTCATTTTTCCTAATTGGCCTCCTATTTTTTATTCCAGGACCAATTACCGACTTACTAGCAATCGTTTTGCTAATTAAACCAATTAGAATCAAATTTGTTCAACAACTTATTTATTTTGTCATGAAAAGGCTAAAGGGTAATGTTGTTTGGACAGGTTATATAAAGAAATAAACATTGGAAATACAATTGATTTTTTATCAGAGACAAAAAAACGAGAAAGCGGTTAGCTTTCTCGTTTTATTTTTGCAAAGAAATAATAAATTGATTTTCAGTTTAATTCGAACCTCTAATATAATACCAAAGTTCATGGAAGACTCTTGCTCGATACAAAGTTGATAAAATTACTAAGGTTACTGGACCGGCTATCAATCCTAGTAGACCAAAAAATTTAAAACCAACAAATATCGAGATTAAAGTAGGAAGTGGTTGTAGTCCAATATTTGAAGATAGAACTTTTGGCTCTGCAAGTTGACGTTGGACAATTACAACACCATATAAAATTGCGAGACCAATCGTTAATTTATAATCGCTAGACAGAAATGTATATAAGATCCATGGTATGAAAATTAAGCCAGTTCCTAGGTATGGAAGTAAGTCGATGAAGCCAATTAGAATAGCTATAGTGATTGCAAAAGGAACTCTTAATATTAATAATCCGATTAAGACTAGCACAGTCGTCATAGAAATAAGAGTGATATGTGCTTTAATAAAACCAAATAAAGCTTTTCGTAAATCAATAAAAATTGTTTTGCTGTAATGTTGAATTCGATCTGGTGTATATTTTGCGAATAAATTTTTTATTTTGTACCAATCTTTACTAATAAAGAAAGTTGCTAATAAAGAAACGAATATTAAGGTAGCAGTATTTGGTAATAAAGCGATTACTAACTTAATCCCTACAATAATACCATTTAATGCTTCTTTTCCTAGATTAATTGCAGAATCGCCAATCGATTGTATATTTGTGCGAATCGTATGTTGTTGACCAGCTCCGAGTTGACTATATTTACTCATAATCAAGTCATATAAAGGAATCACCTTATCAGTAACAAGATTTTCAACGAAATAAATTAATCGTTCAAAGCTTTCTGGAACAACTTGAATTAAATAGGTAGAGCCTGAGATGATTTCCGTAATTAGTAATGTAAATAATCCTGCTAGAATAGCTAATAGTAAAATAATTGATAAAAATGCTGCTATTCCTCTAGGTACTCTGGCTTTTTCGTTTAAAAAATTTACTAGTGGATTTAAAAGGTATGCAATGATTAAAGCAATGATGAAAGGGTATGTAAGTTTTGAGATGAATAGTGCCACGTAAAGACCTAGAATAGTACATGCGATAACAAATAAAAACCGAATGATCTGAAAAACTAAAGTTCTATTCAAACTTTTACCTCCTTCCAAAGTGAAATGAGTCCTCTTGTCTTATTTTATCAAGAATTATTTTTTTATAATAGTAAAGTTTGATAGTATTTATTAATAAATTATACATTAAGGGGATACTAACAAATGAGTGAATCGACAATTTTTCTCTTAGTTTTATTATTAATTGGTGCAATCGCTAAAAATAACTCTTTAATTATTTCAATTATAGTATTGTTAGTACTAAAATATACTCCCTTAGGAGTTCGAGTATTTCCGTATATGCAATCAAAAGGTATTAATTTAGGCGTAACAATCATTACGATTGCTGTATTAGTACCAATAGCGACCGGAGAAATCGGTTTTAAAAATTTGATTGATGCATTAAAAACCCCTGTTGCCTGGATCGCACTACTCTCTGGTATCGCCGTAGCTCTTTTGGCAAAAGGTGGAGTACAATTATTAGCAACTAGTCCACAAATAACAGCAGCATTAGTACTAGGTACTGTACTGTCTGTAGCGGTATTTAAAGGGGTTGCAGTAGGGCCTTTAATTGGAGCTGGAATCGCATATCTATTCATTTGGATTGTAGAATTAATTAAGTAATTGCATAATAATTATATTTTAGTAAATTGTTTTCATTCACAAAAGTCAGATTATTGTTTATAATAAGTGATAGTAGGGTTCCTTTCTATATATACTCGGTATTTAAAAAGAGTTATACCAGTATATGTATGTATTAAATACTAGGGAAATTTTTGCGTAAAGGAGAGAGGGGAATATGACAGTTAAAAGTGGTTTAGAGGGTGTTGTAGCAGCTACGACTTCTATAAGTTCTATTATTGATGATACATTAACGTATGTGGGTATCGGTATTGATGAATTAGCAGAATATGCAAGTTTTGAAGAAGTAGTATATTTATTATGGCATCGCAAGTTACCAAATAAGGATCAACTTAAAGAACTTGCTTCTCAATTAGCAGATAATGCCGAATTACCAGAAGAAGTTATTACTTACTTAAAATCAACTAATTTAAAAAATGTACATCCTATGACTGTACTACGTACAGTTATTTCAATGCTTGCATTGTATGATAAAAATGCTGAAGCAATGGACTCAGATTCAAATTATCTTAAAGCAATCCAACTTCAAGCTAAAGTTTCAACATTTGTGGCAGCGTTTTCTCGAATTCGTCAAGGGCTTGAACCAGTTGCTCCTAATAAAGATTTATCTTATTCGGCTAACTTCTTATACATGCTAACAGGTGATAAACCTAATGCAATTGCTGAAGAAGCAATTAATAAGGCTTTAGTACTACATGCTGACCATGAATTAAATGCTTCGACATTTACTGCACGCGTTTGCGTAGCTACATTATCTGATATTTATTCAGGTATTACAGCTGCGATTGGAGCTTTAAAAGGTCCATTACACGGCGGCGCAAATGAAAGCGTTATGAAAATGTTAGCTGAAATCGGTGAGATTGAAAATGTTGAATCTTACATTCAAGAGAAAATGGATGCTAAAGCGAAAATTATGGGATTCGGACATCGCGTATATCGTGGTGGGGACCCACGTGCGAAACATTTAAAAGAAATGTCTCGTCAATTAGGTGCAATTACTGGAGAGTTAAAATGGTACACAATGTCTGAAAAAATTGAAGAACTTGTTACAACTCAAAAGAATATTCCACCAAATGTTGATTTCTACTCTGCATCTGTTTATCACAGCTTAGGAATTGAACATGATTTATTCACTCCAATCTTTGCTATTAGCCGTATGTCTGGCTGGACTGCACACATTTTAGAACAATATGAAAATAATCGTATTATTCGTCCGCGTGCAGATTATACAGGACCAGAGAAAAACTCTTACATTCCAATTGAAGAGCGTGCATAAAGAAATAATTGAATACTTAAAATAGTATTTAATATTCGAATAATAGTGGTATAGTAAAGAGAGGAAGAGGAATCTTCCTCTCAAAAGCATGTATTTTAATGAATTTAATTTATTTATACAAGGGGGAGCATGTAATGCAAGCTGAAAAAATTACATTAGTAGACGGCCAATTAAACGTGCCAAACAATCCAATTATTCCTTTTATTGAAGGCGACGGTACAGGCCCAGATATTTGGGCAGCATCATCACGTGTTTTAGATGCAGCTGTTGAAAAAGCATATAATGGTAATCGTAAAATTGAATGGAAAGAAGTTCTTGCTGGTGAAAAAGCATTTAATGTTACTGGTGAATGGTTACCTCAAGAAACTTTAAATTTAATTGAAGAGTACATGATCGCAATTAAAGGACCTTTAACAACTCCAGTTGGTGGTGGTATTCGTTCTTTAAACGTTGCTCTACGTCAAGAATTAGATTTATTTGTGTGCTTACGTCCTGTACGTTACTTTGAAGGTGTACCTTCACCAGTTAAACGTCCAGAAGATACTGACATGGTAATTTTCCGTGAAAACACTGAAGATATCTATGCAGGTATCGAATATGAAAAAGGTTCTGAAGCAGTTCAAAAAGTTATCGAATTCTTACAAAAAGAAATGGGTGTTAATAAAATCCGTTTCCCAGAAACATCTGGTATCGGTATCAAACCAGTTTCTGAAGAAGGTACAAAACGTCTTGTACGTGCAGCAATTAATTATGCAATCCAAGAAAACCGTAAATCTTTAACTTTAGTTCATAAAGGTAATATCATGAAATTTACTGAAGGTGCATTTAAGAACTGGGGTTATGAAGTTGCTGAGCAAGAATTCGGCGACAAAGTATTTACATGGGCAGAATACGATCGCATTGTAGAAACAAGCGGTAAAGACGCTGCTAACAAAGCAATGGATGAAGCTGAAAAAGCTGGGAAAATCCTAGTAAAAGACAGCATTGCTGATATCTTCTTACAACAAATTTTAACTAGACCACGTGAGTTCGATGTAGTTGCTACAATGAACTTAAATGGTGACTATATTTCTGATGCACTTGCTGCTCAAGTTGGTGGAATTGGTATCGCTCCTGGAGCAAATATCAACTACGAAACTGGACATGCTATTTTTGAAGCTACTCATGGAACAGCACCTAAATACGCTGGTTTAGATAAAGTAAACCCATCTTCAGTTATTCTTTCTGGAGTATTAATGCTTGAGCATATGGGTTGGAATGAAGCAGCTTCTATGATTCTTAAATCAATGGAAAAAACAATCGCTTCAAAAGTTGTTACTTATGACTTTGCTCGTCTAATGGATGGAGCTACTGAAGTGAAATGTTCTGAATTTGCAAACGAATTAATTTCAAATATGGAATCAGTTCTTGTATAATTAAATTGTGTTTGTAAATAAAAGGGAGGTATTTGTATGTCAATTCGTAGACGTAAAATTTCCGTAGTAGGTGCTGGGTTTACTGGTGCTACAACAGCTTTCTTGCTTGCACAAAAGGAATTAGGGGATGTTGTGATAGTTGATATTCCACAACTTGAGAACCCTACTAAGGGCAAAGCCTTAGATATGCTTGAAGCAAGTCCAGTTCAAGGATTTGATGCTAACATTATTGGTACTAGTGATTATGCTGACACAGCTGATTCAGATGTAGTAGTCATTACAGCAGGTATCGCTCGTAAACCGGGTATGAGCCGTGACGATCTAGTATCAACTAACTCAAACATCATGAAAGCAGTTACTCGTGAAATCGTAAAATACTCTCCTAACTGTACAATCGTTGTTTTAACTAATCCGGTTGATGCAATGACTTATACAGTATACAAAGAAGCTGGTTTTCCTAAACACCGCGTTATAGGACAATCTGGAGTTCTTGACACAGCACGTTTTAGAACGTTTGTAGCTCAAGAATTAAATTTATCCGTTAAAGATATTTCTGGATTTGTTTTAGGTGGTCACGGAGACGATATGGTACCATTAGTGCGTTATTCATATGCTGGTGGTATTCCATTAGAAAAATTAATTCCAAAAGATCGTTTAGAAGCTATTGTTGAACGTACTCGTAAGGGTGGCGGAGAAATCGTTAATCTACTAGGTAACGGAAGTGCTTATTATGCACCTGCTGCATCTTTAGTAGAGATGGTTGAAGCTATACTTAAGGATCAACGTCGCGTATTACCTACAATCGCTTATTTAGAAGGCGAATATGGGTACAGCGGTATTTACTTAGGAGTTCCTACAATTATTGGCGGAAACGGTATTGAACAAATTATCGAATTAGATTTAACCGCTGAAGAAAAATCAGCGTTAGATCGTTCAGTTGCAGCTGTCAAAAACGTTATGAACGTTTTAGCTTAAAAAGAAGACCCACAAGTAATTTCTAATTACCTTGTGGGTCTTTCATTTTATCCTACTTTAATATTCACCTTTAATTACAAAATATGAGCCACGAATCGTTCCAGCTAGTTTAGACTTCTGCCTAGCAAACTTAAACTTCTCTACTAACTCCATTGGAATTTCCATTCCGTCAGAAAGTTTAAAACCAACAGCACGCTTTTTAGGGTCATCAACCGTATACATAACATTTACCGAAAGTCCATCCTCATAAAAGACGTAGGTAAATTTAATATTTTCCACTTGAAAACGAGATGTTTCTAAAGGTTTAGCAGCGAATACGATATCACGTTCTTCTTTCAAAATTCGGTTAACATAATCAAGTGTCTCCTGACTTTCACTAGCTGGTACAACCGTAAATTCATGTTTGTACTTGTTCATAAAATAACGAGCTTCATTTGCACGTAAACCAGCAAGTGCATCTACTACTGGGGAAGACTCTAAACCAACCGTAGACACATTTTTAAAATCAACTGTATAAGACATGTCCATCTCTCCTTTTCACTTAGCCAAACTTTAATTTAATCATCTTATCTACTAAATTATACCAAAAACTTATGCATCTGAATTGTCGTTTCACGGTATAAGTATGTACAAGTTTTTTATGCAACAAACCACAATGATTTTTATACAGAACGAATATAGAGTATTTAATTACTTATTAAGGAGAAAGATAGAATTTTATCATCCATAAGGGGGAAAATATAAACAGACGAAAAGTAAAAATTTTTATAAGTTTTTTTATAAAAATTTTGCCGATTAAGAAGGAAATTTGCTGTTGTTTATCGAATTTTTAAAATATTAAGATAAACAGGGGGTTTAATATGTTAACTAAAAAAGCAAAAATCGGACGAAAACTTGAAGACATTTCAATTGGTGAAAAGTTAATTGTAACAGAACATATTGATGAAAAACATATTTACTTATACCTGGCTTTAACAGGCGATACAAACCCATTATATACTCAATACAACTATGCTTCTCAAACAAAATATAATAAACCGATTGTTCCAAGTTTTATTATAAGCGGGCTAGTCTCTGCAGCAGTTACAAAACATTTACCTGGTCCAGGAAGTCATATTATAAAAAAAGAACTTCAATTCGATCAACATATATATCACAATGAAACAATTTCAATTCATTTTGAGGTAGTCGAAATTAACTTAGATTTAAATGAAGTATGTATTAATGTAAGCGTTTTAAATAAAACGCAAACTGAAATTGCTAATGGAAAACTGACAGTAATTCCACCAACGGTAAACCAATCGAATGCTCTATTATATGAAAATTTTTAACTATAGAATGTCAACTCTGACATTCTTTTTTTGTTGTTTTACTTTTGAATGAACTTTCCATCCCTGCTTTTTACGTTTTACGTCTGATGGAATTTTTAGTATGATTAAAAAGTAGACATAAATAATAAAATAGTTACAAATGGATGAGGGGTTAACAATGACCTGGAGGAATATGAAATGAACAATAAAATTCTTGTAGTTGACGATGAAGAGCATATCTTAACTTTAATCAAATTTAACCTAGAACAAGCAGGCTTCCAAGTTGTTACAGCTACTGATGGGGATGAAGGTTTACAAAAGGCTGTAGAGGAAAAACCAGAATTAATTGTTCTAGATCTAATGCTACCTAAAAAAGATGGTATGGAAGTATGTAAAGAATTAAGACTACAAAGAAATACGACGCCTATTTTAATGGTTACAGCAAAAGATGATGAATTTGATAAAGTGTTAGGACTCGAACTTGGTGCCGATGATTACATGACAAAACCATTTAGCCCAAGAGAAGTCGTAGCTAGAGTTAAAGCGATTTTAAGAAGATCTAAAATTACTGAGACACCAGTACAATCAAATGACGATGCTGATACTTTAATAATAGCTGATCTAAAAATTCTACCTGAGTACTATGAAGCATATTTCCAAGGTGAAAAACTAGAGTTAACACCTAAGGAATTTGAGTTATTATTATATTTAACGAAAAATAAAGGTAGAGTATTAACTAGAGATCAATTATTAAGTGCTGTTTGGAATTATGATTTTGCTGGAGACACTAGAATTGTCGATGTTCATATTAGCCATTTAAGAGAAAAAATTGAACTAGACTCGAAAAAACCAGTTTATATAAAAACAATTCGTGGATTAGGATATAAATTAGAGGAACCAAGATTAAATGAGTAATCTTAATCGAAAATTGCTCTATGGATTCTCTGCAATCATAATCGTTATTCTTGTTATATTAGGAATCGTACTAGGGCAAATATTTAAATCCTTTTATCTGACAAACTATGACCAAAGAATTGAGAAAGAAACTAACTTAATTGCCTCAATTATGGAGTCGAATACACCATTAACAAAGAATATATCTAATCA
The DNA here is from genome assembly GCF_900112535.1 of Bacillus sp. UNCCL81. Lineage (NCBI taxonomy): Bacteria > Bacillati > Bacillota > Bacilli > Caryophanales > Bacillaceae > Bacillus > Bacillus sp. UNCCL81. Next base: position 29,593 of record NZ_FOMF01000007.1, on the reverse strand, counting down.
GACGTTAAAAAAGATATCAAAGGACTTAAATATCGATATTATATTATTTGATGATCACTATAATCTGATTGCTAAATCTAGCAATGAGAATGTGGAATTGAATATATCATCAAAGGATTTAAAAACTTATCTAGAACGACTTGATAAAGTAGAGAGTGCAGCTAAATTTACTGAAAAAGATTCTGCAGCTAAATATTATGGCAAGAAAATTACAGATAAACATGGCAATAAGCAATTTTTAATTGTCGATTATTCAACTAAGTCAATCAAAGAAGTTTACCGAAGTATTTCGATGTTATTATTTTCATTATTAGGTTTTGTTTTATTTGCCATCATAGTTTTACTGATACGATACTCGCATCAATTTTCAAAACCAATTGAAGATATTACACAAGTTGCAATTGAATTATCCAAAGGGAATTATAAAGCTAGAACATTAGCTGAAAGTAATGAATCGACAACAATGTTAAGTCAAGCAATGAATGTACTTGCAAAAAATCTACAAGAAATGACTAGTCAACAAGAAATGCAGCAAGATCGATTAAACACATTAATCCATAATATTGGTAGCGGGGTTGTTTTAATTAATAGTAGGGGTCATGTAAACCTAATTAATAAAACATATCGAGAAACATTCAAAATTGACTCCAGAAGTATACTGGGTGAACTTTATTATGACGCATTTAAACATAAAGAAGTCATTGAAATTGTGGAAGAAATTTTTCTAAAAGAAATAAAAGTTAGAAAGCAAATCATTCTGCCATTATCAATTGAAAGAAAACATTTTGAAATATATGGTGCACCAATCATTGGGATAAATCACGAGTGGAAAGGAATCGTTCTTGTTTTCCATGACATAAGTGAATTAAAGAAATTAGAGCAAGTTCGAAAAGATTTTTTTGCAAATGTATCCCACGAGCTTAAAACACCTATTACATCTATTAAAGGTTTTACTGAAACTCTACTAGATGGAGCAATGGAAAATGATGAGTTATGTAAAAACTTCTTATCGATTATTTTAACGGAAAGTGATCGTATGCAGACACTTATTCAAGATTTGTTAGACCTTTCAAAAATTGAGCAACAGAATTTTAAATTAGATCTTGCAGAAGTATCAGCAAAACAAGTTATTGAAGATGTACAGCAAATGCTTAATCAAAAAGCAGAAGAGAAGAATATAGACTTCAAATTATATTTAAATAGTCCGTTAGTTGTATATGCTGATGCGTTAAGATTAAAGCAAGTAATTATTAATTTAGTTGATAACGCAATTCACTATACTCCAGCTGGTGGTAAAGTATTTATTACTGCCTCCGAGACGAATGATCATATTGTTTTAAGGGTTAATGACACAGGAGTTGGAATTGGAAAAGAAGATATATCTCGTATTTTCGAACGTTTTTACAGAGTAGATAAAGCAAGAAGTAGGAACTCTGGAGGGACAGGCCTAGGACTAGCGATTGTAAAGCATCTTGTCGAAGCGCATAAAGGCAAAATCGAAGTTGAAAGTAAACTAGGCCATGGGACATCATTCATTGTAACATTAAATAAAAATATTTCGATGTAACATTTACATTGTTTTTACATTGTATTTATTAATAATTAATAAAAAATTGTTATAGTTATGATGAAAACCCCTTCATCCAAGGAGTTATCTTAAACCGGGAGTAGTTATACTTCCGGGATTTTTTATATTTAATACTGTTTTATTTTTTCTTTAAGGTGTCCATACTAGTGGATACCTTTTTTATTACACTTTAAGATCGTATAAATTGGCAACGAGTAATCACCACAGTCGAAGAGTTTTCTTTATTTGATCATATTACTTTTATAATTTTTGGGGAAATTATGAGTGTTGAATCATACATCGGAGGGTGGATACAGATGTACGAATACGAATTTGTAAAAGTTAACACGAAATCATCAAATAGATATTATTATGACGTAGTTGGGAACTATGCTAAAAGTGGCTGGCGCCTCCATCAGGTTGTAAATAATCAGCAAGCAGCAATAGAAGGTTCATGTGTTGAACTAATTTTTGAGCGAGAAATCGACTTGAATTAATTACAGAGGTAGTCTTACGATTCATTCTTAAAAGTCATAATTATTCAACTTTAGTCTCAAGTGAATAAAAACTTTTAATATGCCTGAATCAAAGACGACCTCTTTTTCTTTTATGAATAGTTCGTGTTAAAATGTTAAGAGCAAGGAAATGAGGAAACGACTAACCTCTTGAAAAGATAAAGTATGAAATAAAATTATACATAAAAAGATAGTGAGATTTGTAATAGGAAGGGGATCTATTTTGAAGAAAAAATTGGTTTTAATTGATGGGAATAGTATTGCCTATAGAGCTTTCTTTGCATTGCCACTTTTAAGTAATGATAAAGGTGTCCATACGAATGCAATTTATGGATTTACAATGATGTTAATGAAAATTCTTGAAGATGAAAAACCGACTCATATGCTTGTTGCATTTGATGCAGGGAAAACAACATTTAGACATAGTACATTTAAAGAATATAAAGGTGGAAGACAAAAGACTCCACCAGAGTTAAGTGAGCAGTTTCCACTTGTTCGCCAGTTATTAGATACATACGGAATTGCACGTTATGAGTTAGAGAATTATGAAGCGGATGACATTATTGGTACACTTGCAGGTCAAGCTTCTAAAGATGAATATGAAGTAAAGGTTATCTCAGGTGATCGAGATTTATTACAGCTAGTTGATGATCGTATTACAGTAAGTATGACTAAAAAGGGTATTACTGAGGTTGAAGAATATACTCCTGCAGCGATTCATGAAAAATATGAGATTACACCTGATCAAATTATTGATATGAAAGGTTTAATGGGTGATAAATCTGATAATATTCCTGGTGTACCAGGTATTGGGGAAAAGACTGCAATTAAACTTTTAAAACAGTTTCAAACTGTAGAAGGTCTTTATGAAAATATAGGGGAAGTAAGTGGAGCAAAGCTTCTTCAAAATTTAAGTGAAAATAAAGATCAAGCCTTAATGAGTAAACAATTAGCGACAATTAATAAAAACTCACCAATTGAATTAACTGTAAATGACACAACGCTTCCAGAAGCCGATACGAATAAAGTAGCGGAATTTTTTAAATCCCTTGGATTCACATCATTGTTAGCTAAATTGGATATCCAAGAAACGATGGAAGATCTAGAAGAGATTAACTATGAAGTACTAGATTCAATTGAGGAGAAACATTTAGCGAACCATTCAAGCTTAATCGTTGAAATGATCGGAGAAAATTATCATACAGAAGAAATTCAAGGGTTTGGACTTTCAAATGAAAAAGGTCATTTCTTTATTCCAACAACTGTTGGATTAGAGTCGGATTTATTTAAAAAATGGCTTGAGGATGAGAGTGTTAATAAGAATGTATATGATGCAAAAGGTGCTTATGTTGCACTAAAGTGGAGAGGGATTAATTTAAATGGTGTTAATTTCGACCCGTTACTTGCTTCATATATATATGACCCTGCCCAGTCTAATAAAGAATTTGCTGATATCGTAAATGGTAAAATAGATTTTTCAATTCAAACTGCCGAATCGATTTATGGTAAAGGTGCAAAGCAAACTAAACCATCAGATGAAGTTTTATCAGAATATATTGTTCGTAAAACAATTGCTATTAGCAAATTAAAAGAAACTTTAGAAGAATCATTGCGAAAAAATAGTCAATTTGAACTACTAACAGAATTAGAATTACCATTAACTTTTATTTTAGGTGATATGGAATTTGAAGGAGTAACAGTCAGAGAAGAGACTCTTCGTACGATGGGTTCAGAACTAGCTAATACGTTAAAAGAGCTTGAAGAGTCTATTTATGAGTTAGCCGGTGAAAAATTCAATATTAATTCACCAAAGCAACTAGGTGTTATATTATTTGAAAAGTTAAATTTACCATCTGGTAAAAAAACAAAAACTGGTTATTCGACTTCTGCTGATGTACTTGAAAAATTAGAGGCAGAACATGAAATCATACGATTAATTCTTCACTATCGTCAAGTTGGGAAATTAAATTCTACTTATGTAGAAGGTTTATTAAAAGTGATCAATGAATCAGATTCCAAGGTTCATACACGATTTAATCAAGTATTAGCACAAACTGGTCGCTTAAGCTCAATTGATCCTAACCTGCAAAACATTCCGATTCGTTTAGAAGAAGGTAGAAAAATTAGAAAAGCTTTTGTCCCATCTAAAAAAGACTGGCTGATCTTTGCTGCCGATTATTCTCAAATTGAATTAAGGGTATTAGCTCATATCGCACAAGACGATAATTTAATGGATGCATTTAAAAATGACTTTGATGTTCATACAAAGACTGCAATGGATGTTTTCCATGTTAGTGCTGATGAGGTAACAAGTAATATGAGAAGACAAGCAAAAGCTGTTAACTTTGGGATTGTATACGGAATTAGTGATTATGGATTATCACAAGGATTAGGTATTACAAGAAAAGAAGCGTCTAGATTTATTGAAAAGTACTTTGCTAGTTTTCCAAAAGTAAAAGATTATATGTCAGATATTGTTCAAAAGGCTAAACTAGAAGGATTTGTAAGTACAATCTTAAATAGACGTCGTTATATCCCTGAAATTTCAAGCTCAAATTTTAATGTTCGTGGATTTGCTGAAAGAACAGCGATGAATACGCCAATCCAAGGTAGTGCTGCAGATATTATTAAAAAGGCGATGATTTTATTAGATGAACGTCTTAAAGCAGAAAAACTTCAGGCAAAATTAATTTTACAAGTACATGATGAATTAATATTAGAAGCTCCAAAAGAGGAATTAGCAATTTTAGAAAAAATCGTACCAGAAGTAATGGAACATGCAGTCGAGCTAGTTGTGCCATTAAAGGTTGATTATAATTTTGGAGATTCTTGGTTTGAAGCAAAATAAATAGATAGGATGACTTTTTATGCCTGAATTACCAGAAGTTGAAACGGTTAGACGAACTTTGCTGGATTTAATTGTTGGGAAAAGAATCTCAACAGTAATCGTTTCATGGGGAAAAATAATTAAAAAACCTAATGAAGTAGATGAGTTTCAGATTTTACTAAAAGGTCAAACAGTAGAAAATATAAATCGTCGAGGTAAGTTTCTACTATTTCAATTAAGTGATTTTACACTTGTTTCGCATTTAAGAATGGAAGGGAAATTTCGCGTGTTCCCAGCGGAAGAACCTGTAGCACCTCATACACATGTTCGATTCCTATTTGAAGATGGAACTGAACTTAGATATCAAGATGTTCGTAAATTTGGCACTATGCATTTATTTAATAAAGGTGAGGAGAATGAAGGACCACCACTTGCTAAATTAGGTCCAGAGCCATTTTCCGATGAATTTACTGCTGATTATTTAAGGGAAAAGCTTAAAAATACAAACCGAAAAATTAAAGTCGTTTTATTAGATCAGGAATTAGTAGTCGGTTTAGGCAATATTTATGTTGATGAGGTTTTGTTTAGAGCTAAGATTCATCCGGAAACACCTGCATCATCATTAAAGCCTAAACAAATAAAAATACTTGCCGAATCCATTACAGCAACTTTACAAGAGGCTGTGAATTTAGGCGGAAGCACAATTCGTTCTTATGTAAATTCCCAAGGGCAAATAGGAACTTTTCAAGATATCATTAAAGTATATGGCAGAAAGGGTTTAGAGTGTCAAAATTGCGGCCAACCAATAGAAAAAATAAAAGTTGGTGGCAGAGGTACTTCTTTTTGCCCGGTATGTCAGCCTAAAAAAAATTAACATAAGGTTCCTTTCTTTCATACTATATCAAGAGTACGAAAGAGAGGAGCCTATTTTTATGGTAAATATGCTATCATTAATACTACTAGCATGCGCACTAAGCTTAGATAGTTGCAGTGTTGGATTTACTTATGGACTTCGAAAAGTAAAAATTCCTTTAAAATCAATCATTACAATTGCATCTTGTTCAGGAATCATATTAATGACATCCATGGGGATTGGGCATGCAATTACAGACTTTTTTTCACCAATAATAGCAAAAAGAATCGGAGGATTTGTACTTGTATGTATAGGATTATGGGTACTGTTTCAATTTTACCGATCAAATAAAGGATCAAATATAGAAGAAAAGAATGAGTTAGAAGATAAAGGGATTGACTGGGAATTTGAAATTTTAGGTGTAGTCGTAAAAATTTTAAAGAAGCCTACAACTGCAGACATAGATCGTTCAGGTAGTATTAATGGATTGGAAGCGATGTTACTTGGGTTTGCACTTTCACTTGATGCCTTTGGGGCTGGTATAGGTGCATCATTACTTGGATTTTCTCCACTATTGACGGCAATTGTAACATCTACTGCAAGTGCTTTATTCTTATTATTTGGTATGAAATTAGGAAATGTGTTATCGAAAACATTGTGGCTTCAAAAGTTAACCTTCTTACCAGGTGTTTTCTTAATATTAATTGGATTAATGAAGATGTAATAAAAATAATGAAAGAGTGTATCCGAATGGATTTATTCCATTTGGTCCTCTTTATCTAGTGTAAGGAGAATAAAAGATGGGTAAAATTTTTGGACTAACTGGTAGTATTGCAAGTGGAAAAAGTACAGTCTCCAATTACTTAAAGGAATTAAATGTTCCAATTGTTGATGCAGACGTAATTGCAAAAGAAGTGGTTGAAATTGGACAACCTGCATTTAAAAAAATCGTTGAAGCTTTCGGAAGTGAGATTCTTTTAGAGTCTGGTGAAATTAATCGACCATTTCTCGGAAGTATTATTTTTAATAATAAAGAAAAGCGCTTACAACTTAATGAAATAGTACATCCGGAAGTCAGACGTGAAATGAAAGAACAAGCTGATCGATACATAAAACAAGGTGAACCACTTGTTATTTTAGATATTCCTCTTTTATATGAGGGTAACTCAATTGAATTGGTTGAAAAAGTAATCGTAGTGACAGTGTCGGAAGAAAATCAATTAAAGCGTTTGATGAATCGTAATGGTTTATCGAAAGAGGATGCACTTTTACGTATTGCATCTCAAATACCAGTTAAAGAAAAAGCAGCACGTGCTGACTACGTAATAAATAACAATGGTGACTTTGAGGATACAAAAATACAAGTTAAAGACCTATTAAATAAAATTATTTCATAAAATAATGTAAATAGTTTAACCAAAATCCAAGTTATGTGTTATACTAATTGCAGGGAGATAATAAACAGTATAACTTAATTGGGGGTTTACTTATGGTAAATGTAGCAATAAATGGATTTGGTCGAATTGGACGCATGGTTTTCCGTCAAGCAATTAAAAATGGAGATTATAATATCGTTGCAATTAATGCAAGTTATCCTTCTGAAACTTTAGCGCACTTAATTAAATATGATACAGTTCATGGCAAGTTTGATGGTGAAGTAATTGCAAATGCAGATCATTTAATCGTTGATGGTAAGCGTGTGGAATTAATTAGTGAAAGAAATCCTGAGTTACTTCCATGGAACGAGCTTAATGTTGATATAGTAATTGAAGCAACAGGAAAATTTAATGATGCTGAAAAAGCAAAAATGCACATCACTGCTGGAGCTCAAAAAGTAATTTTAACAGCACCTGGTAAAAATGAAGATATCACAGTAGTAATTGGTGTAAATGATGATAAATTAGACCTAGAAAATCATCATATTATTTCAAACGCATCTTGTACAACAAACTGTTTAGCGCCAGTTGTAAAAGTATTAGATGAGCAATTTGGTATTGTTAATGGATTAATGACAACTGTTCATTCATTTACAAATGATCAAAAAAATATTGATAATCCACATAAAGATTTACGTCGTGCACGTGCTTGCAGTCAATCAATTATTCCAACAACTACAGGTGCAGCAAAAGCATTATCTAAAGTACTTCCACATTTAAATGGCAAGTTACATGGTATGGCTTTACGTGTTCCTACTCCAAACGTATCACTTGTTGACTTAGTTGTTGACTTAAAGAGAGAAGTAACTGTTGAAGAAATTAATGAAGTATTTGAAACTGCTTCTAAAGGATCAATGCACGGAATTATCGAATATTGTAACGAACCATTAGTATCAATTGATTTTAATACTAATACACACTCTGCAATTATCGATTCTCTTTCAACAATGGTAATTGATGGTACAAAAGTTAAAGTATTAGCTTGGTATGATAATGAGTGGGGCTACTCAAGACGTGTAGTTGACTTAGTGTCAATCGTTGCTTCTAAAATAAAAAAGCTTGAAACTGTTTAATCATTAAAATCTTGTACTTATAAAAAATTGTAAACGAATACAAAAGGCTAACTAGTTTATCTGGTTAGTCTTTTTGAAGTTATATAACATATTAAGAAGAAATGTGAATTTATGACTAAATAAAAGAGGGATCTATGACTTAATATCTATTACATGAGGAACGTTGATTTTCACCTAAGAAGTCTTGATTTACAATACCAAATAACGATCGATCCCCTAAAAAGCATGTACCCTTCGTTTCCCTGCTATACATGCATTTATCGCACTTTTAGACTTATTTTCTTCACAATTAATTCAGTAAATAACAAAAAAATAAAATTTATCTTGCAATTCAAATTTAAAAAAAGTATACTAACTTTCGTGAACTTCTAAAAGTATAACTAATTACTTAAAGGGTTAGGACCTCTTTGGACTAACTTTCCCCCGTGGTAGTTGATCATACTTTCGCAATAGAAGTCATGACAAATTATTTTAAGGGGGAAATGAATATGGATACTATGGGTCGTCACGTCATTTCAGAATTATGGGGTTGTAATACAGAAAAATTAAATGATATGAAATTTATTGAGGAAACTTTTGTTGATGCTGCGTTACGCTCTGGTGCAGAAGTTCGTGAAGTTGCTTTTCACAAGTTCGCTCCTCATGGCGTTAGTGGTGTCGTAATCATTTCAGAATCACACTTAACTATTCACAGTTTTCCTGAGCATGGTTATGCAAGTATTGATGTTTACACTTGCGGTGATAGAATTGATCCGAATGTAGCTGCAAACTTTATCGCTGAAGCTTTAGAAGCTGATACTCGCGAAAACGTTGAGTTACCAAGAGGAATGGGTCCCATTCAAGTTGATAATGTAAAAATTGTAAATGGTAACTAAAAAGAATTGAGAGAGGTGATTTTTCATCTCTCTTTTTTGTTTTGTTAAATTGATTTAAAGAGTTTGGTATAATGCTGCATTTAGGCTAAATTTTGGAGCTAAAATCAGATTATCTAAACAAACTTGTTTTCAATAATCTTTACATAGTAAAAAAATATTTTCATTAAATTAAAATAAAGAAGTTTTGAACGGCTTATTATTAAAATTGTTTAACATCAACATAATATTAATTTTTTATTGATAATTTCCAACTCGTTGAAAAAACTTTAATTTATCAAGAGTGTTGAAATATATTAGAGTCAATATGAAAAGTATGAACATTAAGTTTAAGTTTTTACAAGAGGCTCTGAAACTCGTTGATTAAAAAATGTTTTTTATGTTTTTAATTGACTTAATAATGATTTCGCTAAGAAAAAATTATTTCAGCTAAAGAGCAATGTCATAAAGGGGTTTACCATATTTTATAAATTTGTATAAGTAGAATTTGAATTTTGGGTACATTTTTTAGTCAATAAAAGACAATTATTTAAAATGATCATTATTCTAATGATCTAAAGATTAATTTTTATATTTGAAGAGTTGATTGGAACGAAGGGATGTTCGACTCCTATGGGAGATGCAGGAAGGGTGAGACCCCGCAGGAACGAGGAGGCTCAGCTCATGCCCCATGGAAAGCGAGCATCTCGTAGTGAAAATCAACAAGGCATTCTTATTTAATTGACAACTTCTTTTTTCGACAGCATGAAATAAACTTTAGTTTATTTTGAATTTGTTATAGTATAGAGTTATAATAATACGTTTAAACAATTAAGTGTTTGGAGTTGAACTATAACGATGAGATGTCCAACGTGTAACTTTAATGGGACAAGAGTACTTGATAGTAGACCAGTAGATGAAGGTCGTTCAATTAGAAGAAGACGTGAATGTGAAGAATGTCAGCATCGTTTTACAACTTTCGAGCGAGTTGAAGATAATCCTATTTTAGTTGTAAAAAAAGAGGGAGCTCGTGAAGAATTTAGTAAAGATAAGATGTTAAGGGGTCTGATCAAAGCGTGTGAAAAACGCCCTGTCTCTTTATCTCAGCTAGAAGATATTATTCATAGCATTGAAAAAGAACTGAAAAATAGTGGCACATCAGAAGTTCCGAGTGAAGTTCTAGGTGAAATGGTCATGGAGCATTTATCTAAAGTAGATGAAGTTGCATACGTACGATTTGCATCAGTTTATCGTCAATTTAAAGATATTAATGTATTCATTGATGAATTAAAAGATTTAATTAACAAAGAGCGAGGTAAAGACGAATAATACTTCGCTCTTTTGATACAAGAAAGGAATGTTTGAATGTCTATTGATAAGCAACACTGGATGGATGTTCTACCTGCGGATCCTTATACTGTAATGGCAGCTGGGTATTTACATAATTTTCATAGGCAAGTATTGACGATGTTGTATCAACCAATAATTGGTAGTCAAGCTTTAAGTTTATATATGACGCTTTGGAGTGAATGTGAACAAACGGACCTTAATCCTAATACTTTAACACATCATTCTTTAATGCTTGGAATGAAAAGTAATTTAAAATCAATTTATGAACAAAGATTAATCCTTGAAGGAATCGGCTTACTTAAAGTTTATGAAGGATTTGAAAATAGTACAAAAAAGCTTCTGTATGAGCTTCAATCTCCGCTAGATCCTCATTCTTTTTTCGAAGACCCTATCCTAAATATTTTTCTGTTTAAAACAATTGGAAAAACACAATATCAACGAACCAAAACCTTTTTTAGTAGACAGGCATTTTCGAAAGAAGGGTTTCGTGAGATTTCACGTTCATTTGATTCGGTATTCCAGGCAATTACAGTTGAGCAATTAAATGAAATTCAGCAAAGTAACGATCTTTCTACGGCAAATGATCGTAGAATTTTACAAGACAATCAGCCAATTAAAATATCTGTCAAAATGGAAGAGTTTGACTATGCTCTATTTTTAGATGGACTTTCAGATTCATTTGTTCCAAAAAGAGCATTTACTACAGAAGTAAAAGAAACAATTTTAAAACTTGCATTTTTATATGGAATAAATCCAATTCAAATGAAAACGATTGTTATGCGCTCATTAAATGAAGATAATAAAATCAATATTGAGACGCTTCGACTTGAAGCAAGAGACTGGTATCAATTCCAACATCATGAAGCGCTGCCTACTATTGTGGAAAAGGTTCAACCGATTCAGCATAGACAAATGATCAATGAGCAGCCATCAACTCAAGAAGAAAAATTAATTCATTGTTTCGAAACAATTTCTCCTCGCCAGTACCTTAAGGAGATATCGGGTGGAGCTGAACCAAGTGAAGCTGATTTGAAAATTATCGAAGAGATTATGATCGATCAAAAGCTTCTACCTGGGGTCGCAAATGTGTTAATTGACTATGTAATGATCCGTTTAGATAAAAAACTTTCTAGAAATTACGTAATTAAGATAGCAAGTCATTGGGCGAGAAAAGGTGTAACAACAGTTAAACAAGCTATGGATCTTGCCCGTAAAGAGTTTGAAGAAACTAAACAAAGTGCAACTGCTGCAAAAACTCGCTCAAGTAATAGACGAAATAAAACAATTCGAACTGAGATTGTACCTGACTGGCTTCAATCGAGTGAGTCGAATGAATCACAGACTGCACCGGCAACAATCAATAACCAAAACGATTCTTCGATAGATGAAGAACGAAAACGATTAGAAAAAGAACTAGAAATGTTTAAAAATAAAAAGAAACGTTAAATGGGAGGACGCTAATGGAACCTATTCAAAACGCATTTAGTGCATTAATGAAAAATAAACAATTCCAGGACACATTTCAAAAAATGCGACAAGAAGTCCGTAGTCACCCAAAAATCATTTCATTTTTAGCTGAGCATAAAAATGAAATTACGGATCAAATGATTGATAGTAGCTTAGTTAAGCTATATGAGTATATTGGACAAAGTGTAAATTGTGAAGATTGCCCATCTTTTAATGAGTGTAAAAATATGGTGCATGGTTATCATCCTCATTTGATTATTCAAGGAAAACGTATTGATGTTCAATATGATCGTTGTCCAAATGGTGTCAAACATGATAAACGCAAAAAACATGAGTCATTGATAAAATGCATGTACTTACCAAAGGATGTTCTTCAAGCATCTATGTCAAACTTGTCTTTAGAAGACCCTGGCCGTTTTGAAGCAATTTCTGCTGCTAGACAGTTTATTATGAACTATGAAAAAGGAAAAATGGCTCAAGGTTTATATTTACATGGTCCATTTGGGGTTGGAAAAACGTATATTCTTGGGGCTATAGCAAATGAACTAGCAGAGGAAGAAATAACTTCAATGCTCGTTTATTTACCAGAATTTTTACGCGAACTAAAAAGCTCTATTAGTGATGGCACATTAGAGGAGAAAATTGAAGCTGTAAAAAAAGTGGAAGTTCTTATGTTAGATGATATTGGTGCAGAGCAAATGTCTAGTTGGGCAAGAGATGAAATATTAGGCACAATACTTCAATACCGCATGCTAGAAAAATTGCCTACCTTCTTTACATCGAATGCTGATTTAAATCAATTAGAGCATCACTTAACATATTCTCAACGTGGAGAAGAAGAAAGGGTTAAAGCAGCACGTATTGTAGATCGTGTTAAGTTTTTAGCCAAACCAGTTAAAATTTCTGGTTCAAATTTAAGACATTCATAAAAAAATCAAAAAATGGCGTAAAATCACAAATTACTAAGTGATTTTGCGTCATTTTTTAATTATTTCTTTAATATATATAGGACTAGGTGGTGCTAGAAAGGGGGGAACAGGGTGATTGAAATTTTTTTCAATGAACCCATTGACGCAGCTTATGTCTACGAACGATTACAAAAACGTTTAAAAAAGCAATCGAGACCATACATTTTACGAAGACACAAAATCAATACAATTTTAATCACATTTCCTCAAAACACTGAAGATTTAATAAAAAGTATTTTAGTTCCGACACTAGTACAATTTATTTTACTTCAAAAAGAAGATAAGTGGATTCAATCCATTTTACATACATCTTTTTTCTATGAGGAAGACGAGCAAAATCAAATCATACCTATTGCACAATCATTATTAAGAGGAACTAGAAGAAGCATACCAAACCAGAAAAAAATTCGTAGAAGTAAGAATCTAGTTTCTTATGCACTTTCTGAGTATTTAAAAGATGGAGTAAATTTTAGCTTCGATTCATTTATTACTTTTCGTTTGAAGGAATATTACAAGCAGTTAGCTTATGTTTGTGAAATTGCAATAGATGAGTACAAATTAGAAAACGAATACCAGAATCTTATTGAGAGTTTAAGACAGCAGGTACTTAAAACGGATGCGCTTATTCCACATGTGCATATAGTTTTTGACGGGAAATTTAGCGTATATGATCATCTATTTTTACCACTTACTAAAGATGTATTAAAAGAATATGGCAAACAAGTGGAAAATAGAGAGTATATTGATAACGAATTAATTTTGCCCTTAACAGCAATTGCACCTAAAAGAATTCATTTATACACTTCATCAGTCGATATTTCATTAATCATTACACTCCAAAATATCTTTCAAGAAAGAGTCCTAATACATACATTACAAGAGTTTTCACAGGAAAAATTGAAATGAAAATTTATAATTTAAAAAAGCATTGTCATAAATAAGTTTCTTTGATATAATAAATTTCGTTGCGAACAAAGCATACGAATATTGACAACATCATGTCGCTATGTTATAGTAACGAAAGAAAAGAATACTTATTTGTTGAAGAAGAAGCACCCGCTTCTCACCTGGATGACGCTACAAGCTGTTATCAGGTAACAGAATCATTAATTACTTTGATACTGTCAGTGTGGGTGTATTTATATACCCACACTTTTTTGTTGGGTTATGATTGCTTCAACGAAACAAATTAAGATCATTCTTACAATACCTTGGAGGTGTTTTACTATTAGCAAAGACATGATGGTAAACGATGGAATTCGTGCTCGTGAAGTTCGATTAATTGGTCCTAACGGAGATCAACTTGGAATCAAGACAAAACAAGAGGCTCTTGAGTTAGCTTCGAATGTTAATCTTGATCTAGTGATGGTAGCACCAACGGCAAAACCACCTGTATGTCGTATTATGGACTACGGAAAATTCCGATTCGAGCAACAAAAGAAAGACAAAGAGAGCCGTAAAAACCAAAAAATTATTAGCATGAAAGAAGTTCGTTTAAGTCCTACAATTGATGAACATGACTTTAACACAAAACTTCGTAATGCAATTAAGTTCTTAGAAAAAGGCGATAAAGTTAAAGCGTCTATTCGCTTCAAAGGACGCGCTATTACGCATAAGGAAATTGGACAACGAGTACTTGATCGTTTCTCAACTGCTTGTGCAGAAGTTGCAACTGTTGAGTCACATCCAAAAATGGACGGTCGTAGTATGTTCTTAGTCTTAGCACCTAAAAACGAAAAGTAATTTATTTGAGGAGGAAACACGATATGCCTAAAATGAAAACTCACCGTGGTTCAGCAAAACGTTTTAAAAAGACTGGATCAGGTAAATTAAAACGTGGTCGTGCTTACACAAGCCACTTATTCGCTAACAAATCTACAAAAGCAAAACGTAAATTACGTAAAGCTTCATTAGTAAGCAAAGGCGATTTCAAACGTATCCGCTTTATGCTTACAAACATGAAATAAGAACGATAAACGTATTAGATAGATATCTAGGAGGGAAACAATATGCCAAGAGTTAAAGGCGGTACAGTTACACGCGCTCGTCGTAAAAAGGTTATTAAATTAGCAAAAGGTTATTACGGTTCTAAACATACATTATTCAAAGTTGCAAACCAACAAGTTATGAAATCATTAATGTATGCTTACCGTGACCGTCGTCAAAAGAAACGTGATTTCCGTAAATTATGGATCACTCGTATCAACGCGGCTGCTCGTATGAACGGACTTTCTTACAGCCGTTTAATGCACGGATTAAAATTAGCAGGTATCGAAGTTAACCGTAAAATGTTAGCTGACCTAGCTGTTGCTGACGAAAAAGCATTTGCTGAATTAGCAAACGCTGCAAAAGCTAACTTAAAATAATTCGTTTAAAAAATCCTTAACATTTGTTAAGGATTTTTTTCACTTTAAAGGATAAATTGGCAACGAGGAAGTTAATTCGACGTGGTATCCAATTTTAGGAATAAAGTATAAGTGCAACTAAACCTCTGTCTTCGCCTTTAGGCTTGCCAATAGGCAAGTTTTCTTTATTTTAATAATTTTTTAAACGAAACTAAATTCTTTTTTCATGTTAGTAACGTTTGATTCATGACAATATTTTGTGAAACCAGATGGAAATGAAAACTCTTTTTCTAACGAATTTATTTCTGTCTCATTATTATTCTGTACAGCTTTTTGAAGTCTTTTTAAGTAACTTCTACCTAGCTCAATTCGAGTAGCAATCTCTTCTATATTTGATGAAACTTGACCGTGGCCTGGAACTAACAATGAGAATTCAAACTTACTAATTAGTTCTTCTGCCTTATCTAATGTATTGTAGTAACTTTTTACACTATCAAATACAATCGGAAGTTCAAAATCAGATAAATAATCCCCTGTAACCCATATACCTAAATTTTCAATATAAAGGAATAAACCATCTTTAGTATGTCCAGGAGAATGATAAAATCTTAATGTTGTTTGTCCGATTTTAATTTCCTGGCCATCTTCACTAATAATTAAATCAATTTTTGGAAATTGTATTGGCTGAGCATAATTAATATAATTATCATTGTAAAATTGACGGATTTTTGATAGTTTAATCTCTTTTTCAGGATGGTTATGTAAATTTTCACTACCAATCGTTTTAGCGTTAGGAAATGCATAATAACCTATAATGTGATCAAAATCTCCATGTGTAAAGTATAAATAAATTGGTCGTTCATTTTTAATTGATTCAACAAATTCCTTTATTTCATTGATTTCATGCGGTAACCAAGTTGGATCAACAATAATGATACAATCGTCGGTTGCTACAACGGTTGAATTTGTTTGAAATAATGCACTTTGAAATACAGTAATATTGTCATTTTGATATAAAATCATTTTGAATTACTCCTTTAATTTTTAGAAAATTATGTTGATACTTAATATTGTATCAAATAATAGAAAAAACCTTAATGAATTAACTACAAATGTGTAGTTCATTAAGGTTATAACTATAATGATTATCTTGGAAAGAAATTTGGCTTAACAATTGTATCATCGTATCGTTTATGAAAAACATGGGTTGAAGCAGGCGACATAGGCGGAATTAACCACTTCCAATTACCCGTTAATTCACGGCCACATGATTCTTCTTGTTTTTCAAATTGGAGAAATTGCTGTGCGGCAGAATGATGATCAACAATACTAACACCATTTTTTTTATATGAATATAAAACGGCAATATTTAATTCAACTAATGCACGATCTTTCCAAAGTGTACTGTTTCTATTTGTATCTTGGCCGATAATTTTTGCTACTTTCGGCAATAGATTGAAACGAAATTCATCAGCAAGATTTCGAGCACCGATTTCCGTTCCCATATACCATCCATTAAATGGGGCAGCACTATAAGATATACCACCAATCTCTAAAATCATATCTGATATCATCGGAACAGCATACCATTTAGTATTTAGAGGGGAAAAATCATATTCAGGATGTTCGATAGGTACTTCGAGTACAAATTCATTTGGGATCGTAAAATAGTTTGGTTCATGATTGTCTAAGGAATAAACAATGGGCAAAATATCGAAGTTAGTACCATTTCCTTTCCAACCAAGACTCTCACATGCCTCTGTAAATTCAATCGATTTTGGGTCTCCAATTATTCCATTTTCTGTTTCGTAGCCAGCATAGCGTATCAGCTGGTGATTATGGATTTTAAGAGTGTTATTTGTTCCTAGATTTGGTTTGAAAATTGTAATTGTAGGTAGAATCTTACCTGAATTTGTTGCATAGCTTATATGATGTAATATTTCGTGCTCTATACTTTTATCATCGTTAATATGGCGAGCATCTAAAACATGAAGCTTATCCCAAAATAGTCTACCGATACAGCGGTTGCTATTGCGCCACGCCATTTTCGCGCCGTGCTCTAATTCCTCATAAGTATGAGTGTAAAAACCAGTATCTCGAATTTCAGCTTCGATACTTTTTAATCGTTTTTCTATTTGATCGGATTTATCGAGTTCCTTATAGCATTGTGATATAAAGGAAAATGCTTCTTTATATAAAGCGGAAGTTGTTATCATATTAATCTCCAGATGGTTAATTTTAAAAAAACTAGTAATTATTTATAAGCTTCATTATTATACCCCACAAACAATTAGGAGAAAATTAATATAAAATTTATATGTTTTAATACGAGGGCTGAAGAACTATCTAAAAATTTTGTCAAAAGGAATCCCAAATTGTATAATGTTATATGTACATAATCTTATTTAAAAAAAGGATGGATGAGTTTGTCTACTTTAGATGCAAAGTTACAAATGTTAAAAGAACTAACAGATGCAAACGGCGTAGCTGGATTTGAACATGAACCACGTGAAGTAATGAGAAAATATATTACACCACTTGCTGATGAGGTTGTAACTGATAATTTAGGAAGCTTAATAGCAGTTAAAACCGGAGACCCAAATGGTCCAAGAATTAAAGTTGCTGGACATCTTGATGAAGTGGGATTTATGGTTACACAAATTGATGACAAAGGATTTTTACGTTTTCAAACAATTGGTGGCTGGTGGGCACAAGTAATGCTTGCTCAGCGTGTTACCATTTCAACAAAAGAAGGTAATATTACAGGTATTATTGGTTCAAAACCGCCTCATATTATGAGTGCAGAAGCAAGAAGAAAAGTAGTAGACATTAAGGATATGTTTATTGATATCGGTGCTTCAAGTAAAGAAGAGGCATTAGAATTTGGCGTTCGTCCTGGAGACCAAGTTGTTCCATATTTTGAATTCCAAACGATGAAAAATGAAAAATTATTATTAGCAAAAGCATGGGATAACCGTATCGGTTGTGCTATTGCAATTGACGTTTTAGAACAATTACAAGGCCAAGCACATCCAAATATTGTATTTGGAGTTGGAACAGTACAAGAAGAAGTAGGACTTCGTGGTGCAAAAACATCTACATATAAAGTTGAACCAGATATAGGTTTTGCATTAGATGTCGGTGTTGCAGGTGACATGCCAGGTGTATCTGAAAGAGAAGCACAAGGTAAATTAGGCAAAGGCCCACAAATCGTTCTATATGATGCATCAATGGTGTCTCATAAAGATTTACGTGAATTTGTAGTAAATGTAGCAGATGAAATTGGAATTCCATATCAATACGAATCGATGCCTGGCGGAGGAACTGACGCTGGTTCAATGCATATTACTATGAAAGGTGTTCCAGCATTAGCAATCACAATTCCAACGAGATATATTCATTCTCATTCTGGTATCCTTCATCGTGATGACTATGAAAATACAGTTAAATTAATCGTAGAAGTAATCAAACGATTAGATCGCGAAACAGTGGAGCGTTTAACATATAACTAAGAAAATCAATCCCTCATTTATTGAGGGATTTTTTTTTATAGTACCTTATGAAGCTCTTATGAGAAACTAAATTACACCATCTGCCTTTTTTACATCCTCATGAATCTTACTTGATAAAGTTAATTTTCATATCTCCGAAAAAACCTTATTTATAAAGGGTTTTTTTGCTTCTTCTACTTACCTAACCAACCTGATATTCCCACTTTTTCCTTCTTTAACGTTATCGAACTGAAACAAATTGTATTATTCCTATAACTTGTTTGAAATAGTTTTGTCATATCTTATTGTTATCATGAATGCACGCTTTTCAAATAAGGATACTCGGAAATATAGTTTGAAAAATGGTTTCTTACGGAATTTTTTAAAGCTAATAAATAAAATTTAGACTCCAATTTTGTAGATGGAGTTTTTAAGGAGCCAAGACTTAAATAGTACTTGGCTGATTTTTTTTATAGGGAGAATCCTTATTTCATAGATAGAGAAGCAAAATAAATAAAAAGTTTTGAGGTGAGTTAATGAAAGCGAAAGTTAAAGTGAAAAACGTAACAAAGGTTTTCGGTAAGTCTCCTAAGAACGCCATAAAGTTACTAGAAAAGGGTTATTCAAAAAAGCAAATATTAGAGCAGACAAACTCAACAATCGGGGTAAATAATGCAAGCTTTGAAATATTCCCGGGTGAAATTTTTGTTGTAATGGGACTGTCAGGTAGTGGTAAATCGACTTTGATTCGAATGCTCAATCGATTAATTGAACCAACTACTGGACAAATCTTAATCGATGATGAGGATATTGTAAAAATGAATCCTCAGCAGTTAAGAGATGTTCGTCGTAAAAAAATTAGTATGGTTTTTCAAAATTTTGCTCTGTTCCCACACAAGACAATTCTTGAAAATACAGAATATGGTTTAGAAATACAAAATATTTCACAGGAAGAAAGAACAGAAAAAGCTCTGAAGTCATTAGAAATTGTAGGCTTAAAAGGATATGAGCATCAGTTCCCATCACAATTAAGTGGTGGTATGCAACAACGTGTTGGCCTTGCAAGGGCACTAACAAGTGACACGGATATTTTATTAATGGATGAAGCATTTAGCGCGCTCGATCCATTAATTCGTAAAGATATGCAGGACGAATTATTAGAACTGCAAGAGACGATGAAAAAAACGATTATATTTATAACACATGACCTTGATGAGGCCCTTCGAATTGGAGATAGAATTGCTCTAATGAAAGATGGTAACATCATGCAAATTGGTTCTCCTGAGGAGATCATGGTAAATCCAGCCAATGAATATGTTGAACGATTTGTAGAAGATGTAGACCTATCAAAAGTTTTAACGGCGGCTCATGTGCAGAAACGTGCTGAAAGAATTACGCCTGACCGTGGACCACGTGTAGCTTTACAAGTAATGCGAGACCAAGGATATTCAAGTATATTTGTTGTTGATCGTAGACAAAAGCTGCTTGGAGCCATTACTGCTGATGATGCTTCAAATGCGCTTATTAAAAATAAATCGGTAGAGGAAGCTATGCAGAAGGAAATTGTGTCTGTTTATGAAGATACTTTATTAACGGATGTAATTGGAGCACTTGCAACATCTGTACTACCATTAGCAGTTATAGATAAAAATGATCGATTAAAAGGTGTCATTATCCGTGGAGCAGTAATCGGTGCATTAGCGGGTAAAACAGACGATTTAAATATAAAGGGAGGTTAAATATATGGGTATTCCAAAAATTCCGTTAGCAGAATGGATTGATAAAATTGTCGATCTAATTATTAAAACGTTCCATCCTCTATTTGGCGCAATAACCAACATCACAGAAACCCTTTTAAATAACCTTGTTAAAGTTTTAGGACTTGGCCCATCTATTATTCTAATAATATTAATTTCATTACTTGCTTTTTATACAAGTAGGTGGACAGTTGGTCTGTTTACATTACTTGGCTTGTTATTAATCGATAATCTTGGACTTTGGGATGCTACAGTTGAATCGTTAGCATTGATCTTATCATCAATCGTTATTACGGTTGTAATTGGAATTCCTTTAGGGATTTGGACGTCGCAAAACGATCGAGTAAAACAAGTGATTACACCAATACTAGACTTTATGCAAACAATGCCAGCATTTGTCTATTTAATTCCAGCAATTCTCTTTTTCGGAATTGGTGTAGTTCCTGGTATTTTAGCTTCTGTCATTTTTGCAATTCCACCAACAATTCGATTAACGAATTTAGGTATTCGAGAGGTTCCAAGTGATTTAATAGAGGCATCTAATGCTTTTGGATCAACAACGTGGCAAAGACTCTTTAAAGTACAGCTACCTTTAGCAGCACCTACAATTTTAGCTGGTATAAATCAAAGTATTATGCTTGCATTATCGATGGTAGTTATTTCATCACTAGTAGGAGCTCCAGGATTAGGGGCAGAGGTTTACCGTGCTGTAACTCAGATTAAAGTAGGTGAGGGCTTTGAGGCAGGTATATCAATTGTTATCGTGGCAATTATTCTTGATCGAATTTCACAAAACCTTCGTCAACCTGCTTATGGGAAAAAATTTGCTAAAAAATATGTTTATGGATTTACTTTATTAATCTTTTGTATTTCGGCCATTTCAGTTGCCTTTGCAGGTGGCAAGGATCAAAAAACAGCTTCAAATAAAATAGGTTCTCAGGTTAATTTTGAGATTACCGGAATTGATCCAGGAGCTGGGTTAATGAAAGCAACTGAAAAAGCGATGAAGGATTATGATTTAAAGGATTGGACTCTAAAAGAAGGATCTTCTGCAGCAATGACTGCTGAATTGAAAAAAGCGTATGAAAATAAGGAACCTATAATCGTTACAGGATGGACACCACACTGGATGTTTTCAAAATATAAATTAAAGTATTTAGAAGATCCAAAAGGGTCATTTGGTAAGGATGAAGAAATTCATACAGTGGTTAGAAAAGGATTAAAAGAAGATGCTCCTGGTGCGTACAAGATTTTAGATAACTTTTCATGGAAACCATCTGATATGGAAGAAGTGATGAGTAATATTCAAGACGGTGCAAAACCTGAAAATGCAGCGGCGAAATGGATTAAAAAGCATCAAGATCAAGTAAATAATTGGACGAAAGATGCTTCAAAAGGAAATGGCGAAAAAATTAGTCTCGTTTATGTTTCATGGGAATCTGAAGTTGCCAGTACAAATGTGATTGGAAAAGTACTTGAGAATCAAGGATATGACGTTACATTAAAACAAGTCGAGGCAGGACCGATGTTTGCTGGTATCTCAGATGGAAGTGCTGATGCAATGGTCGCAGCTTGGCTTCCGACAACTCATCAAGATTACATGAATGAGTACAAAAAACAATTGGTTGATCTTGGGCCGAATTTAAAAGGGACAAAATTAGGCTTAGTCGTCCCAAAATATATGAAGATCAATTCAATCGATGATTTAAAAGGTAAAACAAAATAGCCAAAATAAAAGGACTAACGAAAAGTTAAAAACTTTCGTTAGTCCTTTTCTATGTTTATAACAGATTAGATTACTGACTTACTCCATTTTCTAAAACTGTAAGTAGTTCATGCTTTTGATTTTCTGACGCGTGATTCCAAAAAACTTCGAGAAGTACACCTAAACCTGGTAATACTTTTTCCTCGCCACTTTGAATAGCATCTACAATTGTTGCTTCTAATTGATCACTTTTATTACCTGAAATATTGTGAAGAACTGCTCCGCGAATATTAAAATTCATTTGGATTCTCCTTTCATATTAAGCTTTATGTAGTATTTGTAAACGGAAACGATTTTATGTATGATAAACTCATATGAGATACGATGAAAGGTAAAGGAAACTTATGAAACAAATTGATTCCATACAAAATAATTCTGTTAAGGCTTGGAAAAAGCTACATACAAAAAAAGGAAGAGATAAAGCTAAACAATATATCGTAGAAGGTTTTCATTTAGTCGAGGAGGCAATTAAGCATGATGCACCGATTCTTCATTTATTAATTAGTGAAGAGATTGACTTACCTTCTAATTTTTCAACAGGGTCATTTGACATTACGTATATATCAAAAGAGGTTAGTAAAGAATTAAGCGAAACAGAAACATCTCAAGGTATTTATGCAATTCTTGAATTTTCTTTTGTAAGAATTGATTTTGAGAAAGTGTCAAAGTTATTATTAATTGATGAGGTTCAAGATCCAGGGAATGTTGGAACAATGATTCGAACAGCGGATGCTGCTGGTTTTGATGGGGTTATTTTAGGTTCAGGTACAAGTGACCTATATAATGCTAAAACAATTCGATCCACCCAAGGATCATTATTCCATTTACCAATATTACGTGGGGATTTAGTTGAAGCAGTTTCTAATTTGAAAGATAAAGGAATAACTGTTTACGGAACATCTCTTCAAAATGCAAAACCATTTAATGAAGTAAATGTTACAAATCGTTTTGCCATTATTGTAGGAAATGAAGGAAAAGGTGTGAATTCAACATTACTTTCATTAACTGATGAAAATCTATATATACCGATTTATGGTAAAGCGGAATCATTAAACGTTGGTATTGCAGCAGGGATTCTAATGTATAGCCTGTGAAAAAATATAGAAGGCTCATTCGAGCTTTCTTGGTCAGTAAAAATGATTCAAATCATTTAGTAAATAATTTTGTTGAGCAGTTGCATTAATTGCAAAAAATCAATATAATTAATTAAGAAAATTTAATACATAAAAAGCTTTGACAGAGAATAGTAAATTTGAATCTCTATTTAGGGAAAAGGTGCCGTAGACTGTAAGCACTTTTATAGTAGACCAAATTGAATTCACCTCTTGAGCTAGCGCCGGGACCATTTTTGAATGTAAAGGCGACTCGGTCTATCTAAGTAGACCGTTATATGAATGAAGTGAGCAGTTAGTTTCTGTAACATAATAACTGTTAATTAGGGTGGTACCGCGATCAATCCTCGTCCCTTTTTTGGGAGCGAGGTTTTTTTATGTTTAAATTTATGAATTTGAATAGGAGGATTATTCATGCAAGAGCGTTTAGTTTCTTTACAATCAGAAGCGATTAAGCAAATAGAAGAAGCAACAGATTTAAAAGCATTAAATGAAATAAGAATTGCCTATCTAGGAAAAAAAGGTCCGATTACTGAGGCAATGAAAGCAATGAAGGATTTATCTCCTGAAGAGCGCCCAAAAATGGGGGCTGTTGCAAATGAAGTACGTGCGGCAATCCAAGAAAAACTTGAAGCAAAGCAAGTTGTATTAGAACAAAATGCAATTAATGAAAAATTAGAAAGCGAATCAATTGACGTAACACTTCCAGGAAGACCAGTTCATGCAGGTGGAGCTCATCCATTAAGAGCGGTTATTCAAGAAATTGAAGATTTATTTATTGGAATGGGATATGAGATTGCAGAAGGTCCAGAAGTAGAAAAGGACTATTATAATTTCGAAGCATTAAATTTACCAAAAGGTCATCCAGCTCGTGATATGCAGGATTCATTCTATATTTCTGAAGAAACATTAATGAGAACGCATACTTCACCTGTTCAAGCTAGAACAATGGAAGCGAATGTGGAAAAAGGACCAATTAAAATAATTTGTCCTGGTAAAGTTTATCGCCGTGATGACGATGATGCTACGCATTCTCACCAATTTATGCAAATCGAAGGACTTGTAATTGGTGAAAACATTTCAATGAGTGACTTAAAAGGTACTTTACAGCTTTTTGCGAAAAAAATGTTTGGTGAAGATCGTGAAATTCGCTTACGCCCAAGCTTCTTCCCATTCACTGAGCCTTCAGTAGAAATGGATATTTCTTGTATGAAATGTGGAGGCAAAGGCTGTAACATGTGTAAGCACACTGGATGGATTGAAATTTTAGGTGCGGGAATGGTACATCCGAACGTACTTGAGATGGCCGGTTATAATCCAAAAGAAGTTCAAGGATTTGCTTTCGGTATGGGTCCAGAACGTATTGCATTATTAAAATATGGTATTGATGATATTCGTCATTTCTATACGAACGATATAAGATTCTTAAAACAATTCCAACAAATGTAAGGTAGGAGGGACAAAACATGTTTGTATCAACAAAATGGTTACAAGAATACGTTGATTTAAGTGGTGTAACACCAGACGAGCTTGCAAAATTAATAACAAAAGCAGGAATTGAAGTTGAAGGTGTTAATCATCTTTCAGAGGGAATTAAAAATGTTGTTGTTGGTTATGTAATGGAACGTGAACAACATCCAGAGGCAGATAAATTATCAAAATGTACTGTTGATGTTGGAGAAGAACAACCAGTACAAATTATTTGTGGCGCACCAAATGTTGCTAAAGGTCAAAAAGTAATCGTAGCAAAAGTAGGCGCTGTTTTACCGGGGAATTTCAAAATTAAAAAAGCAAAATTACGTGGAGAAGTTTCTGAAGGAATGATTTGCTCTCTTCAAGAATTAGGAATTGAAGGCAAAGTAGTGGCAAAAGAATTCTCAAATGGCATTTTTGTTTTACCAAGTGATGCAGAAGTAGGAGCAGACGCATTAGACGTATTATATCGTGATGATGCAGTATTAGAACTTGGTTTAACACCAAACCGTGCTGATTGCTTAAATATGATTGGTGTTGCCTATGAGGTAGCTGCAATTTTAGATCGTGATGTGAAACTTCCAGCGATTAGCGCACAATCAGCATCAACTGCTGAATATGTTTCAGTTTCAATTGAATCAAAAGAAGATGCACCATATTATAGTGCTAAATTAGTTAAAGGTGTAAAAATTGGTCCTTCTCCATTATGGATGCAAGCTCGTTTAATGAGTGCTGGTATTCGTCCGATTAATAATGTGGTTGATATTACGAACTATATTTTAATTGAATATGGTCAACCTTTACACGCGTTTGATTTTAATAAATTAAATAGTAATCAAATTATCGTTCGTCATGCGAAAGAAAACGAAAAGATCGTTACACTTGATGGTGAAGAGCGTACATTACAGCCACATAATTTAGTAATCGCAACTGAGAAAGAAGCTGTAGCAGTTGCAGGTGTAATGGGTGGTCAAAGTACTGAAGTTGATGTGGATACTGTAGACGTTTTAATTGAATCAGCTGTTTTCAGAGGTCAAAGTGTTCGCCAAACTTCAAAAGACCTAGGCTTACGTAGTGATTCAAGTGCTCGTTTTGAAAAAGGTATTGATGCTTCTCGTACATTGCCTGCTTCTGAACGTGCTGCTCAGTTAATGGCTGAACTAGCTGGTGGAACTATTGAAGAAGGTACTGTAATTGCCGACAATTTAGTTGAAGCTGCTAAAAAAGTATCAGTTTCTGTAAGTAAGATTAATGGTGTACTTGGTACATCAATTGATGCTGAGACAGTAAAAGATATTTTCCGTCGCTTAAGATTAGATGCTACTGGGAATGGTGAAGTATTTACAGTTACTGTACCAAGTCGTCGTGGAGATATTTCAATAGAAGAAGATTTAGTTGAAGAAGTAGGAAGACTATATGGCTATGATCATATTCCTGCTACTTTACCAACAGGTGTTGCTAGTCGTGGACAATTAACACTTTATCAAGCAAAACGTAGAAAAATTCGTCAGTATTTACAGCATGCAGGTCTTTACGAGGCTGTAACTTACTCTCTAACTAGCAATAATAAAGTAAAACGCTTTGCACTAGAAACAGTAGATGCAGAACCTGTACGTTTAGCATTACCTATGAGTGAAGAACGCAGTGAGCTACGTTTCAGTTTAGTACCACATTTATTAGATGCTATTTCCTATAATGTTGCACGTAAAGAAGAAAATGTTCAACTATTCGAAACAGGCTCTGTATTCTTAACAAAGGAAAAGAACGATCTTCCTCATGAAGAAGAATATTTAGCAGGAGCATTAACTGGTTTATGGTTGCAACATGCTTGGCAAGGCGAGAAAAAAGCTGTGGATTTCTATGTTGTAAAAGGTATTTTAGACGGTTTATTTAATGAATTAGGTTTATCAAATAAAATAACTTATCTTGCTTCTAAAAAAGAAGAATTACATCCAGGACGTACAGCAAGTATCTTATTAAACGGAGAAGAAATTGGTTTTATCGGTCAAGTTCATCCTGTTACTCAAAAAGAGTGGGATCTTAAAGAAACATATGTATTCCAATTATCTCTTGAAAAACTATTAAATACTGAATTTGATGATATTTTATATAATGCAATTCCTCGTTTCCCATCAATGAACCGAGATATGGCATTAGTAGTTGAATCAAAAGTATTTGCTGGTGATATTTTATCTACAATTCGTTCAACTGGTGGAAGACTTCTAAAGGATGCTACAATCTTTGATTTATACGAAGGTGATAAGATGGAAGCTGGTAAAAAATCAGTTGCCTTCTCATTAACATATTTCGATCCAGAACGCACTTTAACGGATGAAGAAGTAACTAAAGCTCATTCAAAAGTTTTAAAAGCTGTAGAAGAAACACATAATGCTCAATTACGTGGGTAAATAATTAATATAATTAATGTAAAAAAAACCAAATTCTTTTTTTAGAATTTGGTTTTTTTGTGCTGTAGGTATACCTGGATTTCCTATTTTTAACCAATATGAATAAAAAAGTATTTAAGGTTAGAATTATTATATTAAAATAATAATGAATTTGTACATGTTTTTTGACTCATTTTTTTGATAATAATGAACCAATTTGTCCTTTTTTTATACTATAAATTGTACAATTAAAATTTTTTTGAGAGGTGTATTTTTTTGCCACTACCACCAATTCCACCACTACCACAACAACCATCAGAAGAACCAAATCAATCAGATACTACACAAAGCACAGAACAATCAGAGTTATTACAACAAATTTCTTCATTCCTTCCAAGACCAGTAATGGGTCCAACAGGTCCAACAGGAGCTACAGGTCCACGCGGTCCTGAAGGTCAACAAGGTCCTCGTGGAGAAAGAGGTAAACGAGGAAAAGAAGGGGAAGATGGAGACAGAGGTCCAAGAGGTCCAATGGGTCCAATGGGTCCAATGGGGCCAATGGGACCAGCAGGAACTCCGGGTACTGCAGGAGCAACAGGAGCAACAGGTCCAGCGGGAGTTACAGGTCCTTCAGGAGGCCCAGCAGGCCCAGCAGGAGCAACAGGCCCAGCAGGAGCAACAGGTCCAGCAGGAGCAACAGGCCCAGCAGGAACACCAGGAGCAGCGGGAGCAACAGGTCCACAAGGAATCCCAGGTCCAGCAGGAGCAACAGGCTCAGCAGGTCCAGCTGGAGTTCCAGGAGCAACAGGTCCAGCAGGTCCACAAGGGTCACCAGGTCCACAAGGAGCAACAGGCCCTGCGGGAACACCAGGAACACCAGGAACACCAGGAGCACCAGGAGCACCAGGAGCGACAGGCCCAGCAGGAGCAACAGGCCCAGCAGGAGCAACAGGTCCAGCAGGAACACCGGGCGCAGCAGGAGCAACAGGCCCAGCAGGAGCAACAGGTCCAGCAGGAACACCGGGCGCAGCAGGAGCAACAGGTCCAGCAGGAACACCAGGAGCACCAGGAGCGACAGGCCCAGCAGGAGCAACAGGCCCAGCAGGAACACCAGGAGCACCAGGAGCGACAGGCCCAGCAGGAGCAACAGGTCCAGCAGGAACACCGGGCGCAGCAGGAGCAACAGGTCCAGCGGGAGCAACAGGTCCAGCAGGTCCAGCAGGAACACCAGGAGCAGCAGGAGCAACAGGTCCAGCAGGTCCAGCAGGAACACCAGGAGCAGCAGGAGCAACAGGCCCAGCAGGGGCAACTGGAATAGCAGGTACAGGTGCAATCATTCCGTTTGCATCAGGTGCACCAGTAGTAATGTCAACAGTTTTAGGCGGATTAGCAGGAACAGCAGGTCTTGTAGGATTTGGAAGTTCAATTCCGAATGTTGCATTACTTCCTGGACCAGCGATTGATTTAACTGGAACTGGTTTACCAACTGAAATTCTTGATTTTGCATTCTCAATGCCTAGAGCTGGTACAATTACGGCTATTTCCGCATCTTATAGTAATGTAGTAGCTTTAAATATTTTAGGAACAAGTATTACTGTCACTGCACAATTATATAGTGCACCAGTAAATAGTAATAACTTTACTCCAGTTGCAGGTGCAAGTGTCACTTTACCGGCTCTAGCAGGTCCGCTTACAATAGGCCAAATCACTAGCGGTATTTCTACACCTTTAGCAGTACCAATTGCAGCACAAACTCGTTTAATGATGGTATTTACTGCAACTGCAAACGGTGCTAGCCTTATCAATACTGTTACTGGATATGCTAGCGCAGGAGTAGCTATAAACTAATTAATAAATAGAAGTAAGAAAAATATTTTAACAATGACTCTACTAAACTAGATCACATTTGGCTATCAATGATAGTTTTGAATCTAGTAAGTAGAGTTTTTTTGCGGATTTTTAATAGAAATAGTATTAAAATCCAAACAAACTTGTCCAACAAAAATAAGATAAAGTGTACGTCAAAATATTTTTGGAGGTGTATCTATTTGCCAATACCACCAGGCCCACCAGGCCCACAATTACCACCAGTCTTACCACTACCACCAGCTCCAACAGGTCCTACGGGAGCACCATTGCCACCAGGTGTTCCAGGTCCAACAGGAATTACAGGTCCAACAGGAGCAACAGGAGCAACAGGTCCACAAGGTCCACAAGGTCCACAAGGTCCAATAGGTCCAACAGGAGCAACAGGCCCAGCGGGAGCAACAGGTCCAGCGGGAGCAACAGGAGCAGACGGAGCGACAGGCCCAGCAGGAGCAACAGGTCCAGCAGGAGCAACAGGAGCAGACGGAGC
>NZ_FOMF01000009.1:65731-203422 GCF_900112535.1 Bacillus sp. UNCCL81 | reverse complement strand
CGTCTTCATTAATTCTTTTTGCAATTTTTCGACTGCATTCAATTTTCCCATGTTTTACCCTCTTCTTCATTCAGTTTAGTGGATCCGGTCCAAAACTATCCGTTAAGCATACCAAATAAAGCGGATAAATGCACACTTTAATAGCCATGAGTTATTAATTCGAAAAGAAAAAGTATCGAACGATGGTTAGAATAACTGGAATGAAGATGATCGAGCAAATGGATACGTTTATACCAGCTCTTGCAATGGATTTGATTTTTGCTTGTAATAATTCGTTGGTGTGCTCGTCGAGAACAATTGCTTTGTTCTTTTCAACGAGTGAACGAAGAAGTTGACTGAGATGCCACTTCGAACGGTTTACTATTTATTTTTATATTGTTTGTACTGTTGGCAATGACGAGCGTATACAGTCCCTTTTGTTGATTAAATTAAAAAGTTATGCAACTAACGCATTAGTTAGTTGAACAAGGAATTAATTTAAGGGTGGACTTTATGGACCAGTACCTACTGAAGTTACTTTGTAACCTTCTTTAAATTTTTTTACATAAAAAAGTGGGGAAGTATCTCCAACTGGATTATTACGGTCAAACCATGTTACAGCATAGAGATGTCCATATTCGGGGTCATCAAGCTCATCGTCTGTGATAATGGCAAAAAAACTTTGGTATGTATATCCTTTTTTGTAAATGTACTGACGGATAGTTGATTTTGCTGTGTTATTATTGTGAATAACTGGTGCTAAGACAGGCAGTAAAACAATGGCTAGTCCGAAAATTATACACAAAAATAAAATGATTTTTTTAACTTTTCTTTTTTTCATCTTATTACCACCTTTCCTATAAAATTTATGCTATTTTTTCGTAAAAAGACCCTATCTTATACAACTCTTCTTCCATTTAGTTGCACAAAAAAGAGCTGCCGAAGCAACCCTTGTTGTTCAACTAATGCATGCGTTAGTTGAATAAGAAGTAAATGTATAATCTTTTAATCATCGACTGAAAATGTGTTTATATGCCAATGTTTCGAACTTGTTTTTTTATTTACTTTCCAACCAGTCTTTTTAAGTTCTTTAGCAATCAACAGATTAAAAAATCCATGTCCGACCAATACAATATCAGTATGTTCTTGGGCATATTTTTTTAATAAATTTGATGCTTTTGCAGCTCTAACTTTCGCTTCATTCAAGGACTCACAGTTACTTGAATAACCACCAAACCACAGACATCTAAGTATCACAGCCCAAATACTCGGTTTTAACCTCAATCCAAGCAAATTTGACATAGGTGTAGGTAATTCTGTTTCACGAAACAAAGGATTTGATTTAGAAGTAATATCAGGATTTAAAAACTCTGCTGATTTAATCGTTCTTATCAAATCACTTGTAATAATTACTTTGGTATTCGCTACTATTTTGAGAGTTTCTAATGGATAAGTCTCTTCTTCAAAGACCCCATTATCATCATATTTTTGTATCCATTTTTTAAACTCTCTACATGTTATTGGTTTATCTTCAGTCCACAGAGATTTACCATGTCTTATCAATGAAATTTCCATAGAACACTCCTAAAAGTTAATTACTGTACTGATAAATTTTACCATATTTTGGAGTTTTATCGTTATTTTTTGAAACTTCTTATTCAACTAATCTGCCAGTTAGTTGAATAAGAAATTCAGCAATCTTCTTTAACAGAGCCTTCTTTTAAAATCAGAATTTAATGATCGGGTTTTAGCTTTAACTATCGATATAAAGTCATACGGAGCCTATTTTAATCCTTTTGTTCCAATTATAAATTCAAGAAACTCCTTGTGCAGAGATTTTAATCATTATTATACTAGTTATACTATAGCATTTCATGACGCGGTTTAAGGAGATAAATATGAAGGAAATAATAGTGGAAAAACTAAAACAAATAGAAACCGAACATGACGTAAAAATACTATTTGCAGTTGAGTCTGGTAGTAGAGCGTGGGGATTTCCATCTAAAGATAGTGATTATGATGTACGTTTTGTCTATGTTCATCGCAGAGATTGGTATTTAAGCATTGACCAAAGACGTGACGTAATTGAATATCCAATAAATGATTTACTCGACTTTAGTGGGTGGGACTTAAAAAAGGCACTTAATCTTTTCGCAAAATCAAACCCGGCCTTATTAGAATGGTTAAGGTCTCCAATTGTTTATCATGATGACTTAACGATTTCAGAAGAATTAAGAAAAGTCGGTAATCAAATTCTTTCTAAAAAGGCGTGTATTTACCATTATCTTCATATGGCCAAAGGGAATTACCGTGATTACCTGCAAGGGGAAGAAGTTAAGATTAAAAAGTATTTTTATGTATTAAGACCACTATTAGCTTGTATATGGATACAAAAAAACAATGAAATTCCTCCAATTTTGTTTGATGAACTTTTAGAGATGGAAGGGTTAGAACAGGAATTTATAGAAGAAGTAGACAAGTTATTAATCCGAAAAAAACAAGGTGAAGAATTAGATCTTGAGTCTAGAAAAAAAGTATTAAATGATTTTATTGAAAATAAAATTCAGTTTTTTGAGGAGTATGTGAAGGGGATTACTGAATCAAACAAGGTAAATACTGAGGGCTTAAACGAACTATTTCGAAGTACAATTGAACATTCATGGGAAAAATAGAATAGACTCCACACTTTTTGGGAAAAATTTCTTTGTATGTTAACAAAGAAATTGGAGTGTGAATGAAGTTGGCAAATTTAGAAAGTCTATTGAATCAACAACTGGCGAATTGGAATGTATTATATGTAAAATTACATAACTATCATTGGTATGTAAAAGGACCAAATTTCTTTACTCTACATGAAAAATTTGAGTTGTATTATGACGATGCAAAAGTAATGGTAGACGATTTAGGAGAACGTATTTTAACAATTGGTGCAAAACCAATTGCAACACTTCGTGAATACTTAGAAACGGCTACGATTAAAGAAGGTAATCATACGTTTTCTGCAGAAGAAATGGTATCTGATCTGATTAAAGACTATGAAAAAGTTGTACAAGAATCGCGTGATGTAATCTCAATTGCAGAAGAAAGTGATGATCAAGAAACAGCTGATTTATTCCTAGGTAAGATTGCTGAAATTGAAAAGATGCTTTGGATGTTAAAATCATTTCTTGGAAAATGAATAAATATTTAAAAAGATGGATTAACCTATCATTACAGATGATTGGTTAGTTCATCTTTTTTTATTTTCCCCCTTTTTTTCATCTTGTTTTCTAGTATAAAACGAGTGTTTATAAGGGTTTTTGTGATGTGTTAAAATTTTTCGTAAAAAATTACCAAAAAAAACTAAAAAACAGATTGTATAATTATTTATATTTGTGTATAATCATTCATTATATAAGAATCTTAACTTCTAAAAAAAGGGGATGGATTTATGAGTAAAGTATTGAAAGAAAATCATGTAAAGAAAAATGGTTATATTCAAAAGACAAAAGGGAATGTTACAAAAGGAAATTTTAGCTCTGTAAAATGGTCGGATTTTAAAGGGAAAAATTTTCTTTCAATAAGTGAGTTTTCATCAAGCGAATTATTATTCTTACTTGAAAAATCTTTAGAGATGAAAAATATGCAAAAGGCGAAAGAGGCACATCCTTATTTAAAAGACAAAGTACTAGGGATGATTTTTGAAAAGAATTCTACTAGAACGAGACTTTCATTTGAAATTGCGATGATGCAATTAGGTGGTCATGCAATCTTTATGAGTAGTAAAGATTTACAGCTTGGTAGAGGCGAAACTGTTCATGATACATCAAAAGTATTTTCTCGTTATGTAGATGGGGTCATGATTCGAGCAAATACTCATGAGATGTTGACCGAGTTCGCTGAACACTCGTCAATTCCAGTTATTAATGGTTTAACAAATCTGCACCATCCAGCTCAAATCATGGCTGATTTCTTAACTATTCTTGAGCATAAAGGTAGATTAAAAGGTTTGAAGATTGCTTATGTAGGAGATGGAAATAATAACATCTGTCATTCTTTAATTGAGGGTGCTGCTAAGCTTGGTGTTTATTTAACAATTGCATGTCCCGTTGGGTATGAACCTAATAAAGTTGTACTTCAATCGATGAAGCATGTTGCAAAAACAACTGGAAGTGTTATTGAAGTTGTTAATAATCCTGTAGATGGTGTAAGTAGAGCTGATGTTGTGATAACGGATGTTTGGACCAGTATGGGGCAAGAGGAAGAGACTGAAATTCGCTTAAAAGATTTTAGCCCGTATCAAGTAAATGATCATTTATTAGAAAACGCAAAAGATGATTATTTATTCATGCACTGCTTACCTGCACATAGAGGGGAAGAAGTAACAGCTTCGGTAATTGATGGTAAGCATTCGGTCGTATTTGATGAAGCTGAAAATCGACTTCACGCACAAAAAGCGATCTTAGTTGCCTTAATGGGTAATTTATAATTCTAAAAATCTATTAATAATCTAATCGGGGGTAATAACATGGGAAATGAGAAAATTGTTTTAGCATATTCAGGTGGTTTAGATACGTCAGTTTGTATTAAATGGTTACAAGAGAAATATAACTATGATGTGATTGCACTTTGTCTTGATTTAGGTGAAGGAAAAGATGTTGAAGCTGTTCGTCAAAAGGCGTTAAATTTAGGAGCAATTAAGTCATATATGATCAATGTAAAGGACTTATTTGCAAATGAATATATTGTCCCCGCTCTAAAAGCGAATGCATTATATGAAGGAAAGTATCCACTTTCATCTGCTCTATCAAGACCTTTAATCGCAAAATTATTAGTCGATGTAGCAAAGCAAGAAGGTGCAGTTGCAGTAGCGCATGGTTGTACAGGTAAAGGAAACGATCAAGTTCGTTTTGAAGTTTCAGTAATGGCTTTGAATCCGAATCTTAAAGTAGTGGCGCCCGTTCGTGAATGGGGTATGACTCGTGATGAGGAAATACAATACGCACATGAAAATGGTGTACCAATTCCTGTTGATTTAGATAATCCATTTTCAATTGATGCAAATATATGGGGAAGAGCTTGTGAAGCAGGTGTATTAGAGAATCCATGGAATGAAGCACCAGAAGAAGCTTTTGATTGGACGAATGCAATTGAAAATACTCCAGATGTTCCTGAATATATTGAAATTGAATTTTCAAAAGGTGTACCTGTTAGCTTGAACGGTCAGCCTATAGATCTTGTTCAACTTATCGAACAATTAAATGTACTTGGTGGAAAACACGGTGTAGGAAGAATCGACCATATTGAAAATAGATTAGTAGGTATAAAATCACGTGAAGTTTATGAAAATCCAGCAGCGCTAATCTTAATCAATGCTCATAAAGAATTAGAGTTCCTTACATTGCCTCGTGAAGTGACAAATTTTAAAGTAAGCATTGAACAACAATTTTCAAAAATGCTATACGATGGCTTGTGGTATTCACCTTTAATGGGTGCTTTAGATGCGTTTGTAAATACAACACAAGAAACAGTAAGTGGTATTGTTCGTGTGAAATTATTTAAAGGCACTCATACAGTAGTAGGTAGAAAATCAGAAACTAGTCTATACAATGAAGAGCTTGCAACCTATTCAAAGGGTGATTTATTTGATCATAATGCAGCAGTAGGCTTTATTAAACTATGGGGATTACCAACAAAGGTATATAGCGAAGTTACACAGAAAAATACAGTACTAAGTAAATAAAATATAGGGTTGATGAAGGAGGCAGTTATGTCAAAACTTTGGGGCGGACGTTTTACGAAGGAGACAAATCAATTAGTCGAAGAATTTACAGCATCGATTGAATTTGATCAAATAATGGCTAAGGAAGATATAGCTGGTAGTATCGCACATGCAACGATGCTTGGAGAATGTGGCATTATTGAAATCAACGAAGCTGAACTAATAATAGAAGGTTTAAATAAAATATTAAAAAAAGTTGAGAAAAATGAGGTTCAATTTAGTATAGAAAATGAAGATATTCATATGAATATCGAAAGCTTGTTAATTGAAGAAATTGGTCCTGTAGGAGGAAAACTACATACAGGGCGTAGTCGAAATGATCAAGTAGCAACGGATATGCACCTTTTTTTAAAAAATAATACGTCTTCCATTATTGATTTAATTGAAGAAGTTCAAAATAAAATCGTGACGCAAGCAAAAAAGCATGTAAATACAATTATGCCTGGATATACGCACTTACAAAGAGCACAGCCTGTTTCATTTGCACATCATTTACTTGCGTATTTTTGGATGCTAGAGCGTGACAAAAGCCGATTCAAAGATAGTTTAAAACGAGTGGATATTTCACCATTAGGTGCAGGTGCATTAGCTGGAACTACATTTCCAATTAACCGTCAACGTA
Organism: Bacillus sp. UNCCL81; assembly: GCF_900112535.1. Classification (NCBI taxonomy): domain Bacteria; kingdom Bacillati; phylum Bacillota; class Bacilli; order Caryophanales; family Bacillaceae; genus Bacillus; species Bacillus sp. UNCCL81. Next base: position 197,060 of record NZ_FOMF01000009.1, on the reverse strand, counting down.
CTGCTGAATTACTTGGTTTTAGTGATATCTATCATAATAGTTTAGATGCAGTAAGCGATCGTGATTTTATCGTAGAGTTCCTTTCTGATTCGTCTTTACTAATGACACATATTTCTAGACTATCAGAGGAATTTGTCATTTGGTCTAGTCAAGAATTTCAGTTTATTGAATTAGACGATGCTTTTTGTACCGGCTCTAGTATTATGCCGCAGAAAAAAAATCCAGATGTTCCAGAATTACTTCGAGGTAAAACAGGGAGAGTTTATGGCAGCTTAATCGGGTTATTAACTGTTTTAAAAGGACTACCTTTAGCTTATAACAAAGACATGCAAGAAGATAAAGAAGGTATGTTTGATACCATCTATACTGTTGTAGGAACACTGCAATTACTTTCGGGAATTATCGATACAATGAAAGTAAATGAAAACCGTATGTATGAAGCTGTTAAAAATGATTATTCAAACGCTACTGACCTTGCTGATTACTTAGTTCGAAAAAATATCCCATTCCGACAAGCTCATGAAATCGTTGGAAAAACGGTTCTATATGCTATAGAGAATCATAAATTTCTTGGGGAATTAAAGCTTGAGGAATTTAAGGTGATTAATGAAGTGTTCGAAGAAGATATTTATCATACTTTAAATCCAAAAACAGTAATGGAAGCAAGAATTAGTGAAGGTGGAACTTCAACGAATGAAGTTTGGAAACAAATTACAAAAGCAGAAGAGTGTTTAAGCTTTTCAATAAATATGGTATAATTTTCTAATTGAAAACGTCCAATTATTTGGACGTTTTTTTGTGCTTCTAATTTATTAATAATTTTCTATTCATTATGCAAATACTAGAAGTAGTTACTAAAAAAAGGTAGGTATCATATGAGCACGCAACAAAAAAGTAGGGTATTTAGAGCATCAGAAGGTATAGCACATGCTGTTTTCGTCATGATCGGTATCGGGTCTTTACTTGAGAGTATTGGAAAGATTTTTCATTTTGAATCTTTAATGACGATTGGATTTTCGACTAAATTATTAATGGCACCTGCTATTGGTGCAGGTATAGCTGTTTTATTAGGTTCAAGTACGTTAATCATTTTTTCTGCAATGGCCGCTGCAATAATTGGATCCGGGGCATTATTGATGGTAGATACGGCGATGACCATTAAAATGGGTGAACCAGTAGGAGCGTTATTATCAGCTTTAGTTGCAATTCTTATTGGAAAAGCTGTTCAAGGTAAAACGAAATTAGATTTAATGGTTGTGCCTTTATTTGCCATCTTAATTTCAGGATTAGTTGGATTATATTTATCAAAATGGATTTCTCCAATCTTAATAGCGGTTGGGAATTTTATTAAAGGTTCAACTGAAGGTTCGCCAATTATTGCTTCGATTGTATTAGCGGTAGTGTGGGGGATATTAATTGTTTCGCCTGCTTCTTCTGCTGCATTAGCCATTGCATTGAATTTAGATGGATTAGCCGGCGGGGCCGCATTGGCGGGATGTGCAGCGCAATTTGTGGGATTAGCAGTTATCTCTGCACGAGAGAATGATCCAGGAAGTATCCTTGGTTTATTAATTATCACTCCTAAGTTACAACTACCCAATGTAACCAGGAATATTAGGATACTTATACCAACCATAGTTGCAAGTGCCGTGGCTGGACCGATTTCTGCATTCTTATTTCATATTGAAGCACCAAAAGAAATTGCCGGTTTAGGATTATGTGCACTTGTTGCACCAATGAATTTATTAGCTACCTATGGAAGTGCAGTTATGATACCGATGATTGTTACATACATATTAGTACCTGGGATTGTTTCATATATTGTGTACATATTCTTAAAACAAGCAAATATGATTAAAACTGGAGAGTTGAAAATATTATAAATAGAAAAATGAGTACTAAATAAAGTACTCATTTTTCATTGTATTGTCATTTTAATAGGTTACACTTTTATCGAACCATAATAGTTTTAGTAAACCTAATCCTATAAAAATAGTGCCTTGTGCTAGATTGATAATTGTAGAAGATTTCTCATTTTGTAACAATTTTTCACCAAAGCTGTCTGCAAAAATCGCTATAATTGAAAATACAATGAGAGTGAATACCATAAAAGTTACACCTAAAATGTTGGTGGAAGAGCGATTATAAATCCAGGAATAAAGATTGGACATAATGTTGTGATCGCTTTTGGTTCTGTTGTAACAAAAGATGTTCCTGACAATGTAGTTGTTGAAGGAGAAGGAAAAGTCCTTTTTAGGAAAGCTCAGCGAGTAGGTATTTCTTTTAAGGCGGGAAATGGAGGGCTATATGATTTATTTTTTCATTTGTATATTACTAGGTTTTCTGCTGTTAGTTTATATGTTCATAGAGGCACATCAAAATATAGTAAGAAAACATGAATTTTCTTTTTCGAATGCTCCTCTTGAAAAGCCAATTAGACTATTTTTTATTTCAGATATTCATAGAAGAAAAATACATTCTTCTATTATAAAGAGAATGTCTAATCAAGTTGATCTTGTCATAATTGGTGGTGATCTTTTAGAAAAAGGAGTACCTCTAAAAAGAATTGAACAAAATATTCAAAAACTAAGTAGTCTTGGGAAAGTCTACTTTGTTTGGGGAAATAATGATATCGAAATCGAAAAGACAGATTTAGAGAATATATTTACTAAATGGAAAGTAGTTGTATTGAAAAATTCATCTGTTACGGTTAATCATTTACAAAAAGAATGGTCACTGATTGGAGTAGATGATTTGAAAACTGGGAAGGTGGATCTTGATCTTGCTTTTCAAGATGTTAAACAAAATGTATTTAAGATTTTAGTTAGTCATAATCCAAGAGTCTTAAAGTTACTAAAGAAAGAACAAGGAGTTTCTCTTGTTTTAAGTGGTCATACACATGGAGGACAAATAAGGATTTTTGGATATGGTCCTTATGAAAAAGGAAAAACGCATGTGTATGAGGGGATAACTCAAATAATAAGTAATGGATATGGTACTACGACTATACCACTTAGATTAAGTGCTAGGCCGGAAACACATTATATTGTTATTAAGAGTATATAAAGTCATTAGGAGGAGATACATTCGTATCTTCTTTTTTTATTAGAACTTTTTTCATATTTTTCTTTGTAAAAAAATATGAACGACAAATAAATAATATGAAAATTTAGTCGAATTAGAGGATTGTAATAATTATTAGTAATTATTTCTAATCTTTCTTTTTTTTTATTAAAAAACTCAAAATTCACCCAAATTAAAATTGTCTGAAAATGACGTTTTATAAAGCTTTTTAATAAATAGTTCTATAAATAGGATCAATTTTCTTCTTTTTTTGATAGTTTATTTGATGAATTACCCCAATTTACGATGTCGATTACTAGCGATAAAATAAAAAAAAGAAAGAGAATTGTCAAAAGTCAAAAAAATAAAAAAATGGGGGAGAACAGGTGAGTAAAAGAAACTTTAAAATGAGTTTAGCTAAAACAACGATCAGTGCGCTGGTTGTGGGCTCGATGATTCCATTTAACGTACTAGCAGCTACACAAAATGCGAGCACAGAAAAAACGGTCATGGGTTCACTAGCTCAAAACACAAGCACACCAGACTTAACAGCTGAGCAAATCGCCGCGTTAAAGAACGTGTCACCAGAAAGTGATGTAAAGATTTCGCCAAAAATTGATACGACAAGCTCAAAACCAGTTAAGGTTATTGTCGAATTTACACAAGCGCCAGCAAAAATAAGTGTACTGCAAAAAGCAGTGGAGGGCGAAAAAACGACATTAAGCGCAGAAACTAGCGCAGTTAACTCGTCACACGCTACATTCAAGTCATTTATAAAAGGGTTAAATAATAGTGCAAGTAAAACGAATGCAGTAAATGCAGTATCTGCATTATCTGTTTCACCAAACGAAGTATCTAACGAAACATCCGACCAAACCGGGGACGCTACCGCTCAAATTACGCGTGAATACACACATGCATTAAACGGGGTGGCAATGACACTACCAGGTAACTTAGTTGAAAAATTATTTGATTCTGGTGTAGTAAATCGTGTATTAAACGATGACTTAGTAAAGCTTGACCCAAGTGAACTGAAAGCTGCTGCTGAAAGTGAACAAGGTGGGAATAATTTAGCAGAAAATTATATTCCATTACCAGGAATTGAAGATTTGCATAAAGAGGGCACTACTGGAAAAGGAATCAATGTAGGAGTTATCGATACAGGAGTTGACTACAATCACCCAGATTTAACAGACGTATATAAAGGCTACCGTGCAAAAAGTGGTGAAGATGCAAGCAAAATCGATCCAACGACAGTTAAAGGTTGGGATTTTGTTGATAATGATGCCGATCCTATGGAAACTACAATCGATGATTGGGTAAAAGCCGGCAAACCTGAAAGTGATGAACCGTATTACACGTACCACGGTACACACGTATCAGGTACGATTGCTGCTCAAGCGAAAAATAATGTAGAATTCCCAGCTCAAGGGGTTGCACCAGGCGTGAACTTGTATGACTATCGTGTACTTGGTCCTTACGGTACAGGGTATACAGATGGGATTGTAGGTGGAATTGATAAAGCAATACAAGATGGTATGAAAGTTATCAACTTATCTCTTGGAGCACCAGTTAATAATCCATTATCAGCTGAAGCTGTGGCAATTAATAACGCAACCCTTGCAGGTGTAACATGTGTTATTTCAGCAGGAAACTCTGGTCCAGGTGAAGGGACACTAGGTACACCAGGTGCATCAGCACTTGCCATTACAGTTGGAGCAAGTGATTTCCCAGTTAGTGTTCCAATTGCGTCAGCAAAAGTTGGAAATGAAACATTTACTGACTTCAAGTTACTTGGAAAAGGATACAATGATCATGTGTCAGATTTAGAGAACAAAACGTATCAAATCGTGGATGTTGGTTTAGCACAAGCAACTGATTTTAAAGATGCGAACGGCAATCCAATCGATTTAACTGGAAAAGTTGCACTTATTACACGTGGTACAATCCCGTTAGCTGATAAAATTACGAACGCAGCGAAAGCAGGCGCGGTTGCAGCAATTATGAGTAATAATATTGATGGGGACATTGATGCTTACTTAGCAAGTAATGATGGCTTTATACCAACATTCCGTATGACAAAAGCTGACGGTGAACGTTTACGTAATGTAGCAAGCACAAATACAATCACCTTTACGAATGTAAGTACAACAAATACAGAAGGGAACCACTTGGCAAGTTTTAGTTCAAGAGGACCAGTCGCTGCAACATATGACATTAAACCAGATGTTGTTGCACCAGGTGTATCGGTGTACTCAACTTATCCATATTTCGTTCATAGCTCAGATAAAGTAGATTATAGTAACGCGTATTCTCGTATTTCAGGTACATCGATGGCGTCGCCACATGTGACAGGCATTGCTGCACTAATCTTACAAGCCCATCCCGATTATACACCAGCCGATGTGAAAGCAGCGTTAACAAACACTGCTGGAAATCTAGACGGCAATTATTCTGTATATGAGCAAGGTGCTGGTTTAGTCAATGTCGTGAAAGCAGTAAAACGTGATGTAAGTTTTAAAGCACAGGACACAACTGCAAACATTGATAGTAGCGGTAATAGTGTGAACTTGAATTACGAAAAAGGTTCATTAACGTTTGGCGCAGTGTATAAAAAAGATGGTGCGGTCAATACGAGTAATCGAACAGTGAAAGTAAAAAATCGAGGAAACTCTGACAAAACATTTGATATTTCTACAACTTTCATTAAACCAAATGCATCGGTTAGTGATGCAACTAAAAACGGCATTACTGTGACAACAAGTTCACCATCATTAACAGTAAAAGCAGGTGAAACAACGAACTTTACAGTAACTTTGAATCTACCAGATACGGCGGAATATGGCCGATACGAAGGTTATTTGAACATTGTTAATCATGACGACCCAAGTGAGACTTATCGCATGCCATTGGCTGTTCGCTCGGTAGAAAAAGGACTTGGCAATTTACTAATGGATGTTCCGGCAGCTCCGACTCGTAAACCGGTAATCTATTCGGACTTCAACGGAAACCCAGGTCGTCAAATAAAGTTCCGATTCAATAGTCCAATGAAGTATTTCTGGATCGTGATTTATGACAAAGACGGAAATCCAGTCGGTGCAACAACGGATTCCCCATTAAATGTGAGCAGTGTTCAAACCGATATTGATTATGTTGTAGGCTTTGACCCAAGCACATATTATCCGTTTATTGGAGATCCAAAACTCGAAAAAACAAATATGTTCACAAAAGCAGCATTACCGGAAGGACAATATACGTTAAAAATGCGTACAACTGATACGACTAACATGTATGCAAAAACGTATGAAAAATCACAACTGTTCGTTGTGGACAACACGCTACCGAAGTTAACCTATAAAGACCATACACCTGGCGTGTACGAGTTAGAAGACAAAGATTTTACCGATGAAAAACAAAATGGCAACATGTACAACGCATTCTGGGTGCACACAAACCTATCGGATGAAGGGACAGCGAAACTTGCTCCACTTGGGTTAACGCAGTCAGCGAATATTTTATGGTACTATCACAATAGTATCGGTTACCCGGAAGGCGATTTCCCAGTTGATGCAAATGGCGATGCAAAATTCGGAATTGAAAAATCCGATATCGAAAATGGACCAGCTACAATTACGTTAATGCCAATGGATGCAGCACATAACGTTGAGCTTATCAATGATTTCCATGAGTACGCGTTTATCAAAAAAGGATCACCATATATGGTGCCGACGTATGACAAACAAAAAGTTACCTTAAATGATACAATCACGATGACGTTAAACTTAAACAACGTGAAAGATATGATGTCAGGTACTTTTAAATCAATGTACTACAATAAGTATCTTGAGCTACAAGGCGTAACAGTCAACCCAGCATTCCAAAAGTGGGCAGACCAAAACGGCGTGAAGGTTAATGTGGATACACCAGTGAAAACACCAGATGCGGTTTACGGACAAAACGCTACAGATATCAATGTTGGGGCACAATTAACAGGTGGATCAGACTTTAAAGGATTCAATGGCGATAGTCCATTTTTAGATGTGACATTCAAAGTGACAGATGACATGTGGGATATTATGGCATCGAAATTGACACCAGATGATGACACAACAAAATTTAGCATGACACAATACGGAACAAATGAAACAAAAGAGATTACAGCATTTAGCCGATTAAATCAATTCCAAATCGTTCCGACGCATTCACAAGTGCAAACGTACGTGAAACTTGAAGGGCTTAAAAATAACTTCACAGCGAAGTTGGATAGCATTGGCGCTAAAGGGTACGCACAACTACCCGACGGAACGAAAATACCAGGTACAATTGATAGTTATGGCTACATCGATATCAAAGGCATTCCACTTTCAAAAGATCCAATCAAGTTCATTGTGGAAGGACCAGGACACTTAAAGAGCATACAATCTATTACACTTGGTAAAAAATCACCATGGGGTGATGATATTGGAGAGTATAAATACATCGGAGGAACTCAAACATACGGTTCAGCTGGAGATGTAACTGGCGATGGCGTAATTGACGTTCTTGATGCGAAGCAAGTATCTGATAAAATGGGTCAACAAAATAGTGAAAACTACCCAATAGAAGATTTAAATAAAGACGGTATTGTTGATAGTAAGGACATGCAGTTTGTCGCGACTAACTTCGGTAAAACAAATCCAGATGCAACGATTTCACCAAAAGAAGTTATGAAAGTTGACGGTAAAGACTTGTATGCAACAGAAATCTTCAATAAGGCTAAGGTTTATAGTAATGTAAATACGTTCAAAGTTGATTCGAAACATGCTAACTCAGTTACACTTAATTGGTTAGCTGTAGATCCTGCCGGCAATTGGGGTGGATTGAAAATTCAACAGCAATCAAGCACGGATGGTATCACGTGGCCAACTACTTGGACAGATGCAAAACTGGATACACCAATCACAGTTAGCTCAACTAGTGCGAAAGTGACAGGATTAAGTGATAGTACGTACTACCGTTTTAGATTGGTTGTAATGGGTGGATTGAATGGAACACTTAACAGTGGATATTCAAACGTTATTCAGATGACAACATTACTATTAACACCAACTATTGACGTAATTGATGATAATGATACAACGATTACTGGTAAAGCAAATACGAATGTCAATATTGTTGTGAAAAATAATAGTACTGTAGTAGGTACAGGAAAAACGGATGCAAGTGGGAACTATAGTATTCAAATTAAACCACAAAAAGCAGACAGTGTATTAACAGTTAGTGCAAGTGATGCATCTGGAAATCAAAGTGAACAAGCATCGATTGTTGTATTAGATCGTACAGCACCAGACGCACCAATTATTAATACAGTTACGAAAAAAGATCAAAAAATTACAGGTAAAACAGAAGCAAATGCGACGGTTGCTATAAAATTCAACAATGTAGTGACAGAAGTACAAGCTGATCAAAATGGGAACTTCAGTTTAGACATACCTCATAAAAACTATGGCGATTACATTGGATTGGTAATCTCTGTAACTGCAAAAGATGCTGCAGGAAATGTGAGTGCTGCAACTGAAACAGTCATTTTAAACAAATAATAAAAACGGGGAGCCTCTGTGAATGAGGCTCTCTTTTTTCGTCCAAATCCCATAAATAGACTACTAGAAAAATAAACTTGATAAAAGAAGATTCGTATATAAAAAAGGTATTTTGCAGTTTTATGGCGAATTATTAATATTGGGTATTTTTTTGTTTGGAGGTTAAAAAATGAAAAAGGTTTTAGTATTAGGTGGTACAAGATTTTTCGGAAAACGACTTGTTCATAAATTAATCGATAAAGGCTATAATGTTTCAATCGCAACAAGAGGACTAACAGAGGATGACTTCGGAGATCGAGTAAGTAGATTTATAATCGACCGACGAAATCCTGAAACATTAGCTAGTTTAAGTAATCTAAAATGGGACCTTGTTTATGATAATATTTGTTATACTCCAAATGAAGCGAAGGAAATTTCTAAACTATTAACGAATCATGTTGGAAGATATATTTTCACTTCGTCTTTAGCGGTTTATGAAACGGGATTAAACCATGTTGAAACTGATTTCGATCCTTACAATTATCCTATTAAGTATAACAATGATAATGAATATTCTTATGCGGAAGGGAAGCGTCTTTGTGAGGCTGTTTTATATCAAGAAGCAAATTTCCCAGTGTATGCGGCTAGATTCCCGATCGTATTGGGACCGGATGATTATACAAAGAGATTACTCTTCCATGTTAATAAAATTTCAAAAAATGAAGAAATAATCATATCTGATTTAAACAAAGAGATGACCTTTATCGATTCTGATGAAACTGCAGAGTTTTTACTTTGGTTAGGGGAAAATGAATCGATTAAAAGTGGTCCTTTTAATGCGTGCTCTAATGGTGAAATAACATTTCAAGAAATAATAAACATGTGTGAAAAGGAAACTGGAAAAAAGGCTATTATTAATTCTAATGGTGCAGTCGAACATCAATCACCTTTTGATGCTTATAGCGATCAATCATTGAGTAATGAGAAAGCTAAAAAAGAAGGGTTTCAATTTTTAGAGGTACATGATTGGATGGAAAATTTAATTCATCATCATTGTTCGCTATAAAAAGTTCATAAAATGTTCAAAAAATAAAATTCCGAATTTCTGGAATTTCCAGGTTTTCGGAATTTTATTGAGGTGAAATTCCGGAATTTTGGAAAAAACTTCGATAAAAATAATTGAAAATTATAAATTAACTTAATATTATTAGAATTATAAAATAAATTTTCATAGTGTAGACAAAGTCCCAAATAGATTAAATACGGTCTTTCTAAAAACTCATAATAACTTGGCATACTATTTGCTTGTTTTATTAGCAGAAGGAAAATCCCTTGAAAGGAGCTAAATACAGTAAATAGTGGAATTCAAATTCAAAAATGAATTTGAATGAAAGCGTTATCAAAAAAGTGCCAATACGTAAAGATAACAAGGAGGTTATTATGGAAATCTTAATTATTTTATTAGCATTAGGACTTTTAATGTTTGTTGCTTATCGTGGGTTTTCTGTCATTTTATTTGCACCAATTTGTGCTTTATTTGCAGTACTTTTAACTGAACCAAGTTATATTCTTCCATTTTTTAGTAATATTTTTATGGAAAAAATGGTTGGTTTCATAAAGCTATATTTTCCTGTATTTTTACTTGGTGCAATTTTTGGTAAAGTCGTTGAAATGTCTGGGATTGCTGAATCAATCGCAAAAACGATTATTCAATTAGTTGGAGCAAAAAGAGCTATTTTAGCGATTGTATTAATGGGAGCCATTTTAACATATAGTGGGGTAAGCTTGTTTGTTGTTGTATTTGCTATTTATCCATTTGCTGCAAACTTATTCCGTGAAGGTAATATTCCAAAACGACTAATTCCTGGAACAATTGCACTTGGTGCGTTTACATTTACGATGGATGCATTGCCAGGTACACCGCAAATTCAAAACGTTATTCCAACTACATTTTTCAAAACAGATATTTATGCTGCACCATTTCTAGGTATTTTAGCAGCTGTTTTTGTACTTGCAGTTGGTCTTTGGTACTTAGAATCAAGACGTAAAAAAGCAGAAAAAGCAGGTGAAGGTTATTTAGGATTTAATGGAGAACTAGCTGCTGCAAATGAAACTCAAACAGAAGTTCCTACATTAACGACCAATACTCCTACACCAGTTTTAAAACAGATTCTAGCATTTGTTCCACTATTATTAGTTGGATTTTCAAATAAATTTTTTGTTGTTTCATTCCCAAAATGGTATCCAAAGGAATTTGACTTTAAATCAATTGGACTAGAAGCTTTTGGGGTTGTTCAAATTCCTGCAGTTGTTGGTATTTGGTCAGTTGAATGTGCTTTAGTTATTGGGATCCTTTCAGCGATGATTTATGGCTATAAAAATATGCGTACAAATCTAAAGACAGGTATGAATGCAAGCATTGGTGGAGCACTTCTTGCTTCTATGAATACTGGTGCTGAATATGGTTTTGGTGGAGTAATCTCTGCTTTACCTGGATTTGGAATGGTCAGTAAAGGAATCTCTCATACATTTACGGATCCATTAGTAAATGGAGCTGTGACGACTACAACTTTAGCAGGTATTACAGGTTCTGCATCAGGTGGTATGGGTATTGCACTCAGTGCCATGTCTGATAAATACATCGAGGCAATTAATAAATACAATATTCCGCCTGAAGTAATGCATCGTGTTATTTCGATGGCATCAGGTGGTATGGATACTTTGCCTCATAATGGTGCAGTCATCACATTATTAGCTGTAACTGGTTTAACACATCGCCAGTCATATAAAGATATTTTTGCAATAACAATCATTAAAACAGTTGCAGTATTCTTAATCATTGCAGTATTTAAACTTACAGGACTTGTTTAAGAATGTTAAACTACTAATCTTACTTTTGAAGGGAGCAAAATAATGGGCAAGAATAAGGTAATTACTTCAGTTGAAGAGGTTGTTTCACAAATTCATGATGGAGCTACGATTATTGTCGGTGGCTTTGGTCTTTGCGGTATTCCTGAAAAAATGATTTTAGCATTACGAGATAAAGGGACAAAGGATTTAACAATCGTAAGTAATAACTGTGGAGTAGACGATTGGGGTCTTGGTCTTTTATTAGCAAATAAACAAATTAAAAAAATGGTTTCTTCATATGTTGGAGAAAATAAAATTTTTGAAAAGCAGTTCTTAAGTGGAGAACTTGAAGTAGAGCTTGTTCCTCAGGGGACTCTAGCTGAACGTATTCGTGCAGGCGGTGCTGGAATCCCAGGATTCTACACAGCAACTGGTGTAGGTACACCAATCGCAGAAGGAAAAGAACATAAAGTATTTAATGGAAGAACTTATTTATTAGAAGAAGGGATCGTAGGGGACTTTGCATTTGTTAAAGCTTGGAAAGCTGATAAGCAAGGGAATCTAATTTTTAGAAAAACTGCTCGTAACTTTAATCCACTTGCAGCAATGGCTGGAAAAATCACAATTGCAGAAGTTGAAGAAGTAGTAGAAGTTGGCCAACTTGATGCTGATGCAATTCATACGCCAAGCATTTATGTACAACACGTGGTCCACGGTGAAACATACGAAAAACGAATTGAACGTAGAATGACTACAGGAGTATAGGAGGCTAATAACATGAAAGATATTCGTCAATTAATTATTCAAACTGCGGTTAAAGAAATTCAAGATGGTATGTATGTAAACCTTGGAATTGGACTACCTACTTTATTAGCAAACTATCTTCCAGAAGGAATTGAAGTAATGCTACAATCCGAAAATGGTTTACTAGGTATTGGACCATACCCTAAAGAAGCTGAACTAGATGCTGACTTAATCAACGCAGGTAAAGAAACAGTAACTGCGGCTAAAGGAGCTTCTTATTTTGATAGCGCTGAGTCTTTTGCGATGATTAGAGGAGGCCATATTGATTTAGCTATTTTAGGTGGTATGGAAGTCTCAGAAACTGGTGATTTAGCTAACTGGATGATCCCTGGAAAAATGGTAAAAGGTATGGGCGGTGCGATGGACTTAGTAAATGGTGCTAAGAAAATCGTTGTAGTGATGGAACATGCAAATAAATACGGAGAAAGTAAAGTTAAAAAAGCATGTACTTTACCACTAACTGGAAAAAGCGTAGTTCATAGACTGATTACTGAATTAGCCGTTTTTGATTTTACAGAAAATGGAATGGTTTTAGTAGAATGCGTTGGTGGAGCAACGATTCAAGAAATTACTGAAAAAACAGAGGCTACATTTACAATTAGTCCGAAGTTATTAAATAACGTGAACTAATCTTTAAAAGGAGGCAAACCAATGCAGCAAATGCTTTCTGAGAAGGTTGCACTGATAACTGGTGCTGGTAGTGGAATTGGTTTTGAAATTGCTAAAACCTTTGCAGAGCAAGGAGCAACAGTTGTCTTAACCGACCTAAATGAGGAAAATGTTCAAAAGTCAGCTACTTCATTACAAGAGCTAGGGTTTAATGCGATTGGTTATGCTTGTGATGTAACAAATGAAGAACAAGTAGTTGACACGTTTCGTAAAGTAATCGATCAATTTGGTGAATTACATATTTTAATAAACAATGCTGGTTTACAATACGTTTCATCAATTGAAGATTTCCCAACTGAAAAATTTGAATTACTTATTAAGGTCATGTTAACTGCACCTTTTATTAGTATTAAACATGTATTTCCAATTATGAAAAAGCAAAAATATGGTCGCATTATTAATATGGCTTCTATCAATGGATTAATAGGATTCGCTGGTAAAGCTGCTTATAATTCTGCGAAGCATGGCGTTATTGGTTTAACAAAGGTTGCTGCATTAGAAGGTGCAAGTGACGGTATTACAGTCAATGCAATCTGCCCAGGCTATGTTGATACACCTTTAGTTCAAAACCAATTGGCTGATTTAGCAAAATCAAGAAATGTACCAATTGAAAGTGTAATTGAAGAAGTAATTTATCCATTAGTACCTCAAAAAAGATTACTTACAGTAAAAGAAATAGCAAATTATACAGTATTTCTTGCTAGCGAATTTACTAGTGGGGTTACAGGTCAAGCGAATGTAATAGATGCAGGATATACAGTTCAGTAGGAAAAGAGGAAATGTTGTTTGAGCAGGGGGAGATTCCTGCTCTTATCCTTTCTAGAACCCTACTACTTTAAGTGAGGTATCGTATGAATGAATAGTATGTTAGAGAGTCTTCCTTTTGATTGGATTTCCGAAATTATTAATCTTGCAACTGAGTGGATTGTTGTCGTTAATCGTGAAGGAAAAGTTTTGTATATGAATGAATCGTATTGTGAGTTTGTTGGGCGTTCTGCTGATGAAGTGATTGGTATGCCTGTAGTAGATGTTATTGAAAACTCTAGAATGCATATAGTCGCTAAAACCGGTCAGGCAGAGGTAGCGGAGATCCATCCAATAAAAAATACAGAAATGGTAGCAAATCGTTATCCACTCTATGTGGGTGATGAATTAGTAGGTGCTGTCGGAACGGTAATGTTCCGAAATGCGCAAGATTGGATTGAGTATTCTAAGAAAGTAGAACCTTTAGTAGAAGAATTAAACTATTATAAAAGAAAATTTGAGAAAGAATTAAATAGTAAATATAGCTTCAATCAAATAATTGGTGATACGCCAGTCTTTAACGCTACAAAAAATTTAGCAGAGCAAGTATCTGCAAGTTCATCTGCAATCTTACTTTTTGGTGAATCTGGTACAGGTAAGGAATTGTTTGCACATGCAATTCACGATGCTAGTCCAAGAAGAAATTTTCCATTTGTACGAGTAAATTGTGCTTCCATTCCAGAGCATTTACTAGAATCAGAGCTTTTTGGTTATGAAGAAGGTGCTTTTACAGGTGCAAAAAGAGGTGGGAAGAAAGGGAAATTTGAGCTTGCGAACCGAGGAACGATATTCCTAGACGAGATTGGTGATATGTCCTTGCATATGCAAAGTAAATTACTAAGAGTACTTCAAGAAAGAGAGATTGAAAGAGTTGGTGGAAGTTCTCCTATTTCCATTGATGTAAGAGTCATTGCAGCTACGCATCGAAATCTTGAGAAGATGGTAGTATTAAAAGAATTCCGTCAGGATCTGTATTACCGCTTAAATGTAATTAAAATAGACATTCCTCCACTTAGATCAAGGATAAATGATTTACCTCTCATAGCAGATTCGTTAATAAAAAAACTCGAAAGGAAATTTCATCGAAACGGAATTCAAATTTCAAATGAAGTTTTACAAATTCTTAAGTCACATCATTGGCCAGGAAATATTCGAGAACTAGAAAACGTACTTGAGAGATGCATAAATGTCCTAAATGGCAAAGTGATTACACCAAAGCAATTACCTCTTTATTTGTATGAAAATCCAACCAGTCAAAAAAATACAGTCGAATTCGAAAAAAATGTATCTCAATTAAACAATCAAAATACCATAAAATCATTAAAAGAAATGGTTGAAGAGACCGAAAAGGAAGCAATTAAGAGAGCTCTAATTGAATCTCAAGGTAATAAAATTGAAGCTGCAAAATTATTAGAAATAAGCAAGTCAACTTTTTATGAAAAATGTAAAGCTTATAACATAAAAAGTTAAAAGATTTCATGTGATTTGGTTATTTAGGATGAAATAAAAAGGGGGAAATAAAATGGGTGAGAACGTTGTAATTGTTAGTGCTGTTAGAACTGCAATCGGAAGTTTCAGTGGTACATTGAAAGATGTAAGTGCAGTAGAATTAGGCGCTAAAGTTATTAAAGAAGCGATTAATAGAGCCGGTATTCAAGAAAACCAGGTTGATGAAGTCATAATGGGGAATGTACTTCAAGCTGGTTTAGGTCAGAATCCAGCAAGACAATCAGCATTAAAAGCAGGACTCCCAAATACTGTCTCAGCAATGACAATAAATAAGGTTTGTGGTTCTGGATTAAAATCAGTCCATTTGGCAACTCAAGCAATTATAGCAGGAGATGCTGAAATTATCGTTGCTGGCGGTATGGAAAATATGAGTCAATCACCTTATTTACTTAAAGGTGCAAGAGATGGTTATAGAATGGGAGATCAAAAGATTGTTGATAGTATGATTGCAGACGGACTATGGTGTGCGTTTAATGATTATCACATGGGAAACACAGCTGAAAACTTGGCTGTTCGTTATGAAGTTTCGAGAGAAAAACAAGATGAGTTTGCGGTAAATAGCCAACAAAAAGCTGAGAATGCAATTAATGCCGGTAAATTTGAAGATGAAATTGTTGCGATTGAAATTCCACAAAGGAAGAAGGACCCAATCATCTTTAAACAGGATGAATATCCAAAATTTGGCGCTACTGTAGAGAAAATTTCAGCCCTAAGACCAGCCTTCGAAAAGAATGGAACGGTTACAGCAGCAAATGCCTCTGGTATAAATGATGGCGCAGCAGCAGTTGTAATTATGAGTGAAAGTAAGGCAAGAGAACTAGGTATTAAACCATTAGTAAAAATAAATGCAAATAGTAGTGCAGGCGTTGATCCGAGCATAATGGGAATTGGAGCAGCATTTGCAGCAAAAAAAGCACTTGAAAAATCATCGATTGAATTAAGTGAAATAGGCTTGATTGAAGCAAACGAAGCATTTGCTGTGCAATCGCTTTCTGTCATGAAGGAATGCGGATTTGATGAAAATATTGTCAATGTAAATGGAGGTTCGATTGCACTCGGACATCCAATTGGTGCAAGTGGAACTCGAATACTAGTTACATTGATACATGAAATGAAGAGAAGCGAGACACAGTACGGACTTGCAACCCTATGTATTGGTGGAGGAGAAGGCGTTGCGACAATTATTGAAAATTGTTTTGAATAAATAATAAGTAAAAGGCGGTAGGACTCTTGTAATGAGACCTACCGCTTCATTGTGTAGACAAAAAACACAAAAACACAAAAAATCTGAGTTTCAGACTGATTGCAAGCGCTTGTCTTTCGAGGCGCGAAGCCTGGTGAGGAGCGGAGTTACCCTAGACGGTAATGAGCACCGCTCAACAGGCGAAGTAACGAAGAAAGCGAGCGTTTGTCAACAGTCTGAGGTTAGATGATTCTTACTGAAATAACACCCTCAATATCTTTTAACAGCTGTTCAACTGGACCATTGATCGTTTCATCAAGGTCAATCATTGTATAAGCAAAAGCACCTTTACTTCGGTTAAGCATATCAGCAATATTTACTTGATAGTTTGCTAGTAATCCTGTAATTTGACCGACCATATTTGGAATGTTTTTATGCGCAATCGTAATACGTTTTTTGCCTGTATAAGGTAATTCTACATTTGGAAAATTAACAGAGTTCTTAATATTACCTGTTTCCAAATAATTTTTTAATTGTTTTGCAGCCATTCGGGCACAGTTTTCTTCTGATTCAGCTGTTGATGCTCCTAAATGAGGAATTGGAATGACATTCTTCATGCCAATCACTTTTTCATTTGGAAAATCTGTCACATAAACTCCTACAGTCCCATTATTCAGCGCATATTCAAGCGCAGCATCATCTACTAATTCAGAGCGTGAGAAATTAAGTAATCTTGATCCCTTTTTCATGCCTGATAAAAGTTTTTCATTCACAAATGCTTTTGTTTCAGGTGTTAAAGGCACATGGATTGTTATATAATCGCATGTTGAAAAAATCTGCTCTAAATTATCGATTCGCTGCACATTCCTAGATAATCGCCATGCAGTTTCGACTGAAATATAAGGATCATAACCATATACTTCCATATCTAATGCAAGAGCGTCATTTGCTACAAGTGCACCAATTGCACCTAAACCAATAATACCTAATTTCTTTCCTGCAATCTCTGCTCCTGCAAATTCTTTTTTACCAGCTTCTACAATTTTGGATACATTTTCTTCACCAAATAAAGAACGTGTCCATTCAATTCCTTCAATAATTCGTCGTGAAGAAAGAAATAAACTTGTCAGAACTAGTTCTTTAACTGCATTTGCATTTGCACCAGGCGTATTAAATACAACAATTCCTCGTGAAGTACATTCATCAATTGGAATATTATTTACACCAGCGCCAGCTCTTGCGATTGCTTTAACACTGTTTGGTATGTTCATTTCATGCATACTATGGCTTCTTAAAAGAATTCCATCTGGTTCATTTAATTGATTGTTAATTGAATAGTTTTCCAAAGGAAATTCTTTTATTCCGTGCTCAGAAATATTATTCAATGTTTGAATTTTTATCATCTTACAATCTCCTCTACTATTTTCTTTTCAAATTGACTCATAAAATGAACTAATTTCTCAACGCCTTCTAATGGCATCGCATTATAAATACTAGCTCGCATTCCCCCAACTGATCGATGACCCTCAAGGTTCACCAAGCCGGCTGAATTTGCCTGAGCAAGAAATTGCTTATTTAATTCATCAGAAGTTGATGTAAATGGAATATTCATAAGTGATCTGTTCTCTTTCTTAACTGGTGAAGAGAACAAGTCAGATTGATCGATAAAATCATATAACAATTGAGCTTTTAAAAGATTAGTTTGATAAATAGAATTTAATCCACCTGATTCTTTAATCCATTCTAAAACTAGCTTCGCTACATAAATGCTGAATGTAGGAGGTGTATTATAAAGTGAAGAAGCTTCTACATGTGTTTTGTAGTCGAGCATTGTTGGACAATTTTTATCTGCACTTCCAATGAGATCTTCTCTAATAATGACAATTGTTAATCCTGCTGGACCGATGTTTTTTTGAGCACCAGCATAAATTAAACCAAATTGAGACACATCAATTGGTTCAGAAAGAATATTTGAAGAAAAGTCTGCAACTAATGGAGAATTTGTTTTAGGGTAAGTTGAGTATTTTGTCCCCTCAATCGTGTTATTCGTTGTAATATGTAAATAATCGTATTGTTCAAAAAGGGCTAAATCTTCTAAATTAGGAATATATGAAAAATTTTCATCCTCAGACGAAGCGATTACATCAACATCTCCATATTTTTTTGCCTCAGAGATTGCTTTCTTTGACCAAGTTCCTGTATTAATATAAGCAGCTTTTTTATACTTACTTAATAAGTTCAATGGAATCATTGAAAACTGAGTTGATGCTCCACCTTGTAAAAATAACACTTTATAATTTGATGGAATTTCTAAAAGTTCACGTAATAAGCTTTCACATTTCTTAATAATTCCTTCAAACTCAGCCGAACGATGACTCATTTCCATAACTGACATACCAGAAGTACCATAAGAAACTAGTTCTTTTTGTACTTTTTCCAATACTGGAACAGGCAAGACAGATGGACCAGCGGAGAAATTAAAGACGCGTTCCATAATAATCATCCTCACTTGTTATTTTTATAATATTCTTACTTTAAACCACCGATATACGTTGGTCAATAAAAGATGAAATAAAATAATAAAAATTTCACAAAAAATTTTAATATTCTAATTAGTGAAAAGGCAATGGTATTGATCGAAATGAATAAAAATAAAAAATTAAGTTGGTTAATACTTTGATTGATAAATAAATATGCATGTTCTAGAAGATAATGGAAAAATTAATAGGTATATTGTATTTAAGGGAGTTTAAATGATTTCTAAATGGTTTAACAATCCAGTTTATTTTCGTTATGCTTTTTACATTTCTTTTGTGGTTAGTGTCTTATTCAATCTAATTTCTTCTGTAAAAAATGATAGTTTTTACTTTCTGTACATGCTTAATACTGTAATATTTGGTCTCGGTTTTTATAACCGTCCTCATTGGTTTATCATTTTGGTTTCTACAATAATAGTGCTTGCTAGATACTATTTAGTTCCCCAGGCAGGGCACATTATTAGCTATCTAATTACATACTACTTGATCGCGTACATATCAGTCGGTTTAATGAAACAATATCAGAAAGTTAAAACAGGATCGATTGAGTTAATATTAGCTCTTTCAAAGGCGTTAGATTCCAGAGACAACTACACTGCACATCACTCAGAATGTGTTGCCAATATTGGTTATAAAATTGCAAAGAAAATGAAGTTATCTCAAAGTCTATGTGCAGTCATCCATCAAGGGGGGCTATTACATGATATTGGTAAAATTGGAATTCCGGAGCATATTTTACTGAAGGACGAGAAATTAACTGAGGATGAATATAATACAATTAAAAAACATCCTGTGATTGGATATGACATTATTAAGCATATTGATATTTTTAATGAAAATGGCATTTTTGATATCGTTTTATATCATCATGAACGATACGATGGAAAAGGATATCCGGAAGGGTTAAAAGGTAATCAAATTCCTTTAACTGCTAGAATTGTAGCAATAGCCGATAGCTATGATGCAATGATCTCAAATCGATTATATCGTAAGGGGATGTCTTTAGACGACTGCTTAAAGGGAATTGAAAAGAATAAAGGAATCCAATTTGATCCTGAAATTACGGATGTTTTCCTTAGCTTATTTGATTTAAGAGAATGAAATAATACATAAAAATGGAGGGTGTCCCAAAAGATGGGGACACTCGTTTTTTGGTATATCAATATAGATTTGAAAAAATTTATAGAAGGAATCATACGAATTAAAGGCTGAGTTGAAAATAAGGAGAATATTTGTGCAAATAAAAGATGAAAAGGTACAAAAAAAGAAGGGACTGCAATTAAAATCTGAGAATCGCAATTAAATTTAGGAAAACTGCAATTAAAATTAGAAAACCGCAAATAAAATTAGCAAAACCGCAAATAAAATTAGCAAAACAGCAATTAAATTTCAATGAATCGCAAATAAAATAAAAAATTACCCATACCAGTTAAGGTATTATGTGTTGGGAAATGTTCATTAGTAGATACTTTCAAATGGAATTAGCAAATATACCTCTTATTCGAATAATAATCTGATAAAAATCTGCTTAATATCAATAAAAAAGATTAATCATAACGACTGCAAATGACAAGATACCCCGATAAAAGAGAGTAGTCTAATTAAATTAGACTACTCTTTAATTATTTTTACCACTTGTATTATTAATGTTGTTTTTCATTGGTATTATCAATCAACAAAAAAGGTTAAAAAGATTGGAGTGTAAGGTGCTCGACTCCTATGGGAAAAGCGGGAAGCTTGAGACCCCACAGGCTTGCAGAGGAGGCTCAAGTCTCGCCCTATGGAAAGCGAGCATCCTGAAGCGGAAATCAACGTACAAACTTCTTTAAAACAACAATGATTATTCAAAAATCTATAATAATATGTATTTCAATACCATATTTATGACTTTATTTGTAGAACTGTAACGTTTGACTGTATACTTTCTAAATTATATAATAGAAATATTATTTAAAATGGGGAGGGTTGTCACTTGGGATCGAGTATCGCATTGGTGAGTTAGCTGAAATAGCTCAAGTTTCAAAAAGAACAATTGATTATTATACAAAATTAGGGTTACTAGAAGCAAAACGATCAGAATCAAACTATCGATATTATTCCAAAGAGGCAATTGAGACTCTCAGATTTATTGAACATTGTAAAAAAATGAGAATATCCTTAGAAGAGATAAAAGATTTACTGCAAACTAATTATAATCAAAAAAATTGTGTTTTTGAACAAATTCAACAAATATCAAATCAAATTATTGAGCTTGAAGCTAAATTAGCTCAATTAGTACCAGTGATATCAGATATGAATGATTGTGAAAAAAATGCTTTAGTCGATTCATTATCACATCATACATTTCCGTTATTTGAAACATTGAAACATTTTGTAAAATAATGACTAAATTAATTTTAAAACTTAACAATTTATTAAACCTATAAAATATGTATGTTTTACTAAATTATGGTAATCTATTAAGTAAGTAAAATAATAATTTTATATTTTTGTAGATTGAAATTCTCAGGAGGTGAATACTCGAGTAATATACTCGAGTTCGTCATTGGACATAGTTAACTTGTTTATGATTGCAGTTTTAATCGCACTTACAGCTTTTTTCGTAGCAGCAGAATTTGCGATAGTGAAAGTTAGATCAAGTAGAATTGATCAACTAGTAGCCGAAAAAAAGCGAGGTGCAGTAGCTGCTAAAAAGGTTACGACGAGTTTGGATGAATATTTATCAGCTTGTCAATTAGGTATTACGGTTACAGCTTTAGGATTAGGTTATTTAGGTGAGCCAACGTTTGAGCATCTTATACACCCAGTCGTAGAATTTCTTGGATTAAACGGAACAATCGCTACAACTATTTCGTTTATTTTAGCTTTCTCATTTATGACATTTATTCACGTTGTAATTGGTGAGCTAGCACCTAAAACGGTTGCTATTCAAAAAGCTGAATCGATCACACTAATACTTTCTACCCCACTTATTGTTTTCTATAAAATAGCTTATCCATTTATTTGGGCATTAAATAGTTCTGCAAGATTTTTTACAGGATTATTTGGAGTTAAGCCAGCATCTGAATCAGAAGAAGTTCATACTGAGGAAGAATTGAGAATTATTTTATCAGAAAGCTTTGAAAGCGGAGAAATTAATCAAGCTGAATATAAATATTTAAATAATATTTTTGAATTCGATAACCGTCTTGCAAAAGAAATTATGGTCCCTCGTACTGAAATTATCGGTTTATATGCAGAAGACCCAATTGAAGAACAAATTGAAATAATTAAAAACGAAAAATATACACGTTACCCAGTTTTTGGTGAAGATAAAGATGATATATTAGGTATGGTTAATGTAAAAGACTTTTTTATTCGCTATCTTGATGGAAAAGTTGAAAAAACATACGATTTCGCAAACTATACTCGCCCAGTTATTCAAGTAATTGAAACAATCGCTATCCATGATTTATTATTGCTAATGCAAAAGAAACGTATTCCACTTGCAATACTGTATGATGAATATGGTGGAACAGCTGGATTATTAACAATGGAAGATATTCTTGAAGAGATTGTTGGGGAAATACGTGACGAATATGATGATGATGAAAAACCAGCTGTTCAACATATTTCAGAATCACATAAGATTGTGGACGGAAAAGTATTAATTACTGAAATTAATGATTTATTCGGTCTATATGTTGAGGAAGATGATGTTGATACAATTGGTGGGTGGATTTTAACTCAAAATCACGACATCCAACAAGGTGAATCTGTTATATTTGAGGACTTTGAATTCAAAGTTGTTGAATTGGATTCACACCAAGTTAAATTGGTTGAAATAAAAAAAAATGAATTAATTCAAGCAGTAAAATCATAAAGATCAGATGAAAAAGAAGGATAAAGGCATAAGTCTTTATACCTTCTTTTTTTGTTATCCGCTAGAGTGTTATACTTTGTACAATAATTCACAAAACGTTAACAACTTACAACTCCAATTCAATTCATTTTATTATAAAATAAGGTTGTAAGGTTGAATTGAGCAGAAGTTCAAATTCTTCTACTAGTTATGTTATTAACTATTTCATTCAGCTTATTTTTTAATCGTTTCGTACAAAACCTCATTTCCCCCCTCTACTTTCTAAAGTAAGAGGCTTTTTTTTGCATAATTTTACCTTTATTGAATACATATAAATTAAATATTTGTAAAGGATTGTCGATAGTTAATAATTTAAAAATTTGTTATAGGGGTGTGAAGTGCTTGTCAGATGCTCCCTCGGGAAATAGTATAAAAGATTTTTTTAACTTTATTAACCGACTTTTTTTAAAGGAATCAAAGGATCGAAAAAATGTAGATTCAAAAGAAAAACATCTTTTAACTCATAATTATTTGTTTGATGTTGTTGAAGAGGAACAATTTAACTTGTACGAAGATGAATTATTTTTAAGAACAATCACTTTTAAAGAAAAAAAAGTAAATGACATTTTGACACCCCGAACAAATGTGGTAGCGATTGATATAAATGAATCTGTAGACTATATATGTAATTTGTTTTTACAAGAACGGTATTCTAGAATCCCGGTTTATGAGCAGGATATTGATCATATAATTGGTGTAATTTCTGAAAAGGAATTTTTAACTCAACAAATACAAAAGCAAACAGTTAATATTCATGAACTGATTAGAGAGCCGATTTTTGTTATGGAAACAATGAAAATTTCTACAGTGTTAAAAATTCTTCAAAAACAAAATGCACATCTAGCTATTGTTATGGATGAATTTGGAGGAACTTCTGGTATCGTCACGCTTGAAGACATAATAGAAGAACTCGTTGGCGAAATTAGAGATGAATTTGACGAGCAAGAGGATGATTTTTTCCAAATAAATGAGAATGAATACCAATTCCAAGCCTCAATTGACTTATCGAGTTTTTTTAATCGATTTAACATAAAAAAACCTAGTAGTAGATATTTAACATTAGGTGGATGGTTATTTGAAAGTTTTAAACATATACCAAAAAATGGAGAATTACTTCAATATAAAAATTTAACCTTCATCATTAAAGAAGTTCAAAATAGAAGAATACAAAGTGTAATTGTAAAAATAAACCAACAAAATTTGCAAAGTAAACTCGGGTCTTAAGAGCCGAGTTTTTTATGTGTTGAAATACAGTCATTATTGAAAAATAGAACAATAGGTGAAATTGGATCAAGTTTTGAACTTTATTGGTATAAAAATGAGTTTTATATATGTGACGCTAAAAGTATGAGTAAAAAGTTTGAATCGTTCTTTGACCTTAATATTTTGAAGAGATTAATGTATATTAATTTTTTATCTTTCTTTTACTCTATTCCATCAAGATTCGTGAAAACTTATTTGAAGAGTGTAATACACTTCCTCTTAATGGAATTTTTAAACGTTTTAAATTTTACACTTTTTTTGATGAATAAGTTGATTGGAACGAAGGGATGCTCGACTCCTATGGGATATGCGGAAAGGCTAAGACCCCGCAGGCTCGCCGAGGAGGCTAAAGAATCTCGCCCCATGGAAAGCGAGCATCCCGTAGTGGAAATCAACCACATATACTTATTTGTATATGATTAATTTTTTCGAACTAAAAACAAAGTGAAATACTCAGTTTTTAGAAATTGGGCTTTTCAGTTATAAAAATAGAATTAAAATGGCAAAAAGAAAAATAATAAAAATATAAGATTTTTTTGTTGTAATTTTTTAATACATGCAATATATTTAAGACACACAATTCAAAACAAACAATTCCGATAAGGTTAAGGGAGATTAAAGAATGAATATTAAGAAAATTGGTTTAACATTAGGTTCGTTATTTTTAGCAGCAGGTGTTATGGCAGGCTGTAATACAAATAAAAAAGAAGAAACTGCAAAAGGAAAAGATTTATTAACTCAAGTGAAGGATAGCGGAGAGTTAAAAATTGGTACTGAAGGTACATATGCACCTTTCACGTTCCATGATAAATCTGGTAAATTAACAGGCTTTGATGTTGATTTAGCAAATGAAGTTGCAAAACGTCTAGGAGTAAAACCAAAATATTTTGAAACTCAATGGGATGCAATGTTTGCAGGTTTAGATGCAAAACGTTTTGACATCATTGCAAATGAAGTTGGTATTAGAGCAGATCGTGAGAAAAAATATTATTTCTCTGATCCATATATCACTTCATCAGGTGCATTAGTTGTAAAATCAGATTCAAAAGTTAAATCATTTAATGATATTAAAGGTTTAAATGCTGCTCAATCTTTAACAAGTAATTATGGCGATTTAGCTAAAAAATATGGAGCTAAATTAGTTGGAGTAGAAGGATTTAGCCAAGCAATTCAATTAATTGAATCTGGCCGTGCTGATGCTACAATTAACGATAAATTATCAATTCAAAACTATTTAAAAGAAACTGGTGACAATAAAGTTAAAATTGCAGCTTTAGAAAATGATGCTTCTAACAGTGGATTTATGTTCCGTAAAGATGATGATTCATTAGTAAAAGCAGTGAACAAAGCACTTGCAGATATGAAAAAAGACGGAAAGTATGATGAAATAGTACAAAAATGGTTCGGTAAAGATGGACTTAAATAGTATATTCAGCCAAGAAAATTTAACCATTGCGAAGGATTCTTTCCTTCCAATGGTTAAAACTGCTTTAATCGGTACTATTCCATTAACAATTATTACTTTTATAGTTGGTATAGTTTTAGCATTTATTACCGCTCTTTTCCGTCTATCAGGTAATAAATTCTTAAATGGTGTAGCCAGATTTTATGTTTCAATTATTAGAGGAACACCTCTTTTAGTACAATTATTTATTATTTTTTATGGATTACCTTCAATAAATGTAACAATATCACCTTATATTTCTGCTATTATTGGTTTTTCATTAAGTGTTGGTGCATATGCATCTGAAATTATTAGAGGATCAATCCAGTCGATTGATAAGGGGCAGTGGGAAGCTGCTTCATCAATAGGCATGACATATAATCAAACATTAAAACGAATTATTATTCCTCAAGCGGCGAGAGTTTCATTACCGCCATTATCAAATACCTTTATAAGTTTAGTAAAAGATACTTCTTTGGCTTCCTTAATATTAGTAACTGAGATGTTTAGAACAGCTCAGGAGATAGCTGCAACTAACTATAAATTCTTAGTTGTTTATACAGAAGCTGGAATCATCTATTGGATAATCTGCTTCTTCCTTTCAATCATTCAAGGTCGATTAGAAGCACGAGTTGCACGCTATGTTGCTAAGTAAGGGAGGAAGAACTTATGATAAAACTAGAAAACATTAAAAAAAGTTTTGGTGAATTAGAAGTATTAAAAGATGTAAGCTTAAATGTAGAAAAAGGTACAGTTACAGCTATTATTGGCCCTTCTGGTTCTGGGAAAACTACATTTTTAAGATGTATTAATATTTTAGAGCAACCGACAGATGGAAAAATAACAATTGATGAACAGACAATTGATTTTTCAAATAAGGTATCAAAAAAAGAAATTATTTCTTTAAGAAGTAAAACAGGTATGGTTTTTCAACAACATCATTTATTTCCTCACTTAACAGCGTTAGAAAACGTTATGGAAGGTTTAGTAACAGTACAAAAAGTAAAAAAAGATGTTGCAAAAAAGAAAGCAATTGACATACTTACTAAAGTTGGATTAGAAGAGAAAATAAATTTATTACCTCATCAACTTTCAGGTGGTCAGCAACAGCGTGTAGGGATTGCTAGAGCGTTAGCCTTAGAACCAACAGTCATTTTATTTGATGAACCAACTTCAGCATTAGATCCAGAGCTTGTACAAGAAGTTCTAAAGGTAATGAAGGAGTTAGCCGAAGAGGGAATGACAATGATTGTCGTTACACATGAAATGAAATTTGCTCGAGATGTAGCGGATGAAGTCATTTTTATGGACGGTGGTTATATTGTTGAACAAGGTCATCCTAAAGATGTTTTAGAGCATCCTAAACATGCAAGAACAAAACAATTTTTACAATTAATACAGTAATTTTTAGATAAAATATTTTATAAAGTAGTGTAGAAAACTAGTACTAGATGTTGATCTAGTGCTTTTTTTTATGTAAAAAAGTAGAAAAACAAATTAAATTGTTTTTTCCAAAATTTACATTAGCTAAACATACATATGTTAATCGATTAGAGTCATACTATCATTACACTACTTAAGGAGGTGAGACAACATGGCAAACAACAACAGCGGAAACAGCAACAACTTAGTAGTACCTGGTGCTCAATCAGCATTAGATGCAATGAAGTATGAAATCGCTTCTGAGTTTGGAGTAAACTTAGGTCCTGATACTACAGCTCGTGCTAACGGTTCTGTAGGTGGTGAGATCACTAAACGTTTAGTTCAAATGGCTGAACAAAGCTTAGGTGGTTATTCAAAATAATATCTATGGCTAATAAGGGATGGAGATTAATCTCCATCCTTTCTTAATGAAGTAAATGAGATTGGAGTGAGCTTTTTATGGATGGTATTTGTCCACTTTGCAATGGAATTGAACAGTATAAACTAAAATGCCCTATTTGTGAAAATCATTGTGAAGATAAAGGCAGAGCTGTTGATTACGAAGATAAATATAGTCCATATTTAGATTATGATATTTCAGCAAAAGCTGATGGATTAACTGAGCAAAATTCAAATCAGTATTGTACTCATATGTTTAATTGTCCAGATTGTAACGAAGGTTTTCTTAAAATTATTGAGAAAATAAAATAACGCAGTACCAATTAAAATGGTACCGCGTTATTTTAATTCATTTTTAAATTATCGGATACGAGACTCTGTATCTTTATCAAAGAAATGAACTTTGTTCATATCTACTGCTAATTTAATTACTTGACCATGTGTAAATGTTGAACGTGCATCTAATCTTGCTACTAATGTATTTCCTTCAAAATTAGTGTAAAGCATTGATTCTGCTCCTAAAAGCTCAGCTACTTCAATTTTTAAATCAAGAACTGTACCTTGAGATGCTTCGATAAAAACAGGTTCGTCATGTAAATCTTCAGGTCGTACACCTAAAATAACTTCTTTTCCAATATATCCAT
Source organism: Bacillus sp. UNCCL81 (assembly GCF_900112535.1). Taxonomy (NCBI): domain Bacteria; kingdom Bacillati; phylum Bacillota; class Bacilli; order Caryophanales; family Bacillaceae; genus Bacillus; species Bacillus sp. UNCCL81. The sequence goes on along the minus strand of NZ_FOMF01000009.1, from coordinate 169,010 downwards.
TATCGCGTAATGTTTTCATTTTTCCTTCAGGTATAGCAACTTTTTTGCTGCCTAAGTTAAAGTGACCATCTTCAACTTTACCAGAAACAAAGTTCATTGCAGGAGAACCAATAAATCCACCAACGAATACATTTTCAGGGCGATCATAAACTTCCTTTGGTGTACCTACTTGTTGAATAATACCATCCTTCATTACTACTAAACGTGTTGCCATTGTCATTGCTTCTGTTTGATCGTGTGTTACATAAATTGTTGTCGTTTGAAGACGTTGATGTAATTTTGAAATCTCAGAACGCATTGCAACACGTAATTTAGCATCTAAGTTTGATAAAGGCTCGTCCATTAAGAATACTTTTGCATCACGTACAATTGCACGACCAAGAGCTACACGTTGACGTTGTCCACCAGATAAAGCTTTTGGTTTACGATTTAAATATTCCTCAAGACCTAAAATACGTGCAGCATCTTTTACACGGCGATCAATTTCTGCTTTGTCAAACTTACGTAATTTTAATCCGAAAGCCATGTTATCATATACTGTCATATGTGGATATAATGCGTAATTTTGGAATACCATTGCAATGTCACGATCTTTTGGTTGAACATCATTTACACGCTTACCGTCAATAAAGAAGTCACCTTTTGAGATATCTTCTAAACCAGCGATCATACGAAGTGTTGTTGATTTACCGCATCCAGAAGGACCAACGAATACGATAAATTCTTTGTCTTCAATGTGTAGATTAAAATCTTTTACAGCTGTTACGTTATTATCATAAATTTTATAAATGTGATCTAATTTTAATTCTGCCATTAGTATTACCTCCAACTATTTGTAATCGGTTTCATTGATTAAATTGTAAACATTTAAACGTTTTTAAACAATGGCAAAGGTTCACAAAAAAATTAGCCTACTTTGTACAAGGTGCACAAAATAGGCGTAAATTAATTTTCATTCACGTTCTCAAGTAGATGAATGGCTAAAAATATAACTAATCCATCCTCAAAATGCTTTAAATCTATACCAGTTTGTTCCGAAAACTTATCAAGTCGATATTGAACAGTATTTCGATGTAAAAAAGCTTTTTTTGAAGTAGCAGTAACATTTAAATTTTGTTGAAGAAAGATTTTTACCGTTGAAAGAATTGGGTCATCAATTTTCATATCATTCAAAAATAAATTAGGTAATTCCTTTTGTAAATCATCTGGTATAAAGGAAAGGATATAATAAAGCATTTCTTTTGAAAACCAAAGTATATTTTTTTGCTTTTTTACGGATAATGCTTTTTTAAAACATTGATGTTCAATATCAAAATAAAGGCTTAGATTCGCTAATGGTGAATAGCGTTTTCCTACAAAAAAGGTAACGTCATGGTACAAGTCAGCTGCAATGATCTCTTGCATATGCTCTAAAAATTCTTTGTTAAATGGTTGATCGATTATTTTTTCAATAATGACGCCTTCCTTAGCAGAATTCCAAACCACTATTACTTCTTTATGAAAGAATGCATTAATTGCTTCCTCAAACTCAGTTTTACTAGAAAATAACTGATTGCTGTAAAAGTGAATAAAACGTATTGAAGTAGGGAGAAAAATATCGGTTTCGAAAGAGAAAGGATTATGTCCTTTACTGAAAAATAAATATTGAAACCATTCGGTTTGTGCTGATGGCATCAGAATTGTATCTGATTCTAATTTTGTAAAAAGACATTCCAGTAGGTTATTCTGTTCTTCTGATATTGAATTTTTTCTAATCCCGAAAATTTCTTGATTCTCAGTAGAAAACCAAGAATAATCCATATATGTACTTTCATCAGGCGTGATTGAAACAGACTCACTCCCAAATAATGTCTTAATTTTATCAATCATTTTCATTCATTACCTTCCGAAGCATTTTTCATTTTAGTTTATCATTGTTGGTAAAAATAAAAAAGAACAGTAGCTCAGACTGCCCGTCAAACGTTCGCTTTCTTCGTTGCTTCGCCTGTTGAGCGGTGCTCATTACCGTCTAGGGTAACTCCGCTCCTCACCAGCCTTCGCGCCTCGAAAGACAAACGCTTGCAATCAGTCTGAGACCTAAGTTTTTTGTACATTGATAGAGTTCCTTATAAACTACTGTTTAAAATTCGAAAGTTCATAAAATAGTCGAATTAAGTTTTCGAGTCCTTGTTCTTTTATCGCAATTTCGTCAAAGACCATTGGTTTAGAGTTAATTTCAAAAATATAGTAATGATTGTTTTGAATTCCGATATCCATTGAAAATTCATAAAAATGCGCATCATCCATATTTAAAGCAGTTCCTGTTTGTGTGACTAATTCTTGTAATAATGAAAAATTTAATTCGATCGGTAGTTCTTCAATCGTAATAATGCTACCACCTCTAGGTACATGAGTTGTAATAGCATTAAATGTTCCTACTCTTACACCGATACCGGAAAGAATATAATTATTTTCATTTTTATGTGCAAGAATTCGTAGATCAAACTTTCTTCCATCTGGTAATTCGCTCAGTATCCCTTGTTGACAAATAAAATCCTCGCTTAATGAACAAAGAAATTTCCAACAATCACTAATTGATTTCACCAGTTCTACATGAAATGCATTTCGGATTATGACTTCTTTATCATTTTTCAAGGAGAGCTTAAACACGCCAAATCCCTTTGAAGAATTATGCTTCTTTATATATAGAAATTTCCATTTTTTTAAATAGAAATATAAATCTTTTTCGCTAGATAAATCGATTGATTTTGGTATATAACTTTTTAAAAAGTCGTTTGAAGATAATATTGACGCTGTTTGTATTTTTGAGAGATATGATTCGTTAAAAAATGGAATGTTTAGTTGTGAGATTTTATCTCGGAAATTTTTATAATCATCGTTAGATTCGTACTGTACAGATGGGATCCGATTATAAATTACGTCTGGTAATGGGGAATATAGCGTAAGCCATTTTTTTGTTTTAAAACAAAACGTATAACATTTAACCGAATGACCAGAAAGGGCGGTAGGGGTTAATATGATAGGTATACCGCCATCAGATAATACCTTCTTACAAATTCTTTTAAAGGTTTTAATGTTTCCACTAAAAGGTAGCCGATCTTCGTTTGTTAAAATACCGATAATAGGACCTAAATGTGTTCCGGTTTTTTTTACCTGAAATTGTATGGAATTTAAACGATCGTCTTGTGATGGTAATATAGTAAGCCGATTATGGCCTATGGAATATCTTGATTCACTATGGTCATGTGACCAAGTATTTTTATCAAGATGATAAAAAACAGAGATCATTTCATTGAAACCTCGAGTTCATTACCCTTCTTGGAAAGATGAGTAGCATATTCCAAAAATAGTTTTTTAATCTGTTTGTCATTTTCTTGGAAACTAGGATTTGAAAAGATTGATCTTCCAGGTTTAGAATTCGCTTCGAACAGCCAAATTTTTTCATCCTTATCAACCCCTAAATCAAATCCAATTTCTCCGATATGACCATCTACTTGACGATCTAAAGATTCACTAATTTTTAATGCTGCTGTAGATAATTTATCATGTATTCTTTTCGCTTTTTCCTGATCAAATAATTCTTCAAGAGTTTTCACTCGACCACCGTTATTTAAGTGAGTAGTTGTGCTACCTTTTCCTGCTACTTTTGCAGCAATAACCGTTACATGCCATTTTCCTAAAGCATCCTTGTTTGTATGAACTCGGAAATCGACAGGCTGATGCTCGTAGCGTGTTAGTGAAATACCTTGTTGTACAATGAAGTCGTGTAACTTGGTGCTACGAAAAACATGATTAATTAAAGATTGGAGTGATGAGAATTTTTGAAGTTTATTTGTTTCAAAATCACGATATCTACAATAATAAATTCCTTCTTCTCGGTGGTAACGAATTCAATTGACTCTTGAACCGAGGCTACCATTTTCAGGTTTAACGTATACAAATTGGTATTTCGATAATAATTCTTCAATCGTGTCAAAATTATGGAACTTTACTGTTTTCGGAAGATAATGTGCAACTGATTTTTCATTTTTTAATTTTACATATAAGTCCCATTTATTGAAGAATCCAGGATTAAACCATGGAATTTTGTATTCTTTTTCAAGTTTTTGACGTACGCGTTTAATTGATTTATGAACCTCAACTTTTCGATTTGGTAATCTATTATAAATAACCGTTGGAAAAGGAACTACTTCTTTAGTCCATCGCTTATTCGTAAAGAAATAACCTTGAATGGTTTCAGATTCCCAATCGATCCCGTGAGTACCAAATACAAATATAAAACTATTTTTGTGATTGTTTTCTGCAATTAAGTTTGCAAACATAAAGCTACGATCTCCGATAGGGCGAAGTAATGACTCAGTAAAGCCAGCAGTGAAAATTCCGACAAGTGGCCCAAGCTGTAAAGTATTTCCGATAATAATGGGCTCAATAGAACCTTCAAAAGGTATACAGAGCATTTCGACTAAATGCTCTGATATCGAAATAATATTGTGAAGTGTATTCATCGTAACTAGTTGACAAGGATATTTTTTTTGACCAAAAGCAATATATTCAATATCTCTAGAAGTAGTAAGCTCTTCAGGTATACATACTAGATTCTTACTCTGTCGATGAGTAACGATTTTATAAACTTCATTCATTATTTAATTTCACTTCTTTCACTTTTAGATTTCGATTGTAAATGTAAACAATACTGAATAGGTGCTGAGTAAAGCTTTTGTTGGATAGAAGGGTCGGTTTGAAGTAAAACTTTTCTACCAGGCTTTGAATTAACATCTAAAATCCAGATGGCTTGATTTGAATCGATGCCTAAATCTAAACCTATTTCAAATAAAGGAAGAAAATTCTTTTCAAGTGTGATAGGTAATTGTTTACAAATTGTCTCAATATCTTGCTGTAATATTAAAGCAGTTCTTTGATTAAATTGAGTAATCCATTCTTCAAATGGAACTGCATTACTTCCCGCACTTAAATTTGCAACAATTGAATTAGGCTGACCAATGCGAATGCCTTTTCCAACAGCTTGCCACTCGCCTTTTTCATTTTTTTGTAAAAGGATCCTTAAATCAAATGCTTCGCGTGATTTTGTTTGGAGGTCTAGATAATTTTGATAAACATATCCTTTTGATTCAACAATTGGTTGAAGCCACTCAAAAAATTCATCTCGTGTTTCGTAAACAGTTTCAATTACTTCCTTTTGTTTTTGTGTTGAAACACTAATTGAGTAGGCACTTAACGTAATAAAATAAATATTAATTCCTCTTGAACCATGAATCGGTTTAATGACGAGCTTGCGCGTTTTTCTAAGTTCTTCAAAAAATACAGCTAAATGTAATAGTTTCTTTGTTTTAGGGATATATGGATTTAAGCTTTCATCAGTTGCTAGAGCCTGGTAAGTTTCCCATTTACCTGGCAGTCCATATCCTAAAAAAGTGATGTCTTTACGCTTTTTTAGCCAGTCAACAATAGGCTTTGCCTGCTTACTTTTAATACTTGGGGAATAGAAACAACGATCATAAATATAATTCGGTATTTCAAATGTTGTTTTCTCCCATTGTTCTGTTTCTGCTATATACTTCCAGCCCATAATTTCTTCAGTAGCTGGTTGAATATTGAAAGGGGTAAATTGAACGAATTCGTAACCAAGTTTACTTGCTTCTTTCGCCATATGCTGAACGTATTCACCTTCTTGTCTTTCTTTAAGAGATAAATAACCTATTCTCATTCTTTTCACTCCTTGTACTTATAAATATGATTGAACAAGAGAAAAAATAGCTTTTGTTGAGGGTCTAATTTTTTGAATTGGGTCTGAAACATGTAAATCCTTAGATGGCTTTGAATTTATTTCGATAACCCAAGGGTTAAATTGATTGTCTATAGCGAGATCTACACCAAACTCTGCGAATAATCCATCAAAGGAGGAGTCTATACATATACAGCATTCGATGGCTAATTCAATCATTAACTTTTTAAAGTGAATTCGCTCTTTCTTTGGTAAATAGTGACTTAAAAATTCATCAATTTTTTGAAGGTCTCCTCCGCGGGCTAAATTGCTTACAAACTGCGTAGGGTGACCAATCCTTGCTACAGTTGAAGTTACTTCCCATTTATTAAATTTATTTTTATGACATAGAAATCTAAAATCAACAAGTCGATCATCCTTACTGATTAAAGGTAAGCCTTCTTGGATGATAAAAGTCCGCTTACTTAATTGCTGTTTAATTGGATTAAATAGTTGAGAAATTGATTTATATTCAACTTCTACTTCGGAGTTTTGGCTATTTTTCAAACGATACAAATCTTTATCTTTTGTAACCTTAAAAATGTTTCTACCTTGGCTACCATGAACTGGTTTAATAAAAACCGTTTCATATTTTTGAATAAAATTCTCTAATTGTACGACTGAGCAGCATTCCTCAGTGTATGGAACGTATGGCTTTATATAGGCTGAATCAATCAGAGCTTTAAATACTTCAAGCTTATTTAAGAAGCGAGCATTAAAAAAAGGTATTTGCTGACTTGTTAGCGAAGAATTAAGTAATTTAAACTCTTTCGTTCGTTCAAGTCTTCTTGAATGAATACGATTATGAATGATTGAAGGGGCAGGTACATTCATTAAAGTCCAGCCATTTTCTGAACGTTTATATCCCTTTAATTCATTCGTTAGTAGCTTTTTAAATGTAGTTACATAGAAATCAATTTCAGAATCTCCGCATAACTCTGATAGTTCCTCACAAAGTGTCGTTATTGAACCGAGCGGATTTAATGACTCCTCATTGATTGAATCAGTTACTACAACAAAAGATTGGGGTTCTTGATTTTTAGGAAAAGATTGCAATGATTCTCCTCCTTTCCAAAATAATTGTCGTTGTATACTATGTGATATTCGCCTAGTTGGTGAATGACTTTATGAAATTTTTAGGGAAGAAAGTTTGATTTGTTTTAGAAAGACTGACATATAATAGAATGTTTGCTATAGTGGAGATACAAAAGTTTATAGGAGGTAGTAACATGGCTGTAAATATTTATGATATTGCATACTCACTACAAAACGCTTTTAAGGAGCAACCAGAATTTAAAAACTTACAATCACTTTACTCACAAGTATTAGCTGATCCAAATGCAAAACCATTATTTATGGAGTTTCAAAATTTCCAAAAGGCGATGCAACAAAAAATGTATCAAGGTGAAGCGGTTACACCTGAAGAAAATGCAAAAGGACAAGAAATTGTTGCAAGAGTGTCTCAAAACCCTTTAATTGCAAACTTAATGCAAGTTGAACAAAGACTAAATTTAGTCATTCAAGATGTAAATAAAATTGTCATGAGTCCATTAGAAGAATTTTATAAATCTTTACTTGAACTTTAATACTTAAAAGGCAGGATAAGAAGAGGATCATTCATTCTTTTACTTTTTCCTGCCTTTCTTAAAACCCTTTTATCATAAGAGAGACTTCATTGAAATGGAGTCTTTTTTAGTATAAGAATGGATATAATAACAGCCTATAATGTTCTAATTAAATGAAGCATGTCATATATTATAGTAAGGTATTTCTTCGCGAAATGGGGGAGATTAAGTGATTTATAAGTTACTTGCAATTAATATAGATGGTACTTTATTGCAATCCAATGGAAAACTCTCAAAAGAATCGAAAGAAGCTGTTGAATACGTTCAAGACAAAGGGATTTATGTAACCTTATATACAAGTAGAAATTTCCAAGCTACAAAAAAAATCGCAAAAGCTCTTAAGGTTAATAATCTTTTGGTCTCTCACTCAGGTGCCTTTATCTCTTCAAAGCTTGATGAACCATTATTTGAAAAGAGAATTGAAGAGGAAGAAGCTTATGACATCGTTAAAAAACTAGAAAAATATGATTGTAATATTCGATTGTCACATGAACATTTTTCAATTGGAAATCGAAAAAAATTACAATCTAATTTAGTGGCAAAAGCAGTTTTATCAAATGCTGATCCTGTCTTTTATCCAATCCAATTTGTTGAATCACTTTCAGATAGCATTCTGGAAAATTCAATATCACCGTTAAAAATCGAATGTTATTTCTCTGATGAAGTAGAGAAAAATAAAGTGAAAAAAGAATTGAATGCAAAGTATCCACATCTTGATTATTTATGTGATGAAGATCGTAAAATTGAAATCGTCCGAAAAGGAATTTCAAAATATTCAGGATTAAAACGATTAGGAGAGCATTTAGGAATTTCTTATCACGAAATGGTTGTAATCGGAGATAATTATAGTGATTTACCATTAATCGAGCATGCAGGTTTAGGAGTTGCTATGTCAAATGCTCCTGTAGAGATTAAAAAAGTTGCAGACTGGATTACAAGATCAAATGATCAAAATGGTGTTCCATATATGATCAAGGAGCATTTCAGGAAACAATTTCCACTGCCATTCTTAAAAACACATTTAAAAATCGAAAAATAAATAAAAGCCTGGTTTTCAAGAGAATCCTCTTCGAAAACCAGGCTTTTTCAGTGAATTTTAAATAATTGACCTCGCTACTCTTTAATTTTATACTTAAGTGATAACTTAAAAAGGTGATAAAAAAATGAAAATATATATTAAAGGCTTAGAGGATATTCGTTTTCAAAGACCGTTAGAGCTATTAGCTCAATTATTTTTTGAAGACTGTGATGTATCGTTAGAAAAAATAGATGCTGATATAGAAGTAAGTTTTGTACTAGATGAAGTTAATAAAAAAGTATCAGGTAAGTTAGATCCGAATTTCGAAGCAAATACAAGCTATGTAGATGGTAAAGATGATCGAGAATCATTTAAATTTAAAAAGAAAGCAGTCAACTTTGTCTTTTTATCATTACTACAAGAGCATACTGGAATACAGCAAAAGTGGGGAATCTTAACTGGTATACGACCAACTAAGCTCCTTCATTCAAAACTTAAATCTGGTATGTCAAAGGAAATGGCGCATGAAGAGTTACGGAATGACTATTTAATCCATGACGAAAAAATTGAATTAATGCAATCAATCGTTGATCGTCAATTAAAAGTAATACCAGATTTATATAACTTACAAAATGAAGTTAGTCTTTATATTGGTATCCCTTACTGCCCTACTAAGTGTGCTTATTGTACATTCCCAGCTTATGCTATTCAAGGGAAACAAGGTGCAGTCGATTCATTCTTATATGGATTACATTACGAAATGGAAAAAATCGGCGAATTTCTAAAGGAACGTGGAATTAACATTACAACGATTTATTATGGTGGAGGGACACCTACTAGTATTACAGCAGAAGAAATGGACTTACTGTATGCTAAGATGCACGAATCATTTCCAAATATGAAGCAGGTTCGTGAAATTACGGTAGAGGCTGGTAGACCTGATACAATTACACCCGAAAAATTAGATGTTTTAAATAAATGGAATATTGATCGAATTAGTATTAATCCACAATCCTATATTCAAGAAACTTTAAAAGCGATTGGTAGACATCACACTGTAGATGAAACAATAACAAAGTACCATTTAGCCCGTGAAATGGGTATGAATAATATAAATATGGATTTGATTATTGGTTTACCTGGAGAAGGGTTAAAAGAATTTCAATATACTTTAGATGAAACCGAAAAGTTAATGCCTGAATCATTGACTGTTCATACACTTTCATTTAAAAGAGCCTCAGAAATGACGCAAAACAAACAAAAATATAAAGTTGCAGATCGAGATGAAGTGCAGCAAATGATGAATGAAGCAACGGTATGGACAAAAAATCATAACTATCATCCTTACTATTTATATCGCCAAAAAAATATATTAGGTAATCTTGAGAACATTGGTTACTCTGTTGATGGTCAAGAAAGCTTGTATAATATATTAATTATGGAAGAAGAACAAACAATTATAGGTTTAGGTTGTGGTGCATCTAGTAAGTTTGTAAATCCAGAAACCCGTCAAATAACTCGTTTTGCTAATGCGAAAGATCCTAAATCATATAATGATGGTTATGAGCATTATACAAATGCCAAAATTAAGATTTTAGATGAATTATTTTCGAAAACTAATCAATCAAATTAAAGAAAAATAAAGGAAATTCCCCTTGCGATGTTTAATGTTTAAATTAACCATGAAAACAAGGGGGATTTTTTTATGTCTATTTCGAACACGGCAGAACATGTTTTATTAAGAAAAGAGGGACGAGTTGCGACTGTTGTTTTTAATCGACCTGAAGTATTGAATGCAATGAATGAAGATACATTCAGACAATTTCGAGATGTACTAGATGAAATTGCTAGCTCAGACGTTGATGTAGTCGTTCTATGTGGAAATGGAAAAGGTTTCTCTTCAGGTGGAGATTTAAAATCAATGCTAAGTAACACAGATGAGTCTGCCTTTGGTCCAGTAATGGATTTAATTTCAGATGTAGTAGTTAAATTATATACTTTACCTAAAATCGTTATTAGTGCTATTCATGGGCCAGCTGCAGGTATAGGACTTAGTTTTGCTCTTGCTAGTGATTTCGTTCTTGCTCACGAATCAGGTGTATTGGCAATGAACTTTATCGGAATTGGCTTAATTCCTGATGGTGGTGCACATTATTTCTTAGAAAAAAGACTAGGTGAAACAAAGTCTAAGCAACTAATCTGGGAAGGTAAAAAACTAAATGCAGCGCAAGCGCTAGAAATCGGTTTAATTGATGAAGTAATTAGTGGGGACTTTGAACAAAAAATTAATGAACGCGTGAAGTCTATTCTTCAAAAACCAGTAAGTGCGATGATCCAAACAAAACAAATCTATAGTAACGGTAACTTAGAGTCCTTAAAAAATGTACTTTTATTTGAAAAAGAAGGACAAAGTGCAATGAGAAGAACAGCAGATCATCAGGAAGGTGTACAGGCCTTTTTACAAAAGAGACTGCCGGTTTTTACTGGTAAATAAGGATTGTGAAATCGACTGGATTCGGTCGATTTTTTTGATTAGAGGAAAAGAAAAGATGTACAAATAAAATTAACAAAAGTACAATTAAATAACCTGAAATGTAATTAACAATCCAAAAAAAAATATAGTATTGAATATCACACACTATTTTCTTTCTGTAATCCAATGTTTTAAATATAAAAAAGAATAAATCATTAAAAATTAGATTGTCTATATTCTATTATGCACTAGTCTTTGTTGTTAAATTGTGTCTGACAATGAAAAAAACTTAACAGTTGTTTTACGAAATGGTTAATTTTAAAATACAAGACTATAAGTTTTTCTCCACTCATGGTAGAATGTTGACATTCTCAGTTTTGGGAGAGTGGTTAGATTGAAAAAGATTCAAAGCAATTCACGTACAACGTCAAGAGCGAAAAGAAAAAAAACAAAACTCATTTTATTTGGATCAATTGGAATCGTACTAATACTAATAGCGTTTATTTCGTATTCCATTTTTTCGCCGAATGATAGTAAGGCAGGATCTAAAAAAAGTGACTATGCATCGGCCAAAAACAGTGAAAAGAATGATGATAACGGTGTTAAAGAAACATCAACAACGGTTCAAACAATTGATGATGAAGATTCAGATGGCACTGCACCGGAAACACCAGAACAAACGGGTGCACAAACTGGTGGGAAGCATGTTACAAGTTATGATCGAAATTCTCAAGACTGGCAGGCAATGCTACAAACAATCTCTTCTGCTGCTGGAATAGATTCAGGCAATATGACTGTATGGTTTTTAGGAAGTGACAAAAGCAACCCAGGTGGCTCAGTCGGGACTGTATCAGCAAAGATAAAAGGCTCGCAAAAATATCGAGTATATCTCATGTGGGATGGCTCTGGCTATAAAGCTACAAAAGTTGAACCTGCTTCATAAAATGTAAATAGGATGCACTTAGAGGTAATCCTATGGCTGTCGAGAAATTCCCGACAGCTATTTTCTTAAAAGGATCGTTCCACGCCAAGCAGAAGTTGGAAAATGTTGAAACTTTGATTGGTACTTTAAACATTAATTTAGATCAAAAACAAACAAGCTGCGATCAATTTTCGCAGCTTGTTTTATTATGGATGAAATAAAAGAAGTTTACCAGTTTGGTTAATGCAACGGTGTGTTTTATCAAGTGCACCGAGTGTAGTAAGTTTTTCTGTACCAATTTTTTTTGCTTCTAAGTCAGAATTAGCTTCAAATTGTTCATCGACAATTGATTCGCCACTTTTTTCAAAAGCAGTAATTCGATATGTTGCCATGTCCTAGACCTCCCTAAAGTAGTTGCGATATTACTATTTTGGCATAGATTGAAAAGCTGTGTAAAGTAATAATTTGAATTATAAAAAAATTCAGTGCAGATATATAATTTTGACATTTGTAGGTTCGAACAGATTTTAAGAAATGTTAGATTATGTCTTAATTTTTTGTATGAACATTGTTGGGCTAAGCATCTATTTTAACGTATAATAGGATAAGTAAAACGACTAATACATAATTTGATTTTCCTTTTTTTATTTTGTGAAATTAATTTTCCAAAATATTTTAAGCTATTTACTTAAGTAGAGCTTAAGGAAGCATATACAAAATGGAGGTACTTATGGATAAAAAAGTATATGATCATGAAGTTGGCGAACGTTTTGTAACATTTTTATTTGTCAAAGCTGTTACTAAAGGTGTAGCAAGTAATCAAAAAACATTCTTATCTTTAACTTTACAAGATCAAAGTGGAGATATTGAGGCGAAGCTTTGGGATATTTCTTCAGAGCAAGAAGAAGCATATGTAGAAGGTACTGTTGTAAAAGTTGAAGGGGAGCTACACGACTATAGAGGAAAACTTCAACTTAAATTACGCCAAATTCGTCCAACTAAAGATACAGACGAAGTTAATCCAGAAGATTTTTTCGCAAGAGCACCAGTTTCTAAAGAAGAATTATATGAGAAAATTACTTCATATATAAATAATATGACCAATGAAAAACTTAAAAAGCTTACTGAGTATCTAGTATTAAAAAATCAAGAGGATTTTCTTGATTATCCAGCGGCAACTAAGAATCACCATGAATTTGTTTCTGGTTTAGCATACCATGTTTTTTGTATGTTGAAATTAGGTGAATCAATTGCGAATTTATATCCTTCGATCAATAAGGATTTACTGTATGCTGGAATCATCCTACATGATTTAGGAAAAGTTAGAGAATTATCTGGTCCAGTTTCAACAAAGTACACTGTAGAAGGTAATTTGTTAGGCCATATCTCGCTTATGGCAATTGAAATTGGAAACGCCTCAATTGAACTAGGTATTGAGGGAGAAGAGGTTACTGTTCTGCAGCATCTTATTTTAAGTCATCATGGTAAGTATGAGTACGGTAGTCCAAAACTACCTTTAATTAAAGAAGCGGAAATTTTACATTATATTGATAATATTGATGCAAAAATGAATATGTTAGACCGCGCACTTGAAAGAGTCGAACCAGGAGAATATACAGAGCGTATTTTCCCATTAGAAAATCGTAGTTTTTACAAACCAAAATTTTAAATTAATCATACTTCCTCTTTATTAGCCATATAATAAAGCAAATGCTTGTCTACTAAGGAGGAAAATCAATGCCAATTTTACCATTTTGGATGTATATTGTGATTTTAGGAATTTTTGTAAGTGGATTTATGGTGCTTTATACCTCGAAACAAGAAAGAGATGCTGATGAAGCATTCATTGAAAAAGAGGGAGAAATTTACTTACAAAGAATTAAAGAAGAAAGAGAACGAAGAGAACAATTGCTTATTAACTCTGAGATTTCATCTAATTAAAAAACCTGCCATTAAGGCAGGTTTTTTTTATGATTTTTTCTCTTGGCTTTGTAAGTCTTTATCTTTTACTTTAAATTTAGCTTTTTTAAGAAGTTCATCAGAGAATGCTTGGAAGTTTTCTTGACTTAACTTAGACTCAGCAATTTTTTTGCGAGCATCTTTTTCGTTAGCAGTCTTTTTGCCAGTTAATTTAATAACATGGTATCCAAATTGTGATTTAACTGGTTGGCTAATTTCTCCAACTTTTAATTTATAAGCAGCTGCTTCGAATTCAGGTACCATAGCACCTTCTCCAAAATAGCCTAAATCTCCACCTTTATCTTTTGAACCAGTGTCAGTAGAATATTTTTTTGCTTCTGCTGCAAAATCTGCACCTTTAGCTAATTCATCTTCGACTTTTTTAGCTGTAGCTTCATCTTTTACTAGAATATGGCTAGCTCTAATTTCTGGTTTGTATTTTGCAAGGTCAGCTTTTGTTACTGAAGCTTCAGCAGCTTTTTCAGTTAATAAATCGATTTTAACACGATCTTTAAATGCTGCTTCATCTTTAAATCCGTACTGTGCTAAGAAAGCTTTAAATTGGTCACCATTTTGTGTTTTATACTCATTGAACTTAGCATCAACATCTTTATCACTAACTTTGTAGTTTTTCTTTAAATAATCTTCAATAGCCATTTGCTTAAGCATTGCTAATCCTGCTGTATCCTTCATCTTATTATATAAATCTTTAGATGTGATATCTCCAGCATTAGATGTAGCAACAACATCGTTACTAACACCAGCAGATCCACATGCTGCTAGTCCGAATACTGAGGTAGCTAAAACTGCAGATACGATTAACTTTTTCATTTAAACATCTCCTAATAAAAATTTAAAATGATTTCTTATAAAGAAAAATTTTACATATTAAAGTATGGAGCTTAAATCTTAATTTTTCCTGTATTTAGACATACCTTTTACTGGAAATTACTTCACTTAATATAACATATTTTTCTACAATGTGACAAAGTTTATCCAAAAAAAGAATAATTTGGTATGCTTTTTAATAAAAAATTAATTAATTTTAAGGAAACTTGAACTAGTTTTAAATGAAATGTAGGCACTATGAGATGAGGTAATAAATGAATGGAGATTTCTATTTTTTATATTTTAACACCTGACTTTGCCTAAAAACCATGCTTATCCAGCAAATTAAAAACTTGTCAATCGTGACATTCGCCCAATCATTTAAGGCATTCGTCTATATATTATTATGGATTACTGTTAGGAGGGTGGAAAAATGGAGGGGAAAGCATCGCGTGAATTTGTATTAATCGTGATCCTGTTTATTTTGTTAATCATTATTGGGTGTTCATTTATATAAGTAGTATGAATCTTCAAAAATGAAGGTTATTTATACATTTGCCCAGACCATTTTTTACTACACGCATAAGATAAGATATGTAGCAAAAGGAGGTGTGAATGATGGGCGTAGGATTCCATGGTGGAGGATTTGCGTTAATCGTTGTATTGTTCATCTTATTAATTATCGTAGGAGCAGCTTGCATCTAATTTGTAAATAAGACAAATATTCGACCGGAGGTATTGTACCTCCGGTTGAGTTTTTATTCCAGATTGAAATAATTAATGATGTACATATTCTTTGTCTATTGAAATTTAGAAATAAATGAAAAGGAAAATGAACCTGAGGGTTTCAAAGAGGTATTTATGTGAAATTTTGAACAAAAGTGGCCGAAATAAAAAGCGGAAGGATTTAATTAATCTTACCCCGCTTCTATTTATTTGTACAATTTCAAATGACATATAAACTGAAATTGTAGCTTTAAAGAAGATATTAAGGTTTCTTAATTAAACGATTATCTTCTTCGATGAATTCTTTATCTATGTTACCTAACGTTGTTTCAAATATATCCATAAAATCTTTTCCATAAATATTACGTAAAATAGCCATAATTTCCATATTTTCTGGAAATTTACCATAAAATTCTTTTAATGGTAAGGTACCTTGAAAAACTGAATTTGTCTCTGGATCAAATTCACCTAGAATCTCTAATAGCATTTCTTTACCTTTTTCTGTTAATTCAATATACGTATTACGTTTATCTTCTACTTTTTTAGAAAACACTAATAAACCACGTTCTTCTAGCTTTTTAGAGAAGTTAAAAGCAGTTGATACGTGCATTACACCAAATTTAGCAATTTCAGAAATAGACGCACCCTTTAAGTGGAAGGCGATCATTAAAATATGATGTTCATTGATATTTAAATCATAGGGCTTAATCCATTGTTGCCAGTCCTTTTCAACTGACTTCCATAATGCTTTGGAAATTTGGGCAATTCTTTGACTAAAAATCAAAGCTTCTTTCATTGTGTATAATTTTTGTTCAGTTTTCATCAATTCACCTTCTTTTCTATTTAACTATCTATTTATTATTATGCCAATAATATGTGAAGAAATAAAGAACTTTTAGTTAGAATTTTTAAAAATTTTCACAAAGTAGTTGATAAAATTCTACATTTTTATATTATAATTAAGTGTTGCGGGTTGTAAAAATTATGTTTATATAATAATTTTAACGAAACTATAGAGTGATTGTCGATAAAATATTATTGGTAATATAGTAAATATATAATATAAATCTATAAAAATATAGTGTAAAATGCAGGATTTAGATTAAAATTACATAAAAAAAACAAAAACAGGAGATATGCACTCTCCTGTTTTCGCATTTAAAAGGGATGGTTTTATTATTTTTTAATAATGTTATTTTCGATAGATTTTGCAATCTCTTGTAGCGTTTCATTTGTGTATTGATTTTGGTTTGAAAGCCATTTTACATCAAAGCCATCATTATTTCCGTATCGTGGTAAAATATGCATATGATAATGAAATACAGTTTGACCTGAAACTTCACCACTATTATTTAAAATATTTACTCCTTGAACATTAAAAGTTTCTTTCATTGCATTAGCAATGTGAGGTACTTTTCGGAAGTATGTACTAGCTGTCTCTTCACTCATTTCGAATATGTTTTCAACATGATCCTTTGGAATGACTAATGTGTGTCCTTTTGTAACTTGACTTAGATCTAAAAAAGCTAAAATATCATCATCCTCGTATACCTTTGATGCTGGAATGCTACCTTCAACAATTTTACAGAAAATACAATTAGCGTCATGTGCCATTTTTTATACTTCCTTTCACTTTTTTCCTTATTTTAACATAGGCGTATGTTAAAGGGGAAATAGGGGCAGGTAAAAATAAACAAGAAGCAACCTATGTTGCTTCTTGATGAAGGGGAAAACTAATGGAGTAATTATAAATTGTCTTTAACAGACACCTCATTTGCTTAAATGTTCAATAAATTGGTACACCTTATAAGAAATTTATATGCTCTGGTCGAGACACCTCATTTACAAATTGGTATACTAAAACCTTTGTTTAAAAGTGATAATGTTCAAGCTTACCATCTCCTTTGATGTTTTCACTGCTGTTTTATACAACGATGTTTTATCTATGGAGAAATTTCACTTCAACAACTACCCTTGCATAGGTTTGAACGCAAATTAAATTACCTTTAACACACACCTCATTTCAAATTTTGAACTGGAAAGTGTGTTGCTTTCCCTTCAAGAATTATGATGCCCTGTATTAAAGAAAGTATGCAAAAACAATAAAAAACTTTGAAAAGCAGAGAGAGAATATTAAAGATCAGGAAATTTCAGAAACAAAACAAAAACACAAGCTTAATAATGAGGATTTAAGTGGAAGTTAAGACTAAATTTATTTTGGATCATCAAGAGTATAGATAATTGAAGTTATATTTTTAAAAAATGTTTTCAGGGGGAACGGGAAGGCCGAGCGCTCGTAGGAACAAACCTAGGTGGAGCAATCATCTTGACATTACTAATTTAAATTACAACTTCTTTTCAACAACATAAAACAAGAAGCAACCTAAGTTGCTTCTTGATGAAGAGGAAAGATTAATGGAGTAATTATAAATCGTCTTTAACAGACACCTCATTTGCTTTAATGTTCAATAAATTGGTACACCTTAAAATAAATATATATGCTCTGCTCGAGACACCTCATTTACAAATTGGTATACTAAAACCTTTGTTTTTAAGTAATAATGTTCAAGCTAACCATCTCCCTTGATATTTTCACTGCTGTTTTATACAACGATGAATTATCTTGTGAGACAATCACTTTAACAGTTACCTTGCACAGGTTTGAACGCAAATTAAATTACCTTTAACACACACCTCATTTCAAATTTTTGAATTAGAAAGTGTGTTGCTTTCCCTTCAAGAATTATGATGCCCTGCGGTAAAGAAAGTATGCAAAAACAATAAAAAAATTTATAAAGTAGTTAAGACAGGGAGAGATAATTAAAACAGGAAAGTAGAAGATGTTTGGAAGAGATCCCAGTTAATGTGGAAATTGGGACCATAAAAAGTATAGATAATAGAAGGAAGTAGTTAAAAAAAAGATTAACTATGGGCGAGATACAAGAAGTTAATGACCACGTGACATCAACAAAATAAAACAAGGAGCAACCAATAGTTGCTCCTTGATGAAGGGGAAAGATTTTAGAAAAGATTTTAGGTTAATAAGTTAAATTGTCTTTAACAGACACCTCATTTGCTTTAATGTTCAATAAATTGGTACACCTATAAATAAATTATATGTTCTGCTCGAGACACCTCATTTACAAATTGGTATACTAATGACCTTTGTTTTTATAGATCCTGTTCAAGCGCACCATCTCCTTAGATTTTTGCATTGCTGTATATGACAACGATGTTAATCTTTGGAGATACCTCATTTCACTTAAACAATTATCCGACTTAGGTTTGAACGCAAATTAAATTTCCTTTAACACACACCTCATTTCAAATTTTGAACTAAGAAAGTGTGTTGCTTTCCCTTCATGAATTATAATACCCTTAACCTAAAATAGTATTCAAAAAAAGAAGGATTTTTTTTTAGTATTCCATAAATAGGATAATAAGGAAGTTAAGAATATTATTTGATACAATAAAATTTATAGGAAAAGTACATTTGAAAGGATTTGTAAAGAATGACTTTATTGCATGTAAAAGATGTCACAGGTGGATACACTAGACAGCCTGTCATTAAAGATGTCTCATTTACGATTAATAGAAATGAGCTTGTTGGGTTAATCGGGTTAAATGGTGCCGGTAAGAGTACGACTATAAAACATATATTAGGACTTTTGAAACCATCTAAAGGCGACATATTAATTAATGGTGAATCATTTGAGAAAGATCCAACTGCATATCGTGCTAGCATATCATATGTTCCTGAAACACCGATGATTTATGATGAATTAACTTTACAGGAACATCTTGAAATAACAGCCTTGGCATATAATATTCCAGAAAAAGATTTTAAAAAACGTAGTGAAGAGCTATTAAAAACATTTAGATTATATGACAAAAGAAAATATTTTCCTTCGACCTTCTCTAAAGGGATGAAACAAAAAGTAATGATCATTTGTGCCCTTATTGTCCAACCACAGTTATACATAATAGATGAACCTTTTTTAGGACTAGATCCAATCGCGATAAATGATTTACTTGAGATTTTGAACAATGAAAAAGAAAAAGGAGCAGGCATTTTAATGTCTACTCATATTTTATCGACTGCTCAAATTTATTGTGATTCATTTATTATTTTGCATGAAGGAGTAATTATTGCAAAAGGTACATTAAACGAATTACAAACTCAATATAATATGCCAAATGCTTCATTAGATGAAATTTATATTTTTGCAACGAAGGAAAAAGAAATATGAGTACGATAAAAGAATTATGGTTAGCACGGTTTAGGAGCTTCATTAAAGAAATGAGTAAATATGGTCGGTATATCTTTAATGATCATATAAAATTTGTAATTGTTTTTGGATTTGGAGGAGGAGCATATTATTATCAACAAATGCTAAAAACAATTTCTCCAGACTTTCCAGCTATTTTACTAATCGCTATTCTTTTTAGTTTTCTTGTTGTAACAGGTCAAGTAACTACTTTTTTTAAAGGACCTGATTTACATTACTTATTACCATTAGAAAAAAAGATGAAAAGTTACTTTGTCCGCTCCTTTTTAATTACGTACATCTTTCAAGTATATTTAATGTTAATGATGTTAGGTGTGATTTATCCAATTTATAAGAAATTTTCACTAGGACAAACAACAAGTTTTATCGTCTTTATGGTAATAATTTTCTTATTAAAAGGATACAATCTCTTTGTTTCATTCTTACACCTTACAAATAGCGATGTTTTAAACCGAGCATTTGATTATTGTTTTAGGTTGCTAGGTACTTTCTTATTTATTTATGGTTTATTAAGTAAATGGAGCAGTTTTTTCCTTGTAATAATCATCGTAATCTTAGCAGTTTATGCATTATCTATTCAAATAGGTAGTAAAAATAAAAGAGTGCAATGGGAAAGAAATGTTAAACTTGACACTTCAAGATTAGCGACTTTTTATCGATTTGCGAATATGTTTACTGATGTGCCGTCTATTCAACAACAAGTTAAGCGAAGAAAATGGGCGGATCCAATCATTAATAAAATTAAAATGAGAAATGCTGCGAATTATTTACTAGTTCGTACATTCATCAGGAATGGTAACTTTTTAAGTATGTTTTTAAGACAACTGTTCGTAGGAGGATTTGTAGTTTACTTAGTGCCAACTACAATTGGGAAAATATTGATTGGCATTTTATTTCTTTATGTAATTTCCTTACAGAATATGTCAATTTTAAAACAGTATAACTATCATTTGTTGTGGAAAATTTATCCTTATACAAATGAAGAAAATAAAAAATCTATTTCGACACTTTTGTATATACTACTGATAATATGTAGTCTAGTTTTTAGTATTATTGGTTTAATAAAGGGCTTGTCAATTTTTAACTTTATTATGGCAATTGTTGTGTATACTTTATTTTCAATGTGGTTAATTAAATTTTATGTGCATAAAAGGTTAAGTAAGCCACAAAAATTGTAAAGGGTGGACAAAATGGATTCTTATGAACTTCGTATTCAGTACGAACTATCTAGATGGAAACAAAAAGTAATGTCCGATTCAAATATTTTTCAAACTTCTGCAAAAAAAGTTCAATTAAAGCTTCAATCATTATTACCAGAACAAATCCAAGATTTGCTTACAAAAACCGTTAAAAATATGATGGTTTTATTTATGGGAGGGTCTACTGTATTTAATGGCAGTGGTGAGGAGTATGAAGCATTAACACTTAGAGAAAGAGATTTAATTTTAGATAAAAAGTTAAACGAGTACAAAAAGATTTCAGCTGTAGAAGGTGCTGGTACAGGAGCGGGTGGAATTTTACTCGGTCTTGCCGATTTTCCGTTATTACTTGGAATAAAAATTAGATTTTTAGTTGAGGCAGCCAAAATATATGGTTACTCACCTAAAGATGAGCTCGAAAGACAGTTTATGCTGTATATTTTTCAACTTGCTTTTTCAAGTGATAGCCATCGGAAAAAAGTATTTCAAGTTATTGAAAAGTGGGAAGATAAAGTAGATGAAAATCCCCAAGTCAATTGGGAGCAATTACAACTAGAATATCGAGATCATATCGATTTAGCAAAACTTTTGCAATTAGTCCCTATTATTGGAGCACCGGTTGGAGCTTATGTAAATTATCAACTTCTTGAACAATTAGGTGAAACAGCTAAAAATGCTTATCGAATGAGGTATATGAAGAAAAAGGAAGATATCATCTAAGAAGTTACACTCTGAAAAGGAGAACTAAAAAGTTCTCCTTTTCAGAGTGTTGAAATATAAAATGGTAGGGAAAACGGACATTAAATGAACATTTAATAATGATGAAATTATCATTTTTCTGGATGTTCTTTTAATGATTTTAAATGTTAATATGTTCGAGCAATTTTATGATTCCAATAACACTAGACATGTTTTTTTCAGAAGTTGAAAATTAAGAGCTTATTCTTAGAAAAACAAATTCATTTGATTAATTTAGTTTAATGTTAGATATTAATAGAACTACAAAATGATTAATAAAAACTGCTAGATTACTCTAAGTAAAGGCTATTTGATTAGAATTTATTGCATACTTTTTTTGATGAAAAAGTTGATTGGAATGGAGGGGTGCTCGACTCCTATGGGATTAGCGGGAAGGCTGAGACCCCGCAGGCTTGCCGAGGAGGCTAAAGAATCTCGCCCCATGGAAAGCGAGCATCCTGTAATGGAAATCAACATCATTCTACTCCTTTTACGAAAATTTGGTAATTTAATTGACAAGGTTGTTTTTCAACAGCGTGAAAAGGAGAACTAAAAAGTTCTCCTTTTTTTTATTTTTGCTCAACTAATTTTTGTGATTGTTTTAATGAAGCTAATGTCACAGACCCTAGTGTTTTTGCTGCAATTAGCATTGCTTTTTCGTCAAAATCAAATTTTGGATGGTGATGAGGGTATGCATCTGTAACATGAGGAGGTTTAGCTCCTGTGAAGAAGAACGTTCCTGGTACTTTTTGTAAGTAGTATGCGAAATCTTCTCCGCCCATTTTAGGGTCCATTTCTTTTAATAGATTAACTTCATCAATTGATTCGGCTACTTTAACTAATAAATCAGTTTCTTTTTCATGATTTACTACTGGCGGATATCCATCATCGTACTTATATTCGTATGTAACATCATTTGCTAGACAAATCCCTTTAATGATTCTAGCTATTTGTTTTTTTACTTTTTCCTGTGTTTCCTTTTTGAACGTACGAACCGTTCCTATTAAAGTTGCTCGATCGGCGATTACATTAAAAGCATTTTTAGCTTCGAAACTTCCAATAGATAACACTACAGTGTCAATTGGATTTGTTTCTCGACTAACAACTTGTTGAAGTGCCATAACAAGTTGACTAGCAATTACAATGCTGTCCTTTGTTCGATGGGGTTCTGCACCATGACCGCCTTGGCCCTGGATTGTGATTGAAAAGCGATCAGCTGCTGCCATGATTGGTCCTTTACGATAACCAATTGTACCTAATTCTTCAATTGCCCACAAATGGGTTCCATAAACCTCATCAACACCGTCTAAACAGCCATCAGCAATCATAGAAATTGCTCCACCTGGTGCATATTCCTCTGCATGTTGGTGGAGTAACACTACCTTACCGTCCCATGAATCTTTTTGCTCATGAAGTGCCTTTGCTAAATATAAAAGTGTAGAAGTGTGACCATCATGACCACATGCATGCATAACGCCAGGCACTTTTGAGGAATAAGGAACATTTTTCTCATCTTGAATAGGTAGTGCGTCAAAATCAGCTCGCAGTGCGATTGTTTTTCCAGGGTTACGACCATTAATTGTGGCAACAACACCATTTCCACCGACATTTGATTTGAATGGAATATTTAATTTTTGATAAAAGTTTTGAATGAATTTTGCTGTCTCGTATTCTTTAAATGAAAGCTCAGGATTTTCATGTAGGTATCTACGTGTAGATATCATTTCCGGATAATATGAATCTAATAAAGAAAATAAATCTGCCATTATTTCACCCTCCTACTTACTATCTATATAACCTATTCAAGAAATGTAATTGATATCCTTCAAAATTAACTTCAATTAAGAAATGACGAAAAATGTATTTCCAAGGAAATATACATCGAAAAAAAGGAAATAATGACTTATTCATGGGAATAAATGGATATACTATTTGTTATATGGTAAGAGAAATGAAGGTGAAATAATTGAAAAAATGGGGATATTTAGCAATAGGACTGTTAAGTGTCCTGTTAATTAGCTTTGTTGGATTTTTACTAATCGTTTTCTTAGGTAATTATGTGATAGATGAAGATAAGTTAGTCGTCCATTCATCATCGGAAATGGTGGATTTAGAGGGGAATTTTGTATCAAAGCTATATAATGAAAATCATCAAATCGTTTCAATTAATGATATACCTGATTATACTAAACAAGCAGTCGTTTCAATTGAAGATGAACGTTTCTATAAGCACCATGGAATTGATACACAATCAATCTTTCGGGCTATAGTAAATGATATAAAAGCATTTAGTAAAGTACAAGGTGCGAGTACGCTTACTCAACAACTTGCAAAGAATGTTTTTTTGACGAACGACAAAACATTTATGAGAAAAACAAAGGAAGTAATTATAGCAATTAATCTAGAAAGAAAGTATACAAAAGATCAAATACTAGAAATGTATTTAAATCAGGTTTATTTCGGTCACGGGGTATATGGCATAGGCGGAGCGGCAAAATATTATTTCGGGAAAGATGTTAAAAATTTATCTATTGAGGAAAGTGCTTCGTTAGCAGCCTTATTAAAAGCACCATCACATTATGATCCTGTCACACAACCAGTGCGATCTTTAGAGCGTAGGAATCTAGTTCTTTATAAAATGCTAGATACGCATTATATAACTGAATCAGAGTATCAGAAAGCCAAAAGCAAACCAACAGTATTACATATTACAGAACAAAAATTTGAAAACGGATACGCTACATATATTGATATGGTTATAAAAGAAGCAAAAGAGAAATATGGCATATCATATGACCAACTTTTAAATGGTGGATACAAAGTTGTTGTACCAATTCATAAAAAGACACAATTAACCGCCTATAAATATTTTAAAAATGGAAACTATTTTCCGGGAACTGATCAAAATGCTGAAGGAGCATTTGTATTAATAAACTCTGAAACAGGCGGTGTAGAGGCGGCAATTGGAGGCAGAAATTATTATTTTCAAGGTTTAAATCGTATTAACGTGAAAAGACAACCTGGTTCAACAATGAAGCCTTTACTTGTCTATTCGCCAGCGCTTGAAACAGGAAACTACAATCCGTATTCTTTATTACCAAATGAACAGAGTGCGTTAGGAGACTATAAACCGAAAAATTATAATGGCGTTTATACGAAAACGATTTCGATGTTTAATGCATTAATACAGTCAGCAAATGTGCCGGCAGTTTGGTTATTAAATGATATTGGGATTGATAATGCAAAAGAGTATCTAGAAAAAATGGATTTGAATATCCCCGATCAAGGTTTAAGTATGGCGCTAGGAGGACTTAAGATTGGTTTAACACCATTAGAGCTAGTAAAAGCATATAGTGCTTTTGATCATGATGGAGATGCATTAGAACCTTTTGTTATTAATGCAATTTATGATCGAAACAATGAATTAGTTGCCGAAGCGAAAATTAAGGAATATAAAGTGTTTTCATCACAAACCTCTTGGTATATGACAAAAATGCTTAAAGGTGTTGTAAATGAAGGGACTGCTAGTAGAGGAAGTTTTACTGGCGATTTAGCTGGTAAAACAGGATCTACAAATATACCTGGCCAAACAAATGGAAACAAAGATGCATGGTTTGTAGGCTATACACCAGACGTTGTAGGCGCAATTTGGATGGGATATGATAAGACAGATTCAAACCATTTTTTAAGAAATGGTAGTACATATCCAACCATTTTATTTAAAAAGATTTTAAGTGAAGCAGGAAGAGAACCATCTACCAAATTTAAAAAGCCAAAAAATATAGACGATCTAGAATCACCGATAAATTTAGAGCCTATTTCAAATGTTCAATCAAAAGTATCATTTTCTCCATTTGGATTATTCACTGTCGTCATTAATTGGAATGCACCAACTGACCACAGACAACAATATCGAATCTATCGAGTGAAAAATGGCAAAGAGAAATTAATAGATACTGTTACTGGTTTAGATGAGTACAAAGATTCCTTTGTAAATGTATTTAATGTCCCTTCTTATTATGTAGTACCGTACAATCCTCAAACAAAAGAAGAAGGTGATAGGTCTAAACTTGTCAAACCCAACATAAGAAATAAGGAATAGACATTTTAAGGCTCTCCTTCTTATCAAATGATTTGAAGGGGAGTTTTTTATTTCCTATTAAAACTATGAGCGTAAAAACTGTATCTCTTAAAAAAGAATAGTAAAGAGATTAAGAATTTCGAACGATTAGATAACGATTAATCAAACATTAAAAAAGAATAATAAAACTCCTTTATTTAATAAAAAGTATTAATAAATAAAGATTATTAATTCGATATTTTAGACATATTTTGATATAATTTTTAATGGGAAAAGTCTGGTAGTAAAATAGGCCTATTAATTGAGAAAAATTGTAAAATCAGTGAACATTATGTGTCAAAATTCGAGTTTTCTATACAATTAATGGTTCAATCAGTATATTTAATAGTAGAGTTTGGAAAAGTGAAAGGGAGACTTTGAAGGATGAAAAAAGATTTTAACGATACATTTCTTAAAGCGATTAGAGGAGAAGAAGTAACGCATACACCAGTTTGGTATATGAGACAAGCAGGGCGTTCTCAGCCAGAATACCGAAAAATAAAAGAAAAATATTCTTTATTTGAAATTACTCATCAACCTGAATTATGCGCTTACGTAACAGCGCTTCCAGTAGACCAATATAATGTTGATGCAGCTATTTTATATAAAGATATTATGTCTCCACTTCCTGCAATTGGAGTAGACGTAGAAATTCAATCAGGAGTAGGACCGGTAATAAGCAATCCTATTCGTTCATTAGCAGATGTAAAAAAGTTAACTGATATTCATCCAGAAGAGCAACTTCCATATATCTATGAAACGATTAAATTATTAACAACAGAGGTTCTTTCTGTTCCATTAATTGGATTTGCAGGTGCACCTTTTACAGTTGCTAGTTATATGATCGAAGGTAGACCTTCTAGAAACTATAATAAAACCAAATCATTTATGTACGCAGAGCCAGAAGCATGGTTTGCTTTAATGGATCATTTAGCAGACATGACAATCAAATACGTAAAAGCACAAGTTAAAGCAGGGGCAAGTGCAATTCAATTATTTGATTCATGGGTTGGTGCTTTGAATGCAAATGATTATCGCATTTATATTAAACCTTGCATGGAAAAGATTTTTGCAGCACTTAAAGCAGACCATATTCCAACAACGATGTTTGGAATTGGAGCAAGCCATTTAATTCATGAATGGAATGAACTTCCTGTAGATGTAATTGGTCTTGATTGGAGAACTTCTATTGCTGAAGCTCGCTCTTTAGGGATTACGAAAACACTTCAAGGTAATTTAGATCCTGCATTTTTATTAGCACCATGGGAAGTTATTGAGAAACGTGCGAAAGAAATATTAGATGAGGGTATGGCAAATCCAGGTCATATTTTCAACTTAGGTCATGGGGTATTCCCTGAAGTAAATCCTGATACTCTTAAACGATTAACAAGTTTTGTACATGAGTATTCATCAAGGGTTAAAGCTTAATATAAAAGGACTATGGTGATGACATGAAAGAAAAAATCGGTTTATTAGTTATGGCTTACGGCACGCCATATAAAGAATCAGATATTGAGCGTTATTATACAGATATTCGTAGAGGTAGAAAGCCTTCACAAGAGGCGCTGGAAGAACTGACAGAACGATATCGTGCAATTGGAGGTATCTCTCCTTTAGCAAAAATAACAATTGAACAAGCAAAAGCATTAGAAGAAGATTTAAATAAGATCCAAGACAAAGTAGAATTCAAAATGTACATTGGATTGAAGCATATTGAACCATTCATTGAAGATGCAGTAGATGAAATGAAAAAAGATGGTATAACAAAAGCAGTTAGTATCGTACTTGCACCACATTATTCTACGTTTAGTGTAAAGTCATATAACGAACGTGCTACAAATCATTCAGAAAAAATTGACGGACCAACAATTATCCATGTAGATGATTGGTATAAAGAAGAACGATTTATTCAATATTGGGTTCGTGAAGTAGAAGCAATTCTTGAACCAATGAATGAAGAGCAACGTGTGAAAACGGCGTTTATTTTTTCAGCGCATAGTTTACCTGAAAAAATTCTTACTTATGGTGATCCATACCCAGAGCAACTTAAGGAAACTGCCGAGTTAGTCGTTCAGCAGTCTGATATTCGTCATTATTTTCTAGGATGGCAAAGTGCTGGTAACACACCAGACCCTTGGCTTGGACCTGATGTACAAGATTTAACACGTGAGTTAGATGAAAATTATGATTTTGAAACTTACGTCTACTTACCATTAGGATTTGTAAGTGAGCATTTAGAAGTACTGTACGATAATGATATAGAATGTAAACAAGTAACGGATGAAATTCAAAAAGCATATGTTCGTCCACCGATGCCTAATACGGATCCATTATTTATTAGTGGACTTAGTACGGTTGTATTAAGAAAATTAAACGAACAATAATATGGTTTTGAAATAGGAGGTAAAGAAGTGAATAAGAAGGTTGTCATTATTGGTGGCGGTATTACTGGATTGACATCTGCCTACTATTTAAAACAAGAAAAATTAAAAAATAATCTTCCAATTGATATTCAATTAATTGAAGGTTCTTCAAGGCTTGGAGGAAAAATCCAAACAATTCGAAAAGATGGATTTGTTATAGAGCGTGGCCCTGACTCATTTTTGGCAAGGAAAAAGAGTGCATATAGATTAGCTGAAAACTTAGGTATCCAAGATCAAATTGTTTTTAACTCTGCAGGAAAATCATATGTATTAGCCCATAATAAATTACATGGTATGCCAGAAGGTTCAAACATGGGGATTCCTACACAAATCAAGCCTTTTATTTTTTCGGGTCTATTTTCACCAGCAGGAAAAATCCGTGCAGGTTTAGATTTTGTTTTACCAAAAACGCATGTCCAAGGGGATATGTCACTAGGTAAATTTTTTAGAAGAAGACTAGGTAATGAAGTAGTTGAGAATCTAATTGAGCCCCTTTTATCAGGTATTTATTCAGGCGACATTGACCAAATGAGTTTAATGGCAACGTTCCCTCAATTCTTCCAAATTGAACAAAAACATCAAAGTATTGTTCTTGGTATGAAAAAAGAGATGCCTGTGAAGAAATCAAAAGGTCCGAGAAAAGGAATTTTCCAGACTGTAAGTACAGGTCTTCAAACAATTGTAGAACGAATTGAAGAAGAGTTAGATCAAGAGGAAGTTTTAAAAGGTGTACAAGTAGTTAATATAAATAAAATTGGAAAAAAATATGAGTTACTACTTAGCAATAATGAAAAGATCGAATCAGATTCAATCATCGTTACTGTACCTCATCGTTTCATTCCACAACTATTTAATAATAAACCTGTATTTGAGCCTTTCAAAAAAGTTCCTTCTACATCAGTCGCGAATGTTGCACTTGCATTTCCAGAGCATGCAATTAAGAAGGATATAAATGGTACAGGCTTTGTTGTTTCACGTAATAATGACTATAATATAACAGCATGTACTTGGACACATAAAAAATGGGCACATGCATGTCCAAAAGGTAAAGTTCTATTACGTTGTTACGTTGGACGACCTTACAATAAGGAAATAGTCGATAAGACGGATGAAGAACTTGTTGAAATTGTTTTAGAAGATTTAAGAAAAACGATGGATATCACTGAGAAACCAGAGTTTTATATTGTTTCAAGATGGAAAGATGCTATGCCTCAATATACGATTAATCATAAAGAGCGTACGAAAAATATGGAACAATATTTACAAAAAGAAATGCCTGGTGTATCGGTAATCGGTTGCTCATTTTATGGGTCCGGCTTACCAGACTGTATAGATCAAGGTGAAAAAGCAGTTTCAGATACAATTGAATACTTGTTCTCACATGAAGAACAAGCTGTTCGGAGCTATTAAGGCTTTTAAAACAATTAGTAAAGAATAGAGCAACCAAAAAAGTAGATCGATACTTTTAGGTTGCTCTTTTTATTATGTTTCTGTACTAATACTATGTTTAATAATTTCGTTAAGAAAAATTGCTGATCCTAAAAGACTTCACTTAAAAACTATCTTTTAAGCAATTTGAACAAGTGTTACTGTAGCAATCATGTTGTTCTTCAATCGTCGAATTACAGTGTTTACATAATTTCTTTGGTAATAGTTTCAAAAATTCGGACATTTTTACAAGCATGTTACCATCTCCTTTAGTTAACTTATTAGTATTGTATTACTACAACTTATTTTGTGTCAATCTGTATTAGTACAATTTTTAAAAAATAATCTAAACGCCTATTTTTTTAAAACAGTATGGACAAGCTTATAAATTTAAATTTTCATAGAAATAATAAGTATAAAGGAGTGTGTTTGTTTTATGAAAGTAACCGTTATTGGTTATTGGGGCGGCTATC
The DNA here is from genome assembly GCF_900112535.1 of Bacillus sp. UNCCL81. Classification (NCBI taxonomy): domain Bacteria; kingdom Bacillati; phylum Bacillota; class Bacilli; order Caryophanales; family Bacillaceae; genus Bacillus; species Bacillus sp. UNCCL81. Next base: position 139,007 of record NZ_FOMF01000009.1, on the reverse strand, counting down.
CAGGTAAAGGTGAAGCAACTTCATGTTATTTATTTAAATCCAAAAATTTTAATCTATTGGTTGATTGTGGTTCAGGAGCATTAGCTACATTACAAAATTTCATAGATCCTAATAGCTTAAATGCTGTAATCCTGTCACATTATCATCATGATCATATTGCAGATATAGGAGTACTACAATACTTCAAACTTGTAAATGCTGGAAAGGATAAGTTTGCTTTACCTATATACGGACATAACTTTGATAATGTAAAATTTAATTCGTTAACATATAAAGAAGCAACAAAAGGATATGAATATCATCCAAATGAAGCTCTCGACCTAGGTCCATTTACGATCCGATTTATTAAGACAGTTCATCCTGTAGATTGTTTTGCCATGCGAATTGAAACAGCAACTCACTCAGTAGTTTATACAGCTGATTCAAGCTTTACAGAAGACTTCATACCGTTTTCTTCCAACGCGGATTTGCTTATAAGTGATTGTAATCTGTTTGAAAATCAAGATGGAGCTAAAGTGGGTCATATGAGCAGCAAAGATGCAGCAACAATTGCAAATGAGGCGAATGTAAAAGAATTATTATTATCACATCTACCTCATAGCGGAAATACAAAAGATTTAATAAATGAAGCCCAAAAGTATTATAATGGACTTGTTCATTTAGCTTATACAGGATTTGAATGGAAATCGAAATGATAGGAGGATACACATGCTATTTTTAGATAATAGGGGAATAACGGATCCAACATTAAATTTAGCGATGGAAGAATATGCGCTAAAAAACCTAGATCCTGAAAATACATACTTTTTATTTTATATTAATGAACCATCAATCATTATTGGTAAAAATCAAAATACAGCCGAGGAGATTAATGCTTCATATGTAAATGAACATAATATTCATGTAGTACGTAGATTATCTGGCGGTGGAGCGGTATATCATGATTTAGGAAATCTTAACTTTAGTTTTATTACAAAAGATGATGGTGACAGCTTTCATAATTTTAGAAAGTTTACTGAGCCGGTAATCGAGGCATTAAAGGAACTCGGTGTGAATGCTGAACTAAGTGGGAGAAATGATATATTAGCAGAAGGTAGGAAAATCTCAGGTAATGCACAATTTTCTACTAAAGGTAGAATGTTTAGCCACGGTACATTATTATTTGATAGTGATATAGATGAAGTTGTCAATGCATTAAACGTAAAGCTAGAAAAAATCCAATCTAAAGGAATTAAATCAGTCCGAAGTAGAGTCGCGAACATTAAGGAATTTTTAAAAGACGATTTAACAATCCTAGAATTTAAAGATTTAATTTTACAATCTATTTTTAAAGAACATGGAAAAATAGAACGATACGAATGGACAGATGAGGATTTAAAAAATATTAAAGAACTTGCTGAAAGTAGATACCGAAATTGGGATTGGAATTTTGGGAAATCTCCTAAATGCAATATTCAACAAAGTAAAAGATTTACAGCTGGTTCAATTGACATTCGTCTAGATGTAAACAAAGGAATCATTGAGAACGTTAAAATTTATGGTGACTTCTTTGGGGTAGGGGATGTGTCTGATATAGAACAGCTTCTGATTGGTAGTAAATTTGATCAACAAGAGATTGAAAATAAACTAAATGAAGTAAATTTTACCCATTACTTTGGTAATGTAACGAAAGAAGAATTTATGAGTTTATTATTTTAAAAAAGGAGTAGGGAACTACTCTTTTTTTGTTTGTTAAAAAATTAGAAGTCTAAAAAGTGCTAGTTTTCTCACTTGTCAGAATTGTATTCTAGCAATATAATATATTTAGAATATTTTAAATTTTTATATTTAAAGGGGGTAGTTTTTATTGAATTTAGTTGAAACACTGTCACAATCAGCTTTAAGGCATCCTGAACATTCTGCTATTATCTTTGAAGGGCAGACATTTTCATACTCAAGACTTGAGGCTTATATTACAAAATTTGCGAGTGGCCTCTCAAAATTAGGGATTGAAAAAGGAGATAAAGTAGCTCTAGTTGTTGGTAATTCTCCTCATTTTATTATAGCACTATATGGTGCCCTGAAGGTTGGAGCGGCTGTAATACCGGTCAATCCTCTATATGCACCAGATGAATTAGTATACATATTAACAAACGGCGACGCAAAAGCAGTTATCACCTTAGACTTATTTCTTCCACTAGTAGAAAAAGCTTCACCGATTCTTCCTAATATCGATCACTTCATTATTTGTGAAACAAAACAAGAAAATCCTTATGAATTTGAGAACAATAAATTGAAATCGTTTACAAATGTAGTTGGACTTGGAGATATAGACTTCAAAGGACCTGCATTACATGAAGATGATTTAGCAGTCATTTTATATACTTCTGGTACAACAGGAAAACCAAAAGGAGCTATGTTAACGCATAAAAACTTATATTCGAATGCTATGGATGCTGGACACTTCTTAAGTTTTTCAAATACAGAAAAGGTTATTGCAACTTTACCAGCTTTCCATGTATTTTGTTTAACTGTAGCTTTAAACGCGCCTTTAATGTATGGAGCTACTGTTATTTTAGTGCCTAAATTTAGCCCAAAAGAAATATTTGATATTATTCGTACATACAAAGCAACTGTATTTGCAGGTGTGCCGACAATGTATAATTTCTTATATCAATTCCCTGAAGGAAAGACAGAAGACTTTGAGTCAATCCGACTATGCGTTTCAGGTGGTTCATCTTTGCCGGTTGCATTATTAGAGAATTTTGAGAAGAAATTTAAAGTTATTATTTCTGAAGGTTATGGATTATCAGAAGCCTCACCTGTTACGACGTTTAATCCATTAGACCGTCCTAGAAAAGCAGGATCAATTGGGACAAATATTAGCAATGTAGAAAATAAAGTTGTAAATGCTCTTGGTGAAGAAGTAGCAGTTGGTGAAGTGGGTGAATTAATCGTCCGTGGACCAAATATAATGAAAGGCTATTATAATATGCCAGAAGAAACGGCAATGACCATTCGAGATGGCTGGTTATATACTGGTGACCTAGCAAGAATTGACGAAGATGGTTATTTCTATATCGTCGATCGAAAAAAAGAATTGATTCTTGTTGGCGGCTATAATGTATACCCTCGTGAGGTCGAAGAGGTAATTTACAATCATCCAGATGTTGTTGAATGTGCGGTGATTGGGCTACCAGACGATAATTTTGGAGAAAGTGTAAAAGCCTATGTTGTTTCAAAAAATCCATCATTAAGTGTGGAAACCTTGGCAGAGTACTGCAAGGCGCACTTAGCAAAATATAAAGTACCAAGATCAATAGAGTTCATTCCGGAGCTACCAAAAAATGCAACTGGTAAAATACTTAGAAGAGCATTGAAAGATTCCGTTAGACAATAAATCGTGGTATAGAGGAGAGAGCACTTTTTGATGCTCTCTCTTTTTGCATTGGAAATTAGTACATAAAATCTAAATTGCAAATAAACAAGTAAATACTGCAAATAAAAGGCAACTGCAAATAAAAATAGGAAATCTGCAAATAAAATTATTAAAACTGCAAATAAAAATAGTAAATCTGCAATAAAAATTGTCAAAACAGCAATTAAAATCAAGAAAACCGCAATTAAGATAAACGATAACCCATACCAGTAAAGGTATTACACATTAAAAATGGGACATAAGTTGATCCTTTCAAATGAAAATCTAGCAAATAGCAATAATTCTTCTAAAATTAAATGAATTGATACAGGACTATTCATCACCTAACTCTGAAAGAATATAACTCAAACTTTCACCCAAGAACTGGACGAATCTTTGTACGTCTGATAAAGGACACATCTTTAATTTAATAGAGCATAAGAGAAAGAAGTATTTAAAAAATATAATAGGTTGAAGTTCTAAAAAATTGGACAAAGTTGATAATATAGAATGGGGGGAGATTTTATGAAAAAAGCAACTAAATCTAAATTAACAAAATTCATCTGTCTAGGTTATCTCATTTATATCATTTTAGTCCTGTTATACTTTTATGTTTTTACGACTTCTGACCTACCTTCAAAATATAAAGGAACATTCGTTGATCCACATACATTCATGAATCATAAGGAAGCTAATTTAAGCTCTAGTTATAGCACTTTAAAAAATGTACTTTACTTTATTAGCTTACCAATTGATTGGATTGTATTATCACTTTTATTATTAAGTGGATCAATTGAAAGATTAGGTGACTCATTATCTAAATTGACTAGATTTAAGTTTATACAAGTTTTTTTATATTTCTTCTTTGTATCGGTCGCTACATATATCGTTTCATTTCCAATTGATTTATATCGTTTTAAATTATCGACGAAATACGGATTATCTGTTCAATCATTTAATGCGTGGATGAAGGATGAAATGATTAGTTTTTGGATAAATTTTGCAATGATGTTTTTTGTAATGTATGTTGTATATTTATTAATCAAGAAACAACCAAAGAAATGGTGGCTAACTGCATGGCTATTAAGTATTCCTTTTACGATTTTCTTAACGTTTATTCAGCCTGTAGTAATTGATCCCTTATATAATGATTTTTATCCACTAAAAGATAAAAATTTAGAAAAGAAAATTATTACCCTTGCTAAAGAAGCAAATATTCCTGCACATCGGGTATATGAAGTAAATATGTCCACTAAGACAACTACATATAATGCATATGTTACTGGTATAGGTAAAAACGCTAGGATTGTATTATGGGATACAACTCTCAAAGGGCTTACTGAAGATGAAATTATGTTCATCATGGCGCATGAAATGTCACATTACGTCCATAAAGACATCTATAAATCAATGTTTGGTATATTAGCAGGTAGTTTAGTCGGTCTATATATCATTCATTTATTAATGAAGTATGTACTATCAAAGAGTAGGAGCAGTCATTCAAACGAAAAAATGGCGGTCATCCTAACCTTATTTTTAATCATTAGTGGAATTGTAAGCTTTATTTCTGATCCGATATCAAATGCATTTTCTAGAAGTGCCGAGAAAAGAGCAGATTTATATGCAGTTAAGCTAACACATGATCCAGAGGCAGGGATTATAGCGTTTCAAAAGTTATCCAAAAACAGTTTGTCTCAAGTAAATCCACCATTTTTAGTGAAATTGTTTAGATATGATCATCCGACAATGTTGGAAAGAATGCAGTATTTAGAAGCTGCTGAAAAAAGAAACAATAATAAATAGATTAAAATTAGCTTGTAGATTGATTGGTATTGTACCAATATCTACAAGCTTTTTTTGTATTATAGAAAAGCCCTTCATTTGTCTTAATTATAAATAGGATCAACACTATAAATGTGTCATATTCATTTATTATACTTTTACTAAACTTTATTAAAGACAATGGGTGGGACCTCTCGATTTAAATAAAATAATTTGGGTATCAGTGGATTACCGAGATAAGATAGACACTCGTCTAAAAACATCCTTAAGGGGTGTTTTTTTAAATAATTAATATAAACATCCATTATTTAAATAGTTGAGCTGTCGAAAATTCTTTTGGAAATATTTTCAGAATTTAATATCAAATCCGAATATACTGTTATATAATAACATAAGTAAACAATATCTGTTATATAACTGAATGGAGGGATCATATGACAACTGAACTTTCAAAAATCAAAGTTTTAGGTAATCATGTAGAGGGTTCAACTGACATTCTTACGACCGAAGCATTAAGTTTTTTAGAGCAATTACATCTGAAATTTGATCAACGTAGAAAACAGCTGTTATTAAACAGAAAAGAAAGAATGAGTTTTTTACAAAATGGGGGTAAGCTCCAATTTTTAAAAGAGACAAAACACATTCGTGAAAGTGAATGGACAATTGCACCTATTCCAGCGGATTTACAAGATCGAAGAGTAGAGATAACAGGACCAGTTGATCGAAAAATGATTATTAATGCATTGAATTCTGATGCGTTTGTTTTCATGGCTGATTTTGAAGATGCTACTTCTCCAACTTGGGAAAATATCATTTCAGGTCAGGTTAATTTAAGAGATGCTGTGAACCGAACAATTTCACTTCATTCAAATGGAAAAACATATAAGTTAAAAGAGAAGCCAGCTGTACTATTAGTACGACCAAGAGGCTGGCATTTAGAAGAAAAACATATCACTGTAAATGGTGAAAATATGTCTGGTAGCTTAGTAGATTTTGGACTTTATTTCTTTCATAATGCGAAACAAGCAATAGAAAACGGCTCAGGACCTTATTTTTATTTACCAAAAATGGAAAGTTATTTGGAAGCAAGACTATGGAATGATGTTTTTTTATTTGCTCAAAATGAATTGAATATACCTGTTGGAACGATTAAAGCAACTGTATTAATCGAAACAATTGCAGCTTCATTTGAAATGGATGAAATACTTTATGAATTAAAGGATCATTCAGCAGGATTTAATTGCGGCAGATGGGATTATATTTTTAGCTTTATCAAAATGATGCGATACGACAAATCAATTATTTTACCTGATCGATCTGTTGTGACGATGGAAGTACCTTTTATGCGTTCATATTCTCAAAAAGTTATTCAAACTTGTCATCGTAGAAATGCTCCAGCAATTGGAGGAATGGCAGCTCAAATTCCAATTAAAGATGATAAAGAGCGAAATGATGTTGCGTTTGAGAAGGTAAGAAAAGATAAAGAGCGTGAAGCAAAGGATGGACACGATGGTACTTGGGTAGCTCATCCTGGTTTAGTAGCTGTAGCTCTTGAACAGTTTAATCGATATATGCCTACACCAAACCAGATTCATAGAAAACGTGAGGATGTTAATGTAACGGAGGCCGATCTTTTAGAGATTCCTAGTGGGGTTATTACTGAACAAGGTCTCAGAACAAATATAACAGTTGCGATTCAATATATTGAAGCATGGATAAGTGGTCGAGGTGCGGTGCCGCTATACAATTTAATGGAGGATGCTGCGACTGCTGAAATTTCGCGTGCGCAAATTTGGCAATGGGTGCGTCATGAAAAAGGTGTATTAGAGGATGGTACAAACATTACTTTACAGTTAGTGGATTCATTAAAAAATGAAGAAATGATGAAGCTTCAACTAGAAATTGGGAAAGAACAATTTGAAGCAAAACGATTTAATGAAGCAATTGAATTATTTGATGAGTTAATTAGCAAAGATGAATTTGCTGACTTTCTGACTTTAAAAGGATATAACTTTTTATAAAATTAGGAGGAATTGAATATGACGAAAAATCGTGAAAAGCGTATTGCTGAATTACAAGAAAGCTGGGAGCTTGATTCTAGATGGAATGGCATTACAAGAACATACACTGCTGAAGATGTAATTAAATTAAGAGGATCAATCGATATTGAACAAACACTGGCAAAAAAAGGCGCGGAAAAATTATGGAAGCTTTTAAATGAAGAAAGTTATGTTAATGCACTTGGAGCATTAACTGGAAATCAAGCAATCCAACAAGTAAAAGCAGGTTTGAAGGCTATTTATTTAAGTGGTTGGCAAGTAGCTGCTGATGCGAATCTTTCCGGTCAAATGTATCCAGATCAAAGCTTATATCCGGCAAATTCTGTACCAGCAGTTGTAAAACGAATTAATCAGGCTTTCCAACGTGCAGATCAAATTCAATATGTTGAAGGTGGAGAAGAAATCGACTACTTCGCACCGATTATGGCAGATGCAGAGGCTGGCTTCGGTGGGCAATTAAATGTATTTGAACTAATGAAAAGTATGATCGAAGCGGGAGCAGCAGGTGTACATTTTGAAGATCAATTGTCTTCGGAGAAAAAATGTGGCCATTTAGGTGGGAAAGTATTATTACCAACACAAACGGCGGTTCGTAACTTAATCTCTGCGCGTTTAGCAGCGGATGTAATGGGAGTCCCTACACTTATTGTTGCACGAACTGATGCAGATGCAGCAGATTTAATTACAAGTGATATTGATCCAGTCGACAAACAATTTATTACAGGTGAAAGAACACCTGAAGGTTTTTATCGTACGAAAGCGGGGTTAGATCAAGCAATTGCTCGTGGTCTTGCTTATGCACCGTATGCAGACTTAGTTTGGTGTGAGACGTCAGAGCCAAACCTAGAAGATGCAAAACGTTTTGCAGACGCTATTCATGCTAAATTCCCAGGTAAATTACTAGCTTATAACTGTTCACCTTCATTTAACTGGAAGAAGAAACTAGATGACGAAACAATCGAGACATTCCAACAACAAATTGCAGCAATGGGTTATAAATTCCAATTCGTTACCCTTGCTGGTTTCCACGCGTTAAACTTTGGCATGTTTGAATTAGCTAGAAATTACAAAGATCGTGGAATGGGAGCATATTCAGAACTTCAACAAGCTGAATTTGCAAGTGAACAATTTGGATACACTGCAACAAGACATCAACGCGAAGTTGGAACAGGATATTTTGATCAAGTAGCTCAAATTATTACTGGAGGAACTTCTTCAACAACAGCTCTTAAAGGCTCTACTGAAGAACAACAATTTTCATCTAATTAATTAGTAAAAAACCACTTTTTTCACTTGTGAGAAAGGTGGTTTTTCTATTGGCTTTTATCCTAAAATTTAGTAAACAATGACACTTTTGTTAAAGTATTTAAAAAATGATTTTACAAATAAAGATTTATGATATTATTTCTCTAACATCAATGTTGCTACTATACTTCATGTTAAAAATTTCTTTATCTGATGTTGTTAAACTTAATTGTTGGTCTTAAATTAACTTTAAAAAATATTCTTGAAGCCAACAAAATTTAACATTTCAATACTAATAACAGAAGGAGTTGTAAAGATGAATCATGTGAAAGGACAAGTTAAAGTATTAAATGAGTACGAGATTAATAAGTCAACAATGGCAATCATTCCGGAATTTACGGTCGATTTAGTTGTGATTTCAAAGGTATACGAAACAGATGATAATTTTTATGTTTTAATGAAACCGATTGAAATTATTGAAAGAAGCTGTGCTTACTTCGGAAGTAGTTACCGGGGACTAAAGCTAGTAATAGACCTAAATAAAAATATTAATATAAATAGAACATCAATTAAATTCAATGCTCTCTATAAAGAATTCATATCTAGTCTTTTTTCCAGGTTTTCTAACAACTACAAATGACTTTACCAAAATATTAACTAGTGTTTTCTTCTCATAATCGGTCATATCGTACCAATTTTCTTTTATATTTAATAAAATCTCTTGGATTTCTTCATTTGAATGTAATTCAATTGGTGTAGCCACATTACTTAGTTTTTCCTTTAAATATTTCTCTTTGTCATTTTCTTCTTTCATTCGTTCGGTAAATTCTTTATCATTAATATGATCATTTGCCCAAGCGAATTGCCATTTCTTTCTACGTTTAACGATTGATTTCAATTCTTGTTCAATTTCTGCTCTTTCATCTAAGATTGGAGTGGAATCTAATGAGCTGCTAACTTGATTCATTGTTTCATTAACTTCATCATAATATTTTATGTTACCTACATAATCTAAAAACAATGCTTCGACAATCTTGTCTGAAACGTTCATGTTGCATTCTTTAAAATACCTAGCTCTACAACGATAGTTTTTATATGTTTTCTTTCCTGTTTTAATTGTAGATGTAATTTTACTTCCAACTAAAGCTCTTCCACATATACCACATCTTAAAGTGCCAGAAAATACATAATCACTAGTTGCTTGTCTTGGATGTTTGGGTTTTCTCATATCAATATGAAGCTGAACTTTATCCCATACTTCTTCTGGTATGATAGCAGGAACTGCTTTATCTACTTCGAAATAATTTTCTGTATTTTTCCCCCACCATAATGAACCTTTATAAAGTGGATTACGTATGATTCTAAATATTGCATTATCATTCCACACTATACCAGGTGCATTATCTTTTATCATATTTAAACATATTTTGTTAGTGCTTAAACCTTCTAGATATTGATTGTAGATTTTTTGCACTACTTTTGCTTCTTCTGGAATGATCGTTAATTCTCCAGTTGCATTATCTAATGAATAACCAAATGGTTTAACATGAGCAGCATACTTACCTTGTCTAACTTTTTCCTCTAATCCTATTTTGATTCGTTCACCAGTATTTTCGCGCTCCCATTGAGCAAGTGCAGCTACAATGGTTATAAATAGTCTACCCATTGCTGTTGTAGTATCATAAACTTCTGTAGCTGATTTGAATTTACAATCATGCTTATCAAAATGTTCTAGTAATTTATATAAATCCAATACAGATCGTGTTAAACGATCTAGACGGAATACTAATACACATTCAATTAAACCCATTTCAATGTGTTCGTTCATTCTTATTAATTCTGGTCTTTCCATATTTTTTGCAGAAATACCTTCATCTACATAAAAACCAACAATTTCCCAATCTTGGGAATCACAATATGCTTGTAATCGGTTCTTTTGTGCTTGGATAGAATAACCTTCTTGAGCTTGTTCCTCTGTAGAAACACGGACGTATATTGCAGTTTTCATTGCACCAATCCCTTTTCAAATTTTCTTTATTTTTTATTAACGATATTTTGTTATTAACTTGTTGTTAGATAAAAGCTAATTTAATTTCAAATTACTTTCTTTTTCCCTTTAACACGCAAGGATAGTACATATGTTCTGTTTTATTTAGTAAAAAAATGACTACTAATTAGTCTTGGATAATTCTATTGATTCTTCTTCATAAAAATCATCATCTAAAGTTGTTCCCGAATAAAAACCTTCTGTATATTCCTGATAAGTAGTGTTGTTAACTCTGTATCTAAGTTTTTTATAGTAGTAAGGAAAATACAGCATTAGTTCTTCATTGTTTTTTAATATATTTTTTTCAATTAATCTATTTATCAATGCTTCTTTAGAAACCCCAAATAACTTAGTGATCGCATTCACTTTGTTATATTGCGGGTACAATTTCCAATAGTGCTTTAACCATTTATAAGGCATCAGAAGTTCAGCAGCAAAAATATGAGCTTCCCTTTCAATGATTGCATGTTCGAAATCTGACAAATCATCTATATTAAAGGTTTCTAAATGTCTTAATTTGATGTGTCCTAATTCATGTGCAAAGGTCCAATTTGTTCTACCTTCACATTTAGATGGATTAATAAAAATAACTGGTTTTTTCAAACCAGGTCTATTGTATATCAATCCATCTTCAATAACTTCTGAATACTTTATTTTAAAATGTTGACCAAGTAGAGTTCTTACATCTACTGGTGGATGTAGTATATTCATGTCTAGTAAAGTTTTATTTGCTAATTCTTTAATCAAATCACAACGTACATACATTTCCCCGTCACCCTTTTTAAACTTTATCAATCTTCATCTTCATCTTCGTCTAATAAAGCTTCAATCATTCGAATCATTCTTGCTTTTTCTTTAGGTGACAGCTTTTTGTTTGCTCTTTGAAGTATTTGTACACCTTCAATCCAATCTAAATCATCTATAGTATTAACTGTTTGCGAGTCTACTCCTAACAAGTAATCTGTTGAAACTTCAAATACTTTTGCTAAATCAGTTAACATTTCATTAGATGGTGTGCTGTAACCAGTTTCGTAATTCGAAATTGTAGTCTTTTTGGTGTTAACCTTTTTAGCAAGTTGATCTTGAGTTAGTTTACTTCTTTTTCTCAATTCTTTCAGTCTCTCTGATAACATGACATCTCCCTCCTTTTAGGTGATTATCCAAGGTATAAGGACCGAGTACAAGTAAATTGTACTTCATTACTAAATAAAATGAAATATAGTACAAGAAAATTGTGATATTATTGTTGACATCCAAGTAACTTGGATTTATAGTAAAGGTATGGAATCCAAGTTACTTGGACAATGGGTTCAGAAAGGAGGATAACATGGAAAAGAATCATGCTTTAATTTTGGCCAGAAAAAGAAAAGGTTATACGCAAAAACAACTGGCAGATTTTCTTGAAAGAGAAAAAACGACTGTTTCAAATTGGGAGAATGGCTATTCAAAGCCAATGTTATCAGATGCTTTTAAATTAGCAGAGATTCTAGAAACATCAATAGAGTCACTTTTTTTTACAGGTTAAGTCCAAGAAACTCATACATATTCCAGGAGGAACAATATGAAGAATCAACCTTCGAAAGAAGCTTTAAGGTTAATGATTTTACACATGGCTAGTACTTCGCTTCCAAGAATATTAGCTAAAAAAGAAAAGAAAGGAGCTTGATTATGCTTTCTTTATACGGTATGGGTCTGTTAATCGCTGGTGGCTTTACAGGAATCTTGATTGTAGTAGCATCTGGTCCACAATGGCTTAAAGATAAATTCACATCTTTTTTATGGGAACCAGGGGAGGATGAAATTTAATGAGTACTTTGCAAGTAGTTAATCACAACGGAGTAAATGTTATTAGTTCGGTAGAAGTTTCGGAAATGGTTGGGAGAGATCATAGCGATTTAATGAAATCAATTCGTAAGTATGCAGAAACGCTTCACTCGGCAAATCTTCCTAGTGAAAATTTCTTTTTATCAAGTGAATACCTAAATTCAAGAAAACAAAAACAACCATGTTTCTTACTTACTAAAAAAGGTTGCGATATGGTAGCAAATAAAATGACTGGTGAAAAAGGAATCTTATTCACAGCAGCTTATGTAGATAAATTTCATGAAATGGAAAAGGTAGTAACTCAACTATTACCACCAATGACACCATTACGAATGATCCATACCATGACAAATGAAATGATGAAACAAGATGAAAGATTAGTTTCATTAGAAGAAAAGGTGAACAACCAACTTACATTAGATTTCGGCCAACAAAGAATGGTCCAAAACGCTAAAAATAAGCGAGTTTATCAATTATGGAATAACGGAACAATTAACAAAGATATTTTAGATACTGTTCCAAAAGTTCATGCTGCTATTGGTAGAGATTTAAAAAATGCTTTTGCTGTAAATAGTTTTAGAGATATTCGCAAACATGAGTACGAAGAAGCGATCAATTACATAAATGCTTGGAGAGCTAGCTTAGTTTAAATTTTAGATCCTTCGCGAAATTTGATGATTGAAAACTGTCATAACTTTGAAGGGGGGTGAAGACAATGGAAATCGTCGGTGAATGCATAGGATGTAAAGAAAACATCTATAAAGGTGATGAAATACTTAGACATCCAAATGGTGAAAAGATTCATGATAATAACGATTGTTTTGAAGAGTACATTCGTGAAATTTGTTTTAGTACAAATGCATAAAAAACAGCTAACCAAAGGTCAGCCATTTAATAAAGCGTAGGAACTTTAATTATATGCGTTGACTCCTGGAATATGCAATAGGAGGGAGAAAATTGGAAGAGGTTATGTATACGATGAAAACTATCGAATGCAATATCATCCAGAATTCCATCAGAAGCATGGCAAAAACTTCACTGAAGACGAGCTTGAGTATCTATGTAAATACTACGAAGCTGACGATCTACAGACGGTAGCTTTTGCACTTGAAAAAACTGAAGCAGCTATTCAAATGAAAGTCAGTAATTTAAGAAAATCAGGACTGTTCGAGTTCTATAAAAATAGAGGTTTTTACTACTAAACGGAGGGAACTATGAAAATTTCATTCGAGTTTATACAAGTAATTAATTTTAAAAACCATAAGGATTTAGCTATCAATCTTAAAGACATTACAAATATTGAAGGTCGTAACGGTGCTGGTAAATCAACAATAGGTGATGCGCCAACATGGTTATTATTCGGTACTGATATCAATGGCAATAAATTAGATCCTAAACCGATTGGTGAAGATGATGCAGAAACTACGGTTTTACTAGTTCTAAATGTAGACGGAAAAGAATTTCAGTTAGCTAAATCACAAAAGAAAACAGCTAAATACTTTATCAATGAAGTGCCAGAAAAAGCTACAAAATTTAATGAACTTGTCAGTGAGTTGTTTGATAAAGATTTATTCTTATCGATTTTCAATCCTACTTATTTTTCTAGCCAAAATTGGCAGGACCAAAGAAAACAGTTGCTACAGTACGTTCCAGAACCATTAAACAAAGAAGTATTTGCGGAGCTTCATGAAATGTCCGTAAGCATATTAGAAGCGGAATTTAAAAAACATAACATAGATGATTTAGAAAAAATACATCGTGATCAATACAACAAATTGGACAAGTCTTCCGAACGTGCTGGAGAAAGAGTAGTTACATTACGCGAGCAATTAGAAAAATTTAAGTTCGATAACTTAGATCGAGTAAACGAAAAGACATTACAGCAATTAGAAGTTCAAAAATCTGAAATTAATAAATTACAATCTCAAAATCAACAAGTTACTAACAAGATATCCACAATTAGAGCAAAGATGTCTACTTTATATACTCAGTTAAAAAGACAAAGAGAAAAAGTGATGGACATTAAAAACGAAGAAATCAATATAAATTGTAGTACTTGCGGTCAATCATTAAATGAAGAATCCATCGGAAAAGTAAAGAAGAATAAACAACTGGTTTTCTCTAAAGAAGTTGAGTACGGAAAAGAGCTATCAGCTGAATATTCGCAATTTAAAATGGAGTTAGAAGAACTTGAAAACACTAATCAGATTCCAATTGACCAGGACTTATTAGAGCAAATCAACAATGAAATTATTCAAATCAAAACTCAATTAAATCAAGTGAATCAGGTGGAACGACTTAAAGCTGAATTAATTGATGCTGAAGCTAATAAAGAAGATATCCGCACCAAGCGAAACAAGTCATTAGCAATCATCGATGCAATTAAAGAATTTAGAACAAAGCGTTCTGAATTGATGGTTAAAAAGATTGATTCATTATTTACGAATATCTCAGTTAAGTTGTTTGAGCAATTGAAGAACGGTGAAGAAAGAGCAACTTTTGAAATCGAAATGCATGGTAGACCTTTCAGTAAGTTATCAACTGCAGAACGCATTAAATGTGGTTTAGAACTTAGTGAAGTTCTATTGAAGCAATCTGAATTGATCGCTCCAACATTTGTAGATAATGCAGAATCGATTCTTAAATTCTCAAAACCTACTGGTCAGCTGATTGTAGCAAGAGTAGTAGACACAGATTTTAATATAAAAACTATTCAATTAGAGGAGGAAGTTGTAAATGTCTAATCAAGTAGCAGTTTCAAACACACAAGCAGTAGTAGGTACCTTCACACAAAACGAGCTGGATACTTTAAAGCACACAATCGCGGTAGGTACATCAAATGAACAGTTCGCTTTATTCGTTCAAACATGTGTTAATTCAGGTCTTAATCCTTTCTTAAATCAGATTTACTGCATTGTATACGGTGGAAAAATGAGCATTCAAGTAGCAGTTGAAGGTGTGCTTGCATTAGCTCGTAAACAACCAGGATTTAAAGGTGTAGATGTTGAGCTAGTTCATGAGAATGATGATTTCAAATACAATCCAGCTAGTAAAGAAATTACTCACTCAGTTGGATTCCCACGCGGAAAAGTTATAGGTGGATATGCAATTGCAAAGAAAGAGAACTTTACTGATGTTGTAACGCTAATGGAAGTAAGTGAAGTTGAACATATGACAAAAGGTAATAACAAAAATATGTGGACTAACTACTTTAATGACATGTTCAAAAAGCACATTATGAAACGTGCAGCAAAGCTTCAATACGGTATTGAAATTGCTGAAGACGAACAAATCGGTTCAAGTTCAGTAGATGAAGCTACATCTGGTTATCGTAAAGAAATTACTCCTAATCAGATTCAAATTGCTGAAGGTGAAGTAATTGATCCAGAGGATGAAATGAAATCACGCTGGAGTGAAATTAAAAGTAAACAAGTTAAATACAGTCTAAGTGAAGATGAACTTAAGAACATAATCAAAGTCAATTTCAATAAAGTAGCGAAAGAACTTACACTGCAGCAATTGGTTGGCTTATCAAAACTAATCGATTTAGAGGGCAAGAAAAAGAAAACTTCAGAACCAGAAGAGATTACTTTTGATGATTTAGACGAGTTTTAATCCACAACTTAGAAGGAGGATCATATGGCTGGTTGGATATCACTTCATAGGAAGGTCAGAGACCATTGGCTCTATAAAGAAAAAAGAGTCTTCTCTAAATTCGAAGCGTGGGTTGACCTTCTTATGGAGGTTAACCACCAAGATAATAAAGTTCTCTTAGGGAATGAATTAATCGAGGTAAAACGCGGTCAAACAATCACTTCAATGAGGAAATTATGTGACCGTTGGGGATGGAGTAATACGAAAGTAAAACAGTTTTTAACTCTGTTACAAAATGATGGGATGATTGCCTATAAAAGCGACACAAAAAAGACGGTTATAACCATTGCTAATTATGAGCATTTCCAGAATATGAGTGATGAAAAAACATCACAAAACACTCACGGAAACGACACGAAACAGACACGAAAACATACAAACAATAATGATAATAATGATAACAATGAAAATAAGGATATATCTACTACTACTGGAATTAATCCTGAATACGGAGAATTAATAACTATTTTTGAAAACAACATCGGAATGATTGCAGGAACGATTAATGAAGAAACTTATTATGAATTTTATCAATTGCTCGGAAAAGATTTAGTAGTACATGCCATAAGAAAAGCTACTGAAAGAAATAAAAGAAGTTTTGGATATGTTAAGTCCATATTAAATAGTTGGATAAAAGCTAACTGCAAAACGGTAGCTGATGCTAACGCATTTGATCAACAACATTTTAGTCAAAATAAAAAAGGGGTGAACCGAGTTGGAAAGCCTACAATCGATACTAAAAAATACGACTTCTCAAACATCACCGTCAACACAAGGGAATAGATGTGATGAGTGTGGTAGGAAAGTAAAGATTCAAATAGATGGTGAAGAAAAGTGCTGGTACTGCGAAGTTGTTCTAAGAGAAGACAAGCAAATTGTATCATCGATGAATCTTCAAAACGAGAAACAAAAAATTATTAATCTTTATCGTGGTTTTGAAGACAGCAGTTTTATTAATCCAGAATTAAAGAAAGCAACGTTTAATAACTACAAAGTGGAAACTAAAGACCAAATTAATGCATTAAGGTTCTGTGAATCCTATGTAAGTCGTTTTAAAGGTGATAAACCAGAAAACTTATTTTTATATGGAACTCCTGGTATTGGTAAAAGTCATTTATCTGTATCTATTACGAAAGAATTGATGAAAAAAGGGATCGCAGCTGCATTCATTCCAGCTCCTAAAATATTCACTAAGATTAAAGAAACGTGGTCGAAGAATTCAATTATAAGTGAATCGGAATTTTTAAGGTCGTTAGCAACTATTGATTGTTTAGTAATTGACGATATTGGAACGGAATACAGAAGTAACAAATTGGATGAAGAAGATTCGTGGGCAAAGAAAAAGCTATTTGAAGTAATAGATAGTCGAGTCGGTCGTTCAACAATTTATACAAGTAACTATGATCCTAACAATCTATTAGAAATGTATGGTGAACGGGATTTTAGTCGAATGATTCAGCATACAACGATTTTGGAAATGTATGGTCAAAATAATCGAATGAAAAATATTAAAGAGGGTTAAGGTATGTGCTCAAAAGTAATTGAAGTTTATCCAGGTGTAATTCAATTTCAATCATGTTCGTGTAGTGATTGCTTAGCAAAGAAAGAAGCATCTAAAGAGTTTTATAAAAAATTCGATACTCTTTATGAGCAATTCCAACTTAAAAAAGGAAGCTCCTGATGAGCCAATCAATCAGGAGCTAGGAGTTGCGTGATAAATGCCTCTTGGACAAGGCTTGGTCTAATTATATACAAGAAAACTTTAAAATATACCTAATTTTTCGGAGGAGTTCATGAAAAAGAAGGGCTGGAATGACTTATTCAAAACAGATGAGATAAAAACGGATGAACAAGAAATTGTTCGTCCAGGCATCTGTACAAATTGTGAACATGGTTCTTTCAAATTAAAAATTGTTAAACATCGCTTACTTAGAGGTTGTAAGAAGTGTGGCGAGGTTATAGATCCGGAAAATATGAAGGTACTTAGGAAGGGGAAAATTCAATGATTATTACTACAACTACTGAATTAATTGCTAAATGCTTATCCCGTACAGAAAGTTTTGCAGTAAAAGAATTCTTCAACGCGATTAAAGGTGAAGAAAAAGGAAAAATGAGCATGAGAACCTTATCAGCAACTAATTCAATAACTGTAGCTGCACTTAGAAAATTAGAGATAGTTGGAATTCTTAAGACTCGTAGTTTAGGAGCTAAGGGTACACGTTATCAGATTCTAAACATGTGTGCTCTTAAAGATGTTGTAAGGAATTTAAACATATGAGTAATCAGATTAATTTCACAATATATGGAGAGCCAGTTGCACAGGGTAGACCAAAATTTACTACGTTTGGTGGAAATGTTAGAGCATACGATCCAAAAAAATCAAAGGATTTTAAAGAGTACTGCAAACTAGCTGCAGCTGATTATAGACCAGAACAACTTTTAGAAGGCCCATTAGAGTTAGAAGTTAAAGTTTATAAATCCATTTTAAAAAGTTTTTCTAAGAAAAAAGCAATTGCAGCAGAGCAAGGTATTTTAAGGCCAACAACTAAGCCAGATGTAGACAACTATGTCAAAGGAGTTAAGGATGCTCTTAAATCAATCATCTGGAAAGATGACAGCCAAGTAGTAGAGCTGACAGTTAGTAAATGGTATAGCGAAGTACCGCGCATTGAAGTATCTATTAATCAATTATTCTAGGAGGATTATTTAAATGGCATACGTTGAATTTAATGCATTAGTTAAAAAGGTAAATCTTAAACCAAAGGGTGTAAAAGAAATTGTTTTAGAAATTAACGGTACTGCTTTAGATGGCAAGTTAGACCAGCTCTCAGAAATGATTGACCAAAAAGTCGAAGTGAATTTGGATTCGTTAGTGGTTAATTACAACGTCACTATTAATGCTAAAACAAATAAACCTATCACTGAATACAAGGTTGATGATAAAGGTGTTGTTTCAGAGGTACAGCCTACACATGAACAATTAGAAGCAGATTTGGAACTACCACCTGAAAAGGTTAAAACACGAATTGAAGAAGAGCAATTGGATCGTGAAATTGTAGATAACTTCATATTGAGTGGATTATCACCAAACTACACTGATTTACCATATGATTTTGCAAACATTGTAAAACGAAAAATCGAAGGTGAATCATACTATAAATTGGCCAATGAACTTGGAATTTCTTCTGGAAAGATTGTTGAATTTGTGGACGAGTATCGTAAACGTGTAGCTGCATCTGCTGTTGCATGGCATGAATGGAAAGAAAATCAAGAAACAAGCTCTACAAGTGAAGAAGTAGTCGCTCCAGAAGAACAAGTTTCTGAAACGGTTGAAGAAACTGAAGTGGAATCTTCTGATAAAGAAGGTGATGAAATAGATTTTGAATCATTTGATAACGAAGAATTTTAATTGAACATGCAGGAGGTTTTTCCTCCTGCTTTTATAAAATCGAATTGGGGTGGATTTCGTGTTTAAAAGGCTCATAGAGAAGTTTTTTAATAAGGCAATAGGAAAGTACCCAAAAGCCCAAAATGAATCAAAATCAGTAGAAATCCCAAAGGATTACGAAGAGATTTTCGAAGGTGATCCCCAACTAGGTAATGAGAGCAATCTAATTTATTTCAAGAGGTGAGTTAATTGGAAACTTGCAAATATCCTGGATGTGGATATAAGGCTGATTTTATATCAAAAATCCATTGTCGTATCAATCATGGTATGGAACGTGAAGAGATTGAAAAGGCATTCGGCCAAGGTACGGAAATAAAAAATAATCGCGCAAAGATGAGTTTAATGAAATGGATTCCAACAAAAGCACAAATCAAACGTGCTGCAAAGTATGGAGTTAGCGAATCAAATCTTAAAAACCGAGGTAGTTTAGGCTGGGATCCAGAGAGAGCAATTACTACTCCTATTTATTCGTTGAATGAAGCTGGTCGTAACGGTGCTAAAAAATCTGATTTTAGTTTTAAAGGGAGGTAGAAGAAATGAAAAGACAATTCAAGCCAAATAACCAGGTTAAACACTTTGAAAACAAGGCTAAGAGGTATTTAGCGATTGGTAAATGGCATGAACAAAGATATGATAGCGCCAAGTTAGATTTGAATTTCTTACAAGAACGTTTTGATAGTAAGAACAAAGAGCATGAGCAATTATACAGCCAATTTCATGGGTTAAGAAATGAATACTTTGAGCAAAAAGATGAGCTCATCAAAGTAAACCAAGAGATTCTTCACTATCAAAAGAGAATTGAGGAGCAAATGATCCGTTTTAATAAAAATGAAAGTGAACTTATAAAAGAAGTTATGGATATGGAAAATAGGAAAGCTCTAAAAGATAAACAACTACTTGCAGTTAGTATATGGTTCGTGATTTATGTAGCGTTTGATATCGTTGGATATTTTATTTGAGGAGTGAGGGATATGAAACAAGGTAAACGTCCAACCAGAAGACAAGCTATTTTAATAAAATCATATGGTTTAAAGCATGAGAATTGGCTAATCGTTAAAAACTTACCAGATGAATTGCATATTGCACATAGGGAGACTGGTAGCAAAAAGGTTGTACCAAATACTTAACAACTCCTAAGTTGAAGGAGGTTTAACATGAATACTGAACAGCTTTTATTTATCGATGAAATAGATGAGAAAAAAATTAGAAAAGCAGTTATTAAGCAATTAAAACGATTCAAAGCATTAAGGGTTGCAGTACAAAATAAAGATGAACAATTAGCTGAAGGTGTGGAAAATCCATTTCCAAAAATCTTTGATAATGAAAAGGAAAAGCGATTAAAAGTAAAGCAAATGGAACGGGCTTTAGAATATGCTCTAGATGATATTGAACGTACGATAATAAAAAGAAAATATTTGTCGTCAAACCGAGATAAAGATATTAACATATACATGGACTTAGGTATTAATAAAGATCAATTTTACGAATATAAAAAACAAGCTATTTTTTCTATTGCTGAGGCACTCAATATTGTTTGAGTGCTTTTACTTATGATAAATGTAAATTTAAGGGACTTATTCAACTAAATGACAGATTAGTTTAAGTGAAATTACAAAATGCAAAACGACCTTACATTATCGTAAGGTTTTCTCTATTTTTCGTTTGATAACGTGTTATAATTTAATTGTCTTTTTTACATAGCTAAGGGGGATTAGGTATGGTTATAAACTATGATAAGTTGTGGAAACTTTTGATTGACAAAAAAATGAATAAAACTGAGTTAAAGGATCAGGCTGGAATAACTTACAATATATTAGCTCGCCTTGGAAAATGCCAACCTGTAAATCTAGAAAGCTTGTATAAAATTTGCAAGTGCCTCGACTGCAACATTGGAGACATTATTGAATTTGAAATGGTATAAGCGATATTATGAAAAATAGGGTGAAGGGGTAGTGCTAATGGGAAAGAGAAATTTATCTGAAGAAGATATCAAAGCAAGATATATTACACCGGCAATCACTAATGTGGGCTGGGACATAAATAAGCAAGTTAGACTTGAATACGCCTTTACGGCTGGTAGAATCATACTTCGTGGAAATGTAACTGCCAGAGGAAAAAAGAAAAGAGCGGACTATGTACTTTTTTACAAAAAAAACTTTCCTTTAGCAGTCATAGAAGCAAAAGATAATAATCATCCGGTAGGAGCTGGCTTACAGCAAGGGATCGAATATGCGAAAGCACTGGACATATCCTACGTCTACGCATCAAATGGTGATGGTTTTGTGGAGCAGAACTTGATTACTGGTGAAGTAAAAGAACTAAGACTCGAAGAATTTCCATCACCAGAAGAATTATACCAAAGATATTTAATTGATAAGAATATCAATAAGGCTGAAGAAAAGGTTATCTTAGAGCCCTATTATTATGTTCCTAATTATAAAACACCTAGATATTATCAAAGGGTCGCAATCAATAGAACAGTTGATGCCGTTGCCAAAGGACAAAAACGTGTGCTTTTAGTTAGTGCTACAGGTACCGGTAAAACCTTTATGACCTTCCAAATTATCTATAGGTTGTGGAATTCAGGTTTAAAGAAAAGGATCCTTTTCTTAGCAGACCGTAATGTACTGGTTGACCAGACTATTTCAGGAGACTTCAGGCCTTTTAGTGGGAAGATGACAAAGGTGAAGAATAAAGATCTTGATAGTTCCTACGAGATATATTTAGCTCTTTATCAGCAGCTTACTGGTGACGATGGAGAAGAGACGTTCCGTCAGTTCCAGCCGAACTTCTTTGATTTAATTGTGATAGATGAGTGCCATAGAGGGAGTGCAAAGGAAGAATCAGCATGGAGAAAGGTTCTGGATTATTTTTCATCTGCTACTCACATTGGTTGTACAGCAACACCAATTGAAACAAAAGATGCCTCAAGCCAGACTTACTTTGGTGAGCCCATTTATGAGTACTCTTTAAAACAAGGAATCAATGATGGCTTCTTGGCGCCTTATAAAGTCATTAGAATTGGTCTTGATAAAGATTTAGAAGGTTATCGACCGGAAGCAGGAAAGATTGATAAATATGGCTATGAAATAGAGGATAGAGAGTACAATATAAAAGACTTTGAACGATCTCTTGTGATTGATGATCGCACACGAGTCATAGCATCTAAAATCACTGAGTTCTTAAAGAAAACCGATCGCTTTAGTAAAACAATTGTATTCTGTGTGGACATTGAACACGCCGAACGTATGAGGCAAGCACTTATTAATGAAAATAAAGACTTGTATGCGGAAAATGATAAATACATCATGCGTATTACGGGGGATAATGACGAAGGAAAAGCACAACTAGAATACTTTATTGATGAAGAAAGTGATTATCCTGTTATCGCAGTAACGAGTAAGCTTATGACTACCGGTGTGGATGCGAAAATGTGTAAGTTGATTGTTTTGGAAAATAACATCAATAGCATGACCGAATTTAAGCAGATTATTGGTCGTGGTACAAGACTTCTTGAAGAATATGGTAAGACCTACTTTACCATTATGGACTTTCGTAATTCCAGCCGACTCTTTGCTGACTCTGCCTTTGATGGCAAACCAGAGGTGGTTATTGAACTTGATGGGGATGAACCTGTGGATGAACCAGTCCCTCCGACAGATGGAGGCGAAGAAGGCACGGGAGAAGATACTGGTAATAATGGTGTCAAAGAAGACAATGGTGAGGGTGGAACTGGGGACACACCATCTTTTAATGATGAGGGTGAAGATAAACCTCGCAAATATTATGTAGGGGATGTTACCGTTCGAGTCCTTTCAGAGAGAGTCCAATATGTCGATAAGGATGGAAAGCTCATCACTGAAAGTCTGACTGACTACACAAGGAAAAATATACTAGAGCAATATGCAAGGCTGGATGATTTCTTGAGAACATGGACAGAAGCAGAAAAGAAACAAGCCATCATTGATGAATTACAAGACAGTGGTGTACTGTTAGATGCGGTCAGAGAAGAATTGGGCAAAACGGAGCTAGATGATTTTGATCTCATTTGTCACTTGGCTTACGATAAACCACCGCTAACAAAAAAAGAACGTGCGGAGAATGTGAAGAAACGTCACTATCTGTACAAGTACTCTGATGTTGCTCAGCAAGTCATTGAAGCACTTCTTGATAAGTACGCTAATGATGGCATAAAAGAGATTGAAGATACAAAGGTACTTCAACTAAAGGAATTTGCCAAAATTGGTAGTCCGATGAAAATAGTCAAAGCCTTTGGTGGAAAAGAAGCATATCTTAAGGCAGTAAAAGAACTAGAGAATGAAATTTATTACGCATAAAAAAAACAAACAATAGTAGACGAGGTAGGAATCAGTTATGGCGATTAGTAATTTTGTCAAAAGAATTCAAGATGTTATGCGAAATGACTCAGGTGTTAATGGAGATGCCCAGAGAATTGAGCAAATTGTGTGGATTCTTTTCTTAAAAATATATGATGCAAAGGAAGAAGCATGGGAGCTTTATGATGACAACTTCAAGTCAATTATTCCAGAAGGTTTAAAATGGAGAGATTGGGCAGTTGATCGAAAAGACGGTGAGGCCCTTACAGGAGATGCTTTACTCGATTTTGTAAACAACAAACTGTTTCCTACGCTTAAGAATTTAGAAATTGATGAAGAAACACCGATGAGTCAAATCATTGTAAAATCCGCTTTTGAAGATGCCAACAACTATCAAAAAGACGGTGTTCTCCTACGTCAAGTAATCAATGTTATTGATGAAATTGATTTTACAGAATATAAAGAGCGCCATGAATTCGGTACAATCTATGAATCGTTCCTTAAGGACTTACAGAGTGCAGGAAATGCCGGTGAGTTCTATACACCAAGAGCGGTCACAGACTTTATGGTTGAAGTGGTTAAACCTGAATTAGGAGAAAAAATCGGAGACTTCGCTTGTGGTACTGGGGGCTTCTTGACATCTGCTTTAACAGCACTTGATAAACAAGTTGGAAACTCTCTTGAAAATAGAGAAATCTATAATAAGTCTGTGTATGGAATTGAAAAGAAGGCATTGCCGCATATGCTGTGTGTAACCAATATGCTGATTCATGATATTGATGATCCTAACATCCTTCATGGGAATGCATTAGAAATAGACTACAAAGAGCTACGTAAAATGGAGCCTTTTGATGTAATTCTAATGAATCCGCCTTATGGAGGAAGTGAAAAAGAAAGTGTCAAAGTCAATTTCCCAATGGAGCTAAGAAGTTCTGAAACTGCGGATTTATTCATGAATGTGATTATGTACCGATTAAAGAAAAATGGTAGAGCAGCAGTTATCATTCCAGATGGATTCCTGTTCGGTACAGATAATGCCAAATTTAATATCAAGAAGAAGTTATTCAGTGAATTTAATCTCCACACAGTTGTAAGGATGCCGCATAGTGTGTTTGCTCCGTATACACCTATTAGAACGAATATCTTGTTCTTCGACAATACAGAAACTACAAAAGAAACATGGTTCTATCGTGTGGATATGCCAGAAGGGTATAAAAACTTCTCTAAGACTAGACCGATGAAGCTGGAACACTTCAATGAAGCTCTAGCATGGTGGGATAACAGAGAAGAAATTGAAGTTGATGGCTTTGCTAAAACGAAGAAATATACTATCGATGAAATTATAAATCGAAGCTATAATATCGACCTTTGTGGATTCCCTCATGAGGAAGAAGTAATCTTAGAGCCAATGGACTTGATTCAACAGTATCAAGAAAAACGAGCTTCTCTAAATGCTGAAATCGACCATGTATTAGACCAGATTAGTTCTATGCTTGGAGGTAATTAGGATGCATGGACGAGACTTAAAAAACAGTATTCTTCAACTTGCGATACAGGGAAAACTTGTAGAGCAGCGAGAAGAAGAAGGAACTGCGAAAGAATTATTAGAAAAAATAGAAGCTGAAAAAAAGAGGCTGATCAAAGAAGGAAAGATTAAAAAAGAAAAGAAGCTTTCCGAAATAAAAGAGAATGAAGTATTATTTGATATTCCAGAATCTTGGCAGTGGACTCGGATTTCTAACATAGCTGATATGTATACTGGGAACAGTATTCCTAAAAATGTAAAAGAAAATAAGTATTCAAAAGTTAAAGAAGGATACGATTATATCGGAACAAAAGATGTAGGTTTTGATTATAAAATAGATTATGACAATGGGATAAAGATCCCCTACGAGGAAGAAAAGTTCAGAAATTCTTTTAAAGATTCAATACTGATGTGTATTGAAGGAGGTAGCGCTGGTAGGAAAATAGGAATCTTAGATAAGCAAGTATGCTTCGGTAATAAATTATGTTCATTTAATCTCATATTTGGAGAACCTAAATTTTTATATTATTACCTACAGAGTCCTATGTTTTTTCAAGCTTTTAGAGATGAAATGACAGGCATTATTGGTGGTGTAAGTATAGCTAAACTAAAAAGTATCGTTATGCCTATACCCCCACTCGAAGAACAAAAGCGTATCGTAGAAAAAATCGAAGAACTTATGACTTATGTAAATCAATATGATAAAGCCTATTCAGAAGTAGAGGAACTGAATAAGAAGTTCCCGGAGGATATGCAAAAATCTATTTTGCAATATGCCATCCAAAGTAAGCTTGTTGAACAGCTAGAAGAGGAGGGTACTGCAGAAGAACTGTATCAGCAGATTCAAGAAGAAAAGAAAAACTTAATCAAAGAAGGTAAGATTAAAAAAAACCAAGTATTTTCAGAGATTACAGAGGAAGAGATTCCATTCGACATCCCTGAGAATTGGAAGTGGGTTAGGCTTATTGATATATTACTTGTAAAACCTACAAATGGTTACTCGCCAAAAGGAGTTAGCTATGAAACAAAAGTTAAAAATTTAACTTTAACAGCTACCACATCTGGGACATTTAATAAAACTGCTTATAAGTATGTTGATATTGAAATTAAGGATGATTCACTGTACTGGTTAAAACATAATGATTTACTTATTCAACGTAGTAATTCAAGAGAATATGTAGGTACAAGTTGTATTTATACTGGTGAAGATAATGAGTTCATATATCCTGATTTGATAATGAGGATGAGAGTTCATCCGATAATATTATTGGAGTATATTGATTATGTGCTTAAAGCGCCTTTTAGCAGAAAATATTTTAAAGAAAGTGCCTCTGGAACCTCAGAAAGTATGCCAAAGATTAATCAAAATACAGTAAGTAATGCATTAATTCCACTTCCTCCACTAGAAGAACAAAAACGGATAGTAGAGAAGATAGAAGAACTCTTACCCTTTACAAAACAACTAGTCAAGTAAGATGATTAAAAATACCCTAGGGGTGGTCAAATCTCTACACCTTTCAATATGACGACCGCGTCCGGCCAACACGCGAAAATTGCATAATTCGATAGGGGGTACCCCTAAACCGCTAAAATAAAGCCACATAGCCTTGTAAACCTTGATATTTAAGGGTTTGCGGGTTATGTGGCTATTTTTATTTCGTGCAAAAGATAAGAATAAATGAGGTAGCTTCGTTTTCTATAAAGAATTCAAAGGTATTCATTCATCCGAGGTCAGAATATGAATTAGCGCTACCGTTTGTTTAACAAACAAAACGAAGACTAGGATAAATAGGCTTAAAATAGGAATGACAAAATATTGAAATTCAATTCGAATTAATGATTATTTAGAGTGAGATAAAATTTCTTATGCAACTAACGGAGTGCACTAGTTGTATAAGTAATAATTTAGTCATTCACATCGAGGGTGGCTTTTTTATTTTTTCTTCAACAAAAAACCGACAAAATCTAGATAAAAGTGAGGACAAAATCGGGGATATTTCAGGGGAAGTTTTGAATTACCATAAAAAGTAAACTTTTCTTATCAGCTTAATTAAGTTGATGGGAGAAGCATAACCTCCTGTATCAATTATGTAACTCGATTAATCGATGGTACTAGGTACCTTAGCAGCTAGTCTGCATAGGTTGAGGCGAGGCAGGAGTTAAGAGTACTCCAATGTTTTATTCTTTGTAAACTAGCTCTGTTAGAGAGGTTCCCCCTTCCCCTCATCTTTACTAATGGGTCTAGTTTAGAGTGAATAATTAAAAGGAATGAAGGTGATGGAAAGAAATAGATATTCGTTATAGAATAATATTATTATTAAAAAATTTAGGAGGTTTAACCAATGAATGATCCAGGTGGCGGTGGGCACTAAATCAAATGATAGGGCATTCACTTTTGTGAGTGTCTTTTTACCTTAACAGCCCTTCTAATTGTCCGATTTATATTATGTATTTAAAAGGTGGATTAAAATGAATATAGATGTAATTAATATAGTCGTAACTGGATTGACTGGTTTAATAGGTGCTGGGATAGGTAGTGCGACAACGTATAAAGCAACAAAGGTTAGTATAGATAATCAAAATAAAATGCAAGAACTTGAGAAAAAAGAAAAACAAGAATTTGCATTTGAGATCATTAAAACGTTTTTATCACTAGAGATTGAAGAGAATTTCAAGAAATTAAGGTACTTAGAAGAATATTTGGATAAAGATCTAAGATTTCTTAGTAAGTATCAAATTGGTCTAACTAATGACCTTATTTTTAAGGAGTTTGAAGCAGTAAAATACGATTTATTGAAATATAGTGATGAACTAACAAGGTCAGTTATATACGCATACAACGTATTTAAAGTAATAGATACTAGAACTTATGTATCAGATTTGAAAAAGTATGAGTTTGAGTTAATTAAGTCTATATATAATAATAAGGAAAAATTACTTAACCAAATAAATAATCAAGTCTAAGGCACCAATAAGGTGCTTTTTTTATTTTATATAAGTCATTAGCAAAAGAGGTGTATAGGATGGCATATAAGCCACTTCGACCATGCAACAAACATGGTTGTTCTAATTTAACAAGGACATCTTATTGTGAACAACACCAACATATTCAAGAAGAAATAAATAATAAACGTGCTAAACGATACGATCAAAACAAGCGTGACCAACTAAGTAAATCATTCTATGACTCTACCTTATGGAAGAAGGTAAGAGACTCAGTAATGAGAAGAGACCTTGGCCTATGTCAGCAATGTAAACGAGAAGATAAAATAACCTTGGCTGATGTAGTCCATCATATAGTAGAGATTAAAGTGGATTGGAATAAGAGATTAGATAAGAATAATCTCGAATCATTATGTCATGCTTGTCATAACAAGGTGGACCATAAGAAGCATTAGGATGGCTCGTACCGAAAGGATAGCTTGTCCTGGACAAAATGGTATTCGGACAAGAGGTAGGGGTGTCCAAAAAGCTAGGACTAGTGCCTGTAATACCGTGTATCCAATCGAACGCACAAAAAATTCCCCACGGGGTTTTTCAGAAGGAGGTGAGCATGTGTGGCAGGGCAAAGACAACCTATCGATTTACTTTTGATTAAGGGCAATAAGAATTTAACTAAAAAAGAGATTGAGGAACGGAAAGCAACAGAGGTTAAAGCTCCATCCGATAAGGTCAAACCACCTGCTTACCTTCCGAGTACCTTGAAAAGGGAATTTAAAAAAATAGCTGACGAGTTAATGCAAATCGGGATTATGACAAATCTTGATGTTGATGCATTAGCTCGTTTTTTAATTGCTAAAAATATGTACGTTAAAATTTCAAACCAGTTAATCGATTTGGATCCATTAAGCGAAAAGTTTGAAACACTAATAGCTCACCAGGATAAATTCTTTAAGCAATCTAGACAGTCAGCAATGGACCTAGGATTAACCATTTCTTCCAGATGTAAGTTAGTCATTCCTAAGAACGATGAAGATAAAGAAAAAAATGCTTCTCAAAAGAGATTTGGTGATCGCTTATGACACCAATTGAAAGAGTTTGGGAATATGCAAATAAAATCGTTGAAGGTGAAATAGTAGCTTGTAAAAAGCACATTTGGGCAGCACAACGTTTTATCAAAGATATTAATCGAACACAAGATGATGACTGTCTGTTTATTTTTGATGTAGATATTCTTGAAGATTTTAATGAGTGGGCAAAAGAATTTAAACACTCTGAAGGTGTATTGGCAGGACAACCAATTATCTTAACAGATTTTCAATTGTTTATCGTTGCTAATATATTTTGTTTTATCAATAAGAAAAATGGATCTAGACGATTTCGAAAGGTATACATCCAGCTTGCACGTAAGAATGCTAAATCGCAATTACTTGCTTTGATTGCAACATATGAAACTTTCCTAAGCGACGAGAAGCACAGGGTATATATTACTGGTTGGTCAAAAGAACAATCTGATGAGGTATACAATGCAGTATTGGACCAAATAAGGAATACGGACATTCTGAAAGGTACCTACAAAGACTCTTACGGAAAAGTTACCAGGATAAGAACTAACTCTATTATCCAACCACTTTCAAAAGAAACTAGGAAGTTGGGGGATGGTAAGAACCCATCTGTAGGTATTGTCGATGAGTATCATGCTCATGAAACATCTGAGATATATGATGTTATTTTATCAGGGATGGTTGCTCGTAGAAGTCCTTTAATGGTTGTAATCACGACAGCGGGATTTGATTTATCTAGACCTTGTTTTAAAGAATATCAGTATGTAACTAAAGTGTTAGATCCTGACAATACTGCAGTAGAAAACGATGATTATTTTGCATTAATCTGTGAACTTGATGAAGGGGACGATATTAAAGACGAACGTAATTGGATTAAAGCGAATCCGATTGTAGGTACCTATGAAGAAGGATTAGATTCATTGCGTTCTGATATAAAAGTAGCTTTGGAACAACCGGAAAAAATGCGCGGATTCATGACAAAGAACATGAATATCTGGGTAGACAAGAAAGAAAATGGCTACATGGAATTGAGCAAGTGGAACCTATGTGAAGAGAAATTCGATTTAGAAAACTTTCGAAATACAAAAGTTTTTGTTGGAGTCGATTTATCTGCAAAGGAAGACTTAACCAGTGTTACTTTTATGGGAAGACTAGACGGAAAGTTTGCTGCAGTTCATCACTCTTTTATTCCAGAAGATAAATATAATCAGAGAATGGCAATTCAAGATATTCGTTTTGATTTATTCGTAGAAAATGGCTTCTTAACTATTATTCCAGGTGCAGTAATTGACCAAGAAGATGTTGAGAAGTATATCGAAGAAAAGGTAAAAGAATACAATTTAGATGTAATCGAATTATGTTATGACGAATGGAATGCTTCCCAATTCGCGATAAACATGGGGAAAAAAGGCTATACATGTGTAATTATTCCTCAGTATTTAAAGGTTCTTGCAGAGCCTACTGCAGATTGGAGAATTCAAGTCTACAAAGGGAATGCAGCACATCAAGGTGATGGGTTATTGACTTGGGCAGTATCGAATGCAGTAACAATTACAGATTCGAACGCTAACTTTAAATTAGATAAAAAGCGAAGTGCAGATAAAATCGACCCTATTGCTTCTCTATTAAATGCATATGCTCGAGCAATGAGAGGTTTACCATTACCTAGTGTGTATGAAGAAAGAGGTTTTGTCTCGCTATAAGGTAGGTGAAATCATGGATAAAAATGACTATATTGGGATATTTGGTTTTCTAAGTTTTTCAATCGGTACCTATTTAGTTAGTCCAGCAGTGATGTTTTTATTATGCGGATTGCTTTGCATGGGAATAGCTGTTGTAGGAGCTAGGAAGGGGGTGAATAAAAAATAATGGGCTTCCTTACAAGTTTATTCGAAAAAAGAGATTTACCATTATCACAGGCAACGAGTGGTAGTTGGCTTTATGATCTATGGACTGGAGGGAAAACTGCTTCAGGTCAATCAGTTAATGAGTTTAGGGCAATGCAACAGGCAACTGTTTATGCTTGCCAAAGAATTATAGCTGAAACAATTGCTTCGTTAGAGTGCCGAGTATATAAGAAAAGCACTAACGGTAGTAAAGAATTAGCAGTGAAACATCCCTTATGGTCAGTCGTACACCATAAACCAAATACAGAAATACCTGCTTTTAATTTTTGGGAGACGATGGTTCATCATTTGTTATCTTATGGTAATGCTTATGCTGAAATTGTAAGAGATGGAAACGGAAAGATCGTTGAACTATGGCCACTTTTACCGGACCAAACCACTTTAGAGAGAAATCCAAAAACATTAAAGCTTTGTTATCGGACGATTATTCCTACAACCAACGAGCAAGTAGTCCTTCCTTTCGAAAAGGTGCTGCATATTGCAGGTTTAGGATACGATGGCCGACAAGGTTATAGTCCTATTCAATTAATGAGAGAAACACTTGGATTAACTCTTTCACTTGAAGAATATGGAGCAAGATATTTTGGGAACGGAGCAAAACCTGGTGGAGTCATCGAACATCCTGGGAATCTATCCGAACTAGCACAAAATAACCTTAGAAGCTCTTGGAATGAAATGCATGAAGGATTATCAAATAGTCACAGAATTGCAATTCTAGAAGAAGGAATGAAATACCATCAACTAGGACTTGCTCCAGAAGATAGTCAATTCCTCGAGAGTAGATCATTCCAAAAACGTGAAATAGCTCAGATTTATCGAGTTCCACCTCATATGATCGGTGATTTAGAAAAAGCTTCTTTTGCAAGTATGGAACAACAGTCCTTAGAGTTCGTACAAAACTGTATTAGACCATGGCTCGAAAGAATTGAACAAGCTATTCGTTTTAAATGTCTAGCAGACTTCGAAATGGACAAAATCATTGTTGAATTCAATGTAAACTCCATTCTTCGTGGTGATTCTAAAACGCGTAATGAAGTACTTCAAATTAAACGTCAAAATGGTGTCATTACTGCAAATGAGTGGAGAGAAGCTGAAGGTGATAACCCAAGCGATGACGAAGCTGCAGATAAATTACTGGTGAATAGTGCTATGGTAGCTGTAAATGCAGTAATCAATCCAATTGACCAAGTACCGAAAGGAGGTGAAGGAGAAGGTGGAAAACAAGGAAAAACGAAATCTAACACTAGTACCGGAAATTCGGGCGAAGAATAGTGAAGATGAACCAAGTAAGATTGTCGGCTATGCAGTGAAATGGGGACAACGCTCCAATACAATTGGATATTACTACAAATTTGAGGAGCGCTTCGAAAAAGGCGCTTTTTTTGATGCCATTAAAGGTGATGTAATCGCAGCCTGGAATCATGATTGGAACGAAATTTTAGGTCGTTCTACTTCTGGGACACTCTTATTAGAGGAGGATGACATTGGCTTAAGGTATGAAATTACAATGCCTTTATGGGCTGACAAGTACGTTGAAACCGTCCAACGTGGAGATGTTACTGGTTCATCATTCACTTTTGTTCCAGAAGTTGAAGAATGGGATGAAACAAGTGAAATTGCTTTAAGGACCATTAAAAAAGCAAAACTTTATGAAGTAAGTCCTGTTATTTTCCCAGCATATCCTCAATCGGAAGCTGGAGTAAGGTCAATGGAAGATGTTTTTGAGGCATTCCAACGTTCAAGAAATCCAAACAACGATGATTTTTCAAAAAAGATAGATTTAATGCGTAAGAAACTAAATTTATCAGAAAAACAATAAAAACAGTTAAGGGAGAGTCAAAATGAAGAAAATTATTGAATTAAGACAAAAACGCGCAAAAGTTGTCGCTGAATCAAGACAATTAATTGATGATGCAGAAAAAAGAGGTGGTTTTACTGCAGAAGATGATGTAGCTTATGACCGAATGAATACTGATATTGATAATTTAACGAAAGATATCGAACGTCATGAACGTCAATATCAACTTGAGCAAGAAAATAATGAGTATCGTGATGCTTCTGGTGCAGGTTTAGTAGGTGGCGAACAACGTAATGAATCACAAGAGAATGTACCATTTACTCACCGTGAAGAATACCGTTCAGCATTTAACAAGTTTTTAGTATCTGGTATGGCTGAATTAAATAACGAAGAGCGTTCTATTCTTGGTAAAGGTAGAGCTCAACTTGAAGGTCGTGCACTTTCTGCAGTAACTGGTTCAGCTGGTGGATTCACAGTTCCTCAAGGCTTTTATAATTCATTAATTGAATCATTAAAAGCATTTGGTGGAATGCGTAAAGTAAGATCTACAATTCTTCGTACTGCTACAGGAAATACGTTGCCGATTCCAAAAGTAGATGACACTGCAAACGTGGGGGCAATCGTTGGTGAAAATGCAGCTGCAGGTAATGCGACTGATCCAGTATTCGGTCAATTGAATCTAGGAGCTTATAAATATACTTCAAAAGTATTCTTAATTCCTATTGAACTATTACAAGATTCAGCGTTTGATATCGAAGCTTACATTCGTAAAATTATTGCAACTCGTATTGGTCGTATTACAAATACACATTTCACAGTAGGTACTGGTTCTGGTCAACCTACAGGTGTATTAACAAATGCAACAATAGGTAAAACAGGAACTACTGGTCAAACAACTTCAATCGTTTATGATGATTTAATCGATTTAATTCATTCTGTGGATCCAGCTTACCGTGAGTCAGGATTATGCGAATTCATGCTAAATGACAACTCGTTAAAAGCGATTCGAAAACTAAAAGATTCTCAAGGAAATCCATTATGGCAGCCTGGATTAGTCCAAGGTCAACCAGATAAAATCCTTAACTTCACTTACACGATTAACCAAGATATGCCTACTATGGCTGCAAACGCTAAGTCTCTTCTTTTCGGTGACTTATCTACTTTCATTATTCGTGATGTAATGGACCTTTCTATCTTCCGTATGGGTGAGAAATACATTGATTCTGGACAAGTAGGATTTGTAGCATTCAGCCGACATGACTCAGTTTTAACTGATACTGCAGCTGTAAAATACTATGCAAACTCTGCTACTTAATATGTATTTTTTTTAGAGCGTCCTAGTGGCGTTCTTTTATTTTATTTAGGAGGGGTTATCATTGCCAAAAGTAAAAATGAAAGTTAGTATGGCCGGAAGTGAATTTTCGTATGTTCCTGGCGATATCATCGAGGTAAGAGATGATGTAGCTGAAGCATGGGTTATTAATGATATTGCGGAAAAGTTTGTTCCACCAGAAGAAAAAGCTATCGTTCATAAAGAGGAAACTCTAGTAGAAGAGAAAGAAAAAAGCAATGAAGAAGCGAAGCCTAAAACATCACCTAAAAAGAAGGTGAAAAAAGATGCTGACACTGAATGAGGCGAAATCTTTCTTAAAAATTGATTTTGACGATGATGATTCAGATATAAATAGTTTAGTACTTGCTGCTGATCTATTTGTAGTTGGAGCATCAAGTCAAAATGTCGATAAAGAAAGTGAACTTTATAATTTAGCTTGTAAATTACTAGTGAATCACTGGTATTTAAACCGTGAAGTTGTCGGAAAGGCCGATAAACTCGCATTTTCATTAAAAGAAATTCTATTTCAATTGAAATATACTACGGTAGCGCCATGAGGGTAGGCCGTATGAACAATAAAATTACAATTCAATCTCCTCCATCGGGAAGAGATTCTACAGGTCAATCTGTTAAAGTATGGAATAATGTCCGTACAGTATGGGCATCTAAAGATTCTCTGATTGGTAAAGAGTTTTATGCTGCTAATCAGACTCAAAATAGTGTCGAAGTAAAATTTCGCACCTATTTCTATTCAGGAATGAATAATGCCATGAGAATAGTTCATGGGAATAACACTTATGAAGTAATAAATGTAAGTGATCCGGATGATTTGAAAAAAGAATTACTTTGGTACTGCAAGAAGGTGAAGAAGTAATGGTGGAAATCGAAGGATATAGGCAATTACAACAAACAATTGATCAATTGGGGAAAATACCTCAAACAATAGTTACAAAAGCAGCTCGAAAAGGTGCTAGGGTTGTTTTGCCAGAAGCGAAGAAGAAAGCTCCGGTGGAAATAGGAAATCTTAAAAGGGGAATTATTCTAAGACCAGAAAAAACAACAACTAAAGGCAAAAAAGTATTTCAAGTAGTAATGGATCGAGCTTTTAACCGTTTTTTCGTAAAAGAAAGTAAAGATGGTAAAAGAGCATATTATCCAGCTTCTCAAGAATATGGGTTCTTTAGTCGTGGTCCAAATGGTTCTAGAGGAAAATACATTCCAGGTTACAACTATTTACGTGGTGCTAATGCTTCAAAACATAACAAAGCCCAACAAATCATAATTAGAACAATGCTATCAGAGGTGGATAAATACTTATGACATTTGAAGAAGCGTTGTATTTTGAATTGAGTAGTATTCCAGAATTAAACGGTAACATTTACCCAATTCACGCTATAGAAGGTGAAGAAGGACCGTTTATGACATATTACAAGGATGATGTGAATTATCCAATCAATCTTAATGGACCATCAAATATTGTAGAAGGAACGTATGTATTAGACATCTTGCATACTTCATACAAAGAGGTTCAAACATTATTTAAATTAGTAAAAGATAAACTTATTACCTTTCTAGGGAGAAATATCGGACAAAATGGTCCATTAATTCAAATGATTAAAATTAATAATGTTAGAGATTTATATGAACAAGAATTAGATTACAATCGTTTGAATTTTAATATTGAACTTAAATACAAGGAGGTATAAAGAATGGCTACAGCTGCAATGGGTACCAAATTACAAATTGGTGCAAATAGTATTTCAGAGCTTAATTCAATTGGTGGAATGGAATTATCAGCAGACACCTTAGAAACTACCAATTTAGATAGTAATGGATGGAAAACCTTCATCCAAGGTCTAAAAGATGGTGGAGAAGTAAATATTGCTGGTTCTTTTAACCCTGCTGATACAAATGGGCAAATCGCAATTTATAATGCATTTAATTCAGGTGTTTTAACACCGTTTGTAATTTTATTCCCATCTACATTAGGGGCAAGCTGGAACTTTAGCGGAATTGTAACGAATGTAAAAACTGATGTTCAAAAAGAGGATGTTATTCCATTTGAAGCAACTATTAAAGTTAGTGGGCAACCTTCACTTGGATTAACACCATCTGGAGGGTTAACAGGATTATCATTAGCTGGTACAGGTGGAGCTTTAACACCTTCATTTAATAATGGTATTTACACATATTCATATAGTGGAGTTACTGCAACTTCTGTTACGGTTACTGCTACTGCTGCAAACCATGTATTACAGTTGTTTATTGACGGAGTATTCTCACAAGTATTAACTAGTGGATCTGCTTCTGCATCAATCCCGATGAGTGCAATTGGTTCTAAAATGCTAACAATCTTAGCAAACGAACCTGGAAAAACTCAAAAGGTTTACGAAGTCGCTGTAGTTAAAACAGCATAATTTAGGCTAGGGGCTTCCCTAGTCTTTTATTTTTTATTAGGAGGATATATCTATGAGTAAAAATAGTGAACCAGTAATTATTAAACTTGATAAACCTCGTGTTCTTCGATTTGGTCATAAAGCATTAAAACAATTAAAAGCAATGACAGGTAAAACACTTATTCAAATTGATGAAACAATTGAAAATTTAGATCCAGAAGAAATTGAAGTTTATATGTATTGTGGACTTTTAGTTGATGCAAAAAGCAATAATGAAGATTTAACTTTGGAAAAGGTTGAAGACATCTTAGAGCAAGCTGATAATTACAGATATATCATCGAAAAACTTGCAGAAGCTGTTGGTAGATCGTTTGGCGCAGATGGTGAAGAAGTAAAAAACATGATAGCGATGGACAAACAGAAGAAGTAAAAGAGTATGATTTTGATGAAACTTTGTCTATCGCTATTGAAATAGGAATTAGGGTTCAAGACTATGAAGAAATGACTCCATATGAGTTAGGGCTTCATGTGAAATCCTACAATAAACGTTTAGAAACTGAACATAAAGATAAACTCACTTTAACTTGGTTAGGTGCAGTATGGCAGAGAGCTGAAAAAATGCCTAGCTTAGAAGAAGTGATTGGTAAACAACCTTCTAAACAAGAAAAAATGCCTGCTGAACATATGCTTAACATGGTTAAAGTAATGAAAAAAGCTCAAGATACACTAAGTGGATTTCAAACTGGAATTAAAGGGATTGTAGGGAAAATAGCAGGTACTCTAGCTACTATTGGACTTGGTGCAATCGTTAAAGATGCTGCTTCTGATGCAATGAAATTTGAAGCTATGATGGGAACACTTAGTCAAACTTTAGGTTCTAGCACAAAAGATTTTGTTAAGTGGCAAGAAACAGTAGGTCGTTCACTAGGTTATTCAAAGTTACAAAGTGCTGAACTAGCTAATACACTTTCATTAAACTTTAAGACAATAGCAACAAGCCAACAAGATTTAGTTAATAAAACAACTAAAATGATGGAAACTGCCGCTATTATTGCTAATAAACGTGGTATGGCTATGAGTGAAGTTTCTGATCGTATTCGTTCTGCAATGAACCAAGAAGCCGATGGTGCAGATGAATTAGGTGTAAACGTTCGAGCTTCTGCTATCGTACAAGGTGAAGCTTATAAACAAATGGCTAATGGTACACCTTGGGCTAATCTTAGTTCTAACCAACAAAAAGCGATTCTTTACCAACATATCTTAAATTCTGTAAGTCAGAACTTAGGGGATACATTACAGAATAATACAGCTATGAAAATGTCTATGTTTACTGCTGCTTTATTAGATGCAAGGCTCGCTTTAGGTCAAGCTTTTCTGCCTATTCTTAATGCAGCTTTACCTTATCTAACAGCTTTTGCAAATAGTGTTACAAGGGCTTTAGGTGCAGTAGCTTCATTTATGAATGCTTTGTTTGGTAATAAAAATAAAGTTAAAGATGCAACGAAAACATTTAAAGTACAAACTGCAACTACGAATAAACAAACAAACTCAGTTGGTAAATTAGGTGATCAATTTACTAAAACAGGTAAAAAGGTCAAAAAAGCAGTAGATACAATGAAAAGCACTTTAGCTGGATTCGATGCTTTAAACATTCTTTCTTTTGGCATATCTAATACAACTGATCCTTCAACTGGTGGTGGAGGTTCTACTGGTGGCGGTGGTGGTGTAATTGATCCTGGTACTGGTGGTGTTGATACTGGAAGTGGTGAAGGTGCTCCACCAGATACTGGCGGTAAATGGGAAGAGTGGGCTAATAAAATAAAAGCTGCCTTAGCATCCTTGAAGCCAGAATGGGAGAACTTGAAAGAAGGTGCTGCTAAGTTCTGGCAAGGTTTAGTGGATATATGGAATACTCCTTTTATCCAAAACTTGGTTAGTGGATTGATTGAAGATACTTGGAATATTTTTAAAGCTGCTATAGATCTAGTTGCTAATTCTTTAGATATTATTGGTGACACTTTCAGTATTATAGCTGATATTCTAAATGGTAATTGGGGCAAAGCTTGGAAAGATACGAAAACATTGATCTCTGATGTTTATGATCTATTTGGTGATTTCATAGTTGATTTAGCTGGATCTAAGTTTGGTAAGTTGTTACAAGATCAATTCAATACCTTCAAAGATACATGGTCTGGCATTACAAAGAGTATTGAACAATTCGCAAAGGATGTTTTCTCTGGTAAAGTCGCTGAAAACTTAAAAACAAGCTTCACTGCTTGGTGGGATTCATTAAAAACAATTGATGTTAAAAAATGGTTTACGGATAACGTAACACCTAAAATCAGTAGTGCTTTTGATGGAATGACTGATTTAGGAAATCGAATTTGGAACAATGTAACATATGCCTTTACAACTGGTAAAGTTGGAGATATGACAAAATGGTTTAAAGATAACGTTTTAACTAAAATTTCTGATGGGTTTACTGGTACTGGAATTGGTTCAAAAGTTTGGGAGAATATTAAAGGATATTTTTTAACATTGGATGAAACGAAATGGTTTCAAGGTGTTAAGGATAATATAATGAAAGCCTTTAGTGGTACTGGCATCGGTTGGACAATCTGGCAAAATATGAAGAATTATTTCTTATCACTGGATGAAACAAGTTGGTTTAGAGGTGTGAAAGACAATGTAGCAAAAGCTTTTGGCGGTAATGGAATTGGTTCTACAATTTGGTCAAACATTAAAAGTGGGATTAGTAGTGTTGGTTCAAAAAGTATTACTAGTTGGTTTTCATCAAATGTTGCTAGTCCTATTAGAAAAGCATTTTCTAGTATTACAAACGGTTTAGGTGGATCAATCACAAGTGGTTTTAAAACTGTTTACAACAAAGCTGTTGGATTTATTAACAGTATGATTGAAGCTGTAAACAAAATGGT
Organism: Bacillus sp. UNCCL81; assembly: GCF_900112535.1. Taxonomy (NCBI): domain Bacteria; kingdom Bacillati; phylum Bacillota; class Bacilli; order Caryophanales; family Bacillaceae; genus Bacillus; species Bacillus sp. UNCCL81. Next base: position 99,314 of record NZ_FOMF01000009.1, on the reverse strand, counting down.
TAAGAAGTTAAATAAAATTCCTGGAGTTTCTGGTATTCCTACAATTGGTAAAATTCCTAAGTTAGCTAAAGGTGGTATTACTACAGGTTCAACTATTGCTAATATTGGTGAAGCTGGTCGTGAAGCAGTTTTACCATTAGAGAATAACACAGGTTGGATGGATACTTTAGCAAGCAAACTGGCTAGTTCTATGGGTGGAGGTCGCAGTGGTGACATTGTAGTTCAAGTCGGTGGTAGAGATTTGGGAAGAATTGCTCTTGGTCATATAAACGACCTTCGCAGACAATCTGGAAGACCTATTCTAAAAATATAGGAGGTTGATTTTATGGCATTCCTAGAAATCGGATCATCGGCAGGGGCAACATCCCCTGTCAAAACACCTAGTGAATTCCAAGTTACAATATTAGATTTAGATTCAGAAAAATCTACTCGAAATGCCAATGGTACTTTAGTTAGGACACGAATAGCTATTAAACGAAAAATATCTGTTACGTTTCCTCCTACTACAATTGCAGAAATGCAAACAATACTAAACGCAATCGACAATAACGGAGCAACTAGTTTTTATTGTAAGTATTTGGATCCAAAAGATGGCATCCAAACAAAACAATTTTACGTTGGTGATCGTGTCGCTCCTTTGTACAACAACGTTCTAGGCAGATGGGACAAAATATCTATGGAATTCATAGAACTGTAGGAGGGTAGTATGATAACTGCATCAAACCTCTTTAACGGTAATATGATGGCTAAATCAAGAGTAGTAGATTCTTATATTGTGGTAAATGGTACTACAACATATGACTCCAGTAAAATTGTAAATTGGGAATTTCATGATACTGTTTCTCTTTCAGATGTGTTTGAGATAGGAACAGCAATTTCCAATACGTTTACGGTAGTATTACAAAACATAACTCCTAACATTTCTCTAGACAATACTGTAATAGAGCCTTTTATTGGGGTAAATGTTGGGGGTTCTACTTATGAGTATATCTCTTTAGGTAAATTTATAATTGATGGGATTGATTATGATTCTGTTGTAAAAAGATACACAATAACAAGTTCTGATTTTATGAGAAAACTAGATATTGAATATACTTGGGTAGCTGGTACTACAGACACTATTGCGAATGTCATGTCTAGAATCTCAACTTTATCTGGAGTTTCATTAACAGGTACTTATCCAACTACTACTATAAAAAAGGTTACAGGCTTTACTTGTAGAGAAATGTTAGGATTTATGGCTGGATTAATGGCTGGATGGGGAGTAATCAACAGAACAGGATCAATAGCTGTAAAAGTTCCAAGAAGTACAGATCCAAATATAAATCCAATCTATGTTGGACCTGGAGGTTCTGGTGGACCAATTACATTTGATACAAATATATCAAACTATGTAAAAGGTAATTCGTACACAATGACTGTAAGCTCGGCAAGTAGAGCTACTTGGGATACTTTAGGAGTGAAAATTGGAGATTATATCACTAATGGAGGAACTCTTGGCGGAGGAGGTATATGGAGAGGGTTAGGTACAATAACCCAAATAAACGGTTATACCGTAACTATCCGATGTGAACAAGATGTAACAGACAGCTCTCCAGCTACTTTCCAAGACTTTATAGCAAGAAGAACTGTAGCTGATATAGTTGTAACTGACGACAATTTTTTCGATTTCCAATCAGTTAGCGACACTTACATTATTGAACAAATTACAGGTACAGACTTTAACGGCAATAAATTCACTAATGGAACTAGAGTCAATAATATGGAGTTGAGGGTCAAGAACCCATTTATAACTCAAGCTTATGTAGATAGTATTGCTGCTGTTCTATTAAATAGGGTATTCGCTCCATACGTAATGGATTGGCAAGGAAACCCAGTAGTTGAGGCAGGAGATAATTTACGGATAGACAGATTGAATACTGGCGATTACCCTTGGACAGTTGTAGTAACTGATACTGTTTGGCAGTACCCAGATTTCTCAGCTATCTCTCAACAAATATCAGAAGGAAGAGCAGTTAACTTTGCTCCAGATGATGATACAGGAGACACTATAAACGGTGGAGATATTATAAACTCTAATATCTATGGTGGATTACTGGTAAAAACAAATAGTGGAGGTTCTGGTGGACCATCCTTCGGTAATGGATATTTCGGTATTCATATGAAAAACCAAGATATGCTAGGATGTAATACATTTGCCTTTAGTGATACATCTGATTCCCAAGGAGAAGGGTTTTTATGGCTTAAATCAACAGGAGCTTCAGAAAGTACTGATGTGAATGATTATTATAATATGCGTATGGATGGTAGTGGAAATTTAAGGATTGATAATAACATAATTTTCGCAACAACTCCTACATTTACAAACTTAACATTGCAAAATGGAGCAACCATTAATAACTCACGAACACCAAAATTCACTAAATTAAATGGAATTGTGTATTTAGAAGGTGAGATTTCAGCAGGATTAGCAAATGGAACGATTGTTGCAACTTTACCTGTTGGTTATAGACCGGCAGCTTATTCATTAAATATTTTAGGTGGTCACGCTTCTAGTGCTACAACTGCTAGTTGTCTATGGTCAATAAACTTAGCTGGTCAAATAACACTTATAGTGTCTAATGGAACACATGGTGTATGTTTAAACAATATCCAATTTGTGGCTGAACAATAGGGGGCAAAAGGATGAAACAAGTCTATAAACATGATGAAAATGGAAATTACATCGAACCTGTACTAATTGGAGTAGATGAACCAATTCCATCCGATTGTACAGATGTAGAACTTCCTCAACCGAATTACAAACCTGTTTTTTTAGATGGTGTATGGGTTGAAACAATCACAGATGAAGAAATTGAGGAATTGAAAAATAAACCAGGGTCTAAATCAGAGCTTGAGACTATGAAGGAAGAAAACGCAGAATTAAAGCAGCAAATACTTCAACAAAATGAGGACATGCAAGCATTCATGGATTATATTCTAAGCACAATTGGATATTAGGAGGAAATAACGTGACAGTATATTCATTTCGTATAGGACCTTATGCAAGAGACATTTATTTATACGGTAAACAAAGTTTAGACACTATTCCTGCTGAGTACTATACACCGGCTGAAAACTACGCAGCAAAAAACTTTACAAGAGATCAAATTTCAAGAGCTTTAACTAAAGGATACATTAGTCAACTGCAATACGAAGAGACAATAGCTTTAATAACTGAAGAAGTAGTATTACCGATGTCTGCACCTGTAAACGATTAATTCTAAGGTGTATTTTTTATGCCCTGTTTTTACAGGGCTATTTTAATGGGGAGAAGGTAGATTATGGGGATAAATGTAATTGCGATATTGCCAAAGTTAATTCAAACAACTTTAATGTTTTATTTTCTTGTTAAGTTCTTAGATTTTGTAACTGGTTTACTAAAGACCTGGAAAGGTGTTTCAAAATACCAATCTAGAGTAATGCGTGATGGAATTATCAGATGGATTGGGGAATTAGTCGGGATCGTGTTTGTGTTGGCTCTCGATATTGTATTGGGTCTTAACTTCTATTTAACAGGCTTTACACTTGCTTTATTTATCTATAAAGAAGGTGGAAGTATTGTTGAAAATTTAAGAGCAATTGGTGTAGTACTTCCTGCACAAGTAGAAGAAAAATTAAAATCATTTGATAAAGGAGGGATTCAAAATGACTTGGAGAAATGAGTTTATTCCAAAGAACAAATATACAAGACCTGGTACTTTGTTAAAAGAGGTTAGAAAGATAGTTTTACATTGGACTGCTAATCCTGGCGCTCCTGCTAAAAATCATGTGAAATATTTTGGTGTTACTTTACCAGCTCAAAGTAAAGCATTAGAGCAACAAGGAAAAAAATATACTGCTGCTTCTGCTCATATCTTTGTTGATCGTAATGAATCAGTTTGTATTATTCCATTAAATGAAGTAGCTTATCATGCAAATGATGTTCATAAACGTAATGATGATGGCTCTGCTTATCGAGGGGTTAAAGAAATCGCTCCTAATGCTAACTTATATTCTTTAGGTTATGAAACGTGTGTAGAAGAAGATGGTACTATTCATCAAGATACTATTAATCGTGCAATTGCTGATATTGCAGCACTTTGTATTACTTATAAATTAACAGAAGAAGATATCGTTAGACACTTCGATGTAACAGCTAAAGATTGTCCTTCACCATTTATTAAAGAACCTGTTAAATTCGAGGACTTTAAAAAACAAGTTGGTTTAATCCTTAATCCACCTAAACCAGAAGAAAAACCAGAAGAAAGACCAGAAGAAAGACCAGAGGTAAAGCCTGTTGTTACACCTAAACCACCTGTTTATCCAGGTAAATTAATCCGGAAAGGTGACAGAAACAGTAATGTTAAACTAATTCAAGCCAAATTAGGCATTAAAGATGATGGCATTTTCGGTGCAATTACTGATAAAACAGTACGTGATTTCCAAAAGAAAAACAAACTTACTGTAGATGGAAAAGTCGGTCCTAAAACGTGGACTAAGTTATTTAACTAAAGGAGGGTTTATTAATGGCAGATTTAACAAAATTTTCTAATGCAATGTAAGAAGATCTTGAAGTAAAATATATTAAAATAACATAGATAATTCATAAAGGATATTCTTTGAAAATGTAGAACAATTTATAATATAATTCAGTGGAATTTTAAAAAGTATGATATACTTTGTCACAAAAATGATGATTTGTGTTATTATTCTTTAGAAAATAATTTAAATATAATCTAGGGGAATTAATGATGCAGGTGATCAATTGAACCAATTTAAACTTCCTTCATATAATATGGTTAAATACGAGCGTGAAATGGGTAATGGAATTACTAATCCATTACTGATGAAAACTACTGATGGACCTTATGTTGTTAAGTACTTAGGCAATGAGCACGGTACACGAATATTAATAAATGAATATATTTGTTATAAATTAGCAAAGCTAATGGAGATTCCAATTCCGGATGCCGCACTAATAACTATTGATGAAGAAACTTTGAAACGTGAGGATTCATTAGTTAAACTAGGAGTGCAATCAGGAGTTCATTTTGGTAGTAAATTGGTACAAAGGGCTGAACCTTCTATTCAGCTTCCATTATTAAGATTAGTCAAAAATAAGGAGGATATACCCTCCATTATTTTATTTGATCAATTCATTTATAATGATGATAGGACCAGGAACAAAGGAAATCTATTGGTCGATATTAAAGAAAAAAGGTTATTAGCAATTGATCATAGTCATACATTTAAATTAGGTACTTTATGGGATGAATTAGAGTTAAAAAAAATTCTCGATGAAGAGTTGTGTTTAGTTAAAGAGTTTCACGCGCATAATTATAAAGTACTATTAAAGTTTGTGAACGGAAATAACCCTTTTAATAAAATTATTAAAACAATACAGGGCATCCAAAAAAGTGATATCAATTTGTGTTTTGAAGGATTACCAACTCAATGGGAATTAAGTAAAAAAGACGAAGATGCATTGAAAAATTTTATTTGGTACAGAATAGAAAATACACCAAGGTTTTTAACATTATTAAAAGAACAGTGTCATGATTGGAAAGGAGGCGATGAATTTGAATTCTAAAGTAATTTTCTATGCAGTTTGTAGATATGTACCTGATATCCTAAGGGACGAATTTATTAACGTTGGAGTTGTAACGTATATTCCTCAACTAGGAGAATCGAAATTCTTTAAAGCTAAAAACTTAACTCGTGTGAAAAATTTTGATGATGAATTGGAAATGGAAGTACTTAAAGCTCTATTAGAATCGCTTGAAATTCAATTTAATAATCGTCTCCAACCATTAAAGGTGCCAAATGATACAATACTTAAAAATGAACTCGTTTATTTCGTAAATCAGATTCAATTTAGTCCTATAAGGGCTTTAAACAGTTCATCTGTTGAAGAGGACCTTAGAGATCTTTGTGATATGTACCTATATTATGATCAAAAAAAATCGAATAGAATAAATGCGGATAGAGTTAGAAGATTAGTGTCCAAGCTATTTACTCAAAACCAGAATTTAAATGTAGATAGGCATCCTAATCAACAAAATGAATTTAAGCAAAAACCCTTTGATTTCTCAATAGACTTAGAGGGTCATCAAACATTAATTAAAACTTTGAGTTTCGATTACAATAATGAAAATAGATTTTATAACGAAATAAAATCTATTTTATATGATTTAGATCATTTTCTAAATTTAGGTGAAAATATAAAAATTGTTATTAATAACACTGATATAGAGAAAGAATTCGAAAAATTAGCTTATAATCTTTTAAGGAAAAAAACGGATGTACTCACGGTTCAACAATTTGCTGAACTCATAAACAATTCTAGCTATAAAATTGAACAACTAAACTTATTTCATGAGGTAAATTAATAAAGTAAAACCCTGTTACCATTTGGTAGCAGGGTTATTTATTTATAACTATTTAAGTAAATAAATTTGTGAATCCTTTTACTAGGGGAGAAATCCCATTTACTACTGATTGAACAGTGTCGATTTTTTCCAGTAGTGATTTCTTATTTTCTTCAGTTGGAGCCTCTTGTAATTGTGAGAATGCTTTTTCTAATGAATCAACCTTATTTTTAAGCTCTGAAATTTGATCAGCAATGTTTTCTTTGTTTATTATTGTCGTATTCTCATCAAAATGGGATTCTCCCAAGGCAGTAATTTTTGCCCTTTTCATTTTTCCTGATTCAGTCCGATGCAATTCGATAAAATTGTTTTTTTCAAGAACAGCTAAATCAACTTCAATATGAGACCTATCTTTATTAACTTTAGAAGCCAATCTATTTAAATTAACTCCGTCTTCTCTTTTTTCTTCTTTTATCCTGTATAGTAAATCCCTTTGTAACTTATTCAAATTAATCACTCCTATTTAACTTCAGGAACACTAATAGCTGACTCCTTCACAACTCCATTTTCAATCCTCAATGCAATTGTTCCTAACCATCTTTCCATATTCGGTTTCATTTCCATAGTGCAGCTGAAGAATCTAACATGAACAGATTCCTTAGTATCTTTAGTAATTACAGGGCAAGCAAGTAAATTCCCCAAACGTTTTACTGCAGCTTCTTTCTTCATTCCGACTATTTCTTTCTTGATGAACGATTCATAGTAGTTTTTTAGTGGAAACATAAATCACCTTTAAATATTTATTTCATATCTTTGAATGCTTTAATAAGATCATCGTTTTTATTATATACCACTAATAAAAATTTCCCATTACGAACAATAGTTGTATCTGGAAAAGTCGTTTCTGGTGCATCTGATTTAAATTCGTATATTTCTATTTCATTTCCATTAGCAGTTGTATATCCGTATCCGTTAATAGCTTGGATCATTTGATACATTTGTTGGTCCTTATTTGTTAATTTAAATCCCTTTTCGTTAAGGTATTTTTCTACTGCAGCTAGATCGTTAATTTGTGTTGTTTCTTGTTTTGGTTCTTGCTTTGTTTCTTGTTTAACTTCTTTCTTAGGTTCTTTAGTTGCTGCTTCTTGCGAGCTGCAAGCACCTAGTAAAGTTGTTAATGCGATTAATCCACTGATTAATACTTTATTCATTTTGCCTATTTCCCCTTTTGGTTTATTTTTCCAAAGTATACATTTCATCTACAGAACAATTCAATAATTTAGCTAATTTAAATAATTTATCTGCTGGTGGATAAAGTTCTCCTTTGATCCACTTACTAAAATGTTGTGGTGTTACTCCAATTTCTTTTGCAATAAAACCTTTCTTAAATCCCTTTTCCGTTATGATCTTTTCTAAGTTACATTTCATATATATCACCAGTTATATAATTCTAGTACAATTCATCATTTCCTTTATTAATCTTTTTCTTACAAAAAATGAATTTATTTCTTCATGGACAGACAATATTAGACGAATACCTACATATGATTCTAAATATACGGTAAGTGAAAAAATCGAAACACACTTACAGCGTACAACAAAGTTGTTATTACTGTAAGGTTTGTAGCAACTTTTATCTATTCGTTTGAAGTGCAACTATTACTTACAGTAATAAAAGGAGGGGTGGCGAATGATCTTTGAATTGCTGACCACAACTAGCGCTTTAGGTGTAAGTGCTTTAGCAACTTATTACAAAAAGAATTTTAGTAAAGATGGAGATAAGATTTTAAAAATTGCAGAAAATTGTGGTTTGTACAAAAAAGATGATCGTTTGAGATTATTCAGACGAACTTACAACAAAAAAGAAAAATATACCGAATATGTTTTTAAAATTCCATTAGGACTAGAATTGAAAGATTTCACAGATAAGTATGGAAAGTTCAAAGATGGCTTAAACAACAAAAGTATGAATGTAGTGAGTTTAAATGATTTTAAGAATCTAAAATTTGATAAAACAATTATCCAACAAATACAGGATATTTTTAATAAGCGTATCCACTTAGTTAAAGAGATTACTATGAGTTATGACGGAATGTTAATAATGAAGGTGTTTGATGAAGGATTAAAAGAGTTTTATCCAATCTCACAGCCGATTATGAAAAAGTGTAAACCTTGGACTATTAAACTAGGTAAAGGACTTGGAAAAGAAATTACTCATAATTTTGAAGAAAGTCCTCATGTATTAGTTGGTGGAGCTACAGATATGGGTAAAAGTAATATTTTGAATCTAATCATTTCTACATTGCTCTTAAATCATGAAGATGATGTTGAATTTACTTTAATTGATTTAAAAGGCGGTTTAGAGTTTTCAACTTATGAATGTATTAAGCAGACTATGAATTTCGCTACAAATGCTGAAGAATCTTATGTTGCTTTAAATAATGTTGTAGTGGATATGGAAGCAACGTTCCAGGAACTAAGAAGAAAAGGGAAAAAGAATGTAAAAGAATTAGAATCTAAAAAAAGACACTTTGTAATTATAGATGAAGCAGCAGAATTATCTTCTGCTGGTGAACAAGATAAAGAAGAAAAAGCTTTAAAGATTGAATGTGAAAATCTAATAAAAGATATAGCTAGACGAGGTAGAGCAAGCGGTATTCGTTTAATCTATGCTACTCAATATCCAACTACTGAAATTGTAAGCAGCCAGGTTAAACGTAATTTATTAACTCGCATTAGTTTAGCAGTAGATACAGGAACAGCAAGTACAGTTATTTTAGATGAAACTGGAGCAGAAGAATTACCTTTGATAAAAGGAAGATCCATTTACAAACGAACAAAAAAGGAAACTATGCAATCTTATTTTATTGATAACAATACCATTGATGAAATTGTATCTAAGCAACCTAAGAGAAAGTTTTCTAAAGAGGGGGTTATCTTTGATGCACCATTCCAAAGTCAAGCGACTCCAGAGAGAGGAGGGTATATTACAGAGTTTGAAGAGGTTGGATTATCTGACAACAAGCCAAATACAAATATTACACAATCTAAAAAGCGAACGTAATGCACAAAGAGTTCTAAAGCAAATGAGTGACTATGTAAATGTTGTTAAACAAGGACAATATATATATTTTCTAAATGCAAAGGGTAGAGGAATAGTAGATTGTAAGAAAGTAAGGAAGTCTACAGGGAACTTTTTACACTTTGTAATGCGAAATGCTTTATATATCGCTTATGGTATGCCCACAAGCTGGAAGAATGAAATAAAGATTAGCAGTAAAGGAGCAACTAAAAAAGACACAGTAGTAAATATAGCCGATGCACTTTTTAAATATCAAGACACTTATCATATTGTAGAAGTGGATAATGAGCAAAGTATGGCTAACAACCGTAAGAAAATTGATAAATACAATCAACTAATAAATAGAAAAGCATTCGGTGAATATCCTCCAGTTATGATTTGGATTACTACAACTGAATTAAGGAGAAAACAATTAACTGATCTATGCACTAAGTATGGTATTACATCACAAGTTTTTACAGCTAATGACTTTATCTAAAGGGGAGATTAAGTATGTTTAGAAAAAAAGAAACTTATACAATTAAAGAATTTATGAATAGATGGAAAGAACCAAAAGTAGAAGTAGTACCATTAACCGAGTGGGAACTTAAAAAAGCTAAAGAAGCAGGTGTTATTGCAGGTTTTACTTTACCTTTATTATTTACAGGGGCATTGAAAAGTACAAAAGTATTAGCAGCTTCAACTTATTCAGATCCAGCAGGAGCAGTAGAAGTAGCTGGAAAAGTGGATATGTATCATAAAATGATTGTTGCATTTGATCCTTTAATCGGATTAGTTCAAGCTTTAGCTTATCCAGTATGTATGGTAGTTGTTTTAGGTGGTGCATTATTTATTATGATCGGTAATAAAGAAAAAGGATTCGCAATGATGCAAGGAGCTGGATTAGGTTACGTATTGGTCCAAATGACCCCAATTATTTTAAATATCTTAGTAGATGCAATGAAAGCTGTTGTTTGATATGAAAGTTAATATTACTTGTCGATATGGTGAGATAAGTAAATCCCATCCTCATGGACATACAGGAATTGATTTCAGTTTTCCAGAAGGTTCACCAATACATGCAATTAAAAGTGGTGTAGCTCATGTTGTAGACTATGGAAATAAAAACATTGGAAAAGGAGTTATCATTAAACATTCTGATGGCAGCAAAGATATATATGGGCATTTAAGCGAAATAGGCGTAAAAGAAGGTCAACATATTTATGCTGGTGATGAATTAGGTTTAACAGGTGGTACATTAGGAACACCAGGAGCAGGGCATAGCACAGGCGCACATCTTCATTTTGGTATGAAAGATGCTCAAGGTCATTATATTGATCCTAGTCATCATATACACGGTATTCTAAACCAAGCGAAAGAACATCATTGGTATGACTTTTTAACAACTGTAAAAGGTGTTTTATATAATTTTGCTGTAGATCCGAAAGGGTGGTTTTATGAGCAAGTCGTTAAATTTATTGAAGGTGCTTGGATTGACATTTTGCAAAATTGCATTAGTGCATTACCTTTCTGTGCCATTGTGGGCGGTAGTGTGTATATACTTGTTAATCTCTTTAGTAAAAAACTGGCGAAAGCGAGCTTCATTAGCACAGTAATTTATGGAATGATTATGTCTAATATGGGGTGATTTAATGAAAAATGAAACTGAAGTTGTTAAGAAGAAATTTACCTATCGTAGAAATCCTAAACATCCGATTATTGTTACTGGCACATATGGCTTTTACACTTACAAAGCTAAATTGTTAAATGATCCAATAAAAGAAGGAATTGCAAATGGCCGTATAATTCAATTAAAAGTGTTGAGCAATGGTTTAGAGTTAGTTTTCTATGATGAAGGTTGGTTCTATGGCAAAGACTTTTTAAGTATTTATGTACCAATCGTGAAGAAGTTAGAACGGATTAAAAAGAAAGAGGGTGTAAAACGGTGAATAACAGGCTCCCAATAGCGTAAAATCAACGTTTATATTATTTAGGTCTATTACTATGCGTAGAGGTAGGCGTGAAGGAACGAAACAAATGATTTCCATCACTCATAAACCACCAATAGCAATCAGCTCAATGAATCAAATTTTCTTTTTCCCCACTTCATCTTCTTTAAAAGTAGAATGTTCTTGGATCTCCTACAATCATGTTGCTAATTTCAGAGGCGGTAAATACAATCGTTCAGTCGTTGAATTTTTCAATGGTGTTGAACTTCCATTAGAAATATCTCGTGGTTCATTTGAAAACCAATTATACCGAACTGCACATTTAAGAGCTATTTATGAAGACCGACTAAATCCTGAAAATACCCAACAGAAATCTTATAAATTAATCCCTGATAACGAAATTACCTCCTATATAAAAGGAATTTCAATACACGAAAAATAAAAATGAAAGATTAAAATTTTGACTACTTAACATTTTAGTAAAGTAGTTTTTTTATGGGGATTATTTGTAAAATATGTAGAAGAAAAGATTATTGAGAAGTTCAGAAATTTAGTCCTTTTGATTCTTAATTAGAAGGAGCTTTTAAAGTAGATTGTTGATTTCTTATTCAACTAGCTGGCAGTTTAGTTGAATAAATATGATAAAATAATGTGAAAAAGAGGGAATCATAGAGGAGTCAACATGACTATTTTTATGTATATTTTTGCTGTTTTTTCATTTTTTGGTTTGATATTTTTTTCATTTAAAAATAAAGAGTTTTATCAAAATGAAAGTATCGATGTAGGCACTTCAGATGTTTTAGGAGATATATTATTAAATATCATTGATTTCTTACCTTGGTATTTAAAAAAGCTATTTATTATGCTTCTTTTCTTGGGATTATGCATATTTTGTATTTGTTATTTTATTTTTTCGTAATGGATTGTTTATTCAACTAACGATTCATTAGTTATATAAGAATTTCTACTACTTTTAATTAAATTTCTATAAACACTTATATCACTTCTTATTCAAAAAAGGGCAAACAGGAAAAATAGGAGCCTCATTGACTCCCATGTGTTATGAAATTACTATTGATCCAAAGTTTAGGCTGGATATCCTCCGGTTGGTGGTGGCCAAGCGCTAAATAATCTGCGTATTAGTACGATTTCACCTAAATGATAGGAGTTGTGAGATGCAATATTGCGTAGCACACCACCTGGTGATTCGCCTGGCCATTTCTCCAATGATTTGTCTAATTGAACAGTTTGGGCAATCGAACATGCCTGTTCTATCCCTTGAAGAAAATGCTGAATAACTTGTTTCCACTCTTCCTCATTACTTGGCCCCTCTTCAATAGGCCAGCTTTCTTTTACATCGGAAGGTAATTCTGGTTTCTCCCCTTGTGCGAATAATAAGAGAAATTCTTGCCAGTATGTCATGTGTTTGACTAATTGATAAATAGTATAAGGTAACTCTTCTATTCTTTTCCCTGCAAGATCCATGTTTATATCCAACAAAGCATTCTTGATAGGAAGATGACCACGTTCTCCTCTTAATGATTTTATTAATGTGTCACTAAACGCTTTATTTGATTGCTCCATAAAACCGACTCCCAACATTCTAGTTCAAATTCACTGAATTTTTTTTTACTTTCTATTATCGAAAAAATCACTGTTCACATTAGTCAACTCTAATTTTTCATCTAAATCATTTGAAGATAAAGCAACCAATCTTTAACTGATTACAGTACATCTTCATTTTTTTTAATTATACTGATTAGAGTAAACTCTAAGTCAATAGATAAATGAATGATTAAAAGCTCTTACTTCTTCTTTAACTACTCTGCCAAATAATCCAATATAAAAAGCCAGTTAAGAGACTTGTACTCTGATTCAACTAACGCATTGCGTTAGGACTATAAAGAATTAACAACTACTAAACCAAAAAATAAATTTAAAATGATTACATTTCTTTTTTTTGTTTAATGCTCTCTGTAGAGTCAATTATTATAACTGTTTTAGCAAGCTAAATTCTTATATAGTATTGGTTCCGGTCAAAAAAAAAACTCAGACAAAGGAAAAAACACCCCAAAAGTCGTATAAATAATTATCGACAATTTGGAGGTGCAAAATGAAAAGAGAGAATGAAATGAATAAAGAAGACCTACTAAATAAAGGATATCGGAAATATTCAGGAGAAGAGATTGAAGTTTATTTCAGCAAAGATATCTGTACACATTCAGGTAATTGTGTAAGGACAATGCCGACAGTGTTTGATACAAAAAGAAAGCCATGGATTCTTGCTGATAATGGAGAAGTAGATTCAGCTATGAAAACGATCGATTTATGTCCAAGTGGCGCACTACAATATATTTATAAAAAGGATGAAAAATAATATGAATATTGAAAAGACAGAGAAAAAACACTTCATTGAGAATGAAGAAGGGAAAATCGTCGCTGAAATTACATTTGTACATGCTGGAGTATCAAGAGTGATCATTGATCATACTTTTGTCGATGAATCCTTGCGAGGACAAAAAATTGCCAGTAAACTTGTTGCTTCTGTTGTAGAAGAGATGAGAGAACAAGACAAAAAGATTGTGCCACTTTGTCCATTTGCTAAGGCTGAATTCGAACGCAAAAAGGAATATCAAGATATGCTTGCGTAAATATACACATTATTAAATGGTGGTAACAATCGACCCTTTTTACATTTTTTTCTATCCATCATGTTAACATCATTACATATGAGTATCAAAAAGGGATGTATAGAAAAGTCAGGGGAGTTAAAATGATTAATGATAGAATAAATTAGATGGACATTTAAGCATTATAATTTGGGATTCACAGCTTGGGCGTGGCTTATAGAAAGATATAAGCTATACAATGGAGCTATTAGTTTTTGCAGAATTTATTAAATATCCTTGTTCAATAACAATGCATTAGTTGTACAAAAAGAGTTGCTTCGGCAACTCTTTTTTATTGCACTAAATGTCAGGTTAGTTCAATAAGTTTTTACTTTTAATTTGTATCTTAATTAAATTAATCACAGTCAACATTCTACTTCAACTTGAAATCGAATAACATTTTATTGATAGTTATTTTTTGCAAGGAGGGGGATATCTTTGATTCAAAAATTACTTCTTTCAAAGGATCAAATGATATACATAATTCAAAATGGTTTGCAAAAAACTAATTCACCAAAACATGTAACTATTATAGGGGCAGGAATATCTGGCTTAGTAGCTGCCTCACTCTTAAAAGAAGCTGGACATCAAGTTACTATTATAGAAGCAAATAACAGAATAGGGGGGAGAATTTACACAAAAAGGGAACCTTTTATTAATCATGAATATATAGATCTTGGTGCAATGCGGATACCTTCTTTTCACTATTTAGTTTTTGAATATATAAAAAAATTCAATTTACAAGTAAATGAATTTATTAATAGTACTCCTAATGATCTAATTTTCATTAATAATGTATTAACAGATGAAAAAAATTATAAAACAAATCCAGACCAATTAAAGTTTAATGTCTCCCCAAGTGAAAAAGGAAAAACAGCAACAGAGTTACTATTATTAGCAGTTGGTCCAGTAATTGATTTTATAAATCAAAATCCTGAAAAAAATTGGGAAATAGTTATTAATATGTATGATCATTATTCAATGTATAACTTTTTAAAATATAATCCTGTTGGTGAATCATTATCAATTGAAGCAATCAACTTTATAGAAACAATGGTTGGATTAGAAGGGTTTGTTGAACTTGCATTTACTGCAATATTAAGAGAAGTTTTAGTACTTCTAACAAAGGATTTAAAACTTTATGAAATTACAGGAGGCACAGATTATCTTATTAATGGGTTTTTACCACAACTAAAAGATAATATTATTTCGAATCAAAGAGTGAAAAAAATTATACAAAATGAATCAAACGTAACGATCTATTCAGAAAATTATATACTTAATACTGAGCATCGCCTTACAAGCGATTTTGTAATTTCAACAATTCCTTACACTTTATTGAATTTCGTAGAGTTACTTCCCTATGAGTCTGTTTCATATAATAAGCGGAAAGTCATAAGACAGATACATTATGCAAATTCAACTAAAATAGGTCTTCAGTTTAAAACGAGATTTTGGGAAAAATATGGATTAAATGGTGGGAAAATAACTACTGATCTACCAATCAAGTTTGCGTATTTTCCTAGTCATGGTCAAGAAGCGTCAGACAACACAGGGATCATATTAGCTAGCTACACATGGGAAGACGATTCTAGTATCTGGGATAATATGACACAAGCAGAACGGATTAAAATTGCTTTGAATGATCTCTCACAAATATTTGGAAATGTGGTGTTTTCAGAGTTTTTAATTGGATATTCACATAATTGGTCTCAATTTCCTTTTTCTGGAGGAGCTTTTGTCATGTATAAACCCGACCAATTAAAAGAATTTGGTCAATATATTGGTACACCAGAAGGGAGAATTCATTTCGCGGGATCACATTCTTCTACTACACCAGGTTGGATTCAAGGTGCGATTGAAGCAGGAGTTAGAACAGCTTATGAAGTTAATAATAGGTAAATTTTTTAAACATTAAAGGATGATTTCCCCTAAAAGGTTATCTTTTATTTACTTTTAGTGGAATTATTTTTAAAAAAATTACCAATATTTAATCATCATTATTCAACTACCATGGGAGTACGAAATAAACTACCATTCACTGTTGTGAATCTGAGGATTCATGGATGGCTAACGCAGTGCGTTAGTTCAATAAACAAATCAGAAGTTTTTCCTTTTTATTTTGAAATTACCACAAAATAGAAAAAAATAGTTTCAAAATCATACATGATACTGTAATATCGATAAGGGCACCTTAAAAAAAGAAAGGGTGCATAAAAGTGTATGGTATTATTCATTTCGAAGTATTTTTAATAACAGGAATTTTGTTAAATTTAATTCCAGGTGCAGATACGATGTATATCGTAGGTCGAAGTATTTCTCAAGGGAGAAAAGCAGGAGTATTTTCCGTTTTAGGAATCATTTCAGGCTCATTAATTCATACGCTTTTGGTTGCGTTTGGATTATCCCTTATACTATTAAAATCTGTTTTCTTATTTAATACGATTAAGATTTTAGGTGTTATCTATTTGGTATACTTAGGGATACGTATGCTACTAGATAAATCAAATGCTGCGTTTCGAACAGCCGAAGTTGATAAATTAAATATATCCAAAGTATATGTGCAAGGTATTTTAACGAGCCTAACAAATCCCAAAGTATCTTTATTTTTTCTTTCGTTCCTTCCACAATTCATCGATACAAAGGCTTCTGGTCCGATTCCTTTTCTGATCTTAGGACTGACTTTTACAGCAACAGGGTTGTTATGGTGTTTATTTGTTGCTTATTTTTCTTCTTATGTAACAAAGAAACTAAGAGGAAACCAGAAAATTGGAAGGGTTTTAAACAAAGTAACTGGAATAATCTTTATTGGCATGGGGATTAAGCTACTTCAAATAAAAGCTCCTAACTAAACTTATTAAATACCTGATGCCCCCTAAAATATATGAGTTTATGTCGAATAAAAATATAAAGAATTCCTTCAGAAACGATATCTGAAGGAATTTTTTCATATTTGTTATGCAACTAGATGGCTGCTTCGGTAGCCTATTTATTTTACCAACTGGTAGTTTAGTTCTCAATATTAAAAGGATTTCTAGGTGATTAATTGAATATATATTTATTATTAACCAATTTTTGGAAGATAAGATTTACTGTATTACTGTATATCAAGTAAAAGATTACTTCGTTGTAAGAATATGTTGTAATACCGGATATACCTGGCATGCATTTTCGAGAGGGGAAATTATATGAATCCTATTTTATTAGATGTTCCGTTACAAATAGAAACAGACAGATTAATTCTTCGAGCACCACTTCAGGCTGGTGAAGGGAATGTAGTAAACCAAGCTATTAAGGATTCAATTAGCGAGTTAAAGCAATGGTTGCAATTATTCCAGTCAATTCCTACTGTTGAAGAAACGGAAATTCTCCTTAGAAATGCCCATATAGATTTTTTGAAAAGAGAAAGCTTTCGCTATCTTATCTATCATAAGGATACTAACGATTTTATTGGAACTGCTAGTCTTCACGGAATTAATTGGAAGGTTTCTAAATGTGAAATTGGATACTGGATTAACACGCAATTTAGTGGCAATGGGTATATGACAGAAGTAGTAAGTGAGTTAATAAACCTTGGTTTTCAACTATTCAAATTTAGAAGGGTTGAAATACGATGTGAATCTAAAAACACTAAAAGTCGTTCGATCCCTGAAAAACTAGGTTTTGAGCTTGAAGGGATATTACGTAATGAAGATCTTTCAGCTGACGGTAAAAATCTAGTTGATACTTGTATCTATGCAAAGGTAAATTAGACTTAATTTTTAAAATCCCCTGCACAACTATTACAGCGATATTTAGATAAGAGTTCCTAGAGGTTGTCTATTTGATAGCCTTTTTTAATTTCAAAAATCAACATTTTAATTTAACAGAGCCAATAAGAAAAATAATTAATGATGAAATTATCATTTTTCTGGATGATCTTTTCATGGTTTTAAATGTTAATATGTTCGAGCAATTTTATGATTCCAATAACACTAGACATGTTTTTTTCAGAAGTTAAAAAATTATGAGCTTAATCTTAGAAAAACAAATTCATTTGATTAATTTAGTTTAATGTTCGATATTAATTGAACTACAAACTGATTAATAAAAACTGCTAGATTACTCTAAGTAAAGGCTATTTGATTAGGATTTATTGCATACTTTTTTTGATGAAAAAGTTGATTGGAATGGAGGGGTGCTCGACTCCTATTGGATTAGCGGGAAGGCTAAAGAATCTCGCCCCATGGAAAGTGAGCATCCTGTAATGGAAATCAACATCACTCTACTCCTTTTACGAAAATTTGGTAATTTAATTGACAAAGTTGTTTTTCAACAGCGTGAAACTACTTTTCAATTTAGTGAAGTAGTTTTTTTATTTATTCAAAGATAGTTTATTAGAATTTCATTAAGCATCATTAGGAACAAATTAGTAAAAAAAAATTATAAGATAATCAGTCAAATTATTACAAAAAATACTAGTTAGAATCATTTATTATTATTGAATAAATAGTTATATGTGATAATGTTAACAGTAAGGATATCTATTTAGAAATACGGCTTAAGGAGAGATTCATATTTAAATGAACGTTTTTGACTTAAAGGCTTTTTTTACAGAAGAACATTTTTTACATCTCATTCAACAATACAAAGATTATGGTCCATTAGTTGGAATATCAATCCCTTTTATTGAAGCAATTTGTCCAATTTTACCTTTGGTCATTTTTGTATTTGCTAATGCTGCAGCATTTGGTCCTTTATTAGGCTTTTTATATTCATGGATTGGTTCTTGCTTAGGTTCCATTTTACTATTCTATGTTGTTAGAAAATTTGGTCAGAAACGATTTTTTTCATTTGTAAGTAAGCATAAGAAAGTAGAATCATCAATAGGGTGGATTGAAAAAAGAGGATTTGGTCCAATTTTTATTATGTTTGCATTTCCGTTTTCACCATCTTTTTTAATAAATATAGTAGCAGGTTTGTCACGTATTAAAATATCGCAATTCCTAATCGCATTAGTACTTGGAAAGTTTACTATGATCGCGATGATTAGTTATTTAGGGAAAGATTTAACTTCAGTGTTTCAAAAACCGATAAAAGCATTGTACATAGGAATTTTTATATTCGTATTATGGATTGTTGGAAAAGTGATTGAGAAACGTATGGACATCAAAGAAAAAACAACAGAGAAAAAGAGTTCGTCTCAATCATCTGATGAGCAATAGATCATTTGACTCAGGGAGGGTGAGAGCAACTTTATGCTAAGAAAAGAAGTATTTGACTGGGGAAAAGCGATCATTATTGGGATCGCAATTGCTTTTATTGTAAGAACGTTCTTATTTTCTACATATGTAGTTGATGGAGAATCTATGATGCCAACTTTAAAGGATGGAAACTTACTAGTTATAAATAAATTTGGATATGAAATTGGTGATATTAACAGATTTGACGTAATTGTATTCCATGCAAATAAGCAAGAAGATTATGTTAAACGTGTCATAGGTTTACCTGGAGATTCAATTGAATATAAAGATGATCAGCTTTATATTAACGATAAAAAATGGAATGAACCATATTTAAATGATTACAAGAGTTCTTTAAAAGGAACACCTTTTACAGCTGATTTTAATTTAAACGAAGTTACAGGTAAAACGAAAGTTCCACCAGGCTATGTTTTTGTTGAAGGGGACAATCGACCAAAAAGTTATGACAGTCGTTTGTTTGGATTTGTAAAAATTGATAAAATTGTAGGGAAGGTCGACCTACTTTATTGGCCACTTTCAAGTTTGAATACGAATTTTAACAAATAAGCTCCTTATGGGGGCTTTTCTTATTAGGTACACATTTAACCATTATTTACTAAATAATAACCATTATTCTAATACATTAAGGAGGAGGATATATGTCGTTTCAATTTATATTAGGGCGTGCAGGAAGTGGAAAAACGCATCACATTTTAAATGAAATTACGGATAGATTAAAGAATGAAACAAAAAATATCATCTTTATTGTACCTGACCAAATGACCTTTCAAATGGAATATGAATTAGTTAAAAGGCAGGAAAAAAAAGCAATTATTAATTCCCAAGTTTTTAGTTTTACTCGATTAGCTTGGAAGGTTTTACAAGAAACAGGTGGAATCAGTCGGATTCATATTGGCGAAATTGGAATTTCTATGATTCTTCGAAAGATTATTGAGGAAAAGAAAGAAGAATTGAAAGTTTTTCATCACGTTGCTGATCGACAAGGATTCTATAAGGAACTAACGGGCCTTATTGCAGAGTTTAAAGGTTTTCAAGTTTCTTCAGATGAATTATCATCCGTTATTTTACAAATGGAGCAAGATTCCTCAAAGGATCATATCTTTATTCAACAAAAGATAAATGATATTCAAATAGTGTTTGATGCTTTTAATACATATATGAAAGATAAGTATCTTGATTCAGAAGACTATTTAAATTTGTTGATTCAAGAATTACCTAAAAGTGATTATATAAAAGACAGTATTATATATATTGATGGATATTATGACTTGGCACCTCAAGAGCGAAATGTAGTTGAGGAGCTAATGAGATATTGTAGTGAGGTAAATTTCTCTCTAACAATCGACCGGCCATATGATGATTTTTTACCGCATGAATTAAATTTATTTTATAAACCAGCGCTTTTATATCAACAAATTAAAGAGATTGCTTTAAATACGAAGCAAACAATAGAGCAACCTGTTATTTGTCATCATAATTTTAGAAATCAATCGAATGATTTGAAGTATTTCGAAACGAATTTTGATAGCAGACCAGTTAAGCCTTCGTTTGAATCTGATGGAATTAAGATTATGTCGGCATCTAATCGTCGAGCCGAAGTAAATGGGATTGCGAAAGATATTATTAATAAGGTGCGTGATCAAGGATATCGATATCGAGATATAGCCATTTTCTTAAGAAATGGAGATTCATATTCACATTTGATTTCAACTATTTTTCATGCGTACCAAATACCCATTTTCATAGAAGAAAAGCGTTCAATGCTAACGCATCCATTATTTACGTTTTTACAAGCTACTTTTGATATCATTCAAAAGAATTGGAGATATGAATCGGTTTTCAATGCTTATAAAACGGAGCTAGTTTATCCATTTGAAAGCAATCGTGATAAGAATCGTGAACAGCTCGAGTTATTTGAGAATTATTGCATAGCGTATGGTAAGCAAGGAAAAAGGTGGACGATTGAAGAGCCATGGAAGTATCGAAAGTATCGCTCAACTGAAGGTATTGATCGAGGAATCACAAATGAGGAGTTAGAGTTCGAAGCATTAATCAATTCAGTAAGAGATTTATTAGTAAAGCCAATTCTTACATTTCAAAGCAATCTGAAGCAAGCTAAAAATGCGAGAGAAATGTGTGTAGCCTTGTTTGAATTTGTTGAATCGCTAGATATTTCAAGGAAGCTTCAACGTTTAAAGGATGATGCTGAAAATCGATCCAATTTAATTGAAAGCAAAGATCATGAGCAAGTTTGGAAAGGGTTTATTCAGCTTTTAGATGAATGCGTTGAATTAATTGGAGAAGAAAAACTGTCACGTAAAACATTTTTTGAAATTCTTCAAACTGGTTTTCAATCACTTGAATTTGCGAATGTTCCGGCATCATTAGATCAAGTTAACATAGCTGATTTTGATCATTCAAGACTACAAAATGTAAAGTGTGCTTATATCATTGGTGTAAATGAAGGGGTTATTCCAAGGAAGGCTAGTGAAGACGGACTATTAGGCGATACTGCCCGAGAGTTTTTACAATCATTTGGTGTGGAAGTAGCACCAACAAGTAAGCACCAATTATTTGTTGAAAATTTTAATATCTATACTGGAATTAATCGTGCAAGTCATGAGTTAATCATTAGTTATCCATTAACAAGTGATGATGGAAAAAGTCTTGCCCCATCAAGTCTCATTCAAAGGATAAAATCGATTTTTCCAAATATACATCAAAGATTTGAAAGTGGAGACTTAACTTTTAGTTCTGTAGAAGAACAGTTAACATCTATTACAAATTATGGTACAGCTTTAACGAATTTAGTATCTCAGCTTCAAGTTTGGTCGACTAGGGAAACTGAAACGAATATGGATTTATGGTGGACGCTTTATAATGTTTTAAGAGAAAACTCTGATTCAAAAGATAAACTGTATAAAGTAATAAGTAGCGTAATGTATAACAATGTCGCGAAAGATCTTGGAGAAGATTTAAGTACAGAATTATATGGGGAAGAATTGAGTGGATCGGTATCACGAATTGAGCTTTTCCATCAATGCGCATATGCCCATTTTGCACGATATGGTCTTAAGCTTCAAGAACGTGAAATTTATAAGTTTGAATCATTTGATATGGGTCAATTATTCCACAGTGCTTTAACAATTATTGGAGAGAATCTTTTACAGACCGGTAAAAGCTGGAGTAGTTTAACGAATTCAGAATGTGATGAATTAGCAGCAAAAGTAGTTGATGAAATCTCTCCAAAGTTTCAACGTGAGATTTTGCTAAGTACGAATCGATATATGTTTTTAAAGAAAAAAATGAAGGATGTTATTGCGAAAGTATCCTCAATTTTAAGTCAACAAGAGCATGCAGGTAAATTCGTTCCTATTGCTTTAGAAGTACCATTTGGTATGGGGAAACAGTTAAATTCTTATGAACTTCCGATTGATGGGAAGAGAAGAATGGTATTAAATGGCCGAATTGACCGAATTGATAAAGCAACAAGTGAAAAAGGCGATTACTTACGAATTTTGGATTATAAATCAACGAAAAAGGAATTAAAATTATCAGATGTATACTACGGACTTGCTTTACAGTTACTAACATATTTAGATATAGCTGTAGCAAATTCAACAACATTACTTGGAAAACACGCGGACCCGGCTGGTATTCTTTATTTCCATGTTCAAAATCCGATTGTTAAAGTGAAAAATAATATCGAATTTGATGAAATTCAGGATGAAATCTTTAAAAAGTTTAAAATGAATGGATTACTTTTAGAAGATCGTGAAAGTAATACGTTAATGGATGAAGCATTAATTCAAGACGGAAGCACTTCAAAAATTGTGCCGATTAGGCTTAAAAAAACCGGAGAATACATGGCAAAGTATTCAAAAACGGTAAAGCCTGAACAATACCCAATGATGACGAATTATATAAAGCAAAAATTTACTGAAGCTGGTCAGAAAATATACAACGGTTTTGTAGAAGCAAATCCATATCAGCAAAAGGATAAAATACCATGTACATATTGCTCGTACCAATCAGTATGTCAATTTGATGCGAATGTAAAAGGAAATGAATATCGTGTTCTACCTCCTTTAGAAGATAGCGAAGCATTACAAAAAATGATCGAGGTGGTGAATAAAGATGAGTAAAGAAGAAAATAACGCAAGTAAAACAACATGGACAGTCGACCAGCAAAAAGCGATTGATTTCGAAGGGTCAGATATTCTTGTAGCCGCTGCTGCTGGTTCTGGAAAGACGGCTGTTCTTGTTGAACGGATTATTCAAAAAATCATTCGTGATGAAAATCCAATAAATGTCGATGAATTACTTGTTGTTACTTTTACAAAAGCAAGTGCCCAGGAAATGAAAGAAAGGATTGGGATTGCATTAGAGAAACAACTTGTAAATAATCCTGAATCTGATCATTTAAGGAAACAAGCTTCTTTGTTAAATAAGGCTTCAATCTCAACTATTCACTCTTTTTGTACTGAAGTCATTCGATCAAATTACTATATGGTAGAGTTGGATCCAAACTTCCGTACTGCAGAAGAAATTGAGATTCAATTACTGATGGATGAAGTGTTAGAAGAGTTGATGGAGTCAGAATACAGTGATGAATCTAATTTAGTCTTCTTTGATTTAGTTGATCGATATACTAGTGATCGAGATGATAATGATTTACCGAAATTAATATTAAAGCTATATCGTCATGCAATTTCGAACCCAAACCCTAGTGAGTTTTTAAATGCATTCATTCACCAATATAATGTAGTCGGTAAACCAGTTGATGAGATCCCTTTTATTCAAGAACTTAAGAAATTTATTCAAGATGATTTGTTTGCTTGTATTAACACTTATAAACAAGCATTGGATATAATAGATAGCCCTGATGGCCCAATTAAATATGTTGATGTTTTTAAAGAGGAGTATGGTAATTTAGAATGTTTATTCCATGCCTCAGAAAAATCATGGGAAGAAATTAATGTTGGTCTACAAAAAATAGTATTTAATCGATTGCCCACTATTAAAAAGACAGAGGGTGATCAACAGAAAAAGGAACTAGTAGCGAATTTCCGAAAAGATGTTAAAAAGAAGATTGATGATATAAGAGACAAGTATTTTAATCGAAGCATTGACGTTCAATTAAAACAAATAAGTGAATTAAAGCCCCTAGTTGAAAAGTTAATTGAACTTGTTAATCGTTTCATCGTATTATTTAAAGAAGCAAAATTAGAAAATGGAATTTTAGATTTCAATGATTTAGAACACTATGCACTTGAAATTTTAAAGGAAAAAGACGAAAAAGAATTAGTACCTTCATCGGTTGCAAGAGTTTATCAAGAAAAGTTTAACGAAGTGTTAGTAGATGAATACCAAGATACGAACTATGTACAAGAATCGATTTTAAGATTAATCACAAAAGGTACGGGAGTTTCTGGTAATCTTTTTATGGTTGGTGATGTTAAGCAATCAATCTATCGCTTTCGATTAGCAGAACCACAACTATTTATTAATAAATACAATTTATATGAAAAAGAGAAAAATGAAAGAACTGGTTTAAGAGTTGATCTTTCTAAAAACTTTAGAAGTAGAGCGGAAGTATTAGATGCAACCAATTTTATTTTTCAACAAATTATGGGAAGAGAAATTGGTGGAATTGAGTATGATGAAGATGCGATGTTAAAGCTAGGTGCGAGCTATCCTGAATACTCAGATTGCGCTGCTGAATTAATCTTATTAACGAATTCGGATGAAGAAGAAAATGAGCCTGAGTTCAGTGAACAAGAAGATGATGATCTTGTAGAAGAAAAGCTTGAACAAATTGAGGCAAGGTACGTAGCGAGAAGAATTAAGGATTTAGTTGAAAGTGAATATTTAGTAACGGAAAAGACTGGAGAAATGAGACCAGTAAAATATAATGATATTGCTATTTTAGGTCGTTCATTATCGAATGCTGATTTGTATATAGAAGAATGCAAAGCGTTAGGTATACCGCTATATGCTGAGAAATCTAAGGACTTATTTCAAACAATTGAAGTGGCCGTCTTTTTAAACTTATTAAAGCTAATCGATAATACGATTCAAGATATTCCACTTGCATCTGTCCTACGTTCTCCTATTGTAGGACTTTCGGAACCGGAATTAACGATGATTAGACTTAATCATAAAAATGGTTCATTTTACGATGCATGTCAAGATTATCTAAATAATTATGAAAACCGTCATAAACAGCTTTCAATTAAATTAGTAAATTTCTTTGAACAAATAAAGGAATGGAAACGACTCGTTAAAAGGGAGACACTTTCAATCTTTATTTGGAAGGTATTAAAGGAATCTACATACTATGACTTTGTCGGAGGTTTACCAGGTGGTAAACAAAGGCAAGCAAATTTAATTACGATATTTGATCGTGCTAAAGCATTAGAAGAATCAAATTATAGAAGTCTATTTCAGTTTTTAAGATTTTTAGATCGTATGCAAGAAAGAGAAGAAAAGCTAGATGAGGTTCGTATTTTAAGTGATCAAGAAAATGTCGTTCAAATGATGACAATCCATAAAAGTAAGGGATTAGAGTTTCCTGTCGTGTTTGTCGTGAATACATCTAAGCAATTTAATATGCAGGATTTAAGAGCAAAATTCATTTTACAAAAGGAATTAGGTTTGGGTATGAATTTTGTACATCCTGCTTATCGTACGACTAATACAACCCTTTTGAAGGAAACAATCAAGCGCAAGGAACATGAAGAGTTAATTTCCGAAGAGTTACGAATTCTTTATGTTGCATTAACTCGTGCAAGAGAAAAACTTATTTTAGTAGGTAAAGTAAATGATGCACAAAAAATGATTGAAAGTTGGAAGAAAGTTGAAAACCATAAAGAATGGCTACTGCCATTAAACATGATTAGTGGTGCTAAAAGTTATCTTGATTGGATTGGTCCTTCGATCATTCGGCACGATTCTAGTAATGCAATTAGACTCGAAGATGATTTGTGGCACACAGAAAATGAAATTCAGTTTTACCCATGTCGCTGGAATTATTCTATTGTAGATGCTTCTACAATTCAATCATTGGAAGCTGAAGAAGTAGAAAATGATAAAGTAGAAGTATTTCAAGCTTTCCAGTCAAAGGAACCGATTCAAATTAAAAATGGTGAGCTTCATGAAAAACTAGAAAATCAATTAAACTGGCAATATCATCATACACAATCAACTCTATACCGACCAAAACAATCTGTTACAGAATTAAAAAGAAAAATGCAAGAGGAAGATCCATATAGTCAAAGTTTTACAGCGACTAAAACAAAAGATTTTCCACTTGAAAGACCGAAATTTATGTCAGAACAAAAAATGAACTCAGCTGAAAAAGGAACTGCTACCCATGCTGTTATGCAAAATTTAGATTATCAATTTGTCTCATCTCATGAAGACATCATAGATCAGATAAATAGTATGGTTTTAAAAGAATTAATTACCCAAGAGCAAGGGAAAGCTGTAAATAGCTTGGAGATTTTTGAATTCTGTCAATCACAGCTTGGTCAATTAGTGGTAAACTCAAATCAAAATCTTCGAGAAGTACCATTTAGTTATGGTGTTTCAACAAATGAAATTTATAAAGATTGGGAAGATGAAGAGGAAGTTGTATTAATCCAAGGGATCATTGACTTACTTTTAATTGATGGAGAAGAGGTTATATTAATTGATTATAAAACCGATCGAACTGGTGCATTTGCAACAAAAGATGCCTTGAAGCAAGAAGCAATTAGAAGATATGGTGTTCAACTCGATCTTTATTCAAAGGCAATTGAAGCGGGGATGGATAAAATGGTTAAAGCTAAATATCTCTACTTTTTCGATGGTGGTCATATTATAGAGTTATAGGAAAAAGCGATGCATCTGCATCGCTTTTTTTGTGATTTATAGAGTCGCTACTTCATTTTGATCTACTAAATCAGCATCTAACGTATTAGTTGCACTTGCACCGTTTATTGTTGCCGGTAGAAACCCAGTATTACCTGAGCCCGAGCCAAAATATGATTTTGTTTGCGTTTTTGGTGAGATATTATTAAGATCTCCTGTATTTATATTTCCTTCATTGCTTGTGATGACAATTGCTCCAAGAAATGTTGGCATGAAATATTCTCCTTTCTTAATCGTTAATTTTTGGTTCTGATATTTCTTCTTTTTGTCTTGTTACTACAGGTACTGAAGGCACGCTTGGTACTACTGTGTGTACTGGAACTACAGGTGCTACAGGGACTACAGTGTGTGGCGTTACAACTGGCGAAACTGGTTGAACAAGTACATCCTGATGAAGGGGTTGCATAGGCTGCGTCATCATTGGCTGTATTAGTTGAGAAAAAGTCGGTTGGGCATGAAAGCCTGGAGTTTGGTAATGTATTGTAGGTGTTGAAATAAAATGTCGTATTTGATGTACTCGGGATAACATTGTGGCATCATGAACTGAGCCGATAACGGAAGCGCTGGCTGAGCTTATACCATTATAATTGATTGAACCAACTTGGATTGTTGGATTAAGATTTACTCGATTTAAATTTACAGTAGGAACATCTAGAAGATGTTTTGGAGTGATTTTAAAAATTGGATATATTTCAAAAATATCTCTGTTAAAATCAGCAAACACATTTCCTTCTTCTTGAAGTGCAAGAGCGTTTGACTCTGCATTCATTGAAAATACATCCCCAAACTGTAAAATGCTCGAAAATAGTACAGTATTTACATCATATCTTTCTACTGCGGCTAAACGAAATCTTGGATCAATTTTAAACATTAACTTACAGATAAAGGTACAAATGGTCCAATAATTAATGATTCTGGTGGTGTGTCAAAAATAGAAGATAGTGAAATATTATGAGCATCACCAACCAAAAATAATGATGAAGATGAAATGGCTGTAAATTTTATTTCATCAACCTGTAAATTGCAATTTGTTACATTTAAATTCATCCTTTATTCTCCTTTCCAATATTATGTGGTAAGTTTTGTAAAAAGGCACTATAGGCAGTTCGAATATCTCTTAACATGTGTAAAACGACTTCTTCAGAATATCGTAGTGGATTATCAGCGAAGTTTGGTTTATTTTTATATAAATCAATATAGTAAGGAATCCTAATATCCATTTGATTTCGTATATCATCAATCATCATTTGACGATAATAATCATCTACAGCAACTCTAAGCTCTGTTTCTAATTGGAGGATCGTTTCTAATGCTTCTTCCTTTAAATGGAAGTTAATTCTTTCTTCTATATATGATTTCAAAGCTTTCATATTATTGTCTGGTTTAATATCAATTTGCTGGTTTTCTACAGTTAAATCATCAAATGTAGGGGCTTGAAGTGGATTCAGCCCTATTGTTAAGGTGCCATTTAAATTTTCAACTTTTAATTGGTCAAATTTATATTCAATTTTATCAATTTTTGTCTCAGGTCTTTTAGAAAGTTCAAGAACAGTAGCCTCAAGCTGAACTACTTTCGCTTTTAATTGTTCTATTATTTGGGACTGCTCATATAGTAATTGCTCAATTTGAGTCTGTCTTATTTCTAGTTGATTCATAGAATTCCCTCGCTTTCAATTTGCTACAGGAATAAAATTATGTTTGTTGCGAGGTGTGAACGATTTGACCTGGTTCAGTAATTGGTGGTGCTGCCTCTAAATAATCTCCAGTATTATTCGTTATCGTTTTTGCATTTATATTTCCTGTTGTTCCAATTTGAAAAACAGATGAGTTTACGATCCCACCGGTTTTAAGCTGATTAATAATAATAGTTTGATGTATATATATATTCAAACGACACCCTCCTTTACATGTTGCCAACCATTGGTTGATCGACTTGGTCTTGATCATATACGGTCGAAATACTTTTATTGTTATAAACTGTTACATTATCACCAGTATTAAACGAACCAGCACCGGCGTACGTTTGAGCACTACTTTTAGGTATGATATTATATGCATCACCCACGTTAACTACAGCGCTACTACCGATACTGACGATATTTATTACTCCAACATAAGCAGGCATGACTGTACACCCTTTGTTCTTTTTATGATTATGTATTATATGGCCATTTAACCTAAAACGTGATTGTAGACTATGTATTGTTAAGAAGTATTAATTTTTATAATAGGAAGAAAAGGGTGAAAGGGAAAATAAAAGAGATGAGATATCTATTTCTATAACCCAAAAAAAATACTAGCAGCAATTAGCATAAACTAATCGCAAGCTAGCTATTAGGCTCTCCTTTTAGAAGAGGTAAAGGTCGAGATCATATTCATTAGCCTGTCCAATTCCTGGCTACATAAAACTGTTTTCTTGTTCGTAAAGCCATATCGTCCCGCATAATATACCATTCGGGCCCTTTTTTTCTCTATAACATGAAGCAGCAATTTAGTCACCAACTTTGTTCAAGAATAGGGAATTATGTCTAGGTCTCACGATGTATGTAATGCTATTATACAAAATCATTTTCATATGAGAAGACATTCGCTAAAAGAAGTGTAAAACTTACAAAATACTACAATATTCATCTGCATTCCATCTTGGAATAGTGGAAATTGAAAGGTTTTTGTAGGATAAACTATACGGAGTGTCGAATTGTAAGGAGCTATAGATGATATTGAATTTATTTTCGACAGTAGATTACAATCCTAGATTAATATAATTTATGATTTTTAAAAATGAATATTAAGTCATGCTTTCGAAAACGGTTAATGGGTATAAAATCACAGCTTATATTTTGAACAATTTGTGAATTTTTTAAAATCTTTTCCATTTCCATTTCATCTACATTTTTCCTTATTCAAGCACTTATGTTATGATTATTTAGAATATATAATTGGGAGGAAATGAAATGATTCACTTACATATTACATCGTGGGTAATCGCTATTATTTTAGCTTTAACTGTTGGGCACGGATACAAAAATGGTTGGAATGTGAAAGTTGCCCATATGATTTTACGTCTTTTATACTTTGTTATTTTAGGAACTGGACTGTATTTATTTATTCACATTTCAAATAAAGAAAATATGCCGTCTAATATGATGATGCTTTATAACGTAAAAATGACACTTGGTATTCTTATGTTAGGTGTGTTTGAATATTTCACAGTGTCTTCTAAGAAACACCGTAAAATGGTTGTTCCTGCAACTATTTTTATAGTATTTATTTTAGCTTTATTATATTTAGGATTTAGATTACCACAAGGTTTTCACTTCTTTGCTTAATAAAAAACTGTCACAAATTTCTTGTGACAGTTTTTTTGTATTTATGAAAGTTGAGTTAATAGGTAGCGATTACCTGTTGCTTTCGTAAGTTCAAATCGATGGTTTTGTTCTTCAGATGAAATTCTAAATTGGTGATATACTGAACAAACAAGTTCTCCATTATCAAATACGATGAAATTTACTCCTTCTGAAGGTGAACCTTCAGGCTGAAATGAAAGGAAGTTGTGACAGTACAAGCAATCGTATAAGGAAAAACTATGCGTATTTAGTAGGTACGCTAAAGTATAAAATGATTCATCGGTCAAATTTTTTAATAGTGAATCGAAGCTATATAAAAGCTTTCTTTGAATACGAAGGATATCGCCATTTTGTAATTTTTTCTTTCTGGAATACTGAATAAGAAAATTACCATTTTTTAAAGAAGCAGGAACCCACTCTTCATTTATAGAAACTTCAAAATCTTCATCGATAAGATCCTCAAGTAAAAATGCCTCATCAGTTTCATCATCGAAAAAGACCCATTCATCATTTATCTCTTCAATTGCTCCAATAGTAAAAGCGCGAGGTTGCTTTTGAAATAATTGTGATCGGTGCTTAAATTGCATTAAGTAACCTCCAGTTACAAGCGTTCTGCTGTTCATTGTTAAATTACATAGGTTCAAGTGAAAAGTAGTGATTCGGACATTTTATTGAATCATAAAATTAAGTATCTAATAGAATCTTTTTTCGTTCGAACCTTTTTTTGAATCTCGAATATTGTTTAAATGGATTAAAAATTTTACTCTATTTTCCGACCGGTATTAGGATTTATAAATCATAATAGCTGCGTTTATTTCGATTTTAATAAAGCTGCTACTTTTTTCATTTATTGACATAACTTAACTATTTTATAACTATGCAAAAATTAAAAAAACGTATGGACAAATATTGATAAGTTACAAACTTTTTTTGAGGATTAACGCACCTATTTTTAAAAACAATAATACGATATAGAATTAACTTTAGTTTTATAGGGAAATAGCCCAGAAAGGAGAAAAAAACATGTGCGGTATAACTGGGTGGGCAGATTTTCAAAAGGACTTATCCAATGTAAATTCAATGACAAAAAAAATGGCTGAAACATTGTCTAAACGAGGTCCAGATGATACGAATATTTGGACGTCGAATCATTGTAGTTTTGGCCACAAAAGATTAGTTGTAGTTGATCCAGTAGGTGGAAAACAACCGATGCGTAAAACGAAAGGTAACTTCACGTATACGCTTTGCTACAATGGCGAGTTATATAATACTGAAGATATTAGAAAAGAACTTTTAAAGAGAGGCTACACGTTCCAAGGGCATTCAGATACTGAGGTTCTACTAACAAGCTATATTGAGTGGAAGGAAGCATGTGTAGACAAATTTAATGGAATATTTGCCTTTGCAATCTGGGATGAAGAAAAGGAAAGTCTATTCATTGCAAGAGACCGTTTAGGAGTTAAACCTTTATTTTATAAAGAGGACTATAAAAGATTATTATTCGCTTCAGAAGTAAAGGCAATTTTAGCAAATCCTGGGGTAAAGGCTGAATTAACTGAAGAAGGGCTCTCAGAAGTATTTGGACTTGGTCCATCCCGTACGCCTGGAAATGGTGTTTTTGATGGAATTAAAGAACTCCGTGGTGGTCATGCTATGACATTCTCAAGAAATGGACTTAAAATATGGAAATATTGGGATGTTAAAAGCGATATACACACAGATTCAGTTGATGAAACGATTGAAAAAGTACGTTTTTATGTTGAAGATGCAATCGTAAGGCAATTAGTTTCCGATGTGCCTTTATGTACGTTTTTATCAGGTGGAGTGGATTCTAGTACGATTACAGCAATCGCTGCTAATCATTACGCTAAAGAAGGAAAAGGACAATTAACCACATATTCAATCGATTATGAGGAAAATGATAAATATTTTACTTCAAGTGTATTCCAACCAAATTCAGATGCACCTTGGATTGAGTTAATGTCCTCAACATTTAACACAAATCATCAAAGATGTGTTATTACAAACGAAGAACTGGTTCAATATTTAGATGAGGCTACAGAGTGTCGTGATCTTCCAGGAATGGCGGATGTCGATTCTTCATTATTATGGTTTTGTCAAAAAATTAAACAGAACTTTGTAGTAGGTTTATCAGGAGAATGTGCTGATGAAATTTTTGGTGGATATCCTTGGTTTCACCGAGAAGATGACTTGAATAGACCAGCGTTTCCTTGGATGAGATCAACAGAACTCCGTCAAAAGCTTTTAAAAGACGAATGGAGTAAGAAGTTGAATTTAGCTCAGTACGTTCAAGATCGATACAACGAGACTGTAAAAGAAACGCCAATCCTTGAAGGAGAAAGTCCATTAGAAGCTAAAAGAAGACAACTGTTTTATTTAAATCGTCAATGGTTTATGTCGCAACTGTTAGATCGAAAAGATCGGATGAGTATGGGAGCGAGCCTTGAAGTGCGTGTTCCTTTTGCAGATCACCGACTTGTGGAATATGTATGGAATATCCCTTGGGAGCTTAAAATGTATGGGGATCGCGAAAAAGGTATCCTAAGAAAATCACTTGAAGGTTTGTTACCAGATGATATCTTATACCGCAAAAAAAGCCCTTATCCAAAAACGCATAACCCGGTATATACAAAATTAGTGGTTCAAAAATTAAAAGAAGCTTTAAAAGATAAAAGCTCAGCTCTTTATGAGTTTCTTGATAAAGAGCAATTAAATGCTTTAGTTGAAAGTGAAGGAAAAGCATTTCAAGTTCCATGGTACGGACAATTAATGTCTGGACCTCAGCTATTAGCTCATTTATATCAAATTCATGTTTGGTTTAAAAAATTCAATATTAATGTGAAAGCTTAAATTATTGGGGTGATCTTTTTCACCTCTTTTTTGTATGTTTAAATAAAGTAGCTAGAGGAGAGGGGGAACTGCAAATAAATCGGAGTTAAAACCATGCAATCGCAAATAAAAGATGGGAATCGCAAATAAAATCTTGGAAT
>NZ_FOMF01000009.1:0-65112 GCF_900112535.1 Bacillus sp. UNCCL81 | reverse complement strand
TCGCAATTAAAATCGTGGAATGGCAAATAAAAGATGGGAATCGCAATTAAAATCGTGGAATCGAAAATGACAAATGAGAATCATAATTAAAATCGTTGAATTCCAAATAAAAATTGTATCGATAAAACGCACGGTATCAGTTAAATTCGTTACATAGGTGCATTAACCTTAAATCATTTGTGTAAGTGTAATAATATATAATTAATCAATTAAAAACCTAGTCATCTATAACGACTAGGTTTTAATAATTTAATAATCATTTTGCAATGCGTCTCTTCCTTCTTCACCAGTGCGGATTTTTATTGCGTTTTCAATCGGGTATACAAATATTTTTCCATCACCAGGTTTTCCTGTTTTTAACACTCTTTTTGCTTCCTCGATTACTGCTTGAACAGGTACATCACATACGACTATTTCAACTTTTATTTTTTCATGTAAATTGATTGTTCGTTTTTTTCCTCGATACACTTCTGTATAGCCTGATTGCATTCCACATCCTAAAACGTTCGTTACGGTCATTCCTGTGATTCCTACCTTTGAAAGTGCATCTTTTAAAACATCAAATTTATCTGGCCGAGTAATGATTTCAATTTTTGTTAATTTTGCAGTCATTTTTATCCCTCCTTATATACTTGCGTCGTGATATGCTTTTTCTCCATGAATGCTTAAGTCAAGGCCGAGGTTTTCTTCCTCTTGATCGACGCGGATGCGGATGAAAAAGCCTATAACTTTCACAATTAAAAAGGTAATAACTCCTGCAAAAAGATAGGTCGCTAAGATAGCGAGTAGTTGTTTCCAAAGAAGTGTTATGTCACCGTAAAAAAGTCCGTTTGCACCAGCACTATTTACTGATTTTGTGGCGAATAATCCTGTTGCAATAGCTCCCCATGTCCCTCCGATTCCGTGACAACCGAATGCGTCTAAAGCATCGTCATATCCGAATTTATATTTTAAGTATGTTACTGCTAAAAAGCATATGACTCCACCTAAAAATCCAATTACGATTGAAGAGAGAGGTGTGACGAATCCGCAAGCAGGTGTAATTGCAACTAATCCAGCTACGGCACCACTAACTCCACCTAAAATAGTAGGTTTTTTATTTACGTACCATTCCACTAGCACCCAAGCAACTGAAGCTGCAGCAGCCGCAGTATTTGTATTAATGAATGCAGTTAATGCCACATCATTTAATGTTAAGGCACTACCGACATTAAATCCGAACCACCCAAACCATAATAGTCCTGCGCCTAATACAGTTAGTGGTAAATGATGAGGTGATGTAGATCCGAAATCTCGTCTTTTGCCAAGAAGTAGAGCCAGAACTAAGCCTGAAACACCGGAGGAAATATGGACAACTGTTCCACCAGCGAAGTCTAAAGCACCTAGATTACGAAGCCAACCATCCACGCCCCAAACCCAGTGAGCTAATGGATCGTAAACAAATGTTGTCCATAAAAGAGTAAATAATAGAAATGCTGAAAATTTCATGCGCTCAGCGAAGGCGCCTGATATAAGAGCAGGAGTTAAAATTGCAAACATTAGCTGAAACATCATGAAAAGATTATGAGGGACTGTTGCGCTGTAGTTATCATTTGGAGTAAAACCAACATCCTTTAATGCTGCCCAAGAAAAGTTACCAATCAAATGATTAAAATCTGGACCGAATGCTAAAGAGTAACCAATTAGCACCCACTGGATTGATACGATTGCCATAGCAGAATAGCTATGCATTGTAGTACTTAATACGTTTTTACTTTTAACCATACCGCCGTAAAAAAGTGCCAAACCAGGTGTCATAATCATGACTAAAACAGTTGAAATAAAAAGAAATACACTATCCGCAGCTTGAATACCATTCATCTTCATTCCCCATTTCTTTAATGTTAGTTTTTATAACATTAAATGTTATATAAGTTATCATATTCAGAATATATGCAAAATTCAATAATAATTTCACGAAAATCCCAAAAAAATATATAAAATTATAATGAAAACGCTAACATGTATCGTATTTGTTAGAAAATCTAACATAACGTAAATGAGTGAATAAAAATACAGACCCACATAAATGAGTCTGTATTTGAAAGGTTGATGTCAGACTGATAGAAAACTGTTATCTTACGAGGCTTGAAGGCTGAAGAGGAGCGGAGCAACCTATGAAAGTAATGAGCACCGCAAGCAGCCGGAAATCGAGTGTTTCCCAACAGTCAACAGATTCAAGTAAATGAGTCTGTATCTTCTATTTGTAAAATTAAAAAGTCGGTATCTAGTAGATCAACACCAATTGAATCAGACTCAGTTGCAAACTGTTCTCCATTCCATACATTTGTAATTCTTTTCTTACGTAAATTTATTGGTACTTGAACTGATTGTTTTTCGCTTGAGTTATTAATTATGATAAAAAAATGATATTGATTATTCTTTCTTTCATACATAACAATGTCAGGTTGGTCAGTTTGTACCCAATTAAACTCACCGTCATTTTCTAAAACTGGATATTTTTTTCTTATCAAAATCAATTTTTTTATGGAATTAAAAATACTCAGATTATATTGTGATTTGTCCCAAAGCATACAACTTCTGCATTCGGGATCATTTCCACCTTGTAGACCAATTTCATCTCCGTAGTAGATACATGGAGTTCCAAAGAAAGTAAATAAAAAGACATATAATAGTATCACTCTTTTTTCATTATGATTACATTGTGTCAGTATTCTTGGTGTATCATGTGAACCTAATACATTGAAGAGTGCTTTGATTACAGGTAATGGATATTGAGCTATTAAATCGTTAATCGAGTATTGGAATTGAATCTTTGAAATTGATTGATAACCAAAATATGCAAAAAGAGATTTCATTAGAGGATAATTCATAACAGAATCGAATTCGTCGCCTCTTAGCCATGGCATTGCATGGTGCCAGATCTCACCGACAATAAATAAATCTTTTTTTAGTTCCTTCATTTTTTTATGAAATAGTTTCCAAAAATAATGATCAATTTCGTTTGCTACATCTAAACGCCAACCATCTATGTTAAATTCTTTTATCCAATAAGAACCTATTTCTAATAAAAAATTCTGTACTTCTTTATTTTCAGTATTTAGTTTTGGCATTTCCTTAACGAAAGAAAAAGTTTCATAAGCTGAATTGTTTTGTTCATCTTTAAAAAAGTGAAACCATTCAAAAAAGGCGGATTCCTTTCCGTTTTGCAATGCGTCTTGAAATGGAGGAAAGGATGCACTTGTATGGTTAAATACTGCATCAAGCATTACTCGAATATTCTTTTCATGACATTTTTCGATTAATGTTTTTAAGACTTTTTCATCTCCAAAAGTAGGATCGATTCTAAAATAATTGATTGTATTATATTTATGATTAGAATTTGCTTCAAAAATAGGCGTTAAATAAATTCCGGATATTCCTAAATTTTTAAGATAATCTATTTTTTGAATAACACCTTCTAAATCACCACCAAAATAGCTTGAACTCGTTGGTAGAGTAGAGCCCCACGGAGTCGAATTGATAGGATTATTCTTGTTATTTCCACTTGCAAATCGATCGGGGAAAATTTGATACCAAATCGTATCATGAACCCAACTCGGCGGTGATATTAAATTATTTTTATGAAGAAATGGCAATGTAAAACAGTTTGACTGATCATTAGGGGTAAAATTGCTTGAAAATCCGCCCTCACCGTAAAATAGAGATTCTTGCTCATTTTTTAAAAGAAATTGATATTTCATTCGTTTATTTGGAGGGATTACATTTACTTCCCAGTAGTCAAATAGTTCTGTGGAAAATGCAAGATACATGGAGAGTGATGATTCGATTTGCCAACCTGAATCATTAAATTTGAATGGATCTCCGAAATAAAAAATAATTTCTGTACAATCACCTTTTTTTGTTCGAATTCTTAAACGATAGGTTTTATCATCTATTGAAAAAGCATATTGATCATATGGCTGATGATATATTGATTCAATTTGCATGATCCCACCCTTTATTTTTAGTGAAATTTTAATATTAATGTTTGCAAGGAATTAACTTGCTATCTAATTTAGTAACAGTATAATTAAATAGTGTGTGCAATCGCTTCCATTTTTATGAAATTTAATTTAACATTTGAATTTCATTGTAATATTTTGCAAAATAATGTAGAGAGTGAAATTTTTGTACATGCGAGTGTCTTGCAGGGGGAGAAAAAATGAGGCGATTTGGTATTTTAATACTAGTATCCGTACTATTTTTTAGTACGTTACCAAGTATTAGTTTTGCAGAAAAAAATACAACTGATTTAAGAAAAGAAATGATTTATCGAATTTTAGTTGATCGTTTTTTTGATGGTAATCCTATGAATGATAAAAATACAGACCCGAAAGATTTAAATAAATCTCAGGGTGGGGATTTGGACGGTATTACCCAAAAATTAGATTATCTTAAGGATTTTGGATATAATGCTATTTCTATTTCACCTATTTTTGAGAATGACACAAATTCATATGATGGATTCTCGGTCGTTAATTTTAGAAAAATTGATCCAAGGTTCGGAACAAATAAAGAACTCAAGAAGTTGGTAAAGGAAGCACATAAACGTAATATAAAAGTTTATATTGATTTTGTTACAAATAATGCTTCGCCAAATAGTGAACTTGCTAAAAGAACAGATTGGTTTAATCCTGAAAATAGTACAAGTTCAGAAAAGAAATGGATAAATGGGTTACCTGATTTTAATGAAGAAAACAATGAAGTAGCCAATTACTTAATCGAAACAGCCAAGTATTGGATGGATCAAGCTAATTTTGACGGATATAATTTACAAGAAGTAAATAATGTACCTGTTTCATTTTGGGAATCATTTAATAAAGAAATAAAAAAGAAAGATCCAAATTTCATTTTATTTGCTGATTTAAATGCCACAAGTGATATAGATCTAAATAAATATAAAAATTTAGGTTTTAATGGAATTTATAATGTAGATTCAGTAGCTGATTTGGCAAATACATTTTCTTCACAAAATCAATCATTAACTGACATAATGAAGCAACAAGCGGATTTAAGTAAGCAGTTAGGCTCGACATTAATGATTAACTATGTAGATGATGAAATGACTAAGCGTTTTGTTTCAGTAGCTGTATCAAAAGGGCAGTATCCACCTTCAAGATTAAAGTTGGCACTTGCATATTTATTTACAACACCAGGGATTCCGTTGACGTATTACGGGACAGAAATTGCACTAAATGGTGGAAACATCCCTGATAATCGAAAAGGAATGGATTTCCGTACTGATGAAGATTTTTCAAAATATATTAAAAAATTGACTGAATTAAGAAGAACTTTACCGTCACTTTCTGATGGTGATTTTGAAGTACTGTATGATGATTCTAAAGGTATGACTTTAATTAAGAGACATTACAATGATGAAACTACAATCATAGCAATAAATAATACTTCTCTTGATCAAAAGGTTCATTTAGATTTTGACGTCGTTAAAAAATCTAATGAACTAAGAGGGATGTTAAGTGATGATTTAGTTCGTCCAAATAAAAAAGGATTTGATATCGTCCTAAAAAGAGAATCTTCAAATGTTTATGCAGTTGCACCTAAAACTAGTTTAAACATTGGAGTGATTATTGCAATTCCATCTATTTTTGTAGCGTTTATCATCTTTTTATGGTTTGCAAGAAGACGAAATAATGAAGAGAAATAAATACTAGTTTGCCTAAGCTTAGAATACTTGAAATGATTGCGATCTTTTTAGTATTCTAAGCAAATTAGTAATAGATTAAATCCACTAGATTCCAGTATAATAAACGGGGCATCGACTTGTGAAGGAAGATGTGGATTATTTCAAGTATCGATAATCTTTTAAATAGAGTCTACATCTAAAGAAGAAATGATAACGTTTACATTCATTCGTAAATAAGGGGAATTAAAATGACTATTACAATAAAGGATGTTGCGAAGAAAGCGAATGTAGCGCCTTCAACGGTGTCTCGAGTTATCTCAAACAACCCAAGAATTAGTGAAAAAACAAAAAGAAAAGTTAGAAAAGTTATGGATGAACTAAATTATCATCCCAATTTAAATGCAAGGTCATTGGCTAATCGATCTACGAAATCTATTGGATTAGTTTTGCCACCAGCACTAGATACATCATTTCATAATCCTTTTTTTGCAGAAGTAATTAGAGGTGTAACAGCGTATTCGAATCAAAAAGATTACTCTCTTTATTTTATAACAGGAAACAATGAAGATGAAGTTGAGCAAACTGTGATTAAAACAATTAGAGGTAGAAGAGTAGATGGAATTATTCTGCTTTACTCTAAGGAAAATGATAAAATTATTGATTATTTGAACGAAAATAACTTTCCTTTTGTTTTAGTAGGAAAGCCTTATCATTCAATTGATGATATAACATATATTGATAACGATAATTATGCAGCTGCTAGAGATGTAACGAATTATTTAATTGAACATGGACATCGACAAATTGCGTTTGTTGGAGGAGAAAGTAGTCTTCTAGTAACTCAAAACCGTTTACGTGGATTCCAAGATTCAATGCAATTAAACGGACTTTCAGTAAATGAAGAAGAAATTATATTTACCTCATTTACGAGAGACGGTGGAAGAAAAGCAGTAAATCAATTGCTAGAACTAAAAGAACTTCCGACTGCAATTGTTGTAACTGATGATGTATTAGCATTAGGAATTATAAGTGTATTAAGCGAACATAACATTTCAGTCCCGAAAAACATTTCAATTATTAGCTTTAATAATGCAATTTTTGCAGAATTAGCAAATCCACCATTAACTTCTGTAGATATTAA
Organism: Bacillus sp. UNCCL81; assembly: GCF_900112535.1. NCBI lineage: Bacteria > Bacillati > Bacillota > Bacilli > Caryophanales > Bacillaceae > Bacillus > Bacillus sp. UNCCL81. The sequence continues at coordinate 58,285 of NZ_FOMF01000009.1, read as the reverse complement.
TATTTATCAATTAGGCAATGAAGCAGCAAAAAATATTATTACAAAAATTGAAGAACCAGATGGTACTGAAAAAAGTATCATCGTTCCATATAAAATAGTAGTCCGTGGTACATGTGTAAAAAATGAAAGATTAACGTTAGTAAGTAGCTAATTAAATTTATAAAAGTTAAAAAGAGGATGACTAGTTTCATCCTCTTTTCATTATGTATATATTTATCGGTAATTCAAAAATTGAACATCAATTGATAAATCTGCACCTTTTACAGCAGCGATAATTGCTTGTAAATCATCTCTACTTTTAGCAGTTACACGGATTTGATCATCTTGAATTTGTGATTTTACTTTTAATCCACTATTTTTAATGATTGTATTGATCTTTTTTGCATTATCTTTATCAATACCTTGAACTAATTTAGCTCTTTGTCTTACAGTACCACCTGAAGCACCCTCAACTTTACTGTAATCTAGATTTTTAATAGGAACATTGCGTTTAATTAATTTATTAATTAATACGTCTTTTAATTGCTCTAACTTATAATCGTCATCAGATACTAAAACTAGTTCTTCTTTTTCTAATGTAATTGAGCTTTTGCTTCCTTTAAAGTCATAGCGAGTTGCGATTTCTTTTGTAGCAAGTTGAATCGCATTCGAGACTTCTGGTAAGTCTACTTTTGAAACAATATCAAATGAACTTTCTTTTGACATAGATAGAATCCCTCCAATTCGTTAATACTTGTATTATAGTGTATGATAGACGAAGTAACAAACTTTCATTATGCATGATATAATAATTTTTAGTTTGAAAGTTTAGAGAGGATGTAACAAAAAATGAGTTTACAAGCAGGAGAGATTGTAACTTTAGTTTGCAGTCGAGAAACGGATATTGGGTATATGCTTGTCCAAGATCAGGAAGAAGTATTTTTACATAAAAATGAGGCATCTGGTGAAGTTGAAATAGATCAAGAAGTAACTGTATTTTTATATCATGATTCTAAAGGTAGACTTTCTGCAACGATGGAAATGCCATTCATTACAACAGAAGGTTATGGATTTGCAAAAGTAGTCGATAAACTTGATGGAGTAGGTGTTTTTGTAAACATCGGCATTTCAAAAGATATTCTTTTAGAAAAAGGTGACCTTCCACCTCTTCAAGAAGTTTGGCCTGAAGAAGGCGATGAAATTTTTTGTACGTTAAAGCAAACAAACAAAGGTAGACTATTAATTAAAATTGCTACTGAACCAGTCATGAGAGAGTTCTCTGTTCCGGCTGAACCTAGTATGCTTAATAAAAATGTTACAGGAATCATTTATCGTACTTTAAGAGTGGGTTCTTATATTTTAACTGATGAACGATTCATAGGTTTTATCCATGAATCACAGAGAAAAACTGAACCTCGCATTGGTGAAAGAGTAAGCGGACGCATTATTGATGTTAAAGATGATGGAAGTATTAACGTATCACTTTTACCAAGGGTGCATGAAGGATTAGATCAAGAAGCAAATGACATTTATGAATATATGATGAGTCGTGGTGGGGCAATGCCTTACTGGGATAAGAGTGACGCAGAGGATATTAAAGTAAGATTTAAAATTAGTAAGGCTTCATTTAAACGAGCGATGGGTAGATTATTAAAGGAAAATAAAATCTATCAAGAAGACGGTTGGACATACGCAAAAGAACTGTTTGAGAAGAAAGAGCAATAATTAGAATGTGAAACCACTTCATTGAATGAAGTGGTTTTTTATAAGGGGCGAACAGTTTATTTACATCAAATCAAAAGACAGTAAAAGTTGTTCAGAAAAAAGGTAAGTTAGAGATAAATTCGGATTAAGCATTAAAAATCTAACAAACATATTTGGATATTGATTGATAATTAGCCTTAAAATTTCACCTCAAGCTTTTAATTGGTATTTTCGAAAACTAGTAAAACCACTTTATATTTGAGCGTTTTTCATATTTTGAACAATAGGGAAAACAGATATTAAGTGAACAATTTGAAATGAAATGCATTTTTGATCAACTATTAATTCAATTAATAATAACAAATTCTAGTATTTTTTCAGAAGTTTAAAGACTATAAACAGAATAGACTGCTTATTTACTCAAAGTAAAGGATACTAATTTAGCTTTTTAATGTTAGACTTTTTTGATGAGTAAGTTGATTGGAACGAAAGGGTGCTCGACTCCTATGGGATTAGCGGGAAGGCTGAGACCCCGCAGGCTTGCCGAGGAGGCTCAGGTCTCGCCCCGTGGAAAGCGAGCATCCTGTAATGGAAATCAACATCATTCTACTCCTTTTACGAAAATTTGGTAATTAATTGACAATAGAGTTTTTCAACAGCAAGAAACCACTTCTATTGGTTTTTTGCTATTTTTTTACAATTTACAGGCATACTAAACATATGAATATTTAGGAGGCTTGTAGGTGAATGACAAAAAAGAATTGTTAATAAAAGTTCTTGTAGTAATATTTGGTGCATTTATGAATGCTTTTGCGATGAATTGTTTTTTAATTCCTGTCAGTGTTTATTCAAGTGGTTTTTCTGGTTTAGCTCAGTTACTTACTAATTTATTAAATGATTTTACACCTTTTTCGGCTTCTACTGGTATTTTACTTGCAATATTAAATATACCCGTCATCATTTTAGCATGGAAAAAAATTGGTCGATCTTTTACGTATTTTACGATTTTAAGCGTTGGAATCACGACGTTATTTTTAGAAGTAATCCCAGTAACGCCTCTTTTCTCAAAAGATATTTTACTAAACGCTGTATTTGGTGGATTAATTGTTGCAGTGGGGATTGGATATACATTAAAGTTTGGTGCTTCAACAGGTGGATTAGATATTGTTGCACTAGTATTATCACGTTCGAAAGGAAAACCAGTTGGTACATACTTCTTCCTGTTTAATGCGTTAATTATTTTAACAGCGGGCTATATTTATGGAATGGAGAAAGCACTTTATACACTAATTAACCTATACGTAACGTCTAGATTTATTGATGCAATTCATACTAGTCATATTAAAGTAACTGCCTTTATTGTTACAACAAAAGGTGACGAGCTGCGTAAAGAAATTCATTCGAAGTTAGTGCGAGGAATTACTGCGATTAATGCAAAAGGTGCCTTTACAAATCAAGATAAACAAATTTTAATGATGGTACTATCACGGTATGAACTATATCATCTATCGAAAGTCATTAAATCCGTTGATGAAAAGGCGTTTACAAATATCGTTCAAACAATTGATGTATTTGGTGAATTTAGGAAGTTTTAAGAGTGGAATTTTATTAAAAAAATCATAAAAAACTGTTCGACTTATACCGAAATTATTGGAAAAGTTGAACAGTTTTATTTTTTGAATCTTATTAATAATAAGGCTTTTTCAAGTTTAGAAAGTTCTTATTGTCTTTCAGAAAGATTTAAATATACTTAAACTATTGGATGAAATTCTACATGTTTTTTGAATCGTTTAAAACGTTTTTTAAATATTAAAGATGATCGACACTTTTAGAAAAAGATTTCTTACCAGCTTGTGCATTTTTTCTTTCTTGTGCATTTTTCTTTTCTCTTATAGCGTTATTATCTTTTGCTTTTTTGTCATTATCACTAGTAGGCATATTTAAGCTCCTTTATAAGAAATGATAATGTTAGGTTTGCCTTTATCACCTTAATTATGTATGTGTGTTCGTTTTTCCATTTTGGCTTTTGTTAAACAACTCTGATGTTTTTACAGAGGCAAATTTTTTATTATAGAGAGAAGTTTTATTTTTTTGAGGAGGAAGCAGAGTTGGTGGAAAGAAATAAAGAGCTATTATTTAAGCTGATTGTCGTAATGATAGGTGGTTTCTTAAATGCGTTTGCAATGAATTGTTTTTTAATTCCTGCTAATGTTTATTCAAGTGGTTTTGCAGGTTTAGCGCAGTTACTTTCAAATATTATTACTGACTACACTCCGTTTACTGCAACGACGGGGATTCTTTTAGCGTTATTAAATATTCCTGTTATCGTCTTAGCATGGAAAAAAGTTGGACGTTCCTTTACGTTTTTTAGTTTCTTCAGTGTAGGGATTATGACATTATTTTTGGAAATCTTACCTATTAAACCGATTTTTTCTAATGATATTCTGCTTAATGCAGTTTTTGGTGGTTTAATTGCTGCGATCGGAATTGGTATGACATTAAAATTTGGTGGATCTACAGGTGGGTTGGATATTATCGCCTTAGTTCTTTCAAAATCAAAAGGGAAACCGGTTGGAACCTATTTCTTTTTATTTAATGCAATTATTATCATTACAGCTGGTCAGCTATATGGAATGGAAAAAGCTCTTTATACTTTAATCAATTTATATGTTACTACTCGTGTAATCGATAGTGTTCATACAAGTCATGTTAAGCTAACGGCAATGATTGTCACTACAAAAGGTGAAGAGCTTAGAAAAGAAATTCATGCGAAGCTTGTCCGTGGAATTACACAAATGAATGCTACTGGAGCATTTACTAAACAAGATAAAGATATTTTAATGATTGTTTTATCTCGTTATGAATTATATGATTTGGAAAGAATTATAAAAAGGGTAGATCCTAAAGCTTTTACGAATGTGGTACAAACTGTTGATGTCTTAGGTGAATTTAGAAAGATTTAAATAGAAAAAGACTAGCAAAAAGGTTTAATTTTGCTAGTCTTTTTTTGATTTATTTCAATTTAGTATTTTCGGGTTTTTCTTTTCCTTTTAATTCATTAAAAATTGAAGCAGAACTTTGAGTATTCTTGCTTAAATTATTATTGTTAAGTTGAAATCCGTACGACTCCATTAGTGTTTTAAACTCTTTAATTGTTAATGGTTTCGCATCCTCAGCTAATTCAAATCCTAATAAGCCATTTGGCTCAATTGTAGCAAATTTAATATCCTCAAATTTATTAATTCCTTCATTTCGAATACGCATTTCTAATTGATCAACCGTTAAACGTAATTTTTTTAAATTTTTAACATTCAACTTCCCGTTTTCTACTACAATTTTTGATTTTCCTGTAAAAAATTTTTCAAGAGTATTAGATTTCATCTGTAAATATTCTAATGCAAGTAAAGTTAATACAAAAACTGTAGCAGCAACAATTGTTTTTGTTAAGCCTTTTTCAATAATTGGAGTAACGATAATTGTACCAATCGAAATCATAACAATCGTTTGGGGCAACGTCATTTGTGAAATTGATTTTCTTCCAGCTATTCTTAATAGTAAAATGCCAGCTAAAATTAGAATAAATGAATGAAAAATAGTATGCATCATGTGAATTCCCCTTTCAATTATAGGTAAGGAGTACATATGTCATTGATCAAGCTTTATTATTATTAATAGACAATTTTAATGATTAGATAAATACTTAATTAATTTTTCTTTTAATTTTAAGATTTATGCATTCGTATTTAAATCATCTCAAACTGTAAGTAGAAATGACACGAAAGTTAAGTCTAAAGTTAAAAATTCCTAGTGTGTTTCAATTTACTAAGTATCAATAAAAAAGAGAACAGCAGAAGCGGTCTGTTGTTCTCAAATTCAATGATCATTTTTAATCTTTATTTATATACCTTCATTGGAAGATAAGTTAATGACTGCCCAGTTGCCGAAGCAGTTAAATTATTTTCTAATTCAAACTCTTTAACCGGTTCGATATCTAGTCAAAATATTTTTTATAGAGTACAAGGTAGTAGGATATGGAATATGATTGGAAATATATTTGATGGCTAGTAGTGGTAATTTTTTTGCGAGAAGGTGTTTTAATCTCGAATATTTTGTTAAAGTAATTTCTCAGCTTTTTGGTATAATTTAGGGTAAGGATATTAAAAAGGTGGAGATTATTTTGAAAAAGGGATCGATTCTCTTACTAGCTTGTTCGCTACTTCTTTCTGGTTGTGGTGCTAAGAGTGACAAGGAAATAAAACCAACACCAAGTACAAAACAAACTGTAGGTCAAATTAATGAGATAGACGTTGAAAAGCTTTTATCAACACTTGAAGTTACAGAAGCTAACGGGCTTGTAAAGATGAAATATTCATTACGTAATGATAATAAAATCCCTGCAAATTTTACATTCCCTTCATCACAAACAGTTGATTTTACAATTAAAGATGAGAGTGGACAAGTAGTTTATCAATCATCTCGAGAAATGGTTTATGCACAAGTCATTACAAATGTTGCAGTTCCTAGCGGAAAAACACAAGTTTGGGAAGAACAAGTTAATTTTGTAAATAAAAACCTTCCATATGGTAATTATGTAATAACTGCAAATTTCGTTGCATCAAAGGTTAATGAGAAGAATCTTAATGGGGAAATTAAACCAGTTACACAAACAGTTACCTACCAGAAACTTCTTCAGTAAATAAAGAACAAAGAAACCGAGAACTAGTATAAATAAAAAAACAACCAAAGGAGTATTCCAATGGTTGTTTTTTGTTTTTAATGCTTTAAATTAAGCATTAAAGCTTTGGCTATTACTAGCTTTTCGCTCTTCTGCTTCAGCTAGTGTAAAGTGGTAAGGGAATTTTTCAGAGTACTTTGTAACAGAATCAGAACTTTGTTGAATAAAGCGCTTAGACTTATTACTTTTGCCCATTATGATTCCCTCCTAAATAGGAAAGCTTTTTGTTTTTGACTTCTCAAGAATTTCCAATAGTAATTGATCAATATCAAAAAGTGGATAATCCCTTTGGTGAAGTCCTTTATAGAATGCTCATTTAGCAAATTGTTATAAGTGGTTATTATTAGTTATCTTTGAAATTAATGACAAAGAAAAATTATATTTTTAAGTTGAAAAAATCTTCGAGGAAAATCGCGATTCCATCATCTTGATTCGATAATGTTGTGTGATTTGCAATATTCTTTAATTGATGAATTGCGTTATCCATAGCAACACCATGACCAGCATATTCAATCATTTCCAAATCATTGTCCTCATCCCCAAAAGCTATAATGTTTTTTCGAGGAATATTATAAAAAGATGCTACTTTTTGTAGACCTATTGCTTTATTCATACCTGCTTTAACAATTTCGATTATATGATGAGGTGCTGCCCAGCGACGGTGATCAATTACTTCAGCGTGGACATTGGATAAGTGCTCACGAATACTTGCAACATGAGACTCTTCACTATCGATTAGAAGACATGTTGGCGCTTGAGTAAGATTTATCACTAAATCTCCGTGGATTATATCTTCTTTTAAGTAGTGGAAAAGTGGGAGGATCTCCTCTTCGTGTTTATCCGCGTATACATCATCCATTACTTCAGCATACATATTTTTTAATTCATACTCTCTACAAGAACTAATTACCTCTTTTGCCACTTCTAAAGGTAATGATTCGTGATATACTCCCCATGAATCATCTAGAGGGTGATGAACATAAGCACCATTAAAGTTTACAATTGGAGTTGTAAGTTTTAATTGGTCATAATACATTTTACTAGCTCTAAAAGGTCTACCAGTTGAAATACATACTTCGTGACCCTGATTCATTAACTGTTGGATCACTTTTAAAGTACGTTCGGATATTATTTTTTCATCCGTTAATAAGGTGCCGTCTAAATCTAGTGCAATTAAGTGTTTTGTTTTCATATTCATCACCTTTTATTTTTTAATGTTAATCTCTTTAAGAAAAAATATTATTGGATAAAAAGCCAATAATTACTAATGATACCATCTTTTTAAAAGAAAAAACTTTCTTTTTAGAGGAACAATAAGAACCTAAAAAGAAGGAGGAATGGATTATGGGACAAGCACATCAATTTCGACCAGGCGACAAAGCACCAAATAATGGGGTATACGTGGAAATCGGTGAAACAGGAAGTAACGTAACTCGCCCAAAACAAATTAAACTTCAGGCAGGAGAAGTTTTTCCAGATACACAAAACCATAACAGAAAATGGACATATAAATCTAAATTTAAATAATTGTGGATCATAGAAGAGTAAAAAAATAAAACACTAAATATGTATAAAAAAAGCGCTTTCGATTAATTGATCGAGGGCGCTCTTTTATGCGTTTACAATATACAAAATATTGAATGTATTTATCAAAATTTTAGTATTTTATAAATTATCTAAATCTATAATTGATGACATATGTATATACCAAGTTGAACGTTTTTGGGTGCTACAACATATGTTATATATAGATTTTAGTGGTGTTTTGCAACAGGTTCGTTAGGGATTATCGCTTCGCTAAGAACTGAAATAGCTAAAGATAATACTACAGCCATAACTGAAGCAGTTGTGAAATTATACTCTCCGCCAGTCATTGAACTTAAAACGTAAGCTCCCATTTGGCATAAAACAAAGCTCCAGAACAATGTCATAATAAAACGCACTCTAATCACTCCTATCTAGTTAGTTCTTATCATATTATATACCTAGAAATTTGATAATTGAAGTTATAATTAAAAAGTTTTAATTAAAAAAAGTAACTTAAGAATTTTTTCATACCTATTTTATAATTCCCCAAAAATACTACATTAATAATAAGGTGATAGGAATGCCTGTAACTGAGAGATTTTTTAAACAAGAGGATCAATATGCAGTTATTCATCTACCTATTAGACCGAATGGTTTCGGAGTACTCTATGTCGGTGGGAATACTCATTACGTAGATAATGCACATAGTTGCTTATTGCAGCATTTTGATAAAAGAAAGTTATTATCAACTTTAACAGATGAAGGGTACACAGTGTTCACTTCAAATTTGTATGGAAAAAATTGGGGTTCTGATGACGCTGTCGATTTAGCAGAAAGCTTATATCATTCAGTTATGAGAAAAGAAATTTTGAATCCATCAATTCATATAATTGGAGAAGGTACTGGTGCATTAGTCGTTTGTAAATTACTCGGCCACTTAAAGGGAAAAGTCAGAAGTATTTCATTGTTAAATCCATCGTTAAATTTAAAAAATGAATTAGATTTAGAAAGAGAAAATAAATTGTTCTATAAAAGAACAGTTCATGAAATTTTAAAAGCATATAAAGCGCCGGATATATATATGGTTATAGATAGAGAATGTTTTTTTTATGAAACAATCTCACCGATTAAAATTTATACCACAACAAGAAATCATTATAAATGGAAAAGCGATATTAGACTTTTAGAGGAAGAGCGACATAAAAATAATTTACCGATTTCGATTTTGATTTCATTAGAAGAGAAAAAATTTGATTGTGGCAGAAACTTAATAAGGTTTTTAAAAAAATATCAGGATGTTTTATAGTCTCTATATTTTTTTTGAATAAATTTCCTAAAAGAAGGAGGTTAATAATGAAAAAGTGTGCTGTTATTGGATCCAGTGGATTTATAGGATATGAGTTGGTTTGCCAACTAATGGAATATAACGATGTTTCAGCCGTTGTGATGGAAAAAGGAAATGAAAGTGATTTAATAAGTGAAGAAAAAATCTTTTCAATCGGAAGAAATGCAAGGGTCATCTTTTTAGATGAAGAGCAATTTTTATCAGAGAATGAGCAATATGATACTATTTTTATTTGTCATTTTTATGACGAACTAAAGTTAAAAGGCTCAATTAATAGTATAGAGTTTACAGAAAAACTATTTAACAAGATCATTGGCAAAAGTAAGGATATTATCTTTTTATTGTCTACAAAAAAAGAATTAGCAGATTTAGAAAGAACTGTAAATGAATTGAGTAAAAATATCGATTGCAATATTACTTATATTGAAATTCCATCTTTATATGGACCTTGGGAGCCATCCGCAGGCTTAGTTCATGAATTGATTGTTCAAGACTTAGGAAAGAGAAATGTATCCATAAAAAATGTATACGGTTCGAATGAAATCCTATTTGTAGAAGATGTAGGGAAAGCAATTCGGATAATTTCTGAGAAGGAATTAAAAGAACATAAATATATCATTACAGCTAAACAAAGTATGTTCTTACCAGAGGACGGGAATTTCACCGGATTACAAAATATGATCGACGGAATAAAGTTCACTCAAATGAGAAATTATATTGATGCAACTCCTTTTGTTATTATTAATACAACTTCATTTGAGGATGGTATACAAAAGCAAAAACAGCAAATTCAACAGCATTTTCATCTTTATTAAAACTTTTTTGATGAATAAATTGATTGAAGCTAAAGGGGTGCCCGACTCTTATGGGGTGTAGGGAAGGCTTAAGACCCCACAAGAACGTACGTGCCGATGAGGCTAAAGTTTCGCTCCATTGAAAGGTGGCAAGCGAGCATTCTGTGCGGAAATCAATCTTACTTGGGCTACTTTACGAAAGCATGGATAATAATGGAAAGATTGTTTTTCAACAGCGTGAAGGAAATGGTTCATTTTGAACTATTTCCTTTTTTGTAGTAGAATACAATTCGTTTAAAAATTCGCTTTGGCTTTGAGGTCCGTCCAATTGAGTGGTATTCTTTTTAAGAAATGATTCATCTTTTTTACATAGCCTAGATTTAAAAAGATAAAAATGTAGACAAAGTACATATTATTTCATAAAATTAGTACCAGGTAATAATAAGAAGACATAAAAATAATAAAGTAAGGCGGGGATATTAATGAATGCTGGAATTTTAGGTATTGGCTCATACGTACCCGAAAAAAAGTTAACGAATTATGATTTAGAACAAATGATGGATACTTCAGATGAGTGGATTGTTAGTCGTACTGGTATTAAAGAAAGAAGAATTGCTAGTGACGAACAAGACACATCTGATTTAGCATATGAAGCTGCGGTAGAAGCTTTAAAAGATGCAGATGTAAAAGCAGAAGAACTTGACTTAATTCTTGTTGGAACTGTTACTCCAGATAAGTCGTTTCCATCAGTTGCATGTGTAATTCAAGAAAGACTTGGAGCTAAAAATGCAGCTGCAATGGATATTAGTGCTGCTTGTGCTGGATTTATTTACGGAGTTGTTACTGCAGCTCAGTTCGTAAAAACTGGTACATACAGTAGAATTCTAGTAATCGGAGCTGAAAAGTTAACTAAAATTGTTAACTGGGAAGATCGAAATACGGCAGTTTTATTTGGTGACGGTGCAGGTGCTGCGGTTATCGGTCCGGTAAGTGAAGGTAGAGGAATTCTTTCTTATGAATTAGGAGCAGACGGTACAGGTGGTAAACATCTTTATAAAGGTGGAGATCACTTAGTAATGAATGGTCGAGAAGTGTTTAAATTTGCAGTTCGTCAAATGGGAGATTCATGTGAAACTGTATTAAAATTAGCAGGATTAACAAAAGAAGAAGTGGATTTCTTAATTCCACACCAAGCGAATACTCGTATTATGGACGCTGCAAGAGAAAGATTACAGCTACCTAAAGAAAAAATGAGTGTAATTATTGATCGTCATGGTAATACATCTTCATCTTCAATTCCAATTGCACTAGTTGAAGAATATAAAAAAGGAAATGTTAAAGAAGACGATGTATTAGTATTAGTTGGATTTGGCGGCGGATTAACTTGGGGTGCAATTGCACTTCGATTCGGAAGATAATCTAATTGAAGGAGGATTTTTAGATATGAAAAAACGAGTTGTTATTACAGGTTTAGGTGCAGTATCACCTATTGGTAATGATATAAATACAGTATGGGAAAGTTTAATGAATGGAAAGAGTGGAATTGGTGTTCTGACTCGAAAAAATCCTGAAAATTTCCCGGTTAAAGTTGCAGGAGAAGTAAAAGACTTTGATCCTGAAAAATATATTGATAAAAAAGAAGTTAAACGAATGGACCGTTTTACTCACTATGCAATTGCAGCTTCAAAAATGGCATTAGAAGATGCAAACTTTACGATTGATGAAGAAATTGCTCCAAAAGTTGGTGTTTGGATTGGTTCTGGTATCGGTGGTATGGAAACATATGAAGAACAGTTTAATACATTCCTAACAAAAGGTGCACGTCGAGTAAGCCCATTCTTTATTCCAATGCTAATCCCTGATATGGCATCTGGACAAGTATCGATCTTAACAGGTGCTAAAGGTCCAAATGGTTGTACAGTTACAGCTTGTGCTTCTGGTGCAAGTTCGATTGGTGATGCTTTCAAAATTATTCAACGTGGCGATGCAGTTGCAATGATTACTGGTGGTGCAGAAGCACCAATTACAGATATGGGTCTTGCTGGATTCTGTGCTGCTAGAGCTTTATCATTAAATCCAGATCCAGAAAAAGCTTGTCGTCCTTTTGATAATGCTCGTGATGGCTTTATCATTGGTGAAGGTGCTGGTATCGTATTCCTTGAGGAATTAGAACACGCATTAGCTCGTGGAGCAAAGATTTATGCTGAAATCGTTGGATACGGAACAACTGGTGATGCACACCATATTACAGCACCAGCTCCAGGCGGAGAAGGTGGCGCTCGTGCAATGAGAATGGCACTTGATGATGCTGGTTTATCAGTTGAAGACATTCATTATATTAATGCACATGGAACAAGTACTGAATTAAACGATAAATTTGAAACGATGGCAATTAAAGAAGTATTTGGTGAACATGCATACAATGTACCAATTAGTTCAACAAAATCTATGACTGGTCATATGCTAGGAGCTGCTGGTGGAATTGAAGCAATTATTACAGCACTTACAATCCATAATAAAGTAATTGCTCCAACGATTAATCACCAAGAAACTGATAGCGAATGTGATTTAGATTATGTACCAAATGTTGCTAGACCATTTAATGTAAAAGCAGCAATTTCTAATTCATTAGGATTTGGTGGACATAATGTAACTTTAGCATTTAAAGAATACACTAAATAAGTTTAAAATTTATTTATATTTTGGACACACTAGCTTAGGTCTTTACCTAAGCTTTTTTTTTATTAGAAATCACAGTGTAAAAAAAAGTAACTTTCACTAGTTAATTATCATACTTTAATAGTAAATTGAGGTGATTAACTTGGGATAATGCCAACTTATAAATGGGTTGATTTTATTGAAGATAAACAATTGGTAATGAAAAAACTTTTACCATATTTTCCGAAATATAATGAGGAAAGTTTATATAAATATCTTCTTTCCCACGGTTTATCGAGGCTGTCAACCTTGAGTAAAGATGATCTGAAACAACTAGATGAAGAAAGTATATGGAAAAGCCTTTCAGAAGAGTTTGAGAAGTTAAAAAGAGAATTTAATGGACCAGACATACCTATATTTATTTTACCTTGTCATAGAAGTGCAAGTATGTTTAAAAACACGACTTATCAAAGGGGCGGAATCGCACATAAAAATTGTATTTGTTTATTTTTGTCCCCATTAGAAGGAATTTTACAACATAAAGCAGTATTATTACATGAGTATCATCATATTGTAAGATTGACAAAGTTATATAAAAACAAAAAGGTCACATTACTTGATGCAATGATTTTAGAAGGGTTAGCCGAAACTGCAGTTTTAGAAAAATATGGAGAAGCAGTTCAGGCACCATGGACAAATCAATATTCTTCCAAGCAATGTGAATTATATTATAAAAAATATTTAATAGATAAACTTGAGATAACAAGTAATGATGATAATTTTTCAAAGTACTTGTATGGTGGGAACGGAATTCCAAAATTATTGGGTTACAGTGTTGGATATGACATTGTTAAAAGTTGTACAGAGCAGACTGAATGGTCAACTGATATCCTTTTACGAACGCCAAGTAAAAAGATTAAGGAAAACGCAATACATTATATTTCAATTTGAATGCAAACGATTCCAGGGCATATCAGAGCTTATATAATGTATTGCAGTATTAATGTATCAGAGATGCTTTAATCTATGATATTTTAATAATTTATTGACGATTTTTCATTCAGTTTGTAAAACACTTTTTGTAATTCAGTGGAAAATGGAATAAATTAGTGAATCACTGACCATACTGAAAGTTACATACAGTTGTGAAGTGAGGGGTAGTAAATGTTGTATTTACATGATGTATGGGTCAATTGGTTTGAAGGTGAAGAAAATGGTTACAATGTCTGTCATTTTTTTGAATGGAGAAAAGATGATAGTGTTGAATTATTAGACCAAGTTCCAGTCATTAAAGTTACTCCAGAGTTATATCAGTATATTGAAAATGAACTATTAGAGCTTCCTTCCGGTCTATTAACTGAAGTGTTTCAAAAGTCTTATGTAAGAAAGAATCATGAGCGTATTCAGCTAGATTATTGCTTTGTAGTAACTGACGGTAATGGTATTATTGCGATTGACACAATTGGGTATAATATTCCGATTCGAAAAAGTCGTTTAATACCAAGGCAAGAACAAATGGTGTATGATATGACAGCCGAGATTGAAGAGAGCCATTATAATCTTCAAAATTTAGTAAATGATGAAACAAAAGAACATCATATACTGTCACCGTCGCCAATTATTATGAGCGGACTAACAAGAAAAGAAAGACAACTAAAGCAGTTATTATTTATGGCGTTAGATCAACTTCATTCATCAAAAAATCCTTCGGAGATCAGGTATTGGTACACTGAGTGGAATCCAAGATCGTATCAACATATTCAGGATTTGTCATTTGAGGACATTTGGTCTCAATTATATGACGAAATAAAGAGTGGTTGGTCAGAGCGACATGAGCAATTATGTGGAAGAATCGTTAAAGGTCAACCTTTCTTTGAAAAACTATGGGAAATGGAACACGAACAAAAAGTAAACTAAAAGAGGTTATTTAAAATGACCTCAAAACGAAAAAGACCCTCAAGGTGATATAAGGTGCCTTGTGGGTTTTTTAGTGATTTCTTTATACTTCGACCTTTTCCTCAAAGTAAAGAAAAAGGTGTCTCTAAAGTCCTTTGACTTATAAGACACCCATTACTATTTTAATTTTTACGTAAAACAGAATTATTTTTTTCTTTTGCGACCTAATCCAATAGCATTTTCCATTTTTTTAATCATTTTACTCGCAACGGCATTTGCTTTTGCAGCTCCTGCATCTAAAATATCATCTAATTCAGTTGAAGAAATAATTTCTTTATAGCGTTCTTGTAAAGGACGTAATCCATTTACTACTACATCTGCAACATCTTGTTTGAATTCTCCATAATTTTTACCAACGTATTTATTTTCCAATTCCTGAATTGTTTCACCAGTAAATGCTGAGTAAATGCTTAATAAATTTGAAATACCAGGCTTATTTTCTTTATCATACTTAACAATGCCTTCAGAGTCAGTTACAGCACTTTTAATTTTCTTTTCAATTACTTTCGGATCGTCTAAAACAAAGATCGTAGCTTTTTGATTTTCATCGGATTTACTCATTTTTTTAGTTGGATCAGCTAAACTCATAATTCTAGCAGCGTCTTTACTAATTCTAACTTCAGGGATTGTAAAGATATCGTTATATTTCTTATTAAAACGCTCTGCTAAGTCACGAGTAAGCTCTAAATGTTGCTTTTGGTCATCTCCAACTGGAACTAAGTGGGTACCGTATAAAAGTATATCTGCGGCCATTAAAGGTGGGTAAGTTAATAAAGCAGCAGATACACCATCTTTACCAGTTGATTTATCTTTAAACTGTGTCATACGCTCTAATTCACCGATATATGATATACATTGCATCATCCATCCTGCTTGAGCGTGTGCAGGTACTTCAGATTGAATGAAAATAGTTGATTTTTCTGGGTCTAATCCAGCAGCAACATAGATTGCAGAGAGACTTTGAATGTTTTTACGTAAAGCAAGTCTGTCTTGAGGAACTGTTATTGCATGTTGATCAACAATACAGAAATAACAGTTATAATCATTTTGTAATTCAATGAATTGTTTAACCGCACCTAAATAGTTACCTAAAGTAATACCTCCAGATGATGTTGGTTGAATTCCACTAAAAATAGTTTGCATCTTAAAATCCTCCTAAATTAAGCTAATTAAAATAAAAAAAGCGGCATAATCTCTCTATTACATAGAGACGATTAAACCGCGGTACCACTCTAGTTATTCCAAATAAGGAATCACTTATGCATGAAATCATGCTCTCATCTATCGTTTGAGTTACGTCGAAGCCTACTTATACTATATGTTCGGTTCGAAGCTCAGAAGTCCATTCGACAGGGAGCATGACTTGTTTTCACCATCCACAAGCTCTCTTAACATGCTAAATCTGTGTACTACTCTTCTTCATAGCTTATATATACTTTCTATAGATAATATCTTAATTATATTCAACTTTCAAGATGTTGATACATCATTTAGTAAATAATGATAAAACTGAATAAAAAAGAAAGGATAACTAAAGTAATTGAAGCCATAAGTAATGGTTTTGTAATTGAAAATCTATATCTTCTATAGATCATATCCTTTTTAACAGTAAGTGATTCATCACCAGTCATCTCTGCCATCTGTTGGTCTCTCGTTCCGAAAACTTTACGCATTCCAAAGCGAGTGATATTAAAAAATCCACTTTGTACGATTAGTAAAAAACCACCTATAACAAATAATGTTAGTCCGATATAGAATATCGTGTTCGTGAAATGAAGGAAAAAGTTTAATGTTCCTTGGGTAAGAGAAAAGATTGCTGCTAGTACTATCGTAGATAATACGACAATAATATAGTGTTTCGACATTTAATTTGTGATCCTCCTGTTGGAAAGAATTATATCTTGTAGACTTAATAATGCTATACTATAATAACATTGTAAACAGTTTCAACTAATCGTTACAAAATATTTTTAAATTTTTAGCATTTTTAAGACAATTCTCTTTATTTTAACAAATTATTTAATTTTATTTGTCAAAATTGTTGTAAAACTCTAATAAAAATGTATAATAAAATTTGTAGAAAAAAATCGATACTTATCGAAAATTCTACTATAAAAATTCAGAATTGTATATTAACTTTCTGCATTTTAACCTACATTGCATTAGCATCTTAGGGGGTATACATCATGGATTGTGAGATATGTTACGATAAATAAATTTGCTATACAGGAATTGTAAATTTAATTTTTGGATTAGCATTCATTTTTTTACCAAATTTATGAATAAATATCTAAATTAGCTGTTTTTTATAAGGATCCCAGTTCAACTAATTAGGGAGAAATTGCAAGAAATAATCTGTTTAGAATAATAATTTAGAATTTTCCAGTAAAAAAATATTGACCAAAAGCGTCATTACGAATACGCTTACATTGTTGGAAAAAAAAGCTTAAGCAAAAATTTACACCATTTTACATCAAATGAAAAAAAAGGATTAAATGATTAATCCCATGTTTGAGAATAATATGGACAAGAAGTTAAATCGATCGAAAAAATTAAAGAATTATAATTGGTACTAAAGAGTATGTGGTATAGATCCAATAGGGGAAAGGTCCAAATGCTCTCATTTTTACAAAAGAATTATCAAAAAATAAAAAAAATAAAATATTTTTTAAATTAATAGGGGGGTGCAGTTGTGGGACGTTACGTGCTACAGAGATTTATTTACATGTTTGTCACACTATTTTTGATTTGTACTGTTACATTTTTCTTAATGAAGTTGTTACCAGGTTCTCCATTAAAAAACCCAGAGAAATTAACACCTGACCAAAAGCAAATTATTTTTGCTAAATATGGGTTAGATAAGCCAGTTCCTGTACAATATGCAAATTACATGAAAAATCTTGCTAAAGGTGATTTAGGAGATTCATATAAATACGATAATCGTAAAGTAACTGATATGATCTCGACTCGTATTGGTCCATCAGCTCAATTAGGTGCTCAAGCACTATTATTAGGAACATTTATCGGATTAATCTTCGGTATCGTAGCAGCATTAAAAAATAATACTATATGGGACTACGGTTCTACTGTTCTAGCAGTTTTAGGTATCTCGATTCCCTCATTCGTATTCGGGGCAATCTTACAGTATTATTTGGCAGTAAAATTACATTGGTTCCCGGTAGCATATTGGGAAAGCTTTAAATACACGATTCTACCAACAATTGCATTATCAGTATTCGTTACAGCAACAGTAGCTCGATTCTCAAGAACTGAGTTAATCGAAGTTATGAACTCAGAGTATATCGTAACAGCAAAAGCAAAAGGTATCTCGCAAGTAGGCGTAATCATTAAGCATGCACTACGAAATGCATTAATTCCAGTAGTTACAATTTTAGGTCCAATGGCTGTAAACTTAATGACTGGTACATTAGTTATTGAAAATATGTTTGCTGTACCTGGACTAGGTTCTCAATTCGTTAACTCAATTGTAACAAATGACTACTCAGTAATTATGGGTACAACGATTTTCTATAGTGCATTATTATTAATAGTAATCTTCGTTGTAGATATTTTATACGGTGTAATTGATCCACGTATCCGTTTAGCAGGAGGTAAATAAATAATGAACAACAACACAGCTCAAAAAATTTCATCTGATTTATTCCAACCTGCAAACGTAGATTTGAATAATGCAGACAAAATTACAAGACCTTCGGATTCTTTTTGGAAAGATGCAAGAAGACGTTTTAGAAAAAATAAAGGTGCAATGTTAGGGTTTATTATCCTAGGTATCTTATTATTCTTTACATTATTTGGTCCAATGATGAGTGGACACTCATATAAAGACCAAGACTTAAAAAGATCAAAATTACCACCAAAAATTGGTGTATTAGAAAATGTAAAATTCTTACCATTTGACGGATATGATCAATATGGAAACGATGTATATAAAAACAAAAATATAAAAGAAAACTATTGGTTTGGTACAGATGATTTAGGTCGTGACCTTTTCACAAGAACTTGGGCTGGTGCTCGAGTATCAATCTTAATCGGTTTATTAGCAGCAGTAATTGATATGGTAATTGGTGTTACTTTTGGAGGTATTTCAGGATTCTTTGGCGGTCGAACAGATACAATCATGCAGCGTATTGCCGAAGTCTTAATGGGTGTTCCTTATCTAATCGTAGTAATCCTATTCATATTAGTATTTAAAAATCCAGGTATTCTCTCAATTGCTTTAGCGATGGTAATCACAGGTTGGGTAGGTATGTCCCGTATCGTACGTGGTCAAATGCTAAAATTAAAAAATCAAGAATTCGTATTAGCATCAAGAACTTTAGGTGCAACAAATACTCAATTAATTGGAAAACACTTAATACCAAATATTATGGGTCCGATCATCGTAATGATGATGTTCACGATTCCAAGTGCAATCTTCGCTGAAGCGTTCTTAAGCTTCATCGGATTAGGTATTGCACCACCAAAAGCATCATTAGGTTCGTTAGTAAGTGATGGCTTCAAATCATTACAAACTTTCCCTCATATGATGATTATTCCAGCGGTTGTAATCAGCTTATTAATTTTAAGTTTCAACTTAATTGCTGACGGATTACGCGACGCTTTAGATCCAAAAATGAGTAAGTAATTTTGAAGGGAGAATGAACTATGAGTAAATTATTAGAAGTAAAAGATCTGTGTGTCTCCTTTTATACTCATGCTGGTGAAGTTCAAGCAGTACGCGGAGTTTCATTTGATCTTAAAAAAGGTGAGACATTAGCAATTGTAGGTGAATCTGGTTCAGGTAAATCAGTTACATCTAAAGCATTAATGGGGTTAATACCAAACCCTCCAGGTAAAATTAAGAGCGGTGAAATCTTATTCGATGGAAAAGATTTAGCTAAATTAAGCGATAAAGAAATGCAAAATATTCGTGGAAAAGAAATCTCAATGATTTTCCAAGATCCTATGACTTCTTTAAATCCAGTATTAACAATTGGATATCAAATAACAGAAGGTCTAATAAAGCATCAAAAAATGAGTAAAACTGAGGCAAAGAAAATTGCTTTAGAATTAATCAATCTTGTAGGAATTCCAAATGCTGAAGATCGTTTTAAACAATATCCACACCAATTCTCTGGCGGTATGAGACAACGTGTTGTTATTGCAATGGCGTTAGCATGTAATCCAAAATTATTAATCGCCGATGAGCCAACAACAGCTCTTGACGTTACAATTCAAGCTCAGATTCTTGAGTTAATGAAAGAAATTCAAAGAAAAACTGATTCAGCAATTATCTTTATTACACATGATTTAGGTGTAGTTGCGAATGTTGCGGATAAAGTTGCAGTTATGTATGCAGGTAGAGTAGTTGAAATGGGAACTGTAGACGATATTTTCTACAATCCAAAACATCCTTACACTTGGGGACTTTTAGCTTCAATGCCAGACTTAGATAATGAACAAGGAGCAGAATTAGTAGCAATTCCTGGTACACCACCAGATCTATTAAATCCTCCAAAAGGTGATGCGTTTGCACCACGTAATCCAAATGCTTTAAAAATTGACTATGAAATGGAACCTCCTATGTTTAAAGTGTCTGATACACACTACGCTGCAACATGGCTATTACATGAGGATGCTCCAAAAGTTGAACCACCTGAAGCCGTTAAGAAGCGTATTCAACGAATGAAGGAAGGTGAAGTAAATGTCAAATAATGCAGAAAAATTAGTTGAAGTTAAAAATCTAAAACAATACTTTAATACAGGTAAAACAACAGTTAAAGCAATCGATGATGTTACATTTGACATTTTCCGTGGAGAAACTTTCGGTTTAGTAGGTGAATCAGGTTCTGGTAAATCTACAACTGGACGTTCAATCATTCGATTATATGATGCGACTGATGGACAAGTAATTTTTGATGGTGAAGATGTACATGGTAAGAAAAGTCGTAAAGAGCTAAAGCAGTTTAACCGTCGTATGCAAATGATTTTCCAAGATCCATACGCTTCATTAAACCCGCGTATGAAAGTTGCAGACATCATTGCAGAAGGTATTGATATTCATGGATTAGCTCGTAACAAAGAAGAGCGCATGAAAATGGTTTATGACTTACTTGAAACAGTAGGTTTAAATAAAGAACACGCTAACCGTTTCCCACATGAATTCTCAGGTGGACAACGTCAACGTATCGGTATTGCAAGAGCACTTGCTGTACAACCAGAATTTATTATCGCCGATGAGCCAATCTCTGCTCTAGACGTGTCAATTCAAGCTCAGGTTGTAAACTTAATGAGAAAGCTTCAAAAGGAAAAAGGTTTAACATATCTATTTATCGCCCATGATTTATCAATGGTTAAGTACATTAGTGACCGTATCGGTGTAATGTACCATGGTAAAATTGTTGAACTTGCAGATAGTAATGAATTATATGATTACCCGATGCATCCTTACACAAAATCATTATTATCAGCAATTCCGCTTCCAGATCCTGTTTATGAGCGCAATCGTAAACGTATCGTTTATGATCCAAAACAACACGATTATTCAAACGAGGAACCAAAATTACGTGAAGTTCGTCCTGGACATTTCGTACTTTGCTCTGAAGCAGAATTTAAAAATTATCAACAAATGTATAAATAATAAATCAATCCTAGTGAGTTTATCGCTAGGATTTTTTTATTGGATTAGGTAGAAAAACAAAAGATGATGGGTTCCTGGGTAATTAGAAAATCAAAAAGATGGAAATAGGTTTTTCATAAGAAGTCCATGAGTAAGTAAAAGAGCAAAAAGAAGTAAATTGGTTCCTCTTGAGAAGTTCATGAGTAAGTAAAACAGGAAAAATAAGCAAATGGTTACTCATGAGGGGTTCATGAGTAAGTAAAACAGGAAAAAAAAGCAAAATGGTCCTTCATGAGAGGTTCATGAGGAAGTAAAACAAGAAAAAAAGCAAAATGGTTACTCATGAGACGTTCATGAGGAAGTAAAACAGAAAAAAAAGCAAAATGGTTACTCATGAGGGGTTCATGAGTAAGTAAAACAGGAAAAAAAGCAAAATGGTTACTTAAGAGGGGTTCATGAGGAAGTAAAAGAGGAAAAAAAAGCAAAATGGTTACTCATAAGAGGTTCATGAGGAAGTAAAACAGCGAAAAAAAGCAAAATGATTCCTCATGAGGGATCCATGAGGAAGTAAAACAGCGAAAAAAAGCAAAATGGTTACTCATGAGAGGTTCATGAGGAAGTAGAAATACAAAAATAAGAAAAAACGTTTCTCAAAAAAGTTCAAGGGGATGTGAAAAAACAGAAGCCGAAAATATCTTACCCATTAAACATTCATACAAGTTAAGGGAAAATTAAGGTGGAGGTTTTATAATGAAAAGTGTAGATAAGGCTAGGTATAATAATGGTAGGACAAGCTTAGAAGAAAATTAATCTAGAGTGACAATGATAACCAAATTTTGAATTCAAAGCCCCTGAATTTAATATTTCAAAGTACTGTACCAAAGGCGAACTAGGGACCTTAATCAATTCTACATTAGTTATACACTAAACCTTATCAAGGCAAAAAAAAGAAAGGGCCTTTGCCCTTTTTTTAATCGAAATTTCTGACTGTTTTTAATAAGTTTTTTTACGGAACTTACCTTGGCCACCAACTTGTTTGAAGTTTGCAGACATTCTGTCAGACATATCAACAAATTGACTTTTTTTACTTCTACCAAATATTTTTTCGCCAATCGCGTTTGTAAACACACCATTAAGTGCAGTAATTCCAATTACTAATACTGCAACAATCAATAGATCAGTTATGTAAGCTGCCATAAGATTAGCCTCCTAGGAATGTAAGCGTTACTATTATTGTATTAAAAATTTGGTGAAATAGAAAGAATAAATAAGCTTTTTCCGAATAATTATTTTTGGGTCTTTTATAGAGCAATCTGGCTTTTAGTATTGTAATTTATAAGACTAAAGTTGTGTGAAACGAAAGGGGTACTTGACTACTTTGGGAAATGCTGTTCGTTGGTAAGTGACTGCAAAATCGGTTGAAACTTGGAAGCAGGTTTTATTTACGGATAGTGAGGTTTAAGGCGTGAAAAGCAGCATTCACATACGAAAAATGTATAAAAAAATTAGCCAATATTTTACTTGTAAATTTACTGAAAATTGTACACCTTTTGTATAGGTTTTTTTAAATTTTATTACAAATTTGTATATATTTATTTTGCGCAATACTGTATAATGTGAACATATGGTGGTAGATTAAACTAATTATAATTAACCAATTCTTATAAATTAATACACATAACTATATTACTTTTATTTAAAAGAGTAGTTAGGGGGAGAGCAAAATGGTAATTTTGTATAATTCACCAAGTTGTACGTCTTGTCGAAAAGCAAAAATGTGGCTAGAAGATAATAATATTCCTTATAAAGAAAGAAATATTTTTTCAGAACCATTATCAATTAATGAGATTAAACAAATTTTACGTATGACTGAAAGTGGTACTGATGAAATTATATCAACAAGATCAAAAATTTTCCAAGAATTAAATGTAGACTTAGAAAGTCTTCCTTTACAAGACTTATATGAAATCATTCAGAAATATCCTGGTTTACTTAGAAGACCGATTATTATTGATGAGAAACGTTTACAAGTTGGTTATAATGAAGATGAAATTAGAAGATTTTTACCACGTTCTGTTCGCACATATCAATTACGTGAAGCGCAACGTTTAGTAAATGAGTAAATCTACGTTTTGAATTGTGAAAAAAATTACAATTCTTGATTAAGATTCTCAATCATATTGAACAAATACTTATTCATATTATATAAAAAGCTGTAAAAAGTTAAATGCATACTTTTTACAGCTTTTTTTTAACAATTAGGATGTTCGCTTACGGTATCGAATATTATTAAAATAGTAACCTATAACAATGGTGAAAATTATACAAGATGAACCGACAATTAATTCCATATCGTTCCGCCCGTTTATATATTGACTGATAAATGGCTCGTCTATTAACATTTTACTAGCTGTTATTGAAAGTACAGAAGCCCCTACAAAACTCAATATTGGATATCTTTCTAAAAACCATAAAACGATTTTACTTCCCCAAATAATAATTGGAATTGAGATGGAAAGGCCTAAAATGACTAATGATGGCTTTCCGTTTGATGCCCCAGCTATTGCTAATACGTTATCAATCCCCATAACTAAATCAGCAAACACAATTGTACGAATTGCATGGAAAACTGTGTAGTTCTCCTTTATAGAAGGGTTGTCATCCTCCTGAATAATTAATTTGCAAGCTATGTACAAAAGTAATATTCCGCCAATTAAATGCAAGAATGGGACTTTAAGGACGAAAATTGCACCTATTGTTAGGATAATCCGTAAAACAATTGCGGTAATACTACCGAAAATGATCGCTATGTTACGTTGCTTATATGGTAATTTTCTACATGCTAATGCAATGACAATAGCATTATCTCCACCTAAAACAATGTCTATAATTACAATCATTAAAAAGGACCATATATAATGAAGATCTATCATGAATTCACCTCTCTTATTAAAAGCTTTAAATGATTGTCCTAATATTAATAGGTATATGATGATTTTTAAAAAATAGGTGAATTTTATTTCCAAAATTTTAAATTGTATCATAAAATATAATTGTAGTTACTATTCGCATTTAATAAATTTTCATGGTAAGATAGATAAAAATTTACTTATTATAGCTAAATTTTTAAGAGTATTTTTCTAATTTACTATTTCAGAATTTTATATTTAACATAAATTTCTTTTACTTTATTTATTCTATTTCGTCTAACGCAATTACTTGTTGTTCATTAAAGGAGGGGGAAAACAAATGGAAATAGAAAGAATTAATGAAAATACGTTTAAGTTCTCCATATCCTACTTAGACATCGAGGAGAGAGGTTTCTCTAAAGATGAAGTATGGTTAGATCGAGAAAGAAGTGAAGAGCTTTTCTGGGAATTAATTGATGAAGCGCATTTGACTGAGGAATTCATTGCTGGTGGCCCCCTATGGATTCAGGTACAGGCACTAGACAAGGGTTTAGAAGTTGTTGTAACAAAGGCTGTGATTTCTAAAGACGGCAAAAAAGTAGAAGTGAATTTAGGTGAAGGAGAAAAGAATTTAGAAATTCCATTTATCTCTGTAGATGATGAAGATGATGCAGTTGAAGATGATGATGACGATATTTTTGAATCGATGGATGAAGAAGAAACTGAGCTTATTCTATCCTTTAAAAATTTTGAAGACATTATTTCATTATCACATGCTGTGAATCAAGAATCATTTGAAACTACACTTTATTCATTCCAAGATTATTACTATCTTTATGTTAAATTTGAAGAAGAATTGCTTGATGAAGTTCAAGTTGATTACTTATCATCTATGTTACTTGAATATGGTCATCGTTCAAAAGTAACTATACATGTTTTAGAGGAATACGGAAAATTGATTTATGAAAAAACAGCTTTACCTCATTTTAAATCAATTTTTCCATTATTGTAATAGCCGATGCCTTAGGGATCGGTTTCTTTTCTTTATAAAGGAGAATATTGATGCAATTTCGATTAAAGATTTTAATATTTCTATCAATTGTTGTATGCATTTTATATTTTGCTTCTCCAACTATTAAATTCATTTGGTTAATGAATTTTGCATTTTTTGAAAAATCTACTATTTTTAGATTAATAAGTGTAATGTTCTCGATAACGGCTATAGGTGTTTCGATTATTATTTTCCTAGAAAATAGAAATCCTGCTAGAACTTTAACATGGATCATTCTTTTGGCCATTTTCCCGTTATTCGGTTTTGTTTTTTATTTAATTTTTGGACAAAATTACAAAAAGAAAATGGTCTATCGAAAAAAAGCAATTAATGATCAAAATGCAAATGGTTTAATTAGTGGATCAGAAGATGTAGAAGTGAAAGATTTTATAGCGCAAAATCAAAGATTAGAGTATCTAATAAATATCGCAGCTAAACAGAGTAATACACCAGTCACAATGAATACCTTTACAAAAGTTCTTACAAACGGAAGTGAAACATTTCCAAAAATAATTGAGGAACTAAAAAAAGCGAAGCACCATATTCATATCGAATTCTATATCGTAAGAAATGATGAGATTGGTAATCAGCTAAAAGATATTCTAATTGAAAAGGCACAAAATGGAGTAAAGGTTCGATTTCTCTATGACGCTGTAGGTAGTTGGAAATTATCAAGAAATTTTGTAAAAGACTTACGAAAAGCTGGTGTAGAAATACTACCATTTTCTCCAGTTAAAATTCCAGTTTTAAACGATACGATAAATTACCGAAACCATCGGAAAATTATTGTCATAGATTCGAATGTAGGATTTGTTGGCGGCTTAAATATTGGAGATGAGTATTTAGGGAAAGACCATTATTTCGGAAAGTGGCGTGATACCCATCTATATCTTAATGGAGAAGGTGTACGAACACTACAATTCATATTCTTGCAAGATTGGTATTATATGACGAATGAGTTAATTGATGACAAAGAATATTTTGACATTAATGCTAGTAGTTATTCTTCCAAAGGAGCAATACAACTTGTATCTGGTGGACCAGACCGAAAGCATGAAGTGATAAAAGAGTTGTTTTTTGCAATGATTACAAGTGCAAGGAAAAGTATATACATTGCTTCACCATATTTTGTTCCTGATGAAGATATATTAACTGCTCTTAAAGTTGCAGCAAATGGTGGGGTCAAAGTAAAAATTCTAATGCCTGATCGTCCCGATAAGAAAATCGTATTTTATGCTTCGCGTTCATACTTTCCAGAGTTATTAGAAGCAGGGGTCGAAATCTATGAATATAGACAAGGATTCTTACACAGTAAAATATTGATTGTAGATGATGAAATCGCATCTGTTGGAACGGCAAATATGGATATGAGAAGCTTCCGTTTAAACTTCGAGGTCACTGCATTTTTATATTTAGAGGAAAGTATTAATCACTTAGTTAATGATTTTAATAATGATATCCGTGATTCTGAAGCAATTATTTTTAATGATTTTAAAAAGAGACCTATATACAAAAGGATATTTGAATCATTATCAAGATTAATGGCACCACTTTTGTAACGAGCTATCTTATTGATAGAACATTGATAGAACATTTTTATAATATTTCATATAGTCACCTACCAAATAGAAAATTTAATTTGGTAGGTTTTTTAATTGAAAAATCGTTTTTTATTTTTTTGAAGGATAATGCGATATGAATAGTGAAGTAATTTGGAAAGGAGGTAGTGGTATATGATCGTCGCATTAAATACAAAACGGCATACTATTAATTTATTTGAAGTCAAAACAACAGAGGATTTATTAAGATTAAAGCAAAACGGACCATACTTTTGCCCCATTTGTAAAAAGCAAGTGAGGCTCAAAATTGGAGTAAAGAGGGTAACTCATTTTGCGCATATAGATTTGACCGAATGTGAAAATGAGAAAAAAGAGAGTATTGACCATTATAAAGGGAAGTTTGCTCTGTACCAATTTTTTAAAAAGTTTAATGTAAAAGTTGAGGTTGAAAAATTTATACCTGAATTAAATCAAAGACCTGATTTAATTATTAAACTTAAGACTCTTCAAATGTGTGTTGAATATCAATGTTCGGTTATTCCTTTAGAAACAATGATAAAGAGGACAAACTCTTTTAAAGATAGTGGAATGAAAGTTTTGTGGATCCTAAATGACAAACTTATAAATCAAAAGAGATGGTCATCTTTCTACATTAATTCAATTTCTATTTATTCACTTGTTAGAATAAACGTTTTTTCACTTCTCTTCTATAATCCTACATTACAATCATTTACAGTACTTTCCTCGTTAATAGCATTTTCTCCAGTCCAATATATTGGTCAAAAGGAAGTATTTCCAATAAATAATTTCAGTTTTAAGGAATTTTTATCTCCAAATAGAATAGATAAAAAGATATTTGTATCTAAATGGAATCGTTTGAAAAAGGATTTTAGACTATATCAACATTTGCAAACTAAAGGTAATTTAAAGGTTTTTAAACAGTATTTATACAATGCAAATATTAATTATTTTCCAGCGGTAATTGGAGTTCCTTTAGAAAGTAACTGCATAATTAAAGAACATTGTATCGCTTGGCAAGGGCAAATATATTTTAAATTTTTTCATGAAGTAGAAATTGGACAAATGATTTTTATAGATAATATAAATCAGTCTGTAAAAATGGAAGTACAGAATGGTAATTGGAGAGTTAATCAATTCCAAGAGAATGAAATTGTTAATTTGGAGAAATGTGTAGAAAAGTATATTGACTTTTTAGTAAAAATTAGAATCGTAAAACGTATTAATAATGGTAAAATAATGAAGATAGCTAATGCTATTATTCCATCATCATTCCAACAAGCATTGGATGAAGACTGTCTGAGCACTAATACAGCATTTGATTTGTTGTTTAATGCAAGAACTGATTCAAATGATCATTAATATCAGACACTGGAATGTTATTAATACTAATAATAATTTTAGGGGGATCAGACATGCTAGAACAAAAAGCTGTTAAAAAATTACCAACTAGAAGTGAAGTTCAAGAAGAATTAACTTGGAAGTTGGAAGATATTTATGAAACAGATGCAAAATGGGAAGCAGAGTATAAAAAAGTACTTGAATTAATCCCATCGTTTTCAGAGTTTAAAGGTAAATTAGGTGAGTCATCTCAAACACTTTTAAATGCATTGAAAAAACAGGATGAAATTTCATTTTTATTAGGGAAATTGTATACATACTCTCATATGCGTTACGATCAAGATACAACAAATTCTACATATCAAGCATTAGATGATCGTGCGAAAAATCTATACACTAAGGCTGGAAGTGCAATGTCATACTTCGTGCCTGAATTATTAACAATTTCAGAAGATACATTGAAAAAATTTATTGAAGAAAATAATGAACTGAAATTGTACGAGCACTCTTTAGAAGAAATTTTAAAACAAAAACCACATGTTCTTTCAGCAGCTGAAGAGGAAATTATGGCACAAGCTTCTGAAGTGTTATCTTCTTCTAGTAATACGTTTGGAATGTTAAATAATGCGGATTTAAAATTTCCGACCATTGAAGACGAGAATGGTGAAGAAGTAGAAATCACACATGGTCGTTATATTCACTATTTAGAAAGTGCGGATCGTCGCGTTCGAAAAGATGCTTTTGAAGCAGTTTATCATACGTATGATGCGTATAAAAACACTTTTGCAAGTACTTTAAGTGGTGCTGTAAAGAAAGATAATTTCAAGGCAAAAGTTAGAAAATATGATAATGCGCGTCATGCAGCATTAAGTAATAACGAAATTCCTGAAATTGTTTATGATCAATTAGTTTCTACTGTAAATGATAATTTAAATTTATTGCATCGTTATATTGCGATTCGTAAAAAAGCGTTAAAGCTTGATGAAATTCATATGTATGACTTATTTACTCCATTAGTAGAGGAAGTAAAAATGGAAGTTAAATATGAAGAAGCAAAAGAAATATTATTAAAAGCATTAAAACCATTAGGTGATGAATATGTTGAAATTCTAAAAGAGGCATATGAAAGCCGTTGGGTAGATGTTGTAGAAAACAAAGGAAAACGTAGCGGAGCATACTCTTCTGGTGCGTATGGTACTAATCCATATATCCTAATGAACTGGCAGGACAATGTAAATAATTTATTTACATTAGCACATGAATTTGGTCATTCAGTGCATAGTTATCATACTCGTAAAAATCAACCTTATGTTTATGGAGATTACTCAATCTTCGTAGCTGAAGTTGCTTCTACTTGTAATGAAGCAATTTTAAATGATTATTTACTAAAAAATACTGAAGATCCTAAGCAAAGACTTTATTTATTAAATCACTATTTAGAGACCTTTAGAGGAACTGTATTCCGTCAAACGATGTTTGCGGAGTTTGAACATCAGATTCACGTATTAGCTCAAAATGGTGAAGCATTAACGCCAGATTTATTAACGAAAACATATTACGAGCTTAACAAAAAATATTTTGGTGACGAGATCGTAATCGACGAGTTAATTGGTTTAGAATGGAGTAGAATTCCTCATTTCTATTACAATTACTATGTTTACCAATATGCAACAGGTTTCAGTGCAGCAACAGCACTTTCAAAACAAATTCTAGAAGAAGGCGAACCAGCAGTTGAAAGATACTTAGGCTTCTTAAAAGCAGGAAGCTCTGATTATCCAATTGAAGTATTGAAAAAAGCTGGCGTTGATATGACCTCTTCACAACCAATCGTAGAAGCATTGAAAGTATTTGAAGAAATGTTAAACGAAATGGAAGAACTTTTATTTAACGAATAACTTATTCAAACAAACACATGTAGCATCATAGCTATATGTGTTTGTTTTTTATCCTAACTTTTTCTATATCTTTATACCTACTATTTTGTGTCTAAAATGTGAAATATTTCTCAAATGGTTGCCAAACTCTAAAATAAATTGTATTATAAGGGTGTGAATTACTTCACAAACACAAATACCCCTTTGTTGAACGTGAAAATTTCTCCCATCCCCTTGATGTAAAATATTACATCAAAAAAGAGACCTAGCGAAAGCTAGGTCTTTTTTTGTTCTTAAACAACATACTGATAATAAATTTGATCTTTTTGAACAATTTTCTTAACTTTTCTACGTAGGATTAATTTTTTTAATTCTAACTCCATACATTGAGTAGATTGTTCGTAAATCATACATAATTCTTTAATCGTAACAAACGGTTGGAATTTAATGAATTCAGCTAAATCAGGCAGTTCTCGTTTTTCTAATTTTGTATTAGTCATTAGTTCTAAAATTTTTACATAAGTCTGATAGCTTTCAAAACCAGAAACTTTCAAACCTTCTTCTTCAATATTTTCATTAAAAAATACAACGCTTGGAATTTCAGTTACATGCATTTCTTTCGTAACTTTAATATCACATTGCAAAGCTTTAATAGAGTGGGTACTGTGTAAATCTTCCATAAACTCTTTTACATCAATATTTATATCTTTAGCACATTCGATAAGAACATCTTGATCTGTAATGTCTAAATCCTTCAAGAAATAATATTCTTGTAACTTCTTTAAGTAGTTAACGCCAGCAACTCTACCTTGAAGCTCAGCTGCTTTTAATGCAATTGCAGAGTAGTATGGGTAAAGTTCTTTATTATCAATCCATAAGTGATCGTCGCAAAGGATATCCGATCTGCTAGCCGTCTTCTCCCATACGAATGCAAGCTGAGAAGGGCGTTTTTCTAATAGTTTTTTAGTTGTGTAATATCGATTAACTGGAATATAAGTAGATGAGAAATATTGACCATATTCTAAGTGGAACTTTTTTAAAATTGTACTAAAATCCCAACAATTTCTACAAAGTGGATCTATGAATACATACAATTCAATCGATTTTTTTGTACAATTCTGCTCGGGAAGCGTGATTGATTCATTTTTATATTGTTTGTCATTCATATATTTCACCCTTAATGCAATTCATAAGTCCGTACTATAACAGACTTGAAAATTAATTTGTAAGATATAACACGTTTATTCTCTAATCGTATTGTAGCAACGGATAGTTAATATTTCAAATATGATGCACTATTTTTCATTAATCTATTAATATTTCCTTAATTCATGTGAATAAGTTCATAAAAAGGGGGTGTCACAGAAATCTGAGTGGATTGCAAAATACAATTGTGAAATATATATATAAAACCGAGAGCGGAGAGTTTGATCTGCAAAAAAGGAGATTTTCTGTGTAAATAAAGAATGATCTGCAAATAAAATTCCAAAATCGCAAATAAAATCGTCATATCTGCAATTAAAAAAAGAGAAACGCAAATAAAAATAGCTATATCGCAATAAAATCCTTAGTAATAGCAAATAAGAGAAATTAATACCCATACCGGTTAAGGCATAATGACAAAAAATTGGACAAAAGTAGTTATTTTCAAATGGCAAACTAGCAAAGCAGCTTTAATTGTAGATTATCGTTTAAAAAGTTGGGTGAAATCTTCTATTTAACAATAAAAAGATTGATAAAATTGCCTTCATACTAATAAACACAAAAATATACCCTTTAGGTTTCTTCGGCGTTTAAAAATAACTATTTTCGTTGGGCTATTCAACAAACTTTACGTATACTCAGTAGGTTCACAGAGCATACGTAGACATTCCTTTTAAACTAAAAATGGTGCTCATATGTCAGTTAGTTTGATTTCCTTGTTTAACATTAAAAAAGCGTCTAATTTTATTCAAAGTTTCACGCTGAGGGATTTGTTGCTTTTCTAACAGATTGATAAACTGTTGTCTACCGATGTTTTCATCCGAAACTTCGAATTCTAACTCATAATCCTCGTGATTTAAATATGTACTATGGTCTAAAACTAAGAGCCCATTTTCATATGGAAATTCTACTCTGTTTGTTGTTAAGTCACCTATTAATACTAGGGCATTTAAGTTTAATTTTACTTCGTTGATATAATCTTTTACTTCT
Source organism: Bacillus sp. UNCCL81 (assembly GCF_900112535.1). Taxonomy (NCBI): domain Bacteria; kingdom Bacillati; phylum Bacillota; class Bacilli; order Caryophanales; family Bacillaceae; genus Bacillus; species Bacillus sp. UNCCL81. The sequence continues at coordinate 26,023 of NZ_FOMF01000009.1, read as the reverse complement.
CCATCTGGAAGAACGAAGGTTTTTAGCATAGTTGATGCTTCAGTTTGACTTATTTTTTGATTAATTTCTAAATGTCCGACAGCTTGTTTTATTTTTAAAGTTAAAGTATAAGAAGTTAGTGACTTTTTGCGGATTCTTAATGCTCCACCATGTTCTTTAATTGTAAAATCAGGTGTCTCAAAATAATAATTAGTTTGTGATTGAAAACTTGACTCGTTAACTTGGAAATACGATTTAAGCTTTTCAAATTCCTCTTTTGTTAATAAGTTCTTAAATTCAATTTCAATTTCTTTAGCCATAATTAACTCCTTATTTTTAAGTATAATTTTTGTTATTGAATGTGCTAGTCTTCGTCTATTTTCTATTTGATATGTTACAATAGAAATGGTCAAAATTAAATAAAATACATACATTAAAAAGGTTGAGGTTTTAGTGATGAGAAAAATGCTTGAAATAAATGGAATAAATATAAATGAAGATGGTTTATTTCTGTTAATCGACGATACAAAAATGGATTTAGAACAGTGTCATGAAGTAGGAACAATGATTGCAGACTCAGACCAAGGTTCACTATTGTATATATTAGAAGAAAAAGAAGAATTTGTATATGTTACAGTTCCTTATGAATATTGGTCGGACTTGAAAAAAGCAAATGATCAAAATTTAAACGTATTTTTAAAGGTCGGCGAAAAGGATCTTTCGCTAAATAATTGGAATGAAGAGTTAACTTATTTGATCCAAAATGTTGAAGGTAATTTTAACTATGGAGAAGAATTTGTTAAGCAAGTTCAAAGTGCATTTTTAGAAGAGAAGTAAGTTGGTGGTGATTGGATGAATGGTCAATGGGAAAGTTTTTTAGCACCTTATGAACAAGCAGTAAGTGAATTGAAGGTAAAGTTAAAAGGGATTAGAAAACAGTTTGAAGAAACTAATCAGCATTCCCCAATTGAGTTTGTAACTGGGAGAGTTAAGCCTATTCATAGCATTGTTAATAAGACGATAAGAAAAGGAATTCCTTTAGCGAATTTAGAAACGGAATTACAGGATATTGCCGGTCTTAGAATGATGTGCCAATTTGTTGAGGATATTAAAAATGTAGTGGAGCTTCTTCGCAAACGCAAAGATTTTACAATTGTCGAAGAGCGAGATTATATTACAAATAAAAAGAATAGCGGGTATCGTTCTTATCATGTTGTTGTTGAATATCCAGTTCAAACAATTGAAGGAGAACGAAAAGTTTTAGTTGAAATTCAAATAAGAACTCTTGCGATGAATTTTTGGGCAACAATAGAGCATTCTTTAAATTATAAGTATAAAGGGAAATACCCTGAAAATATTCATGAACGGTTACAAAGAGCAGCTGAAGCAGCGTTTCTATTAGATGAAGAAATGTCCCTTATTAGAGGAGAGATTCAAGAGGCGCAAGCAGAGTTTTCGAAAAAAAACGACCAATAAGGAAAGGGCGAGAAAATGAAATTCGTAATTATGTCTAAGGGCGATCAAGAGTCCAATGAACTGACGAAACGAATGAGAGATTATTTAGAGAGTTTTAATTTTAAATTTGATGAAGAAGAGCCTGAAATTGTCATATCTGTAGGTGGTGACGGTACCTTACTTCATGCTTTTCATAATTACACTCATCTTCTCGATAAAGTATCTTTCGTAGGGGTTCATACTGGGCATTTAGGGTTTTACGCTGATTGGGTACCAAGTGAGGTAGAAAAGCTTGTTATTGCAATTGCTAAAACTCCATTTCAAGTAGTTGAATATCCTTTATTGGAAGTAATCATCCGTTATAAGGATGGAAGAAAAGAAATGCAAACATTAGCTTTAAATGAATGTACGATAAAAGGTCTTGAAGGTACATTAGTGATTGATGTTGAAATAAAAGGTCAGCATTTTGAGACATTTAGAGGTGACGGTCTTTGTATTTCTACACCTTCAGGAAGTACAGCGTATAATAAAGCACTTGGGGGAGCTATTATTCATCCATCAATTGAAGCAATTCAAATTGCTGAGATGGCTTCAATTAATAATCGAGTTTTTCGTACAATTGGTTCACCTCTTGTTTTACCTAAACATCATACTTGCTTACTTAAACCTGTAAGAAACGCAAATTTTCAAATTACATTAGATCATAAAACAATCGTACATCAAGATGTTAAATCGATTCAATGTCGAGTAGCTCATGAAAAAGTACGTTTTGCACGTTTTAGACCATTTCCATTTTGGAAGCGTGTCGTTGATTCTTTTGTTAAATAAAATGGTGAAGAATATGAATCAATTTAGTCTATCATGGGAAGTAAAAAAAGAGCATAATGGAATATTACTTAGAGAGTTTCTTAAATTAAAGGAGCTCTCTAAACGTGCTCTCACAGATATAAAATTTCAAGGTGGAAAAATTACAGTAAACGGTGAAGAAAAAACTGTCCGTACAATTTTAAACGAATTTGATCTTATTCAAATCTATTTTCCAATCGAGAAACCAAGTGTGGATCTTATAGCTGAAGATATTCCTTTTGAAATTGTTTATGAAGATGATGCTGTATTAGTCATCAATAAACCTTTTGGGATACCAAGTATACCTTCTAGAGAGCATCCTAATGGTACTCTTGCAAATGGATTATTATTTTATTATCAAACAATTGGGCTCCAATCCACCATCCATATAGTCACTCGATTAGACAAAGATACTTCAGGATTAATGTTAGTTGCCAAAAATCGTTATATTCATTATTTATTTTCGAAAAATGAACTAAAAAATGTACAAAGAAAGTATTTAGCAATTGTTCATGGACAAATGAATGGCACTGAAGGGGTAATATGTGCAAAGATTGCTAGGAAAAGTGATAGTATTATCGAGAGAATTGTTTCTGAAGAGGGACAAGAAGCAATCACACATTTTAAAGTCCTTGTAGTAAATAGGGACTACTCAGTTGTTGAATTAGAATTAGAAACGGGTCGAACACATCAAATCCGGGTACATATGTCTTCGATTGGACATCCATTAATCGGGGATGACTTATATGGAGGTAATACTGATCGATTAAAAAGGCAGGCGTTGCATAGCTATCAATTGTCATTTGTTCATCCAATTGATTATACGGAAAAAAACTTTGAAATCGCTTTACCTGTTGATTTAGAGAGGTTATTGGAATCGTGAATGTCAAGTAATAAATTTGTCTAAATTTTGTATAATTTATTGACAATATATGAATAATAGATTATTTTTAGTATGTAGTGTTTCTCCATGGGGATGGAAGAGACTAATATATTAAGCTGATAAGTGAGCGCTTACATTATCAGCAAAAAAGTAGGTTCCGATCAGAAACCTACTTTTTTTGTATCTATTTTCCTAAACTCTGCTTTCTTTTTCTTCGTAAAAACTAAATTTTTCTTCAATGTATGGCATGGAAGATTGTACTTGGGTATATTTATGTTCTGGATACGAAAATGCTGTAAGTTTACCACCGAAGACGGCGCCAGTATCAATATTAATTGTATTATTTAATTCTCTTGGTTCTTTTATTGGAGTATGACCATAGACAATTAGTGCTTTACCTTTATACTCTTTCGCCCAGTCTTTTCTTACAGGCATCCCATTTGGGAGCACTTCTCCATTAATATCTCCATATAAAACGAATGTTTTAACATTATTTGAATGCTTACCAATCATGTCCTCACGTATACCAGCATGACTAACAACTAATTTTCCATTGTCTAAAACATTATATAGAGGGGAGCCTTCATAAAGTTTTTTAAACGATGCTTGATAATGGCTCCTTTCTTTACCGCTAACTGATTCTAATTCAGCAACTGTTGTTTCAAGTCCATGTTGAATTTTTACATTGCGACCAAGAAAATAACGATAAAGTTTATTACAATGATTCCCTGGTGAATAATGTGCTTTCTTATGCTTTATCACAAGTTCATATACTACTTTTATAACTGCAAGCGAATTAGGTCCGCGATCCGTTAAATCACCAACAAAAACTAACTTTCGATTATCTGGGTGAACAGGAATATTGTTCTCCCACGAATAACCAAGTTTTTTAGTTAATTCAACAAATTCATTATAACAACCATGAATATCGCCTATGATATCGTATTTCATCCTATCAATCCTTTTAGTCTGTTATTTCAACTAGTAATAATCGTAGTATGCCCCAAATTAGCAGCGTAAAAGAACTTTCTAAGAAGTGTATTAAATATAAAAAAAAGAAGGGTAAAGATCTTCATTAGATCTTTACCCTTTGTATTTCTACTCTATCAGTCAAACATATACTTATTTGTTCTAGATCTTACATTAAGGATGAATCCAATTGCAAGTAAATTAGTTGCTAGAGAACTTCCTCCGTAACTTACAAATGGTAGAGTAATCCCTGTAATAGGAAGTAGACCGATCGTCATACCAATATTTTGAAAAATCTGGAAAGTAAACATTCCTACAACACCGGCACAAATATAGCTACCAAATTTGTCGTTACTTTCTAAAGCAATATGAATCATTCGATAAATTAATAAGAAGAATAATGAAATTACTACACTTGCTCCTATGAATCCGTATTGTTCACAGATTACTGTGAAAATAAAATCTGTATGTGGTTCAGGGAAGTAAGCTTCACCGTTATGGAACCCCTTACCAGTAAGCAAACCAGAACCAGCTGCCATTAATGCCTGAGTAAGCTGATAACCTTGAGAAGGGTATTCATAAGGCGCTAACCAACCGTAAAAACGATTTAATTGGTATTCCTCAAGCACATGCGATGTGAAAAATTCAAAATGATAAAAGTATAGATAAACCATGAAAGCACCAAGGGCAATCGTGAATAAAACTAGCCCAAGAATATAGCGCCAACGAATTCCAGAAATTAAAATCATTGTTGCGATAATTGCACACATAACCATTGTATTACCTAAATCAGGCTCTTTCGCAATCAGAAGTAGAGGAGGTAACGCAATACCGAATATTTTACCTAAAAGTAAAATATCTTCTCTCTTTCCACGAACAGCATACATTTCATTATGTCTTGATATAATGGTTCCTAAAATAATGATCATAAAAATTTTCATTAATTCAGATGGTTGAAAGTTACCAATACCAGGTAAGGTGTACCATGCCGTTGCACCTTTGATGGTTTTAGCACCTGGAATATGCAGTTCTAAACCAAGTAGTAGGAGTAATCCAAAACCATACATATACCAAATAACATTTTTATATCGATCAAAATCAATAATCATAATAAAGGCAATACCAACAAGTCCAATGATATACCATTTAATTTGTTGTCCAGCGAAATTGATGTTTCTTAGATTTGCAGGAAGGCTTGGCATTGCACTAGTAATTGCAAGATAACTTACAGCGGCAATACAAAAAAGGATAAAAAGTAATTTGAAATCAATTTGAAAGGGAGATGTACGGTCTTCCTTCATGTCCTCACCTCTCTATAATAAGTTTTATTAGTATGCTTTTAAATAGGCACTTTTAATGTACGACAATCATCATTATAGTTTATTTTTGTCCTTAAAGGAATTCAAAACTATAAACTCTTTTTAAATAAACTATTATATTTATATTTTTTGTGGATAAAGCTATAAATAACTTTACTATTTTCAATTCATCGTATTTGTGCTACTATTTTAGTATCTAGTACTAATAACTAATAATAAAGGAGATGAATGATATGATTTCATTGCAAGGAAAAACTTTTGTTGTTATGGGTGTTGCAAACTTCCGTAGTATCGCTTGGGGTATTGCACAATCATTACATAGCGCGGGAGCAAATTTAATTTTTACATACGCAAATGAAAGATTAGAAAAAGGTGTTCGTGAATTAGCTGACTCACTAGAAAATCCTAACAATCTTTTAGTTCAATGTGATGTAACTAGTGATGAAGATTTAGCAAAATGCTTTGCATCAATTAAAGAGCAAGTAGGCACAATTCATGGTGTAGCACACTGTATCGCTTTTGCTAATAAAGAGGACTTAAAAGGTGATTTTGTAGACACAAGCCGTGATGGATACTTATTATCACAAAACATTAGTGCTTACTCATTAGTAGGTGTAGCTCGTGAAGCAAAACCATTAATGGTTGAAGGCGGAAGCATTGTTACGCTAACTTACTTAGGTGGCGAGCGTGTAATGCAAAACTATAACCTAATGGGTGTATCTAAAGCAGCTCTAGAAGCTTCTGTACGCTATTTAGCAAACGATTTAGGGAAATACAATATTCGCGTAAACTCAATCTCTGCAGGACCAATCCGTACGCTTTCTGCAAAAGGAGTAGGTGACTTTAATACAATCTTAAAAGAGATCGAAGAAAAAGCACCATTACGCAGAAACGTAACACAAGAAGAAGTAGGAGATTCTGCTTTATTCTTATTTAGTGACTTAGCAAGAGGTATTACTGGAGAAAACATTCATGTTGATTCAGGATACCATATAATGGGATAAGAATAGTAAGAACAATAGAAGTCTAAATGGCTTCTATTTTTTTGTGTTGATATTACATACTTAGTCATGGGTAAATTTAATAACTCATAAGAGGTTCATGAGTAAGTAAAACAGCGAGAATCTGAAACATAATAACTCATAAGAGGTTCATGAGTAAGTAAAACAGCGAGAATCTGAAACTTAGTAACTCATAAGAGGTTCATGAGTAAGTAAAACAGCGAGAATCTGAAACTTAGTAACTCATAAGGGGTTCATGAGTAAGTAAAACAGCGAGAATCTGAAACTTAGTAACTCATAAGAGGTTCATGAGTAAGTAAAACAGCGAGAATCTGAAACTTAGTAACTCATAAGGGGTTCATGAGTAAGTAAAACAGAAAGAATCTGAAATTTGGTAACTCATAAGGGGTTATAAGTAAGTAAAACAGCCAAAAAAAGAAAATAATATACTCAAATCAAATTGAAACTGATGTTGCTCACTCATCTTGAGATGCGGTAATAGAATGCAACGAGGCACTCAGCTCATGCCCACATCGCCATGAAAAGCGTGCATCCTTCAAAAGAAAATAAGTGTGTTCTTTATATGGGTAAACATTCTGTTGGGGAAATCAACCTGACATTAGTCAAACAAAAAAAAGTGCTTTCTTATGATGACATAAATAGGCACTTTTTTATTGTAAAATGTGGCATTTTAATTTTATTAATTCTTACGGAATAAAAATTGATTTTAAGTGACGAAGACCTACTAATTTGCTTTCTCCTCTAGATGTAGTCAACTCTATGAAATTTGAGTCAATAGAACTCAACTTACCTATATATTCGTAATTTTCTCCACTGTTCATTACGACTAATTCACCAATCAACTTATTTAATTGAACGTCTAACGTGCGTGCTAGAGGGATATTAGAAGGATTAACAGGTAATAAATTATTACTTAACATATAAGGGGTCTTTTCAGTGAGATAAGGGGTTAACCACTTTAAATGCTGTAGGGATATATACATGATTTTATAGATCGGTGAATAGAATACAAAGTAATTATTCATGATGGTTGTAATAAAGCCATGAAAAGAACGATTATTTGAAAGATTAATTTCAACAAAAATCCCTTTGGCAGCAGTTAAGACTTTACGTAAAGATAACTCATCTTTTTCGTGTTCTAGTTCTTGTAGGGAGGGAACAACACCAAATGATTCTTCGAGTGTACTTTCACTAAGATTATGAATATGAAGTAGTGGAATATAAAGGAAATTTTCACCATTGAAAACAACTAATAAATCATTTCCAACTTCAATTAAGATTCCATCAACATTACTGTTACCAGATATTTCAATTGTAACTTGTTTGTTGAGAAAATTTTTGAAACTTGCCATGATTTTCTCCTTTCTTAAAAAGATAAATCATTATGATTCAGACACGTTCATTTCTGAAAAAGGATTTTCAATTTTATTTATATGGGTATATCGATTAGAATGATAGTTTGTCTAAATAAAATCAATCATTTCATTTAAAGGTTGGCAAGATAGATAGTGCCTGTCTTATATGAATGAAAAAGATTATTAAGTTTGAAAACTTTATAGTTGGATCAGTTAGTTCATAACAGCATACTTCCAATGATTTATTGATTACCACTCAAAATTAAGTATAGTTTCAAATTACGTTATAAGGGGTTTACATAATTAGAATGGCATCGAGGGTCAAAGTTTTATAAAAAAAGGGTCGTTTTATTTCATAAAACGACCTTTCTAAACATTATTTTCTTCTTCTTAATGTTTGGCTTGTCGTATTACTTCTTTCGTAAACTTCAAATTTTTCTCCGAAACTTACACTTTTTACATGATAAGTAGCAAGATACACTAGTTCATCGTTAAAAGAAATTTCTACATAATCATGGTTTGCATCAAGAAGAATACCTTCAACTTTGTCGTGGCCACCGCGATTAATTTTTACCCATTGTCTAACTTGAGAATTTAATAAGTCTACAAAACTCTCGTTTGGTAATAATTCAATCGTATTGTACATTTCATCATAAGATAATCTACCTTTTGCAAATGAAGTTACGCTTTTAATATGAGTATAAGGGAAGTAAATTACACCTTCAGCCTCTGTAAAAAGAGCAATATGTGTTTCATATGCACCAAGTAATAAACCTTCTTTAGATTCATGACCTCCTCGACCAATTCTAACTCCTTTACCTACGAATACTGAGAATAACTCTTTATTCACTTTTTCATCGCTCCTTGTTTTTTCTGTGCGGTTACAATGTATTTATATGTGCCCTGTCAATTGTTTGTACTAGGATATTTGTCCAATTTAGATGAATATGTATAAAATTAGTCAAGTGTTGATGGGCATATATTTGGTATTTCAATTAAATTTGTAGATTACTTGATTGAGAAAAAAGTAACATGATAAATATTGTCCGTTCATATAATTTATGAGAGCACACTTACGAGGGAGGAACAACAATGGCAAGAAAAGAGTCTAAAGAGGGTGTAAAGCCATTATTATATATTGCACAGCCTGATTTTCAAGAAGCCAAGTTGAACGTACAACACTCATATGTGGTCAAAGTAAATAATCAGGATCAAAAACAAAAGGATAAAGAATATGTAGCTTCTAAATACGTGGAAGTTGAAGAACTAGATCAATTAGAAGAATTAGATGAATTAGAAGAACTGGAAGATGTTGTAGATTTAGATGAACAAGAAGAGCAACAAGAAGAGCAACAAGAACAAGAAGATCAAGAAGAACAAGTCGAAGCAGACAATACTTGGATGAAAAAACCATTTAAAGCGATGACGAATGAAGAAAAAGTATTATTTATGATAAATAAGCCTCATTATATTCCAAAAGTTGAGTGCCGAATTCGTACAGAAAAAGATTTATATATTGGCTATATTATGGGTTACAACGAAGGAAAGGTTTCAATTAAGGTTTCTTCAAAAATTAATGATGTTGAATTGGATATTCAAAGTATTGTAAGTATTCAAATGGTAGGTATTTAAGGCGTTAAAAAGGTGGTAGATACATGATCTACCACCCATAGTTTTTTAGTTTACATTAAACTTACAGATTTGTAACGTGTACGTCACGTAGGCATTGGATTGCACAGAAGCAATCTAGGTCAACTGTTACACAAGTGTTTGATGCTACAAACATGTCAGAGTCTACTAATTCGCAGAAAGTATTTTGGTTGTTGTTTTTGTTGTCTTTGTTGTCTTTGTTGTTTACTGGAATTAATGCTCTTAACACTGCACAGCAATCTTCATCTACACTTTCAACACGGAAAACAACTGTATCTTGGCAATTGTTCATTTGACCGTTTTTGTTGTTGTTGTTGTTGTTATCATTGCCATCACGATTTTGTGCCATCATCATCATATTATTATGATTAAATGCTGGTACTCTAAATAATTCACCGTTTGCTAAATACAATAGGAAAGGGCGAGTATTTGCAAGTGGTACATTAGGGTTAGCACCTAAGAATGGAACGTCACAACCTGTTGGGCAAGTGTTTGTTGCGCAATCTTGTAGATCATTTATGAATTTTACAACGTCACATACGCAATGGTTTCTTTTTTTGTCGTGGTTGTCTTTGCAACTCATCATTTTCACTCCTTATCACTTTAGATGGATATTACATTACTATGATATTAAGCAGGCGAAAAACGGTTACTGAAGATTTTTGCTTTTTTAGATAAATGGGCTTAGGAGCAAAGTAGTACAGTTTAAGCAGGAAAGACAAAGAAGAGCTTAGATCTGTAATATGTAAATAGGGAGAGAAATAAGAAAAGGAGAGGAGAAGGGTTGGAAGGGATTAGAGGAGCATAAATGTAGGGTAAGGAAGTGAAATTATTTACCCATTGCATCCATATCCCTTGTCCTGCGTACTTAACATGGATATAAGTTGGTTGTTGCTATTCATCTTAATTTTGGCAAGCTTTCGATTGACTCGTTTAGTAGTTCACGATAAAATAACAGCTTTTCTAAGAAGGCCTTTTATTGATGAAATAACGCTTGAAGAGAATGGGATGCCAGTTACTTATACAAAGATTAAAGGAAGTGGAATCCAATACTTTTTTGGTGAGCTATTAAGTTGTACTTGGTGTAGTGGAATTTGGTGTACAGCGTTATTACTATTAATATATGTGTTCTTTCCATATGTGGGTGAGTTCATCATCATTTTGTTAGCTATTGCAGGGGCAGCTGGCGTAATAGAAACGATTGTTAATAGACTGAATTCATAATTTTAGGTAGAACGATTGAAAATTCCTTTCATATACTATTGTGAATAGACTTAATTAGGAGGGAAGATATGTACAATCAAGGTCAGGGTCAAATGACTCCTTTTCAATGGCAACAACTCCAACAACAACAGCAGTACCAAATGCAGCAACAACAAATGCAGCAACAAATGAATCAAGCGAACTATAACCCTTATTACCAAGGAGCTCCGGCGGGCTACGTGAAAAAATCAGGTTGTGGCTGTGGCAGTAGAACAACTAGACGATAATCCATAAAAAAAGGTGAGCATATTTTGCTCACCTTAATTTTTTATACAAGAAAGTTGTTCAATCTCATTTCTTATTAATAAAACGTCGAATTAGTCTTGATGTATTAGCTTTTTTTCCTCTTCTTTTTTGAAGAATCGATAAGTATAATAGCTTTCTAGCTCTTGTACATGCCACATAAAGAAGGCGACGTTCTTCTTCTAGTTGATCTAAGTTACCATTTTTTAAGGATTCTAAAGCATAATCATGAGGGAATCCTCCGTCTACAACCCCTAGAATATAGACATAATCATATTCTAATCCCTTTGAACGGTGAGCTGTTAAAAGCGAAATATTATCTTGTGATGATTGATTTTTTTTCTGCTTATATTCTTTAAATTTAGCAGAAATATGAAATGCGTGTTCAATAAACTCTCGAATTGATTTGAAATTTTTGCTTACGACCTTCAAATCTCTCAAATCATCAGAAGGTCGTTCGATTTTATTAGACTCATTTCCACGCTTTTTAATATAGTCCATAAATGCTGGACTTTCTTCAATTCGCTCAATTGCTTCTAAAGGAGATGCGTGTTTTAAATAACGTAAAATCTTGATCAGGTTTTCAATTTTTTTAATTTGAAATGGTGCTGCACTTTTAATCGTGGTGAATGCTTCTAAGAAAGATAGATTTTGCAATACACTATTCATTTTTGCATCTTGAAATGCTTGTTGTTTTAGGAAAAAGACCGGTAATATTTCTTTCAATGCTGCTTGGTGGTCCTCATCACCTATTAATAGTAAGAAAGAGATCATTTTTCGAATAATAGGTCGATCATAAAATGAATCACCATCTTGGTCGATTGTAAAAGGCAAGCTTGTTCCAATTAATCGCTCAAAAACAGCCCTTGATGCAGTATTTGTGCGATACAAAATAGCAAATTGTCCTGGATTTGCACCGTTATTAATTTTTTCTTTCATATCATTAATAATCATCGTTGCTTCTTCCTCTTCATCGTATGGAAAAAAGAAAGAAGGTACTTGGTCGTAGTCATATTGAGCATGCATTGATTTTACAAAACGGTTTTTATTTGGCTTAATGACTTCGTTTGCCAATGATACAATCCCATGGGTAGAACGATAATTTTCACTTAAATGATAAATTGTAGATCCTTTGAAATGTTCTTTAAAGTCCAAGATAAACCTGGGGTCACTTCCTCTAAACGCATAGATTGACTGGTCATCATCACCAACAGCCGTTATATTTTCTGTATGTTGAAAAAGGATTTTGAGAATATTGAATTGGATTTTATTAATATCTTGGAACTCATCCACTAATAAACACTTAAATCGATTTTGATAATGTAAAAGTAATTCATTATTTTCATTTAGCATTTCAAAGCAACCAAGTAACATATCGTCAAAATCAAATTGCCCATTTTGCTTTTTTAATGATTCATAGCCTTCATAAAGAGAAGCGACCTGTTCTTCCCAAGCATCTTTTGATCGAATCTCATGTGGATAAACACATGAGTTCTTCCATAAGCCAATTTGTTGAATGGCTTGGTCATATGCAAATGACTTTTCATCAATTTCAAGTCGTCGGCCAATTTGCTTTAACATGATCTCCTTTTGAAAATCTGATTTAATTAAACGGCTTGAATCCCATTTTGCTCGATCAAATCGTAAAAGCATTTTATAGAAAATGCTATGGAAGGTACCAATTTCCATCTGTTGAATAGGGTAACCTAGACCTTTCATTCTTTCTTTCATTTCTGCAGATGCTTTTGACGTAAATGTTACAAGCATCATTTCATGAGGAAGTATACCGCTATTCATTAAATGCATTGCTCGAGTTGTTATGACTCGTGTTTTACCACTTCCGGCTCCAGCAAGTACAAGTAAAGGTGAACCGATATGTGTAACAGCATTCCATTGTTGAGAATCTAATGAAATTTGATTGATCACAAATTGATCCGTCTTTTGTTCATTTATTTTATATGGTGGAATATTGTAAAAAGGTAGTCTGTTAATAAATTGATTTTCATCTGTTTTTTCGATTGTAGCTGTATTTGAAATTGAACGCTTAGTAGGTAGTTTAATAATACGATCAGTATTTTCCGTAGTAGAAGGATTATTTTCAAATCTAGCAACCATTTCTTGCTCCAACTCTACGTTATGATTCATACATGCTAGATTTTGCTCTTTGTTTATATGATAAAAATGAGGAATATCATAAATAGTTAATGTGAAATTTAAGTTTTGATGGCAATTAACACATTTAACTTCCCCGCGAATACTGGCTTGATATATTTCCTCATATCTTGATCGAGGGAATTCTGGTAAATAGATTGATTGATTTTGATAGTTTGCAATTTTCATTATTTTCCCCCTTAAAATTAAAGCAGACTCATCTATGTTACCAAAAAGATTTGTGTACGAAAAGTGAATTTTAATGGGAAAAAAGTATCTTTTGATATGTATCGAACTAAATACATTAGTAAGACCGTTGTTTGTTTCATAGCCACGAGTATATTAAAGCCCCATGAAAAAACTATGATTCAATTGAATCATAGTTTTAAGTGTGTTTAATTTAATTTTAGTTTCATTTCTGCGTGTGGAATGCCAGCTTCAAAAAATATTTCGGAAGAGATTTTATAACCTAATTTTTCATAAAAAGGAATTGCAGATTCTTGTGCGTGTAGGACTAATTGATCTAATCCTTTTTCCTTTGCAGTTTTATGAATTAAGTACATAATTTCATTCCCAATTTTTTTTCCTCGATAGCTACTTAACACACAGATTCGCTGAACTTTTCCAGTCGATTCGATTAATCTAAGTCGACCTGCAGCAATCGGTTGTTCTCCATCGTATGAAACAAAATGTATACATTCTTCGTCAAGGCCATCAAACTCTAATTCTCTAGAAATTTGTTGTTCCTCTACAAAAACTTCTACTCTTACTTTAAGAGCGTCTTGTATACTTTCGTCTGTTGCTGCTACTATAGTGCGAATGCTCATTTTTTTGCTCCTAATTTAAATGTTTCATATACTTCCCAAGCACCGTTTTCTAATTGGTAAACTAATTTAAAGTTATCTACTACTTCATTGTAACTAAATTGAATCATGCGTAACTGGCCTAGAATATCAGCAAATTCAGCATCTTGTAATTGCTGACCAATTGTAATATGCGGTACGAATGCATAATCTTTTGTTTCTGGGAAAGCGCCAGTGTGCATTTTTTCATGAAGCTCTTTCAATGCTTCAACAGGTGTAACTTTTAAATAAATGACATTATTAACTGGTGCAAAAGAACTTACTTTATTAATTTCCAATTCAAATGGTTCAATTTGACTCGCAATTTCATTTAATTGTGAAATAATATTTGGAAGTTGATCTTCACTTAGTTCGAATCCACTTCTTAATGTAACATGAGGAGAGATTAACGTATACGCTGGATCAAAACGTTTTCTATACTCATTAGCCTTTTCTTGAACGAAATTAGATGGGAAAAAAACAACGCCACATTTCATAAAAATTACCTCCTGTTTGCGATACTTTATATTTTAATTTGAAAAAATTAACGAAAGAAAAATAACTAATTTTAATTATACCAAATTTTTTGAAAATCGCTAAGTTTCACGAATTATTTTGCTAAACTAATTTTTAATACCTCTTCAAGCTGCTTTTCCCAGTTTGTCCAAGTATGGTCCCCTTCATATTCTTCATAATGTAATTCTACAGGGAAGTTAGCTAAATAATCTTTTAACTGTAAACCACCTTTGACAAAATTAACCCATTGCTTACTTGGTGTAAAAACATTTTCTTCTTGTTTTCCAACAGTTTGAACAATTGAAAGAATTGAATTTAATTTTGTATTCTCTAAAAATTCTATAACATCATCATTCACAAATGGAGATTGCATAACGACTTGTCCAAATGTATTTGGATATGTAAATGCAGCTTGTAATGAAACAGTCCCACCTAATGAATCGCCGATTAATGTCCTGCTATGGGCTAATCCAAGTAAAGGTAAATGATCATCTAAATACGGAAGTAATTCTTCAGCTAAAAAACGAATATAATTTTTTTGACCAGGTTGGGAAGGGTGGTATAGCTTAAAGCGCTCCTCTGGTGAAGAATATGGTATTCCTACAATGATTGTAGGTTGAATTGAACCTTCTTTTGTTAATTTTTCAATTACTCGATGAACTTTTCCTAAATTAAAATAGTCTTGTCCATCTTGAGCGATTAATAAGTGATGTTTTATTAACGGAGTGTACATGCTTGAATAGTATATTGTAAATGTGATTTCTTTTTTTAGGTGTTCACTATATAATGTATGTTCTTCTCTAGTCCCATTTGTTTGAATCATAAAATGTCTCCTCTTCTTTTCCCTAGGATGATATAATTAGATGTTACTTCATACTAAAAATTTAGAAAAGCAAAATGTTTTAAACGCTTACAAAAATAAGTCGAAATGAGGTGAAACATGAGTAAAAAACAACCAAATGCAATGATGTCTTTATTAATTTTGTCCATTATTGCGATTTCAACTTCAGCTATATTAGCTAAATGGACGAAAGCTTCTCCATCTGTTTTAAGCATGTATCGCCTCTGGTTTACATGTATATGGATGCTACCATTTGTATTGAAGCGAAAAAATGAGTTAAAAGCCTTAAAAAAATCGCATTATAAATCATTCGCTTTAGGTGGATTAATGTTAGCTGTCCATTTTATTTTATGGTATGGTTCATTAGTTTTCACTTCAGTGGCGAGCTCAACGATTATATTAGCTCTTCAGCCATTAGTTGCAATGATTCTTGGATTTTTTGTATTTAAAGAGCGAACGTCTATGCAATCTAAAATATGTATGATTATCGCCATTATTGGTGTATGTCTAATAGGATTCGGTGATATCGGCTTAAGTATGTCAGCGTTTAAAGGTGATATTCTTTCATTTTTAAGTGTAATTGCTGCAGTACTCTATTTAATGGTTGGACAAACAACCGTAAAAAATACATCTCATTGGGTGTATAGTTTTTGGGTATTCGCATTTTCAGCTGCATTTTTAACAATCTATAATATCGTAACGATGGATAATTTCTTTGATTACCAATCAAAAGATTGGATCATATTTATTGCATCTGCCATTATTCCTTCATTAGCACATATCATAAATAACTATTTATTAAATTACGTAAATGCTACGACAATATCAATGAGTATACTTGGGGAACCAGTTGGTGCATCTATTTTAGCAGTTTTCCTTCTTCACGAAATGTTATCATCATTTCAGCTAATTGGAGGTACGATCGTAATTGTGAGTGTATTCTTGTACTTATATCAACAACAAAAAGAAGTTACTTCAATACAAGTTAAAACAGATAATTCTACATCAGCTTAGATCAACTAATTAATTTTAAAAATTTCAAAAGCTTTCAAATCATTCATATGGTTTGAAAGTTTTTTTGTTTTTTAACTAAAAATAGGTAGAATAGATAATAGCTATTAGAAAAAAATTCCATAAACTTTTATCCAGCCAATTTAAAGGAGAAAAGAGCTACTTATGAAAAAAAAGAAGAGAAAAGCCAAAAATCCTCTCCATTACATATTTATTTCTTATATCATCATTACATTTTTATTTTCATTCTTATACTTTCTCCCATTTACGCGAATTTCGAATATAAGCTATATAGACAGTTTATTTGTTTCAACAAGTGCAATTAGTGTGACTGGGTTAACAACAGTAAACTTAGTTGAGACCTTTAATGTGTGGGGAAAAATACTATTAATGATCCAAATGGAAATTGGGGCAATCGGAATTGTTGTATTTATTAGCTATGGTTTTATGATACTCGGTATTCGAATTACGATTTCAAATCTATTAGTCGTATCGAAGGATCAAAATCAAAGTAGCATTAAGTCAATAAAAAGATTAAGTTTGTCAGTTTTATATACATCATTATTTTTTCAATTTATAGGTGGACTCTTTTTTTATAGTCAATTTAGAGGGAAATATGACACTGCATTAGAAACCTTATTAGTTACTGCTTTCCATTCAATTGCAAGTTTTACAAATACAGGTTTTGATTTATTTGGGAATAGCTTAATATCGTTTCAAAAAAATAATTTAGTTTTAATTGTAACAGCAGCTTTAATTTTTATAGGTGGATTAGGATATCCGACTATTATGGAGTACATCTATAAATACAAAAAGAAAAAGTCCTTATTTACAAGGGTTAATATGCGCCTACATTTTTCGTTTATGATTCTTGGAACAATTGTATTTTGGCTTTTAGAAAGAGGCCATGCGTTTAAACATTTAAATTTTTTGGATCAACTAACTAATTCATTTTTTTTATCAGTTACGAGTCGAAATGGAGGATATGCACCTCTAGATATTGCCGAACTAACATTACCTGCCATCTTAATACTTTTAGTGCTGATGTATATTGGTGGAGCTTCATCGAGTGCAGCAGGCGGGATTCGGCTAACAACAGTATCGGTCTTAGCCGCTAAGATGTTTTCAGTCATTAAGTCACAGGACGATACAATTATTTTTAGAACAAGTGTAAAGAAAGAGGTTGTTGACCGTGCATTTGTAATTGCGATGAGCTTTATCATTTTAATCACGGTCGCAACCATTATAATTTCGATTTTTGAACCGTTTCAGTTAGATTTAATATTACTAGAAGCCATTTCGGCAATTACAAATACTGGATTGTCATTAGGGATTACAACAAATATTCATAGTGTGTCAAAAATAATATTAATTTTACTAATGTTTATTGGAAGAATTGGGATTTTCACACTGATTTATTTCGTATTTAGAGTCGATAATCAAAAATTAAAATATGTTGAAAAAGATTTAGCAGTTGGGTAAGGAGGAGAGTATATATGCCAAAACAATATTTGGTAATAGGTGCTGGACGTTTTGGGCGAGGAATTGTAAAAGAATTTGATCGGTTAGGTCATGAAGTCGTTGTATGTGATAAAGATAAAAAGACTTTAGAGCAATTAGAAGAGTACACAGAATATGCAGTAATTGGCGATTTACGTGAAGAGTCTATTCTAGAGGATTTAAATGTAAGTCAATTTGACGCAGTATTTGTAGCGATTGGAACGGATTCTTTAGCCTCGATCTTAATTACGAGAAGATTGAAAGAGAGAAAAGTTAAAAGAATTATTTGTAAAGCAAATAATCGTGAAGTTGGTGGGATTTTAGAAAGTATTGGAGCGGATTTAGTTATTTATCCTGAAGAGGAGGCTGGACATAAAGCAGCACGAATGGAAGCGATGAGTGGAATCATCGAATACATTGAAATTACAAAAAACGTTGCAGGTGTTGAAACGGTCATTCCTGAAAAATTGGTTGGTAAAACATTAAGAGAAATGAGTTTTTCGATGAAATATGGCATAACTGTTGTCCTAATCATCCGCGATGGTGAACCGATGGTATCGCAAATTGGAGACGTAGTTTTTCAGAGTGGGGATTTAATTTTTATTGTAGGAGAAAAATCAAAAATAGAATTGTTTAAGAAGAAAGTTGGATAAATATAATTAGGGCTCAATTACAATTACCTATTTGGAACGTTTAAACATTATATTTGAATATACTAATCCTAAATGACTAATCAAGGATTGGTGTATTATAATGAGCCAAGTTATGGAAGTTATTGGAGCATGGGTCAATGCAATTGGAACAATCAGTTCTGCTATTAGTAGTACACCCATGAGAGGATTAAAAGAAGAAAACCGAAAAAGATGGGAGGATATAAGTTTTCATCTTGATTTTGGTGGAAATTCTTTTCAAGCAATCGGAAATTTAATAGAAGCTTTTTTAGGCGAACCTAGTGTAATAGAAGATGCAGGTGAAATTATCCAAGCTTCCGGTAACGTCACTGTATTATTTAGTTTATTAGCTGCTGAAGCAGAGGAAGAAAAAGTAGAAGAAGAAAAAGATGCAGATCGAGCAATAAAATTAAATATTACAGGGAATGCACAACAAGCTTTTGGTGGATTAATTGCTGCCTTAGAAGAAGTCAGTTCAGAGGACTTTGATGTATCTGGTTTTATGGGGAACTTTTTACAAGCTATTGGAAATACATTGCAAGTATTGGGTGGTCTTGTAGAGTTAGAAATAGAAGATTTAAAGGACTATTTAGAAGAAACCGGGCAAGTAGAACAACCTAGCGATTTATCAGATGGAGTGATATTTGACGTACTTCAAGAATATCATGGCAGTGCTCCTGTACCTGAGGCTAGTGAACTATCGGATGGGATTATATTTGATGAAGTACAAGAATACACTGGAAGATTGCCAGAAGAAGAAACCGTTGAACTTACAGATGAAATGGAAGATCATAATGAAAATATACTATCAACCCAATCTAATGAAGAAATATTAAATGAAATAGAATATCTTTTTGGTAGAATACCAGATTACGAACCGATTGAAATGCAAGACGAAACGATTCCAAGTCACCAGGATGGATCCATTTCTAGCGAACAAGGCGGGCCAAGTGATCTGTCAGATGGGGTCATTTTTGATGTACTCCAACAATATGAAGAAGAAACTGAAACAAATCCATTAGTGAAGGAATACGAAGAATTAGCATTACTTTTAAAATACAGTGGAAGTTGGATTCAAGCTGGCGGTTCAATCGTATCCGTTTACTCTGAACAAAAAGAGTTATTTAAGGGGGATGCTGAACAAAAAGAGGAAGAGAAACAAGAACTAGAAGAGAACAAAAACCCTAGAAGAAGAAATAGAAAGAAAAAATCGACGGAAAATAAGGTCGAATCAAATCAAGAGAAAAGCAAAACTTCGAAATATACAGAGATAAAGAAAAAGAGCTAACAAAAATAAGCTATAGTGTTGATGTTAGTTCTAGATACATAGATTATAGAATAAAGCCATTTCTTAAAGGTGCATAAAATGAGCATGTAGAAAGAGAAAGAATACTAGGGTTTTGCAGTGCTTGAATAGTAACAAAGGCAACAAAAAACTAAAATTGAAAACGTTTTTGGAATTTTTGATTACATAATAGGCAAAAAGGAAAATATTAATAATAAAGAGAGTGGACCTTCACTATTTTTGGGTTAAGGAATATTATTATTTAACTATTGGAGAGATTGCCTATGAAAAGTAGAATGATTAAAATCGTTAAAAACTATAAAGTTCAGACATTTGTGTTTGGTGTGGGTGTATTACTTTTGTTCTTAACAATTGTAGTTGGTAGTATTCTATTAAGCAATATACCAAGAGACAAAGATTTGAGATGGAAAGATTTGATGCATACAATAAACGAAATAGAAGCAAAGTCGAATAGATGAGCGTTTTTCAAAATTGAAAAATACATTCTAGTGGACTTATATTCGAAATTTTTTGTTAAATATTGGTTGAAGAGTATTAGACAAAACAGTATAATAGACTTAATAAGAGAGAATTGTATCTCCAATATATTACGATTCCATAGCTCAGCTGGGAGAGCACTACCTTGACAGGGTAGGGGTCGCTGGTTCAAGTCCAGTTGGGATCATAAAGATGAGAAGGCTCAAACCTAAGTATATAAGGGTTTGGGCTTTTTCTTTGTTTTCATCTAATTCCATCTTTTTATTCCTCTTTTAATGTTGAAACATTATCGAATGTAGCACGTTGGCATCCTTCAATTCTATATCCTAGGCCTTACAGAACGATAGAACTCCAATTAGTAGATAATAAATAATTAATATATTAAAATTGAGTTTTTTCATTTTTTACCTCATTAATTTTGATTAGGTAGACTATATTTAAGACGTCTAGTGTCTTTCCTAGTTAAATATATGTTAATTTTTCCAATTTAAAAAAAGTATATTCAAAGATTCAAATATACAAAAATTATATTGTAAAGAATTTTAAATTATGTCAGTATAGAAATAATGATGCTCTAAAAGCAATACTAAAGGAGGGGATAGTTCATGGTCGAACTACCAAATTGTCCAAAATGTAATTCAGGCTATACATATCATGATGGTAATCTATTTGTGTGTCCTGAATGTGGGTATGAATGGACACTGGATATTGAAACTGAAATGGATGATAAGAAAGTTGTAAAAGATGCCAATGGAAATATATTAAATGATGGTGATTCAGTGACTGTCATCAAAGATCTTAAAGTAAAGGGAACTTCTCTTGTTGTTAAAATTGGTACAAAAGTAAAAAGTATCCGTCTTGTTGATGGTGATCATGATATAGATTGCAAAATTGAAGGTTTTGGAGCAATGAAATTAAAATCTGAATTTGTAAAAAAAATATAGATGTTTACTATATAACTCATCACCATTAGTAAAGAACCTTTTTTCGAAAAGGTTCTTTTTTTTCTCTTTTTGTATTTGTTCAATTTATTTTTGTACTATGGAAATTGGAAAATAGTTACAATTTCTAATTGTAAGATTTTGTTTGACGAAAAAGAGATCTGTTATTATGATTATATTAAATATTTGTATATTCAAATAATCAAATATACTAGAAGGTGCGATAAAGTGAAATGGCGAGGGAGAATTGAAAATTATAATAAAGTATCTTTTAGAAAGGATTTAATTTCAGGAATAATAGTTGGAATTATTGCAATTCCTTTAGGAATGGCTTTTGCGATTAGTTCTGGAGTAAAACCAGAGTACGGAATTTATACAACGATTATTGCAGGAGTATTAATTTCAATTTTTGGAGGATCAAAGTTTCAAATAGGGGCCCAACAGGCGCATTTATACCTATACTTTTATCAATTGTAATTCATTATGGTTATGAAAACTTACTTATTGCAGGTTTTTTAGCTGGTGTTATTCTCACATTAATGGGGATCTTTAAAATGGGTTTTCTAATACAGTTTATACCTCGTCCTGTTACCATAGGATTTACAGCAGGGATAGCGGTTATTATCTTTACTGGACAAATTGTTAATTTTTTAGGACTTCAAAATATAACTAAACATGAGGATTTCATATCAAATATGAGTGAAATTGGACTGCATATTTCGACAATAAATATTTATAGTGTAATAACCTCAATCATATGTTTAATTACAGTTATTACAGTTATTAAACTATTCCCAAAAGTCCCCGGATCATTAATTGGTCTAATTTTTTCTAGTTTAATGGCTTACATCTTTTTTAAAGGGGAAGTTCCAACAATCAGGTCCACATTTGGTGATATTCCGAGTAGTATTCCAGTATTTCATTTAATAGAGCTGAATTTTGAAAAAATACGTACACTTATTGGACCAGCCTTTGTTATTGCGATGCTTGGTGGGATCGAATCACTATTATCTGCAGTAGTTGCCGACGGTATGTCAGGTAGCAGACACAATAGTAATAAAGAGTTAATGGGACAAGGGATTGCTAATATGGTTATTCCATTTTTCGGAGGAATTCCAGCTACAGGAGCAATAGCTAGGACTGCTACAAATATAAAGAGTGGAGCTATTTCACCTATCTCGGGAATTATCCATGGTGTTATTGTCCTAATCATATTATTATTGTTTGCACCATTAGCATCACAAATTCCTTTAGCTAGTATGGCCCCAATTTTAATGCTTGTAGCATGGAACATGAGTGAAAGAAAAGAGTTTATTCATATTTTAAAAACTAAATCTAGTGATTCTATTATTTTAATCTTAACTTTTTTACTGACTATTTTTCTAAATTTAACAACAGCCGTTGAGGTTGGTTTAATCATTGCTGTGATTTTATTTGTTAAAAGAATGTCTGAACTTCTGATCGTTAGAAAGGTATTACCTGACCGTTCACGACAGAATCAAAAGTTGATGACATATATGGTTAATGAAAATCATGATTGTCCTCAAATTAGCATTCTCACAATTGAAGGGTCAATTTTCTTTGGAACTGCTAATCTATTTGAAGAAACAATTTTGAAGTTATCATATAACAAACCAAAGTTTTTAATTTTAAGATTTGGAAGGGTTCCTTTTATTGATACAACAGGTGAAGCTAAGTTAGCAAGTATCGTCAAATACCTCAGGGACAATGACAGTGTTGTGTTACTAACTGGTCTTCAATCACAACCAAAAGAATTATTAATTCGTACCAAATTGTATGATGTTATTGGTAAACAAAACTTTTTCGAGCATTCAGGTGAAGCAATTGGCCACGCACTATTAAATATTAATTATAATAAGTGTTTAGGCTGTAAGCACTATGCATTTTTAGAGTGTTCAAGCTTATCCAACTCAAATCTATTAGATTTAAAAGATCAAAAAATGGAGTAGTAGATCAAAATAGAACGGACTCTGTTGAGTAATTATCCTTATAAATTTTATAAAAACATTCTGAATAGGTATAATGATAATAAATATTTTAAAATTAGGATATGGATCTTATAGATAGTTTGGAGGAACACAATTGAATTTAGAACTACAACAATTTAAAGCAGATTTTTTTAAAGCACTAGGTCATCCACTACGAATTCGAATTCTTGAAATTCTAAGTGAAGGCGAGAGGAATGTAAATGAAATACAAAATTTAATCGGAAGTGAAGGGTCAGCTGTATCGCAACAACTTTCAATTTTACGAAATAAAAATATTGTATATGGTACAAAGGAAGGAAATAAAGTTACTTACTCCCTCAGGGATCCAATAATTTCTGAGCTATTAGTAGTTGCACGCCAAATTTTTAATAATCACTTAGTTGATACGATTAGTATGTTAGATAAATTTAAAGAAGAATAATAAAGATGAAAAAATTAGTTATTCATAGAAAGGAATATATTTAATTCTAGATAATTAATAAAATCATTTTTTTGCATAGACCATTATTAGAATAAACTAATCTTCATTGGTCTTTTTTTAATGATTTTACTGACAAAAGATTATGCGGGATTGTTATATAAGGATGTAGGAGAGAAGTAGAAACGACTGATTATGATAATACTACTGCATTAATATAGATGAATACCATAGTAATGGAGCGGTGACGTATGCATTTGAAATTAAAATATGAAATACAAAAACGAGCAGCAGAGAGCGTAAAAGATATAGTAAAAGAGATGAACGGATTATCGGAAGAAGGATTTGTCGACAAGTTCTATCGAGACCCGTATTTTCGTAAAGGTTTTGACACATTAGTAGAATTTTATATACAAGCAAAAAGAGATGTGCATAAAGATGTACAGACGTAATTTCAGAATTTAATAAGTGTTTCTGAGAAATAAATAACAGGTTCGGTAACCCGGAATCACACGACAATGGTAACAAGGTTATCTATTTCCTTAGAGACCCATTGATTATCGAATTACTTTTTGTTGTTCGGTTAATGTTTAACAATTATTTGTTTGATACGATCTCAATGATTGATAAATTCAAAGTTTTTAAGATTTCAAGTGTTTTCTAAGATCAAAACACTCTCTTTTAGTAAAAAAAGAAAGGATTAAAAGTGATGGATACTTATAAAAAGGAACGTCTCATGACAAGAGAAGAACTGATACAGTTTGGACATCAGTATTTAAAGGGCGTTGGTATTTCATCCATATGTAATGTTTGTA
The DNA here is from genome assembly GCF_900112535.1 of Bacillus sp. UNCCL81. Classification (NCBI taxonomy): domain Bacteria; kingdom Bacillati; phylum Bacillota; class Bacilli; order Caryophanales; family Bacillaceae; genus Bacillus; species Bacillus sp. UNCCL81. The sequence goes on along the minus strand of NZ_FOMF01000009.1, from coordinate 1,541 downwards.
TAGAAATTGGTGGGTCTTGTTGTAAGTTTTGCGATGAGTTAGAGGAAGGAAAGGGTTGTAAAAATAGAAATACGAGCTGCACGGCATGGTTATGTGGATATTTAAAGTTGATTCTTTATAAGGCAGGATTACTCGATGAATGGGAACGATTTTGGGAGCAAATACCAGGTCAAGCATACAGAATGGATTATACACCAGCAATTGTTTCTATCCAAAAAGAAATAGAAATCCCTAGTATTCAATTATTAAGTGAAGCTTTTGCAAAAGACTTAATTCGTTTGAATGCGAAACATAAAAGTTCAGAAAATATTATCGAACTAAACGATAAATTAGATCGATATATCACAAGATTCTCGATATATACAGATGAAGAAATTTTGGAAAAAGCTAAAAATGAATTAGAAGAATTAATCAGTTGTTTTTATTCTTTCGAGTTTGCTCTTCAATCTAGTAGTAACGAAAAATAATGCACCCTACCTCACAATAAACTATTACATTTTCGATTACACAAAAAATTGCACAGACTTATTCGAAACAATAGAAATATAAGACTTTCAGTGAATAAAATTGCAGTGTTTGCTTTATTTACTGGACTTAAATGAACTAAAATATTCATAATTATTGTATAATACTCGTACTCTGTATTTGACAGGGGAGGGGGCGCTGGTTCAAGTCCAGTTGGGATCATACCTAAACCTCTTGTATATCAAGAGGTTTTTTGTTTTATAACAGTACCTAATTTATAAGGAAACAGTTTTATGGGGCAGGATAGGGGCAGAAATCCTTTATTTATATAAAAGTTAGTATAATTTCTTATGCAGCTAAATGGCAGGTTAGTTCAATAAAAAATCACATAATTATGGTAAAATATACCAAAGAGGTGATGGGAAATTATGAAAAAGAATTATACAGTTTTCTTTTTGTTATTGTTTGTTGCATCTATTGCTGGGGGTATGGCACTTAAAGATTATTTAGATTATTCAATGATTATAGGAGTTGGATTAGCTATGATATTTCTTTTTGCTTCAGTTTATTCTCTCGGAAAAAAGAATAGGGATAATAACTTTAATAACTAAATAGTTTATGCAATTAACGCAGTGCCTTAGTTGTATATCGGTAGGGGTTCATAATTTTACTAAATAGGGGTGAGAAAGTGGATAATATATCTTCATATTTTATCAGTTTATTAATTCCTTTTCTTATGGTTATTATTGGAGTTGTAAATAAAGTAAGGGCTCCCAAAAAAATCAATCATTTTTATGGTTATCGCACTTTTCGTTCTATGGCATCACAAAAAGCTTGGGATCATGCTCAAAAATTGTTAGGTTATTATTCCGTTAGATTTGGCATCTGTAATATTGCGATTGTGATATTACTTTTGTATCTTTTACCTTTTTCAGTGGATGTAGTTACGTTTATTAATATGGGGTTAAGTATAATTTTTTTATTTATTCCTATTTTCTTTATCGAAAAAAATTTAAAGAAAAACTTTCAGTAACATAACTTAGATTTTAAAAGTTCTTATTCAACTAAAGCATGCG
>NZ_FOMF01000017.1:0-53661 GCF_900112535.1 Bacillus sp. UNCCL81 | reverse complement strand
CTTGGTGAGCCGTTACCTCACCAACTAGCTAATGCGCCGCGGGCCCATCTGTAAGTGATAGCTAAAAGCCATCTTTCAATAAAGGAACAGGAGTTCCTTTATGTCATCCGGTATTAGCTCCGGTTTCCCGAAGTTATCCCAGTCTTACAGGTAGGTTGCCCACGTGTTACTCACCCGTCCGCCGCTAACTAACGGGAGCAAGCTCCCATTAGTCCGCTCGACTTGCATGTATTAGGCACGCCGCCAGCGTTCGTCCTGAGCCAGGATCAAACTCTCCATAAAAGTTAAGTTTAAATCTTGTATTGCTCAAAAAAACTAATAATTGACGTTTACTTCATGTTTTGTTTAGTTTTCAAAGTTCACCTTGTCGCTCTGAAGCGACTTAAACATCTTAACATTTTCTATTGAATGTTGTCAATGTTTTTTTAAAAGTTTTTTTCGTTGTCATTTCGTATTAATGTGACAACGTTTAATAATATAACACCTATAAAAACAAAATACAATACCTAATTTTAAATTCTTTTTATTCAGATAGTTTTTACCAGATTCCAATAAATAAATGATGTCCTTATTCCTTTAAAAAGATACATCCAATCATAAAAAAAACTGGCTAAAAGTATTCCTTTAGCCAGTTAGTTAAATCTTATTTATGTCTCATTAATGGGAACAATAGAACGTCACGGATTGAAGGAGAATTAGTTAACAACATAACTAATCGATCAATACCTATTCCAAGACCACCTGTTGGTGGCATACCATGTTCTAATGCTTCGATATAATCATCATCCATCATATGTGCTTCGTCATTACCAAGCTCACGTTCTTTAAGCTGTGCTTCAAAACGCTCTTTTTGGTCAATTGGATCATTTAACTCTGTAAATGCGTTAGCGTGTTCACGTGCCACGATAAATAACTCAAAACGATCAGTAAAACGTGGATCGTCAGCATTCTTTTTCGCAAGCGGTGAAATTTCTACAGGGTGACCATAAATAAATGTAGGTTGAATTAATGTTTCTTCAACTTTTTGTTCGAAGAATTCGTTAATAATATGACCAACAGACATATTCTCATTAACTTCAACATTATGTTCTTTAGCATATTGTCTTGCTTGCTCAACTGACATCTCTGGCCAGAAATCTACTCCACAAGCTTCTTTAATCGCATCTACCATGTGAAGTCTAGTCCATTTTGGCTCTAGGTTTACTGTGTACTCACCGTAAGGAATCGTAGTAGTACCTAAAACTTCTTTAGCGATATGAGCAATTAGATTTTCAGTAAGTTCCATAATATCAGCATAATCAGCATAAGCTTCATATAATTCAATCATCGTAAACTCTGGGTTATGACGAGTAGAAATACCTTCATTACGGAATACGCGACCAATTTCATAAACTTTTTCAAGTCCACCTACAATAAGTCGTTTTAAATGTAGCTCAATTGCAATGCGCATATATAATTCCATATCAAGCGCGTTATGATGAGTGATAAACGGTCTTGCTGAAGCTCCACCTGCAATAGCATGTAGCATAGGAGTTTCAACTTCTAAATAACCTTGGCTATCTAAATAACGTCTCATAGATTGGATAATTTTACTGCGAGCAATAAATGTTTGTCGGCTATCCATATTCATTAAATCTAAATATCTTTGACGGTAACGTTGTTCAACATCTTGTAAACCATGGAATTTATCAGGAAGTGGTAATAACGCTTTTGAAAGGAATGTATATTCTTTCACTTTAATAGATAATTCCCCTACATTCGTTTTAAATACCACACCAGTAACACCTACAATGTCACCTAAATCAGTAATATCAAAGATTTCATATTGTTCTTCGCCTACAGCATCTTTACGAACATAGATTTGAACTTGTCCATTTAAATCTTGAACATGTGCAAACCCAGCTTTACCTTTACCACGTTTAGTCATTACTCGACCTGCAAATGAAACAACAATCGCTTTTTCTTCTAGTTCTTCTTTAGAAAACTGGTCAAATTGTGCTAATAAATCATTTGAAGAATGTGTGCGCACAAACTTTTTACCGAATGGATCGATACCTTTTCCTTCAAGTGTTTTTAATTTCTCCCTACGTATAAGGGCTTGATCATTTAATTCTTCGTGACTCATTTTCTCAACTCCACGTAATTATTCAAATATTTAAATACAATATGATTTTAATAGAAAAACTGCCAGTATTTCGATCTGGCAGTTTTGTTTACTATAACTTATTATATTTTGTCAAGCGAAACCTGTCAAACTTACAAAGCTTGAGTTGCTTTCATTTTTTCTTCTACTTCATTAACGTATGTTGTTAATACTTCAACCATTTGAGCACGAGTACTAACTTCGTTAATTTGATCTCGAACTAATGCAGTGCCTTTCAAACCTTTTAAATACCAAGCTGCATGTTTTCTCATTTCCATTACAGCTACATGTTCATTTTTTAAATCAATTAATCGGTCTAAATGCAATAAACATACATCAATTTTTTCACGAGCTTCTGGCTCAGGCATTAATACACCAGATTCTAAGTATTTAACTGTACGATAAATCATCCACGGATTTCCTAATGCAGCACGACCGATCATTACGCCATCACAGCCTGTTTCATCTAACATACGCTTAGCATCTTGAGGAGTCTCCACATCACCATTACCAATTACCGGTATAGAAACCTGATTTTTAACTTCTTTAATCCAGCTCCAATCAGATTTCCCTTCATACATTTGATAACGAGTTCGTCCATGGATCGCAACTGCTTTTCCACCCGCTGCTTCAACTGCTTTTGCATTATCTACTACATATATGTGATCGTCATCCCATCCAAGACGCATTTTAACTGTAACTGGTTTACTGACATTCTGTGCTACAGCATATACCATTTCATGAATTTTATTTGGGTCTAAAAGCCATTTAGCTCCTGCGTCTACTTTTGTAATCTTAGGAACAGGGCACCCCATATTAATATCAATAATATCTGCATTCGTATTTTCGTCAACGTACTTAGCAGCTTCAACTAATGTTGATTTTTCACCACCAAAAATTTGTAAGCTTAATGGCTTTTCACGTTCATCCATATAAAGCATATCTAATGTTCTTTTATTGTTGTGAAGAATAGCTTTATCACTTACCATCTCTGCACATACTAAACCTGCACCGAATTCTTTTACTGTCAAACGGAAAGCTGAGTTACATACTCCAGCCATCGGTGCTAATACGACGGGATTTTTCATCTCGATGTCACCAATTTTTAGCACATCCCATCCTCCTTCTATTACAATAAAACTTTATATTGATAATTCCTCTACACTTACTTTTAATTGTTTTGCACAATCATGCAAAAACTGTTCAGTTGGCATACGATTCCCTCGCTCAACTTCGCCTAACACCGAAACAGAAACTCCAAGGTTTTTTGCAAAGCCTTCTTGGGTAAAACCTTTTAATTTTCTAAAAGCCCTAATCCGTCTACCCCACTTTTCAGCTTCCATAATCGAACTCCTTTATCCTCTAAAAATTTAGTTTCAACCTTAATTGATTGGTTAATTTCTTTTAAGGGGATTAATACAAAGCTTCTTTCAAACATTCTCGGGTGCGGTATTCTTAGGTGCTCAACTTCTATATCTTCGTGATTATAGAGTAAAATGTCAAGGTCTATTGTTCTTGGACCCCAACGTAATTCCCTTTTTCTACCAAGGTTTTGTTCGATCCCTTGTGTAACATCAAGTAATTGAAGTGGTGTTAAATTGGTAGAAATTTTAATAACGAGATTTAAAAATGGATCTTGGTCTACGTATCCAACTGGGTCTGTTTCATAGATAGAAGAGATTTGTTCTACTTGAATATCTGGATGATTCACTAATTCCCTAATAGCCTTTGTAAGAAAACCTTCTCGGTCGCCTATATTCGTTCCTAAACTTAAATATGATTCATTTTTCATATGCGACCTCTTGTTATTTCAACCGCTACAAAATCATAATGTCCTGGTATTGGTGGATCTGGTTTTATGACTTTTACAGTACATTGTTGAATTAAATCATATGTATTTAATATTTGTTTAGCAATCTCTTCAGCCACTGATTCCACTAAGTCATACGACTGACCTTGAACTACTTCTTCGCATGTTTTAAATAAGTCTGCGTAACTTACTGAATACGCCAAATCATCTGTTTCTCCTGCTTTTTTTGTATCTAATTCGACAATTAAATCAACATTAAATCGTTGCCCTAATGTTTTCTCCTCTTTAAATACACCATGGTATCCATAAAATCTCATACCTGTTACATATATTTTATCCATTATTTACTCCAATCTTTAACATAGCATCCATCATTTTAGCCATACGGGAAATCGCTAACACGTCATGTACTCGTACAATTTCGCAGCCTTTCGTAATACCTAAACAGACTGTAGCCCCTGTACCTTCCATTCGCTCATGTACTTCAGTACCAAGAACCTCCCCTATAAACCTTTTTCTAGAAGTACCAAGTAACACTGGATAGTCCAGTGCTTTAATCTGCTCCATTTGGTTTAACACTTCCAAATTCTGCCCAGCTGATTTTGCAAAACCAACACCCGGATCCAAAATAATCATTTCATCCTTTACACCTGCACGTTTTGCAATATTAATACTTTCAACTAAATCACAGACAAGATCACTCATTAAACTATAATAGTTTTCATCTGTTCGATTGTGCATTAAACAAATTGGAACATTGTACGCAGCAGCCACTTCAGCAATTTTAGGGTCTTTCTTTGCTCCCCAAACATCATTAATGATTGTAGCTCCTGCTTCAACAGCTTGTTTTGCCACTTCAGATTTATATGTATCAATTGAAATTGGGACATCAATTTCTTTAGATAGTGCTTTAATAATCGGAACAACTCTTCTTAACTCTTCGTCTTCATCAACTATGGCAGCTCCAGGTCTTGTCGATTCCCCACCTATATCAATAATTTTTGCTCCATCAGCAATTAACTTCTTTGCATGTTGTATCGCTAATTCAATTTCATTGTATCGACCACCATCAGAAAATGAGTCTGGGGTTACGTTTAAAATCCCCATTACTATTGTTTCATCCTGAATAGGTAATGCGTAATTTCCACAAATCAAAGGTTTTGTTGCTCTTCTCACACTTGTTCACTTCTTTCCATTTCATTCATGCTTAATAAGGATTGTCGGTGAATTCTATAATCCTTTTGCAAATCCTTTATTACGCTACTTTCACTAACATTAAAGCTCCGCTCGCCAATTACTGTAACGGGAATAATTTCTTGGATTGAATTTGAAATAAATATTTCATCCGCTTTTAACAGCTCTTGCTCTGTGTAGAAACCCTCTTCAACTGTAATCCCTTTTAATTTTGCCCAATGAATCACGAACTGTCTCGTTATCCCATTCAAGATTCCCGTATCAACGTGTGGTGTATATAATCGATTTTGATTAATAAAGAAGAGATTTGAAACGATACCTTCTGAAAGAAACCCATCTTTGTTTAAAAAGATTCCTTCTATACTTGGTGAGTTACCGATCTCTTTTTTCCCGATAATATTATTTAAATAATGATGAGACTTTAATCGTTCTTTTCCTTCAGGAGAGTTTCGAGGGGTATTAAGTATTACCCCTTCTTTCTCTAAGATATTACTTTCATGCATAGGTTTAATGAAAATAATGGTATTTGGATTCGAATACTGCCCAGTGTATAAACCTATTTCACCTACACCTGCTGAAACATTCAAACGTATATACGCATCTTGCAACCCATTTAATTCAATTAACTTATTTAAAATCGTTTGTATTTCCTCATCTAGCAAATTCCACTCGATATTCAGGTTCAATAACGACTTTCTTAAACGCTTTAAATGATCAAATAATAAAAATGGATGCCCATTATAGATCCGAAATGTTTCAAATACTCCTAAGCCATATAAAAAGCCATGATCAAATGGAGATATTTTCACTTCATGATCGTTCAAGAATTCTCCATTAAAATATAGTTTCATACTGTACTCCTAGATGGTTTATATGCTTGTAAAAAGTTTCTAAGCATTTCTTTACCGAATTGTGACATAATCGATTCCGGATGAAATTGCACTCCTTCAATCGGTAATGTCTTATGTTTTAAAGCCATAATTTCTCCTTCATTCGTCCAAGCTGTAATTTCAAGCTCCTCAGGGAAAGTTTCTTTTTTAACAATTAAAGAGTGATATCGTGTAACATCAATTGGTGATGGTAGATCATTAAATAATCCTAAACCTTCATGTGTAATTGCAGATGTTTTTCCGTGCATTAAGCGTTCTGCACGTATTACGTCACCTCCAAACACTTGAGCGATTGATTGGTGTCCTAAGCATACGCCTAAAATTGGGATTTTCCCAGCAAAGTGTTCAATTGCTTTTAAACTGATTCCTGCTTCGTTTGGTGTACAAGGACCTGGTGAAATCATCAAATAAGATGGGGCTAATGCTTCGATTTCTTCTAAAGTAATTTCATCATTTCGTTTAACAATTAACTCTTCACCTAATTCGCCTAAATATTGAACTAGATTATAGGTAAATGAATCATAATTATCAATCATTAATATCATTTTACATTCCCACCCAACTGTGCTTTTTCTTCACTTACTTTCTTAGCTGTCCATAAAGCTTGAGCTTTCTTAAGGCTTTCTAAATACTCATGTTTTGGATTAGAATCAATAACAATGCCAGCACCGGCTTGTACAAATGCTTGCTGGTCTTTTGTAATCATTGTTCGAATCGTAATGTTTAACTCCATATCTCCAGTGAAGCTAATCCATCCAACAGAACCTGTATAAATGCCACGCTTGGTCGGCTCTAGTTCTTCAATAATTTCCATCGTACGGATTTTTGGAGCTCCTGTTATTGTTCCCCCGGGAAATACTGCTTTTAACAAGTCAAATGAATCTTTACCCTTTTGTAGCTCACCTCTAACATTTGAAACAAGGTGCATTACATGTGAATACTTTTCGATCACTAATAGTTCGTCCACTTCAACAGTTCCATATTCGCATACTCTTCCTAAATCATTGCGCTCTAGATCAACTAACATAATATGCTCAGCTTGTTCTTTTTCATTTGATCGTAGTTCTTCCATCAGTTGTTGTTCTTCTTCAACTGTTTTACCACGAGATCTCGTACCTGCTATTGGTCTTGTCCAAACTTCTTGATCACGTTTTGCTACTAACAGTTCTGGTGAGCAACTAACAATTTGAAACTCGTCAAAATCTAAATAGGACATATATGGTGATGGATTTATTTCTCTAAGCTGCTCATATATATACAGTGGATCTGTTACAAGCGTCTCAGATTGTAGCACGGATAAATTCACCTGGAATACATCCCCCGCACTGATATATTCTTTAACATTACCAACAGCATCTGTAAATTTTTGTTCAGACATATAAATTGTTTTTTCAATCTCCTCGGTAGAAGTTCTTCTAGATAAATCGATTTGCTCTATTTCACTAATGAAGAACTCTTCTAAAGAGTCTATTCGTTCTTGTGCCTTATCAGCATTATTCATTTCATCTATTACAATAAAATATAATTGATTTTCTTGATGGTCAAAAACAACCACTTCATGGAAGATTAATAAATAAACATCTGGAATATTGTAAACATCCTCAGCCATCTTTGGTAGATCTTCGATATAATGGTTACAGTCATATGTGAAATAACCGATTGCTCCACCCTGAAATGGTGGTAGGTCATCTCTTTTTTCCGCTGTGTATTTAGTTAGATATTCCTTTGCTAAATCTATTGGATTTCCTACATATTCTACTATTTCGGAGCATCCTTCAATCCCTACTTCGACCGTTAATTTATTACCCTTCCCATATAACTTCGCAACTGGATTAGATGCCATAATTGAATATCTTCCGTCACGACCACTTTCAAGAAGTACGGCATTCTTTTTCTCTTTTGCCGTTTCTACAAAGTATTTAAAGAAAGGTGTAGTATAATTGATAACTTTTGAAAAGATTTCATAATTCATGTGAATATCCCCCTCTGATAGCGCTTCTTTTTTCATTTTACACAAAAAGTAAGAAGTATACATCAAAGCATTTTATGGAAAAACAAAAAACCCCTCTGCAGCTAGCAAAGGGGTTTTAAATTTATCATTTAATCAATCAAAAAAATTACTCAAATTGGAATAATGCTGTACTTAAATAACGCTCTCCATTACTCGGAATGATCGCAAGTACTTTTTTACCTTTTCCAAGTTTTTTTGCAACTTGTAATGCAGCACTAATCGCAGCACCAGAAGAGATACCTACAAGTATACCTTCTTCTTTTGCTACTTTTCTAGCTGTTTCCATTGCATCATCATTTTTGATTTGTACGATTTCATCATAAATATCCGTGTTCAATGTTTCAGGTATAAACCCTGCTCCAATGCCTTGGATTTTATGCGGACCTGGTTTACCACCTGATAAAACTGGAGAGTCTTCAGGTTCAACTGCGACAATATTAATGCCAGGGTAAGCTTCTCTTAAAACAGCTCCTGCACCAGAGATTGTTCCTCCTGTACCTACTCCTGAAATAAATGCATCAAGTTGGTCTCCCATTTGTTCAACAATTTCAGGACCAGTTGTTAAACGGTGAACTTCAGGATTTGCAATATTATTAAACTGTTGTGGAACGAAATATCCGTTTTCTTTTGCTAATTCATCAGCTTTACGAATTGCTCCTCCCATTCCTTCAGGACCTGGAGTTAGAACTAATTCTGCGCCATATGCACGTAATAAGTTTCGTCTCTCAATACTCATTGTTTCTGGCATTACTAGAATTGATTTATAGCCTTTAGCAGCAGCTACCATTGCTAATCCAATACCAGTATTTCCACTAGTTGGTTCAATAATTGTATCACCTGGTTTTATTAAACCTTTTTTCTCCGAATCCTCGATCATCGCAAGTGCAATACGATCTTTAACACTGCTACCAGGATTCATAAACTCTAGTTTTAAGTAAATTTCCGCGCTGTCCTCGTCTACTAATCTGTTAAGTTTTACAATTGGAGTTCTACCGATTAATTCGTAAACTGAATTTGCAACTTTCATTTCATCCACTCCTAATTCCAAGTATATTGACCTGTTTAATATACATTATGTAAAAAACAAAAGAATCTGTCAATTACTTTCTCCTATACATAACTTGTATGAAATTCATAATAAATTATGAAAAGAAAGCTCGACAAATTCCTTCAATTTTCACCTACAATTTGTTAATTAACTCTTTTAATTGTTCATCAGAATAATGATAAGGTTGATTACAGAAATGACATGTTACTTCTGCTTCTCCATCCTCTTCTAAGATTAATTCCAATTCTTGTTTACCAATACTTAAAAGAGCACCCTCAATTCTCTCTCTTGAGCATTGACATTGGAATTTTACATCCATCGTTTCTAAAACTTTAACTTCTTCTTTACCTAACACTTCATATAAAATTTCTTCTGGAGTCAGGCCTTCTTCAATTAGTTTAGAAACTGGTTTAATCGTTTTTAAACGATTTTCAATTTGTGTAATACATTCTTCACTAGCGCCAGGTAAGATTTGAATAATAAATCCTCCACTTGCTAAAATCGAATGATCTGGGTTTACTAACACACCGACACCTACAGATGAAGGTGTTTGTTCAGATACAGCAAAATAGTAAGTAAAGTCTTCACCAAGTTCACCTGATACAATAGGTACTGAGCCTGTGAAAGGTTCTCTCATACCAATATCTTTAACAACTGAGATTGTACCTACAGTACCAACAGCTTTTGCTACATCAATTTTTCCATGTTTGTTAAGTTCAGTTTGTACATGTGGATTTTGTACATATCCTCGTACTTCACCTTTTGCATTACTATCGACTAAAATATGGCCAATTGGGCCATTACCTTCAACCTTTAAAGTTAATTTCTCTTCGCCTTTTAACATAGCACCCATCATTGTAGCAGCTGTGAGTGTACGACCTAATGCAGCAGAAGCGTTTGACCAAGTGTCATGACGTTCTTGAGCTTCTTTTACAATATTTGTTGATCTAACGCTATATGCACGGACTTCACCGTTAAAAGCTAATGCTTTTACTAAATAATCTTTCATGATGTACCCCTTTTTAAGAATTTCGTTTATAAATTAAATGTAGACCCTTTAGTGTTAAATATGGATCCATGACATCAATGATATCCGATTCCTTAGATATTAATGATGCAAGTCCACCTGTTGCTATAACAGTAGGTTCTACCTTTGCTTGAGCTTTCATTCGTTTTACAATACCTTCAACTTGACCTACATAACCATATAGGATTCCAACCTGCATTGCTTCTACAGTTGTACGACCAACAATATTAGAAGGTCTTGAAAGCTCTATGCGAGGCAACTTTGAGGCCTTTGTATAGAGTGCCTCTGTTGAAATATTGATACCTGGAGCAATTGCTCCACCGATATAATTTTTATTTTCATCTATATAACAATATGTAGTAGCTGTTCCGAAATCTACAATTATCAGCGGGCTTCCGTATTGTGCAATTCCAGCAACCGCATTAACAATTCGGTCTGCGCCAACTTCTTTCGGATTATCATATTTTATGTTTAAACCTGTTTTTATACCAGGACCAACGATTAGTGGCTTTTGTTTAAAGTATTTTGTTGCCATTCTTTCCAGTGAGAACATAATCGGTGGGACAACTGATGAAATAATGACTGCATGAAACTCATCAAACCCAATACCTGCATATTCAAGTAATGAACCAATGACCATACCGTACTCATCTTCTGTTTTATAACGATTCGTCTCAATTCTCCAATGATGTATTAACTCATCTTCTTGGTAAACACCTAAAACAGTATTTGTATTTCCTACATCGATTACAAACAACATATAATCCACCGTCTCTCCATTTCAAAAATAAAACTTTTATTTTATATTTTTTGTCTCAAGTACATTTTTTAATCACTATAAAAATAATGATAACACAAGTTGATAGTAGTTTAAAAATAGATGCTTTCTACTGTGGTCATGGGTTCCTATTGGTTTGTTAAAACGCTTCAATGAAACGATATCCCCGTGGTCGTGGTCAACTTTACTTTTCACCAATAAACAAAAGAAAGAGTGTCTAGAAAGACACTCTTAATTTTTTATTCAGTGATTTTAGGCTCAGTTGGTTCATCATTCTTTTTAGAAATGTTGACTTTAACCTCATCTTTTGAAGATGGAGATGTAGGAAGTGTACCTTGTTCCCAAAGACTCTTAATTCCTTTTGCATCTAAAGTTTCCACTTCTAATAATGTGTTAGCAAGCAAGTCTAATTTATCGCGATGCGTCTTAATAATATCAGTTGCTTTTGCATAACAGTCTTTAATGATTGTTTGAATCTCAACGTCGATTTCATAAGCAATTTTATCACTATAATTTTGTTCATTATTAAAGTCTCTACCAAGGAATACATTTCCTCCTTGAGATTGACCAAATTGCAATGGACCTAGTTTATCGCTCATACCGAACTCAGTAACCATACGACGAGCAATACCAGTTGCACGTTGGAAGTCATTATGAGCTCCTGTACTTACTTCACCAAATACCACTTCTTCTGCAACACGTCCACCAAGTAGACCTGTAATTTTATCAAGTAATTCTGGTTTTGTCATAAAGTAACGATCTTCTTTTGGAAGCATTACTGCATAACCACCAGCTTGACCACGAGGTACAATTGTTACTTTATGAACCATTTCAGCCTCGTCTAACACTTGGCCAATAACCGTATGTCCAGCTTCATGGAATGCAACAATTTTTCGCTCTTTTTCAGATATAACTTTATTTTTCTTAGCAGGTCCCGCAATTACACGGTCAGTTGCTTCGTCAATATCAAGCATATCAATTTTCTTTTTATCACGACGAGCCGCAACTAATGCCGCTTCGTTTAATAAGTTTTCTAAATCTGCACCAGAGAAACCAGGAGTTCTTTGAGCAATAGCTTTTAAGTCTACCTCTGGTGACAATGGTTTATTTCTTGAATGAACTTTTAATACCGCTTCACGTCCTATTACATCTGGACGGTCTACTGTAATCTGTCTATCAAATCGACCTGGACGTAATAACGCTGGGTCAAGAACATCTGCACGGTTTGTTGCAGCGATGATGATAATACCTTCGTTAGCACCAAAACCATCCATTTCAACAAGTAACTGGTTTAATGTTTGTTCACGCTCATCGTGACCTCCACCTAATCCAGCACCACGCTGACGACCTACAGCATCGATTTCATCAATAAATATGATACAAGGAGCGTTTTTCTTCGCATTTTCAAATAAATCACGAACACGAGAAGCACCGACCCCTACAAACATTTCAACGAAATCAGAACCACTGATTGAGAAGAATGGAACTCCAGCTTCTCCTGCAACAGCTCTTGCTAATAATGTTTTACCTGTTCCAGGAGGTCCTACTAATAGTACCCCTTTAGGAATTCTTGCACCTAATTCAGAAAACTTACGAGGATCCTTCAAGAACTCTACAACTTCAACAAGCTCTTGCTTCTCTTCATCTGCACCTGCAACATCTTTAAATCGTACTTTCTTTTTCTCGTCATTATAAAGACGAGCTTTGCTCTTCCCAAAGTTCATAACACGGCTTCCGCCACCTTGTGCTTGATTCATTAAGAAGAAGAAAAGAATGAAAATAATAACAAATGGAATGAGTGAAGTGAAAATTTGCACCCATGCACTTGTTGTTTCAGCTGGATTCCAATTAGCCTTTATTTTATAGTCAGCAACTGCTTTGTTAACTATTTTTGTCGTTTCGTCACTAATTGGTACTTGAGTTTGGAAAGATTCGCCTTTTTTTACATCTGTAAAATGACCTCTTACTATGTACACTCCATTTTTAGGTTGGATAGATGTTAAGCTGCTAACATCTCCTTTTTGTAACTTAGTATAAAATGTATCGTAACTTACTTTCTTAACTTGAGATTCTGGCCCATTGAAATATGTAACAACACCAATCACAACTAAGAAGATTAATATGTAAAAGACTGTATTACGGAAAATTCGATTCAATTCCAAACCTCCTCTCTTTCAATTTAATTACTTTATATAGTAGCATAGTTATACCATGTAAACAAACGAATAAAACTTGACTTATTTCGTGTATACTTCAGGCTTTAAAACGCCAACATACGGCAGATTTCGATAACGTTCAATATAATCTAAACCATATCCTACTACGAAAGCATCTGGTACTTCGAAACCAACTAAATCAGCCTCAATACTTGCTTTACGTCCGCTTGGCTTATCTAATAATGTAACGATTTTAACTGTATTAGCTTTGCGATGTTTAAATAGTTCAACTAAATAATTTAATGTTAGACCACTATCAATAATATCTTCTAGAATGATTACATCTCTTCCTTCTACAGAAGTATTTAAATCTTTTACAATTTTTACTTCACCAGAAGAAACTGTACTATGTCCATAACTAGAAACATCCATAAAATCAATTTCGATATATGTATCAATATGCTTGATAAGGTCAGACATGAACGGAAGAGCTCCTTTTAAAACACCCACTACTAGTGGAAAGCGGTCTTTGTACTCTTCAGTTAGTACTGCACCTAATTCTACTACTTTTTGTTGAATTGCCTCTTCACTTACTAATACTTGTTGAATGTCTTGTTTCATTTTTTCCTCCTAGAAACTCTTAGAAACCACCTGTATTGCAATGAGTGACTCATCTGTCGAAAAATTTCTTTCAAATGCAGATTTCTTTACGAAAGGTACCCATAATATATTATTTTGACTATCCGTAATTATTGGCCATTCATCACGTAATGATTGTTTCATTTTTTCATCAATAAATATATCTTTTAACTTTTTTGACCCATTCATACCCTTTAATGACATTCGATCACCATTCTTTCGATTCCGAACAGTGAGTGGAAAAGAAACATCCTTGACAGAACAAATAAATGTGTCATTTTTTTGTTCAAAACATTGATTGTTTAATTCAACTTTAATTGAAAAACCATTTGGTAGATCGTATTCGCCAGGCTCATTAATAGAAATAGTATAATCCTTCACATTCATTTGTTCGAATGTAAAGATGCATTCATTATATGAGCGTGTGACAAAAAGTCCTCCTGGTAAATGCTGCTCCCACGTAGATTTTTCATTTCGTAATAAAGTCAGAATTGAATTAAGATGCCCTTGTGTCAAGCCTTTAGGGATATATAGGTAGACATAATCTAATATTAGTTGAATACATCTTCTTTGTAAAGATATAGGCACATTTAAAAACTGTTTAACGTCAATAGTGACTGCTTGCTTTTCTTTATTTTTTATAACTGTATTCATCGCGTCTTCAGTTAATTCCATTAAATATAGATCATCTTCCAATTGCTGTCTACTAAACTGCTGGAATCTTTTATGTGCAGTTGGATTTTCTTCAAAAATAAAAGGTAGAATATGATGTCTAAATCGATTTCTAGTGTAAACATCTTTATCATTACTTGGATCTTTTCGAGGGATAATACTTTGTTCGTGACAATATGTAGTTAATGCTTGTTTTCTTAAATCTAAAAATGGACGAATAATTTCGCCTGTACTAAAAGGTCTCTTTTCCCTAATGCCAGCGTAACCGACCTGCGAGCTACCTCTTACTAAACGCATTAAAATCGTCTCAACTTGGTCCTCTCCATGATGACCTAACGCTAAATAATTCGCTTCATATTTCTTCATCGTTTCGTCAAAAAAACGATATCGACATTCCCTTGCCGCCAATTGACTACTTAAACCCGTTTCCTCGATATACTGATTCACATTTATGCTTTTACCTTCATATTGTACGTTATTTTGGAGGCACCAGTTCTTAACGTATTCTAAATCATCTAAAGATTCTTGCCCTCTAAACATATGATCTACATGTGCGATAATAATCGAGAACTCATATTCTTCTCTAATAGATAAAAAAGAATGAGCTAACGCCATTGAGTCTGGACCTCCAGAAACACCGATCACAATTACACTATTTCTAATAATATTGTTTTGTTTTATAAATTCCTTTAATTGATTAATTACCATTTACCTATACTCCTAATGAAAGCAAAATTCATATCTATATGTTACCATTCACACACTTGGAGTACTATAATTTACAGCTGATAATAAAAATATAATGCATAAGCCAAGCCCATTAACAAGAGAATGGTTGATGTTTCGAACCAGTGAATTCTTTTTTTCTTTTGCTTCACTTGGATGTTGTTCCCTGCTCTTGTCTGTGTTGATTGGTTAGGTTTTTGATTCTGACTAGTTGAATTTCTAGGTTGATTTGTAGGCTGGCTATGTTTTTTTGATTGTGTTGATTGATTAGCAGTCTGACTTTGCTTTTTCGATTGCCTTGTTTGATTCATCGTTTGTGCTGTAGTAACTTGATCCTTTTTACTATTCTTCTTTTTTGTAGCATTTATCTTTTGTTCATACATTAATAGAGCTTGTTTCATAGCACTTGCATTAGTATACTCCCCTTTTAATCCCTTCATTAGAAATTCTTTATATGGCTTAAGGGTTTGTGTTTGGGTTATTACTTGTTCAATTTGATTTATTCCCAACCCGTTTTTTAAAAACTGCTTTTTACAATGCAAGTGGATAAAAATCATCGTAACAGCAAATAAGTCATAGGAAATTTCTGCTTTTCTAGAACCTAAGCCCCAGTAACCACGATCAAAGAACTCCGTAAACTCTTTAACTGCACGTCCAATTTGAGTAACTCCTCCAAAATCGATCCATTGGATTTTATTTGGTTCTTTCGTAACTAGTAGATTATCTGTTTTTAAATCTCCAAAAATAAAGCCTTTATGGTGCAATTTATCTAACAATGATAAAACTTGTATGATAAAAATACTACTCCATTCCATTCCATTTCTTTCAATAAAATTTGGTAAACTTACACCATTTACATATTCCATAACATAGTAATAGCAGCATTCATTTGTCCCTGGATTTATATAATCATCTACATCGATAAAAGAAGGCCCAAGGATTGAATCCTGGACCTGTGTGATTTTTTTTAAAACATTTACTTCGTTCGTGATATTAGTAGAATCTTTACTCAGCTTAATAGCAACATCTCCAGTTTTTCCAGATGCTAGATAAACTGTTCCATTTGCTCCATTTCCAAGTAAACTCTTAATTTCGTAATTGTTTTTATTCCACTTTCCAGTAATGAGAGTCCCAGGCGCTAAATTAATCTGCCCATTCAATTGATTGTTCATCATCACCATTATTACCTCTATTGTAGTTTTGTTCGTTAAAATAGTTTAAAGCCTCACGTAGAGCAGGACCGGTAGGCGTCATACCGCCCATCGTTAACTTAGGAAAAATAGTGTTTAATTTTTCTAACTTAGGCGTCCAATCTAGTAATTTATCTACATCGTCATGTTTCCCAGGAAATATAAATAATGAGTAGGCATTTTCTCCTGTTCTTGAGTTTAAACTAATTTGTAAATCAAATAATGATTCCTTAACGGTTTCTAGTTTGTCTTTCATACTAGCACTCGTATCTACTAAAATAATAACTTCTAAACCTACAGTTTCACCGATATCCTCTACAACCTCATAAACCTCTTCTCGCTTTGAAGGAGGAAGTGATTCTATTGAATTGCTATCACCTAAAATTTGCTTAAGTTCTTTATTAACAAATCCTTGAATTGTTTGTGTCATCGCTTTTCTTGTAACCATTTGTACAGTTTGAGAAAGTTGCTTTGTGTAAACGACTTGACTAATCCCTCCACCTGCTCTAGCAATTTCCTCGATTTCCTTTAAACCGTCACCACTTTGTACATTTTCATCTAAAATTCCAATTACATTTACTGTAATACCGTATTCTTGTGCCAAACTTGAAACAGCTAACGGATCTTCACCATGGTTTGAATAACCATCAGTTATTAATAGAATTTGTTTTAACTTTCCCTTATACATACAAAATCCCCTCCGCGTAAAAGTTGTTACCATTTTGTCCAATTACGGGAGGGGATAAACCTTTATTTAATTTATTTTACTAAGCCATCGCACTATACGATGAGATAGATGACCACTCTGGCAAGTTTCGTTTAACAACAGCCACCACAACTGTCATATCATCATTAATATCGCCTGTATTCGAACGAATAACTTCCTCCAGTAACAATTCTGCTACTGATTGTGGATCATCCGTTTCAAATTCACTTATTTTACGTTTCATCCACATTTCGTAATTCTCTACATGTTTAGGACCTTCAAAAATACCATCACTCATCATAATTAATAGGTCTCCAGCTTTTAACTGCTCACTCACGACTTCTACATCAAACTCATCAATGATCCCAATTGGTAAATTACTGCCTTCAATTTTAATAACTTGCTTCCCTCGTTTAACAAAGCTTGGCGATGAACCAATTTTTAAGAATTTTGCTGAAGCATCGTGTAAATCGACCATCGCTAGATCCAGTGTAGCAAAGACCTCTTCAGTAGTACGTAATGATAGAATCGAATTAATTGATTTAATAGCGACAGTTTCTTCAATACCTGAATTTAATATTTTTTGAAGTAGTTTTAGTGTTTCATTACTTTCAATATGAGCTCGCTCACCATTTCCCATTCCATCACTAATCGCAATAGCGTGTTTTCCTGCTCCAACATCCATTATTTTAAATGCATCACCCGAAATAAAGCCTCCACCTTTAGCTGCAGTCGCAACTCCAGTTTCAATAACAAACGCCTTATCTGATCCAAATGTAACTAAGTAATTACCTCCATTTGGTATTGTCGCTGCCTCTTCTTTTAATACGACAATCGTTTCTTTTAAAATATCTGATAGAATCGGCGCAATTAATTTTTGGCATTCACCATACTCATTTTCAAATGGAATCAATATATCTATATCAATATTACCTTGCTCTAAGTTATAAATTTCTACTTGGCTAACGTCAATTCCAAAGTTTAATAAAGCTTGTAGGATTTGGTCTTCTTGTAATTGATGATTTTCTTTCTCTCGCTGAATCTCTTTTGCAAAATCGACCATTACTTTTGAAACTCCGCGTAATTGCTCTGCCACTAATCTTCTACTTTCTTGAACTTGTTTTTTAAGTCTTTGATTTGCACGGAAGTAGAAAACCTCTTGCTTCATTAAATCTGCCATTTTTGAAGAACGTTGGCAATATTTCTCCCACTCTCTCATAAACTGGCCATTCTTAATGAGCTGATCCTTTTCAACTAAATGCATCATATTTTCCATGTATTGATATGTTCGGTCCCCATTGTTTGACCAGCAATGATCCTTTTTCATACAACTATTACAGCACTTATTTGAAATACTACAAATAAACAGTTCTTCATCAGTTAACTCGTCCTCAATATGTGCAAACTGGCTAGGCTGTGAAAAACTTGCAGATAATGCTTCAAACACGTTTGAAAATTGAGTAATTCGATTCGCCGTCAAATCTCTTATTTTACGTAAGTACTGCTGTTGGTCAGTAGAGTGTTCCTCTGTCCCAGGTACTAGTTTAGCTAATTGTTTTAGCAGGAAATTCGGCGTCAATAAGAATAATACAATCGCAATCACTGATTCAATAATGGAAAAGATAATATCAGACTGTTTCTCTGCATAAAAGCTGATAAGACATGTCCCAATTAATAGTCCAGCTGCCGCACCTAATCTTTTTCCCTCTTTAAGGAGGCCACCGAGTAACCCAGAGAATGCTAATAAGCTCATTTGATATAGGCTCGAAACACTCGCTAAACTTAGGATAAGGCCCGTTACAACCCCTACTGTACAACCGACCGTTCCTCCGGCTACGAAGGCAAAAAGTAAGACGATGTATCTAGTAACAATATGCTGAATAGATAAATCTTGAATATACCAATCAGTCGTCCCCGTCACAACTGAAGCTAAAAGAATAACTAAACATACGATTTCTTCAACACCTAAAAGCTGTTTTCTTTTAGGAATCGCGAGTAGTGGTACACTTTGGAAAAAAATCATCGTTAAAATAAAACTTAATCCCGCTTCAACTGATGCCATCAAAACATCATACATCAGAACTTCTTGTTGAAAAGCATAAGTAATTAATAGATGACTAATAAATACTGATAAAAAAACTTGAAAAGGTACTAAACCTATATAATGTCGTTTAACTCTAGCGAAGAAGATATTAAGGATGAAAAATAGGATAATTGTGGCAAACGCATAACTAACCGTTTCAATCGACACAGTTAACGAGCCGATCATAAGAGCAACAAAAGCGATTCCTGTACGCTCACGTTTCATCATATAAACTGAGGCAAAAAACGGTAATACAAACGGGAGAATATGTGATAAGATCAACGCTCGTCCTAATAAAAATCCCGTTAGAAAGATTAGTAACCCCCAATCAAAGAATGCTCTCTCTAATTTTGATTTAATTGATTTAGAAGATTGCCGAAATACTGATTGAAATCCATTAGTAGGGACCAAGCTTGCTGAAGAATTAGAAGACCCTCTTTGCAGTTTCGTCATATTTCCACCTCATCCGAATTGGTTTATTGAACATATTTTAACTTGTCCAATTGAAGGAATATGTCAAAATGACAAAGGCAAATAAAAGTTTTCTTCGACGGAAAAAGCTTTTACGTGCAACTGTTTTACAAAATATGAGAAAAGCTTGCAGCATAATTTCTCTAATAGGGTAAAAGAAACGCATTTATTAAATTTTATGTCAATCGAAATTCAGAATAAAGGGAAAAAGTTTGGAAAGAAGAGTGGTTTTAAGAGACGGGGACGCATGTTCCAGAAAAAGAAAAAAACGCCTAGCCTCTTATATAGAGACCAAACGTTTTTGTTGTTGTATGACCCGTACGGGATTCGAACCCGTGTTACCGCCGTGAAAGGGCGGTGTCTTAACCGCTTGACCAACGGGCCGTTAAAGGGAATGGTAGCGGCGGAGGGAGTCGAACCCACGACCTCACGGGTATGAACCGTACGCTCTAGCCAGCTGAGCTACACCGCCATTATCTTTAAACGACAAGATTTATATTATCATGGTACCAATTAACCGTCAACAGTTTTTTTAAATCTTATTTTATTATTTTTTCCATACAAAAACGCACCCATTAAAGAGTGCGTGTTCTATATACCTATTTATGTCCTGACAAGGTAGGAAATTAGCCTCGACGAGCTCCACGGCCACCACGTTTAGATTCTGTGTTGCGTTTTAATGAAGCTAGACGGTCTTCACTGTCTTTTAAAAATTTACTCATTTTTTGATCAAATGTTTCTTTAACCGGACGTTGATCCGAACGGTTTTGATTTTTGCCACGGTTTCCACCACCGCCGCCTCCATATGAAGGTCTGCTTTGACGAGGTCTTTGCTCACGCTCTCCCTCTTTTACTGGTGGACGTTCTTTCGCTTTTTTGATTGAAAGACCGATTTTACCGTCTTTTTCAACATTGATTACTTTTACTTCTACTTCATCGCCAACTTTTAAATGTTCGTTAATATCTTTAACATAGTTGTCAGCTACTTCACTAATGTGAACAAGTCCAGTTACTCCTTCTGGTAACTCTACAAAAGCACCAAAATTTGTAATCCCTGTAACTTTCCCACTAACTTTGCTGCCTACCTCAATTGACATAAAAAAAATGCTCCTCCTTAAAAATGTTTAACTGGATTTACTATATTATATAAAATTATAAAAACAAGTGTCAATGAAACGATAATTACTTGATATTAGGAAAAATTATTTCTCCCTTTTTAGAAAAAAATAAGTTTTTTCTAGCTAACTCAATAATATATTGATCATCGTTCAATTGGTCAATCATGCGCTTCGAATCCTTTACCGTACTCTTTGTTTTCTTTAAATCAACTTCTGCTAGTTTTAATTGTTTTACTTTAGATGAATACACATGTTGTTGTGTTACATAATGTGATTGTAATAAAAAGAATAGGGGGACAGCTAAAAAGCAAAATAATGAAACTCGCATTAAAAACTTTTTAAAACTCCTTCTCCTAGGCTTAACACCATGTTCCTCAACTAAAGTAATATTTTGTTTATCTTGAACTTGACTAGTTAAATCCAATTTTCTCGCATGTTCCACCTATTTCTTCCTCCTATCTAAAAGGTCCTTTACTTTTTTAATAGTAGTAAGGAAGATATTCTTGAATTTTCCGAAAACTCCTTTAAATTGTATTAAATAGTTTTTGACTCGTTTTGGCACAAAAAACCAACATACTCTGCCGAAAAATAAAAGAATTGATAGTACAACGTTGTAAACTAAACGGATTAGTCGAATAAGGAGTCCATAAATAAACAAAAGAATGATAATTATTACCTGAATAATCCACTTTATAGGTTTTACAATAAATATTACGATTAACTTTACTATAATGCGATAAATGCTAATAACCAACTGAATAACAAGCTCTAATATTTTTTTATAAATAGTTCTAAAAAGACTTTGATATGCCGCATAACCACATAGTAAAGCTAATAGTAAATAAAACCTAAGTGCACCTTCATTAACTAAGTATAATACATAAAAAACTAGTAGTGCTTGAAAAACCCAAAATAATATATCAGTTGCAAATACAATCAATCGATTACGAGTACCTCGATATAAAAAACGATGGTATGTATCTAGTGCCATACCAAGATAAGCACCCATACCGACCATCGCTATCATAGAGTAGAACTGAACGTTTAAGCTCATTTAAATAGCTTGCTAAAGATTCCTTTAGCTTTCCCCGAGTTGTATTCGTCAATATAACAAAGTTCATTAATCTTTCCTTTAATTGCTACATGACCTTTTTCTACATCGAGGTTTTTCATTTGTAAATTATGACCTTTAATATGCAAAAAGCCTAAAGCTGTTTCTAATAGGAACTCTTCACTATCAAAGCTCTCAACCTGTTTTACTCCAGTAATCTCAAGATATCTTCTACTTTTTAACGATAAATCCTGCTCGATTATTTGGCTTGTATTTTTCGCATTTAACTCATACGGATTATTCATACTAGTCCCTCCATTTACATAAACTGTACCTCTTGTAAATCGATTCCTAATACAGTGTTATTTGTACAAGTATATGAAGGGACAACTTTTTTAGAACAAGCTATCTGACAGTTTTTCCTCACTAATGATTGTATACATTGCATCTGCTTCTTCTTTTCGAACGGTCTCTTTAAGTAAATTAATTTTTGCTGTAACAATTTTTTGTCCGAATCGAATTTTTAATTCGTCATTTACTTTTACTTCTGTAGATGCTTTCGCAACTGTTCCATTGATCGTTATTCTTCCTTGATCAGCCACTTCTTTCGCAAGTGTACGACGCTTAATAATTCTCGATACTTTTAAAAATTTATCAAGTCTCATAATTTATTCTCCTCAATTCTCATTCAATTAGACACTATTCGTATTTTTTAGCTTCATTCCAAATCTCATCCATTTCTTCAAGAGATACATCAGAAAATGTCTTATTTATTTCACGAAGTCTTGATTCAATATATTGAAAACGTTTTGTAAATTTCATATTAGTTTTTAAAATCGCTTCTTCAGGATTTACATCAATAAAACGCGCTAAATTAACAATACTAAATAACAGATCACCAAGTTCTGCTTCAACTTTAGTCTGATCATTCAATTTGATGGCATCAAGAACTTCAGTTAACTCCTCGTTAACTTTATCTACCACTGGCGGTAGTTCCTTCCAGTCAAACCCTACTTTCGCAGCCTTGCTTTGAAGTTTCTCTGCTTTTAATATTCCTGAAAGATCCTTTGGTATGCCTGAAAGAACAGACTCAACGACATGTCCTTTTTCAGCTTGTTTTAATGTTTGCCAATTTTTTAATACGTCTTCCTCATCATTCACATGAACTGTTGAAAATACATGCGGGTGACGATAGATTAGTTTGCTTACTAATCCTTGAATTACATCTTGTATTGAGAAGTAACCTTCATCTTCTCCGATTTGGGCGTGTAACATGACTTGAAGTAATACATCTCCAAGTTCTTCAATAATATGATCGTCATCTTCTTCATCGATTGCTTCAAGTAGCTCATAAGCCTCTTCTAGTAAGTACTTCTTTAATGATTCATGTGTTTGCTTTTGATCCCACGGACATCCATTAGGGCCTCTTAAAGTAGCTATGACAGAACGAAGTGTTTCAAATTGATGATACAGATCCTCTTCATTTTTAACTGGAGGTACATAAACACTTGTCAAATTATTAATTGATGTATCGCGATCTAATTCAAACAATGGTACCCTTCTTATTTGCTCATTTGAACTACCCGCTGCCGTAACGATTACGACTTCATAATCATCAGGAAGCTGCTCCATTAGCTTTAATTTCGCATGTGAGGCAGTCATTTGATCGTAAACCTGGCAGATGATCAAATGCTGTCTAAACGTAATCGACTCCGCCTCTAAATCCGTTGCATCAACAAACTGGAAGCCTTCGATTGGATCAATTTTCAAACTAGTAAACATCGCATCTAAGAAGCTTTGTCCACCTTTAATGTCAAGCTGGATATTTCCTTTATCTGCAAGCTCTATTAGTAGCTGAACAGTTTTTTCCGCGACAAGAGGATGACCTGGTACCGCATATGTAATTGAACCTTCTTCAGAAGCTTTCACCAGTAGTTGAACAATTTCTTGATATACTTCTTCAAAACGATCATGTTTTTCATAAATTTCATCGAATGATTGGAACGTTAGTCCTTCTGTTTCTAATTCACTTATAACAGGGTGGTCTTTTGTACGTAAATAAAGATTGTCAGTTTTTTGTAACTCTTTATAGATACCAAATGGAAGCTGATTAAGGTCACCTGCTCCTAAACCTAAAACTTTAATCTTGTTCATTTTGATCCTCCTGTTCTTTTAAGAAAGCCACTTCTTTAATTTTTCACTTTTAACGATTGAGCTTAGTTCTTCTACTGTAAATAACTTAATTTTTATTAAGACAACCGCGAATGCGATTGCACCTACAACCGCTGAAGTTAGTGCCTCAACTAACATTCTTAAACGAAGTGGGTTAATAAACATTGCATATCTTTCAAAAACATATTCATAACCATATACACAACCATACATAATGGCTACAGATACTATTAATTTCACAATAAACTTAAAATCAAAAAATGTTACTTTTGACAATTTATATATATAAGCTAAATTTAAAATCGTAACAATAATTAAAGCAGATACCGTTGAATAAGCTGCTCCCTTAGATCCGATTTGCTCCATTAAAATAACATTTCCAATAAATTTAACACATCCTCCAGCAATTACATTTAAAGCTGGAATCAAACTTTTACCTAATCCTTGTGCGATTGAAGATGTCGTAATCGATACTCCAGCAAAGAAGATGGATATACATAAAACAGTTAGGACATCCGTTCCTAAATCATTTCGATATAGCATTATATTAGTTGGATGGATAATTGAAATTAAACCAATTGTGGCTGCTGCTCCGACTACAATACTTACTCTAATGGCACCTGAAATTCGATTATTAATAGAATGATGTTCTTTACGAACTAATTCACTCGATAAATACGGAATGAGGGCTAGAGAAAACGATGAAGCAATGACAGAGCCTAATTGAATTAGTGGAAATCCACGATCATAAATACCCTTTACTAGTTTAGCACCTTCAACATGATATCCATATTGTACTAATAACGGATAAAAAGAGAGTGAATCGATAAACTGAATGAATACGAGTACTAAACTACTTAAGCTTAGTAGGATACCTTGATACAAAATTGTTTTTAATTCTAAGCGATAGGTTTTAAGTAAACCAAATGATGGTATCGTCAAACCAGATCCTCGAAAAGAAACCCAATAAAAGAAGTACAGTATCGCTGCTATACTACCAAGTATTGAACCTGAAACAGCCCCTGCACCTACAATATAAAGATTGTCGGTCGTTTGCATTAAATAAAGTGATAGCACTAATATCGTAATAACTCGAATTAATTGCTCAATCACCTGACTGACTGAAGTTGGCCCCATGTCCCCTAAACCTTGATAATATCCTCGAAATGCTGAAGTGATTGGGACAAATAAAAATCCAACACTAACAACACGAATTAACATCGCTAGATGATCATCTCGCATAAACTTCGCTATACTATTACTTCCTATGTATAAAGTAAAGAAACAAAGTATACCTATGACGAACAACATCATAAATGTAGCATAAACCAAATCTTTAGCCCCTTTATCATCTTTTTTCGCCAATCTTTCAGCCACATAAGATGATAAAACCAAAGGAAAGCCATATGTAGAAAATGCTAAAGCAATTGCGTAGACAGGATATACCTGTTGGTAAATATAGTAACCTAAATCGCCGGCAATATTTTGATAAGGAATTTTATAAAACGCACTTAGTACTTTCGATAATAATGATGCTATTGTTATGAACAAAGCCCCTTGTAGGGCTGCTTTTTGCTTAGCTTTTTGCAAAAGGATAACAACTCCTTTGTTAGACGGTTCACCCTTTAATGTATTACATTAATAGGTCTTATGTAAAGAGTTGCCAAAAGAAAAAACTCCCTTTTCCAATTTTAGCAAGTAATGGTTATCTTTAAATGTGGATCCGGTAGTTTATATCAAGGGAAAAAACAAAGGCCAGTTAAGGTAATATTCCTTTACTGGCCTTTGTTTTACTTCATAATATGATCATTGCTCCATTTGTCTAGCTAAGAAGTTAGTAGCAGTATCGATTGCTTTCTTTTCAACTTCAGAAATTGTTTTATCTTTCGAAAAGATAACAACAGCTCCAATTGGATCCCCGCTTGCGATGATTGCTCCTACTGCATAGGATTGATATTTTTCAATTACACTTTCGATAAATGAAGCTTCCCCAGGCTCGCTAACTACTTTTGAGTTACGCTCTGCCATAGTTTTTTCGATAATATCACCAATGTTTTTGTTTAAGTATTCTTTTTTGGAAGCCCCCGCAACTGCTACAACTGAATCTCGGTCACTTATAATAACAGTATGTCCAAGTGTGTCGTATAGTGCATCAGCATATTCCTTCGCAAAATCACTTAATTCACTAATTGGCGAATATTTCTTTAAAATGACTTCTCCATCTCGGTCCACAAATATTTCTAATGGATCACCTTCACGAATCCGTAAAGTTCTCCTAATTTCTTTTGGTATTACTACTCGACCTAAATCGTCAATTCGACGAACAATACCTGTTGCTTTCATACTTGTAAAGCGCCTCCTCACTTACTTGCATGTCTACGTTGATGAAAGATATCCGAGTGACAATGAGGTAAGGTCACCCTTAATTAATGATAGTATCCTACACAACGAAAGTTCTATACAAAATAAGTGAGATTTTTTAACACCTTTACTAAAAATATAGTACTGTAAGCACTTTTTGGTAACTTTTAATTACTTTATCGCCTAATTAAAGCAACCATTCGTATTACAATCCTTAAGCATTTACACTCTCTTTTTTCACGTTTTTTAATCCAGTAATTAAACCTTCTAGCGTAGTAAGCCAGTCAGCTGGATTTTTTCCTTTTACGTCTAGCGTTACTTTTAATTTCGATCCATCCATACCTAAACCAATGCCTCTACCGAATGAATTACATAGTTGGAATAATTTACCACCATCAATATTAGCACTTGCCTTCTCAGAGAAATAAACACTTACTTCTGATTTAACTTGTTTAATCAGTTCAATCTTCTCTGCAATAGCTAAAAGTTTAATATGAGCAACCTGACATAGGTAACCTACTTCTAACGGGAAATCGCCAAAACGATCCATTAATTCATCTTGTAAATCATTTAACTCTTCAAACGTTTCAACACGTCTAAATTGCTTGTACATCTCAATTTTTTGCTTACTATCTTGAATATACGTGTCAGGTAAATAAGCATCGACTTCAATGTCAATTTCAATTGTAATTATATCCTCTTTCTTAACCCCTCTACGCTGTTCGATTGCATCTTTTAACATTTGAGAATATAAATCGAAACCGACCGAATCTATAAATCCATGTTGTTGTGCTCCAAGTAAATTTCCTGCACCTCGTATCGACAAGTCACGCATTGCTATTTTGAAACCTGAACCTAGTTCTGTAAATTCTTTAATTGCTTGCAGGCGCTTCTCGGCTACCTCAGTCAGTACTTTATCCTGTTTATATGTGAAGTAAGCATATGCCACTCTATTCGAACGTCCTACACGCCCTCTTAATTGATAAAGCGTTGATAGACCCATTCGATCTGCATCATATACAATCAATGTATTAACATTTGGAATATCCACACCTGTTTCAATAATCGTCGTACTTACTAATACGTCATATTGGCCATCTAAAAAGGCATACATAACTGATTCTAGTTCCCCTTCATTCATTCGACCATGTGCTACAGCTACTTTTGCATCTGGTACAAGCATCGAAATCTGTTCAGCCATACGTTCGATATCTTCTACTCGATTATATAAGAAATATATTTGTCCATCTCGAGCAAGCTCTCTTTCAATCGCTTCTCTCACTAATGCAGCATTATATTCAACTACATATGTTTGAACTGGAAAACGATTTTCTGGTGGCGTTTCAATAACTGATAAATCTCTTACTCCTAGCATTGACATATGCAAAGTACGAGGGATTGGCGTTGCAGTTAAGGTTAATACATCTATATTTGCTTTTAGTTGTTTTATTTTTTCTTTATGCGATACACCAAATCTTTGCTCTTCATCAATAATTAAAAGTCCTAAATCTTTATATAGAATATCCTTCGATAATAGGCGGTGGGTTCCAACTACTATATCGACAGAGCCCTCTTTTAAGCCTTTCATCGTTTCAAGTTGCTGTTTGCGAGAGCGGAAACGATTTAACAAACCGATATTAATTGGGTGATCTTGAAACCTTTCTCTTAATGTTTCGAAATGCTGCTGTGCCAAAATTGTAGTAGGCACTAAAATAGCAACTTGCTTTCCTTCCACAATTGCTTTAAAAGCCGCTCGAATAGCTACTTCAGTTTTTCCGTATCCTACGTCACCACAAAGCAGTCGATCCATTGGACGTTCTCTTTCCATATCCTTTTTAATTTCATGAATTGATCTAAGTTGATCGTCAGTTTCCTGATAAGGAAATGAAGATTCGAATTCTTGCTGTTCCAGGCCATCAGGTGAAAAAGCATAGCCTTTTGATGCTTCGCGTTCTGCATAAAGCTTAATTAAATCATCTGCTATATCCTGAACTGAGCCTTCAACCTTCTTCTTAACCTTTTTCCAATCAGTACCACCAAGTTTATAAATCTTTGGTTCCTTACCTTCAGATCCAACATACTTTTGCACTTGATCAATTTGTTCAATCGGTACGAATAATTTGTCGTCGCCATGATATCGAATATGTATATAATCTTTATGAATACCATTAATCTCTAATGTTTCAATTCCCAAAAACTTACCAATACCATGATTTACATGAACAACATAATCTCCAACTTTTAATTCTGAGTAATTTTTTATTCGTTCTGCATTTGATAATTTTGTATTAATTCTTTTTTTCTTCTTAGCTTTTTTCGTGAATAACTCACGCTCTGTTATTAGAACAAATTTTTCTAAAGGAAGTTCGAATCCAGAACGAAGATCACCTTTCATGATATATACTTCGCCATTTTTTATTTGTTCTAAAGAAGAGACAATTTTACCTTCAATTCTGTAATCTTCTAATATATTTTCAATTTTATTTGTTCTTT
The DNA here is from genome assembly GCF_900112535.1 of Bacillus sp. UNCCL81. NCBI lineage: Bacteria > Bacillati > Bacillota > Bacilli > Caryophanales > Bacillaceae > Bacillus > Bacillus sp. UNCCL81. The sequence continues at coordinate 24,922 of NZ_FOMF01000017.1, read as the reverse complement.
CGTCACTTTCGCCGAGCATAACGATTGTATAGTTATTTTTCTTCCAGCGATCTAATTCATTTTTCAACAGATTCATTTGTCCATGAAACTCTTGCATCGATTTACATTGAATCGAAACTACTTGTTCAGGATGCGTATGAGGTACTCTTCTAGGGAACAGACTCGTATGAATTTGTTGGCGCTTTCTCGAATGCAGTAATTCAAAAAAGTCATGTGAAAAACTTACTCCATGCAATGCATTTCCTTCAGCTAGTAAAGACGTATACCACTCTGCTTCATCTTTTTTAAGCTGCTCTACGATTTCATGAACCCTCGAAATCTCATCAATAACGACAACAGTTTCCTTAGGAACATAATCTAGTAAACTAAATTGGTTTTCATAGATTAGACCAAAGTATTTATATATTTGATCAATCAATTGCCCTTGCTTTAGTTGCTCAAGGTCATAGGTTACCTTTTCAACCAATAACTCTTTTACTTGTTGATCACTTATTTTTGATAGAGTTGTTTTAAAAGCTTGTTCAATTCGTTGAACGCCTAATTGCAAATCAGCCTTGGAAATAATCCTTTCCGTCGCTGGGCCAATATGGACACTCTCATATTTTGTTATAGATCTTTGAGAATCAGGAGAAAACGAACGGATTGAGTCGATATCTGTATCAAAGAGTTCAATTCGAATAGGATCTTCATACGTAAGTGGATAAATATCAAGAATTCCTCCGCGTACGCTAAACTCTCCTTTACTTTCGACCATCCCAACACGTTCATAGCCCATTTGGACAAACTTTGAAATCAAATTAGTTAAGTCGATTTCTTCACCAATTTCAAAATTAATTTGATAGTTAGACCATAATTCTGGAGATGGCAAAAAGCCAATTAACCCTGAAACAGGTGTAACTACTACAGACGGCTTTTTTGACATCAAACTATTTAATGCGATAAGTCTTTGGGATCTAAGCTCTGGACTTGATACTGCAATCTCTGAAGCAATCAATTCATTTGCAGGATATAAAAATACTTTATCTTCCCCAACTACCGATTTTAGGTCTTCCGATACTTTTTGAGCTTGGAGAAGATTATTTGTAACGATTAGCTGCGTTTGTCCAGTTTCTTTAAAAACAGCTCCAGCAAGCAATGTCTTCGCAGACCCCGTTAAGTTTGTAACCAATTGTTCTCTTAGACCATTTTTTAGGCCATTTATTACTTTCTTAATATCTTTATACTGGTTAAATTGTTCAATTAAACCAATCACGAAGTCAATCTCCCCTAACAGTCAATCTAAGTAACAATAATCTTAGTTGAAGTTTATATTTATAGTTTTTTTAATTTGCTCCATTTTAAGTTTCATTTGTATAGATACACACACTTCATCTTAACAGAGTCTAGAAAAAAACAGAAAAACGCCTCAGTTATAAACCAAAGGCAATTTAATTTATGAAATTCTTATATTCATGGTAATGTGGAAACTCAGATAGAGTCATTTCGCAATCCTCACACACAATATAAATTACTTGATTAGGAGATTGAATAAAATTTACAAAATCGCTTAGTTCTTCATCGAAAGAATGACAATACGAAGACGAAACTTGTAACAACTGTTGTTTTTCAATACTACCCATTTGTTTACTACAATACCGACACTGACAATCTAATAATTCCATTACTTCCTCCATACTACATAAAATTCATATATACAGTATGGATTGTACTAACTATACTTATTCAATGTGAAAGCTTAAATTCCTGTTTTTTATTTTTTATTATATTGATTCATTACATCCACGAAAGAATGCTTTAAAAAATATTCACATGCATCTGCAGCTCTTTTTACACCATCAACTACTTCTGCAATTTCTTCTTCAAAAAAGTTTGATAATACATGATTTACGACACTCATCCCATTTGATGGACGATCTACACCAATTCGAACTCGTTGGAATTCTTGTGTTCCTAAATGCTGAATTAATGACTTTATACCATTATGCCCCCCAGCACTTCCTTTTGTACGCAGACGTAGCTTTCCCGTTGGAATATCCATTTCATCATATAGAACGACAAGATCTTCTAGATCAATATTAAAATAATCCATAAATGGTCTTACACATTCACCTGACAAGTTCATATATGTTAAAGGCTTTAACAAGAAAACTTTTTCTCCGTTCACAATTCCTGAAGTATAAATACCATTAAATTTTTGTTGGGTTAAAGAAAAGCCCCATCGGTGAGCTAATTCATCGATCGCAATGAACCCAATATTATGTCGCGTTCTTTCATACTCTCTACCTGGGTTGCCTAATCCTACAAACAGCTTCATTTATTATCCTCCATTCTAATTCACTTGGTTATATTACGAAAAGACGTAACCACTTCTGGTTACGTCCTCTTATAAGTTTCAAAGCAAAGATGTAATTTTTATATTAATCAAATAAAGTACTTACTGATTGCTCTTCATATACACGGATAATCGCTTCACCTAATAGGCCAGCAACTGATAATTCAACAAGTTTATCAGTCTTTTTATCTTCAGTAAGACAAATTGAATTTGTTACAACTAATTCTTTAATACAAGAGTTTTCGATACGATCAATTGCCGGTCCAGACAATACAGGGTGTGTACAACATGCATATACTTCTTTTGCACCATGCTCTACTAATGCATTAGCAGCAAGTGTAATTGTACCCGCTGTATCAATAATATCATCAATTAAGATAGCCGTTTTACCATCAATATTACCGATGATGTTCATAACTTCAGCAACATTTGGTTTTGGACGACGTTTATCAATGATAGCAATAGGAGCTTTTAGACGATCTGCCATTTTACGAGCTCTTGTTACTCCACCGTGGTCAGGAGAAACAATTACGATATCTTCAAGCTGTTTTTTTCTAAAGTAATCTGAAAGGATAGGTACACCTAATAAGTGATCAATCGGAATATCAAAGAATCCTTGAATTTGTGGAGCATGTAAATCAAGTGTAATCACTCGAGTTGATCCCGCAGTTTCAAGTAGATTTGCAACTAACTTTGATGTAATCGGCTCACGTGAACGAGCTTTACGATCTTGACGAGCGTAACCGTAGTAAGGAATTACAATGTTAATTGTTTTTGCTGATGCACGTTTTAAAGCATCAATCATAATTAATAATTCCATAATACTTTCGTTTACAGGGAAACTTGTTGATTGAATGATAAATACATCACAACCACGGATACTTTCCTCAATGTTAATTTGCACTTCTCCATCGCTAAAACGAGAAACCGAACATTTACCAAGCTCTACACCAATGTGTTTTGCAATTTCTTCAGCTAATTTAGGATTCGAGTTTAGAGTAAATACTTTTAAATGCTTGTCTGGATAATGATTAGGCATGTTTCGTGTACCCTCCGCTTTTTTTCTTTTCTTTTTATCTATAATTAATTTTTATAGTAACCTTCTTTGTTCACTTGTCTTGCTCTTGCAATTGCTAGTGAATCTTCTGGAACTTCATCAGTAATCGTAGAACCAGCTGCAATGTATGAACCTTTTTTCACAGTTACAGGTGCAATTAAATTTGAATTACAACCAACAAAGACATTGTCCTCAATCGTTGTTTTAAACTTATTTTTACCATCATAGTTCACAGTGATTGAGCCACAACCAAGATTAACACCTTGACCAATTTCCGCGTCACCAATATAGCTTAAATGAGATGCTTTACTTCCGTTACCAAAAGTAACTTTCTTAGTTTCAACAAAATTTCCAATTCGAACTTCATCACCTAATGTTGATGCCGGACGAATGTGAGCAAATGGTCCAACTGTAGTTGAATGACCGATATTACTTTCATGTACAACTGATTGTTTAATAACTGTATCATTACCAATTTCACTATCGATAATTTCAGTATTTGGGCCAATTGTACTACCCGCTCCAATTATACTATTTCCATAGATCATTGTACCAGGGTAAATAATTGCATCCGAACCAATTTTTGCATCTGCAGAGATATATGTGCTAGCCGAATCGATAATCGTTACACCATTCAACATATGCTTTTTGTTTATATTTTTGCGCATGATTGATTCTGCAATAGATAATGCATAACGATCATTTACACCTAATGTTTCATCGAAATTTGCTGTTTTATATGCAGCTACTATTTCGCCTTTTGCTTTTAGTATCTCAATAACATCTGGTAAGTAGTACTCACCTTGAGCGTTATTATTGTTTACTTCATTTAATGCTTCAAATAATGCTTTATTATCAAAGCAATATGTACCTGTATTGATTTCTTGAACTGTTAGCTCTTCTGGACTTGCATCCTTATGCTCAACAATTTTTAATACAGACCCATTTTCGCCCCTAATTATTCTACCATAACCAGTTGAATCCTCAAGATGAGCTGTTAAAATTGTAGCTTTTGCTTGTAATCTTTCATGCTCATCGAATAAGGCTTGAATTGTCTCTGGCGAAATTAATGGTGTGTCACCACAGATTACTAAAGTAGTTCCTTTTTTATCCTTTAACATTGGCGCTGCTTGAATAACAGCATGTGCAGTACCTAATTGCTCAGCTTGTAGAGCATACTCACTATGATCACCTATTTGTGTTTTAACTAATTCCGCTCCGTGACCTACAACAGTTACAATATTTTGTACACCAACTGACAATACGTGGTCTACAACATGTTGAACCATAGGTTTCCCACAAACAGGGTGAAGTACTTTATATAATTTTGATTTCATTCTAGTACCTTTTCCTGCAGCTAGAACAATCGCATATTTATTTGACATAGTCATCCTCCATCAATCTAAATACCTATACCTGGTAGCTCAAAATGCTAATTTTAATATTTTTCCACAAAATACATCCATTTTATTATACCATAAAAAAAGAACCCATTATACATTAATGGGTTCTTTTTGGTCATATTTTTAAGAAGCACCTGCTTCTTCAAAGTCTTCTTCTAACTCACCTACACGGTGATATTCAGCTAATACAGAATCTTGTATTTTGCTACGAGTTGAAGAGTTAATCGGATGAGCGATATCACGGAACTCTCCATCCGGAGTACGTTTACTTGGCATTGCTACAAATAAACCGTTATTACCATCGATTACGCGAATATCATGAACAACAAATTCATGATCTAATGTAATTGATGCGATAGCTCTCATACGACCCTCCGTGTTTACGCGGCGTAGTCTTACGTCTGTCACTTCCATCTAGTTCACCACCTTTATCAACTTAAACCATAATTAGTAAGTTTCAACAATTATCAATAATTTCCTTCTTTTTGGAAAATTTTTTATTTAAATTATTTAATTTTTACAAATGTTTACTAAATTAATGTCCTTAACTTATTTATCGGATTATTTTAATTGAATTTTAATGAATATAAAAAAACTTGAAAATAATTTCAAGTTTTTTCACGCTGTTGGAAAACATCCTTGTCATAAAATTACCAAATTAAAGGCGTAGAGTGATGTTGATTTCCACTACGGGGTGCTCGCTTTCCATGGGGCGAGTCCCGAGCCTCCTCGGCTAGCCTGCGGGGTCTCGGGCTTCCCGCTTATCCCATAGGAGTCGAGCACCCCTTCGTTCCAATCAACTTAGTCATCAAAAAAAGTTTTTAATAAAAATCGAATCAAATAGTCCTTTGCTTAGCGTATACTAACAGTCGTTTATTAATCAGTTTATTGGTCAATCAATATTAAATATTTTATTAAACTATCAATTGAACTTTTTTATAGAAATTAACTATTAAATATTTTTAACTTCTCAAGAATAAACAATTACTATAGTTTGTTGATATTAAGTGACTCTCAATCCGTTATATTTGAGACCTTTAGAAGAATAGGTATTCAAAGGAGAAAACAAGAAATTTGCAAGTAAGCCAAGTTTCATTATAGAAAAGGATAAAAATAGAGAAATTATATTAAAGCCCATCATAATACCCAAAAAATTCACAAATACATAAATTTCAATTTTTTTATTTATGAAAATATTGACTAAGTAATACTTCTACACAATAAAAAAAACCTGAAAATAATTTCAGGTTTTGGTCTTATATAACTGCGATACATTCGATTTCTACTAATACGTCTTTAGGTAGTCTTGCAACTTCGACACAGCTTCTTGCGGGTTTGTGTCCATTGAAAAACTCTTCATAAATTGCATTAAAATCAACAAAAGTTGTTAAATCTTTTAAAAATACAGTTGTTTTAATTACTTTTGATAAATCTGTTCCAGCTTCTTCTAGAACAGCCTTAAGGTTCGCAAACACTTGTTTTGTTTGTTCCTCAATACCACCTTCTACAATATTTCCTTCTACAGTTAATGGAATTTGTCCAGAAGTGTATAATAATCCATTAGCGATTATTGCTTGAGAATATGGTCCAATTGCTTTTGGTGCATAATCAGTATGAATTAATTGCATTATGTATCTTCCCCTTCTTCATTATATACAATTAGCTTATCTATTTAACGATTATAAGCTTTCCGTTTTAATAAATGATTCTTCTTGAAAATTGCCTCTTTCAACTCGAATAAGCTGTTCTCTTTCATTTACCTCAGATAACTTTACAAGTGATATATAATCTTCAACTAATCTTTCTTCAATATTTACTGCCTCGACTAATACACCGATTCCTGCAACATTTGCTTGAAACTCCTTAAGCAAATTTTTCATACCAGTAACCGTTCCACCAGCTTTCATGAAATCATCAATAATTAAAACATTAGAACCTGCCTCGATGCTTCTTTTTGCTAATGACATTGTTTGTATACGTTTTGAAGAACCAGATACGTAATTAATACTTACTGTTGATCCTTCCGTAACCTTGTTATCTTGACGAACAATTACAACAGGTACATTTAAAAAGTTTGCAACAGCATACGCTAAAGGAATTCCTTTTGTAGCAATTGTCATAACGATATCTATTTTTTGATTACTGAATATAGATGCAAACATACGGCCTACACTATTAACATAGTTAGGATTGCTTAATATATCAGTCATGTATAAGTAACCACCGGGCAACACTCGGTCCGGTTTTTGAAGTAGATCACATAATTCTTCAATCACTGTATTTACTTCTTGATTACTTATACTAGGAATATACTTTACTCCACCAGCTGCTCCTGGCACAGTTAAAAGTGTCCCAATTCCTTGCTGTTCGAACGTCTGCTTTATAATACCTAAATCTTCACTTACTGATGATTTAGCAGACGCATATAAATCAGCAAAAAAAGTTAATGATACTAATTGTTGTGGATGATGCAACAAATAGTGTGTCATACCTACAAGACGAGAGCTTCTTCTAATTTTCATGCAGCACCTCAAATCACGAATATTTTATAAAAATTTTATAATAATATTCGTTTTTAATCAAGTTTTTCCCTTTCACCTAACATCCGAACGGCGTATACTTGATCGCAGAAACCTTTTAATCCGTTATAAACACGATTCATCCTAGAATCATGGCGAACTAATCCGAATACTGTAGGACCACTTCCGCTCATTAAAACCGCATCTGCACCAAAACGCTTCATTTGATCCTTAATCATTGCAACCTCAGGGTGTAATTGCAGTGTAACTGTTTCTAATACATTTCCTAATGACTGACAAATATCGTCGTAATTTTTATTCGAAATGGCATTAACCATACGATCTACATCAGGATGTTGAATATTATCTAATTTAAGCTTTTGATAAACAGTTGCTGTTGAAACTCCCTGTGTTGGTTTTGCTAAAATAACCCAACAAGGTGGTGGTGTATCGATATGTTCAATTTTTTCTCCACGACCTGTAGCTATTGCTGTTCCGCCGTAAACACAAAATGATACATCCGACCCGATTTTAGACCCAATTACCGCTAATTCATCTAACGAACAATTTAAATTCCAAAGCTTATTCAGACCTCTTAGTACTGCCGCTGCATCTGAACTACCTCCTGCTAAACCAGCAGCAACAGGAATATTTTTTGTAATAAAAATATGTGCGCCTAATTTAACTCCGAACATTTCTTTCAGTAGCATCGCAGCTTGATAAGCTAAATTGCGTTGATCATCAGGCACGTAACGATTATGTGATGTAACGACAATTTTATCTTCCTGAATAAGCTCTAATTCAATTCGATCGGCTAAATCGATCGTTGTCATAATCATTTTTACATCATGATAACCGTCGCCTCTCTTCCCTACGACGTCTAATGAAAGATTTATTTTCGCAGGAGCCTTCACCATTAATTTCACTATTCTCACCTTCTTATGAACACTTACTTTTTTGCTATTGTATCATAATTAACTCATAAGAAAAATGTACCCCAATGAAAGTGAGCTAGATCAGTAAATTTTCTTTAGGAAGATTCACAAAAACCGAAGCATTTAGCTTCGGTTTGATGTGTAGACAAAATCGCTTGTCGAAGTGAAGATTGTTTATTGTTGCTTATTAGATAATTGTAACTCAGCTAATTCGATTGCCCTTTTAACCATGTTGCCGGCATCCTTCGCTCGAATGCCTCCCCAGCCTTCTTTTTGAACGACGTCGTAGAAACCAAGATCTTTTGCAAGTTCCTCTTTAAAGCTCTGTGACATTATACCTCTTTTTCTTCTACCCAAAAAAAGCAACCCCCTTTTTCCACTTCGACATTGTTAGTATGTGTAAATCTGTTTAATTTCATGAATAATAAAAAGAAAAGGGACAGTAGAAAATTCTACTGCCCATTCGCCATCAGTCCACTTGTATGGTCATCACAGAAAAACAATTCAACTGTTTCTGTTAAAATATCTGCATAACTAAAAGATAAGCGTTCAAATGCGTTCTCTTCTTGATCTAATTGTACCACGAATATGGATGGATATGTTTCTGCTAATACACCGGAACGTTCTACAGTCTTTCTACGTCCGCTGTTTGCTTTCAATGTAAGTCGTTGTCCAACATGACTATCTAAAGTATCCTTTATTTCAGATAATTTTTTTGCCATTTCATACCACCTCACTATGACAAGTATACCATCTTATGTAAACTAAGTCAAAAAAGATAAAATTATACCAACGATACAGGTTACCTGTCAATATTTTTTTGCAACACCCGATTATTATTTGTGAAAATCAGAAAATTTATGTATGAGAATAAAAAAAAGATTTTCTACATACGAGTTCTCTCGCTAATGTAGAAAATCTTTTCCTTACTCCTCTTCCATCGATTGGAAAGGTAGCCCTGTTCTTAAAATTCCTTTTGTTTCTACTCCGCCTAGTCCCTTTTCACCTGTAATTGTATTACGAACTACTTCATAAACATTTACTCGATCCATAAATGATGTGAAGCTTATCTTTCCAACAACATAAACGGGATCTAATGCATGTATGTTTACCCTAGTTGGTGAGCTTGCAAAGTTTGCTCCTGCGCGTATAATCGCTTCAAAGTGAGATTGACATGCCCCAGCAAAAATTACAAGGTGATCTAAAGACGGAACCTTTTTTCGCGCTTCTTTTACAGCATCGACAAAATATCTTGAATGTCTGTAAGCTTCTATATCAGTAACGACCCCTTTTGCCTTTGTGTATGCATCATGACCAGTTATAACGAGTATATCGGGACGATAATGATCTAAGTAATAACCAATTTTTGTTGGTAATTCTGTTTCCTTACAATAGATTCCCTCAACGGGGACACCCATCTTATTATACATTTCAAGACATTTTTTTAAATAAATTGGATCTCCATCGATGTGAAGTACCCGACCTGGTATTTGAAAAAGATTTACATCTGTTCTATATCCATTTGTTGCTTGAAATCTTCTTTTTTCTTTTTGCTCCAAGGCTTCTCTTTTAAATAGTTTGTAGTTTTCCTCAATTTGAACAGATGATCTTTTACCTTTTTCTCGATACTCTGATTCAATGATTACTCGCAGGTCAGATAAAGGCGCATCAGCAATTAAACGAAAATCGTCACCATATAAAACAGCAATGACTTCATCCCCGATTTGTTTTACCTCCACTACTCGAAAAACTAGGTCATATTTATAAGATGCTCTTTCTACTATATCCCCTACATTAATATTCACATGCCTTCCCCTCCAAAATTGCTTAAGTACACTACGAGTTCGCTCTCTTTTTTTAGATTATGTATGGACAAAAAAAAGGGTGAAAAGAAGGTTTATTGAACTTTTGTAGGGCAACAGAACTAAAATAAAGTAGCAAAAAAAAAGATGATTACAAACTAGTTGGTAAACTAGCTTATAATCATCTCTTTGTTATTTTACTTTTACTTGTTTATATAGACTATTACTTAATGTTGCAAATTCTTGAATTGATAAAGTTTCTCCTCTTCTTGTTCCCTCAATACCTGCCTCTAGAAGACAAGCTTCAAGTATTGCTTTATCCTTTTTAAGATGAGAAAAGTTATTTAATAAATTATTATTTAATGTTTTTCGTCTTTGAGCAAAGCTCGCTCTAACTACTTCAAAAAAGAATGATTCATCAATTACCTCTGCTGCTGGTTCTTCACGTTTTACTAGCTTTATAACAGCAGAATCAACATTTGGCTGTGGCATAAAGACTGTTCTAGGTACAGTCATAACAGTTGAAGCATGTGTATAAAACTGTATTGCGATTGATAGTGAACCATAATCCTTTGTTCCCGGCTTAGCGGAGATACGGTCAGCCACTTCTTTTTGTAACATACAAACAATGCCTCTGATTGGTAAACCTTCTGTTAATAGCTTCATGATAATTGGTGTCGTTACATAATAAGGCAAGTTAGCGACTACCATTATATCTAACTCATTCGGCAAATACTCATTAATCGCTTTTTCAACATCTGCCTTTAATACGTCTTCATTAACGATTTGTATATTATCATATGGTGAAAGTGTATCTTCTAAGATTGGGATTAGTCTATTATCAATTTCAAAAGCTAATACTTTCTTAGCACGCTTAGCAATTTGCTCAGTTAATGCTCCAATTCCCGGTCCAATTTCAATTGCACAACTTTCTTCAGTTAAATCTGCATAACTTACAATGTTTTCTAGTATATTTGTATCAATTAAGAAATTTTGACCAAAGCTTTTTTTAAAGAAGAAATCGTACTTGGCTAATATTTCTTTCGTTCGACTAGGTGTCGCGATATCCTTCATTATTTTTCCTCCATTAAAACTTTTTTTACTGCTTGCCCAAATTCATCTTTTGAGATTTGAAACATTTGCAGTCTTTTCTCTAGTTGCTTACCGTTTGTATAACCTATATTAAGAATTTTACCAAGTTTATCTCGTCTTTCACTTGAAGAGGGATGTCCAATTAATCCGGCATCTATTAAATCTTCCTTTGTAATTTCAGATTCAACTTCGATAAATTCCTGCTTAACATGAATTAAAGCATTTCGAATAGATTCTCTAGTAGCATGCTCGATTCCTAATCCTTTTTTACCTGAACGAACAGCTTCTTCCTTTGGTAAAAACGCATGCTTACATCCTGGTACATGTTCTTTAATAATCGAGCGAATACGTTGTCCAGGATAATCAGGATCTGTAAATACGATAACTCCTCGAGTCTCCTGAGCATGCTTTATTAATTTTAAAGTATCCTTATTTATAGCAGAACCACTTGTTTCAATTGTATCTGCATCCACAGCTCTTTTAATTGCCGCCGTATCATCTTTACCTTCAACAACAATGATTTCTTTAATTTTCATTTGTTCCTCCAACCAATACAAGTATATGTAATCATACCATAAGGATAATAAAACTTCATACTCTCTTAAAAGTAGTATAAAAAAAAGCAGAAGGACTTATCCTTCTACTTTCATTCAAACAACGATCTATTTTAAAAATATTAACTAATAATACGAATTTTTACAGTACGACGACCAAAATCAAAACAATCGTCTTTTGTAGGCATTAGAATATCGATTCTTCTACCTTTAATTGCTCCACCTGTATCACCAGCAATAGCAACACCATATCCTTCAACCCAAACTTTAGATCCTAAAGGAATCACTTTTGGATCAACTGCAATCAGTTTTGTGTTAGGATTTTTACGAACATTAATACCTAAAGCTGTTACACCAGACATCCCAGCATCGTAAGGTGAATATGCAGTTGCTTCAACGTACATTTCTTTTACCTTACTACTTGATTTTGGAGCACTAGATTTTACTAATGCACTTGATGTTGGTACAGACTTTGTTCCAACTGCAACTACTCGATCAACTGGTTCTTTTAAAATAGTTTCATCTACTAGCGTTTTAGAAACTACCTTACCATTTTCTTTAATCAATTCAAAGTTACGTTTAACAAGCCCTTTTACACCTTCTGAAATGACCGAAGATTCATCCTTATACATAGAAGAATCTTTTTGCTCTTTTTCTTTAAAATCTACAGGCTCTTCCACCACATCGTTGACTTTTTCGACACGGATAACTCGAACTGTATCATTTTGTTTGATCATTTCGCCGGCACCTGGTTCAACTCGGTCAAATTCGTTTAATGTAATGTTCTGCTTTTCTAAAAAGTCAGCGACAGTAGTCGAAGTTGCAAATACTTTTTTAGAAACTCCTCCGTCATTTAATACCATAGGGAATGCTTTTTCGTAAGATACCTTACCATTTTCCTCTAACGGTGTTGACAGTGCAGGCATTATAACATCATCAGGATTGATCTTAATATTTTGTTCCTTTAATAATTCCTTTACCGTTTGAGCAGTTGTCATAATGACTTTTTCCTGCCCATCGATCGTAAGTTTAACAGGTTTCGCTAAATGAACTGTAATATCCATATCATCTGATATTTTCGTTTTGGCTGACGGATATATTTCATCTGCATTCGTAATATTAATATTTTGTTCTTTTAATAATTCAGCCACAGTATTTGCATGTGTTTGAATAACCTGTTCCTTCCCGTCTACCTCAAGAGTTACTTGTTCTTTAAGTCCCTCATATGCTCCTGTACCTACTGATCCAGTGAAAACTAAAGCTCCTGCAAGTTGTACTGCTAGTTTTTTACTACTCCCAAGTCTAGAAAGTAACCTATTCGCGTCTATCACGATTTTACTCCTCCTTTTCGCCTGAGAAAAAAGATTGACTAGCTCCAAACCTATTAACTAGTGCTTCTACTCTACTGAATGTATGTTTACTAGATTTAGAAGTAGAAGAGTTTTCTTTCGACAAATTCTTCAACTCTTCATACGTGAACTGTGACGAATATTATGTATTCGTACTAGTTCATGAGATCATTTGTTAATCTGAAAAATATTACACGCATTTTCGAAAGTTCGTTTTTGAACTTCCTCGACTGATATGTTTTTTAAACGTGCAATTTCATCAGCAACAAGTGATACATAGCTAGGTTCGTTTCTTTTTCCTCTATACGGATGTGGTGTTAAGTATGGACAATCCGTTTCGATTAATAGATTTTCTAACGGAATCTCTGTCGCAACTTCTTTTGGTTTTTTTGCATTCTTAAATGTAACTGGTCCTCCTAATGAAATATAGAAGTTCATTTTAATACATTCTTTTGCAGTTTCCACACTTCCGCCGAAGCAGTGCATGATGCCACCTACTTCAGATGCATTTTCTTCTTTTAAAATGGTTACAATGTCTTCTGTTGCGTCTCGATTGTGAATGACAATCGGTAGTCCGCATTCTTTCGCTAATTGAATTTGTTTGCGAAATACTTCTTTTTGGATTTCCTTTGGAGATTTATCCCAGTAGTAATCTAATCCAGTTTCACCAATTGCTACTACTTTAGGATGTTTTGATAATTCCTTAATCCATTCAAAATCTTCATCAGTTGCGTCAATTGCATCAACTGGATGCCAGCCAATAGCTGCATAAAGAAAATCATACTTCTCAATTAATTCCATAGCTTTCGTAATTGTTGGTCGATCAAAGCCAACAACTACTTGATGAACAACTCCTGCTTCAAGAGCTCTACTTATTACTTCTTCAAGGTCTTCTTTGTATTGATCTGCATTTAAATGTACATGTGTATCAAAAAGCATTTTTACTTCCCCTTTGCTCATCTGAGATTTAGTCTAGCATACCGTAAAATTTCTTACCTAACGCACAGTTAACAATTCCGTTACAAAAAGAAACAGTCAAAATTAAGCAATTTCTAATTAATTTTTAAAGATGTTTTAAATTAATTCCATGTTATATCAAGACTTTCTTGCTTTTTGAAACAAAATTCTGATAATTTTTTTAGTTTACTATTGTAATCAATCTGTAATATTTTCTTCATATAGTGACATTTTTTAACAATAACTTGTTAATACCTGCCATAAATCAACAATTTATTATCATTTTTGTGATTCTTATGATATTTTTACAATTTTCTGCACAATACAACAATTATTTCAGTAAAATAAATCAAAAAAGAAAAGTATTTCATGTTAGTTTTTACACGAAATACTTTTCTTAGTAACTTTATTTAATAATAGTACCGTTTGGTAATGATTGATCAATTGTTGCTAGTGATAGTTTACCTTCAATACTTCCTGCAAGGATCATCCCTTCGGATAATTCCCCTCTAAGCTTTACAGGTTTTAAATTCGTTACGCAGATCACTTTTCTACCAATTAAGTCTTCTGGTTTATAGTATTCCGCTATACCTGATACAACTTGTCTTGATTCATTTCCTAAATCTAATTGAAGTTTTAGAAGTTTTTTTGCTCCTTTTACTGCACCAGCTTCTTTTACTTCAGCTACCTTTAGTTGAACTTTAAAGAAATCATCAATTGTAATTTCAGGAACAGTTTCTTCGACTTTCTCTTCTACCACTGGTTTTACAGTACTTTGCATTTGTTCTTTAATATATGCAACTTCAACCTCTGTCTCTAAACGTGGGAAAATCGGTTCACCCTTTTGTACTCTCGTATCCTCTTGAATTGCTCCAAACTTATTTAGGCTATCCCATGAAAGAATCTTTTCATCAACGAGTCCTAACTGATTGAAAATTTTTGCTGGAGTCTGAGTTAAGAAAGGTTTTAATAAAATCCCCACTTGACGTAAAGATTCAGCTAAATGCGCCATTACCGATGCTAGTTCTTGTACACGGCTTTCGTCCTTAGCAAGTACCCACGGCTGTGTCTCATCAATATATTTGTTTGTACGACTAACGAACTGCCAAATATTTGTTAATGCAACTGAAAATTCCATATTTTCCATTGCTGCTTCCACAGTTTCCTTCGTGTTCTTTGCCATTTGTTGAAGGTTTTCATCAAAATCTGTTACTGTGCCGTTAACTGCAGGAATATTACCATCAAAGTATTTTTGGATCATTGCAATTGTTCGATTTAATAAATTTCCTAGATCATTTGCTAAATCAAAATTAATACGGTCAACGAATCCTTCTGGCGTAAAAATACCATCTGATCCAAAAGGAACTTCACGTAATAAATAGTATCTCAGAGCATCTAAGCCATATCGTTCGATTAATACTACTGGATCTACAACATTTCCTTTTGATTTACTCATCTTGCCGTCTTTCATTAATAACCATCCGTGAGCAAAGACCTTTTTAGGTAATGGTAAGTCTAATGCCATTAACATAATCGGCCAATAAATCGTGTGGAAACGTACAATTTCTTTACCAACTAAATGAACATTCGCTGGCCAATATTTTTTATAGTTTTCTTCATTATCTGAACCATAACCTAAAGCCGTAATATAGTTAGATAAAGCGTCAATCCAAACATAAATTACATGTTTAGCATTGCCAGGTACCTTTACACCCCAGTCGAATGAAGTACGTGAGACAGCTAGATCCTCTAAGCCTGGTTTAATGAAATTGTTAATCATTTCATTTTTTCTTGATTCAGGTTGAATAAATTCTGGGTTTTCTTCATAATACTTCAGTAATCGGTCAGCATATTTACTCATTTTAAAGAAATATGACTCTTCTTTAACTAGCTCTACTGGATGGCCGCTGTCAGGACTTTTTCCACCAATAATTTTTCCTTCTTCATTATATAGAGGATCAACAATTTGTGTTTCAGTATAATATGTTTCATCCGGTACTGAATACCAACCCTCATACTCGTCCAAATAAATATCACCTTGATCAAGTAATTGCTTGAAAATCTTTTCAACAATTTCTTTATGTCTATTTTCTGTTGTACGGATAAAGTCATCATATGAAATATCTAATTTTGTCCATAATTCCTTAATTCCTACAACAATATCATCTAAGTATTTTTGAGGCGAGACATTTAATTCCTCAGCTTTACGTTGAATTTTTTGACCATGTTCATCTGTACCCGTTAAATAAAAAACATCAAAACCTTGAAGTCTTTTATATCTAGCCATTGCATCCCCAGCAACAGTCGTATAAGCATGACCTATATGTAATTTTCCGCTCGGATAATATATTGGGGTTGTAATATAAAAAGTTTTATTACTCATTGACCAAAAATCCTCCTTCAAAAATTCTAAATATTGACACTAAATTATTCGCATGATTTTGCATTTCATTATAAAATGAAAAATGAGTTATCTGCATATCCCCATCTACTATTACAACTTCATACTTATTTTATAAGTTAAATTTTACACAATAGTAACATCTATTTCTATTATTTCTCGTAAATATACATACATTTTCTCTTTAATTAACCCATATTGGCATAGTAACACTATGTATCTCTGTTTTTTGGACTACATAGCACATTTATTTTCATAAAAACTTTATACTAGGAGGATTAATTATGAAATCTACAGGAATTGTCCGTAAGGTAGACGAGCTTGGCCGTGTAGTCATTCCAATTGAACTTAGAAGAACACTAAATATCACTGAAAGAGACACACTTGAAATATTTGTTCAGGATGATCGAATTATCCTAAAAAAGTATGAACCAAATATGACTTGTATGATGACGGGAGAAATTTCTCAAAATAATCTTGAGGTTGCTGATGGCAAAATTGTTTTAAGTAAAAAAGGCGCAGAGCTTCTAAAATTCGAGATTGAACAATTTATAGCTGATAATAATTAAATTGAAGAGGCTGCCTATTTTAATTGCATTCTCTAAATAAAAGCAAGTAAAAAATGAATAGAGAATAACAAATAAAAAGACAGCCTAACTTCATTTTTAATCCTTATTAAATTTCGTGATATTCCGCATAGACGTCCCTTTTATTTAATGAACGATCCTTCGCAACAAGTTTT
Source organism: Bacillus sp. UNCCL81 (assembly GCF_900112535.1). Lineage (NCBI taxonomy): Bacteria > Bacillati > Bacillota > Bacilli > Caryophanales > Bacillaceae > Bacillus > Bacillus sp. UNCCL81. The sequence goes on along the minus strand of NZ_FOMF01000017.1, from coordinate 7,779 downwards.
ATTGCATCTTTACTTTTTTCATTTTTTTCATTTATGTACCAATCGACATGTTGGTTAATTGATAGTTCCTGCCACCAACACTCCTCATTGTTTTTCACATCTTCTTCAGATGCCCCTTCTAAAACAACTACAAACTCTCCACGTACTTCTTCATTCGTTGCCCAGTCTATTGCATCACTAACTGTCCCACGTAAAAACTCTTCGAACTTCTTTGTTAATTCTCTACAAAGTACAATTTGTCTGTCACCTAATACTTCAAGAATAACGTGTAACGTTTCTTTTAAACGGTGTGGAGACTCATATAAAATGACTGTACTACGTTGTCCCTTTAACGGTTCTAATTGCTTCTTCTTATCTTTCTTTTGACGTGACAAGAATCCTATGTATAAAAACGAATCAGTAGGCAGTCCAGATGATATTAAAGATGTTAAGGCAGCATTTGCACCTGGCAAAGGAACGACAGAAATACCTTCTTCTAAACAAAGTTTTACAAGCTCATAACCTGGGTCATTTATACATGGCATTCCTGCATCACTTACTAATCCAACTTTTAATCCTCGTTTCAAGTCTTCTACAAGCTTTAATCCTGCTTTTTCTTTATTATGCTCATGATAACTCACTAATGGCGTTTGTATTTCGAAGTGATTACACAGCTTTTTCGTGTTACGAGTATCCTCCGCCGCAATATAATCTACTTCTTTTAGTATTCGTACCGCTCTAAACGTCATATCTTCTAAGTTACCAATAGGGGTTGGTATTAAATAAAGACAGCCTAATTCCTCATTTAAGAAGCTCTTTTGACTTTTAATCATTACCAGTTCCTCCTCTCATATATCGTTCTTTGTTTTCTCTTGATAATTGCTTAAAAGCGTATTCCGCTTGCATCGCTTCTCTTTTGGTTGGGTACTCCTCAAAAAATATACAATTTACAGGTGTCCTACCCCTTGTATATTTTGCACCCTTTCCATCGTTGTGTTGTTTTACTCTACGTTCAATATTTGTTGTATATCCTGCATAGAAAGTTGTATCTGAACATTCTAGCACGTATAAATAGTGTTTATGATCTTCCATATAGAATTTCCTTTAACTCAGCCGTATACTCGTTATTTTCCTCATATACGTAGATAGGAGGCAAAATTTTAAGGTCAGCCTTCCCACCTTTAATACCTTCAATTAGAAGTGTATTTGCTTCCTTACCCATTTTTGGATAAACAAACTGAATTCTTTTCGGCTCAATACCATGTTTGCGCATTGTTGTAACAATATCCAACATACGCCCTGGACGATGAACCATCGCCAATTTTCCACCATGCTTTAAAAGTTGTTTACTTGCATTGATTACTTCTTCTAAATTCGTTTTAATCTCATGTCTCGCTATTGCATAATGCTCATTCATATTCTGTTCAGAAGTGGGAATATCTTGAAAGTATGGTGGATTACACGTAACAACATCTACAAATTCTCTACCTATTTTATCTGGTGCATTTTTTAAATCGTCATGAATCATTGATATTTTTTCATCTAACTTGTTGTATTCAACGCTTCTTTTAGCCATATCATACAGTCGCTCTTGTATTTCTACACCGAATATATTTGCTTTAGATCTTCGGTGAAGCATCAATGGAATAACTCCATTTCCAGAGCATAAATCAACAATTGTACCTTTTTGGATCGGGACATATGTAAAATTGGATAAAAGAACTGCATCTAATGAAAATGAAAAAACGGATGGACTTTGAATAATCCTCATATCATCGGTTAATAAGTAATCTAAGCGTTCGTCACCTTTAAGCATAATTAGTTCCTTTCAAATTCATACCAATATTATCTTTTAGCATTGCCTAATTGTATAACAATTAACTAGCAATGCATAAAAAGAAGCTATTCCATTTGGAACCTGCGCGCTTTACCTTTATAAACAGCTTATTTCCTAGCTGTTTTCTAAAAAGGTAATCGCTCGCTTCTTCCGGAATAGCCTACCATTACTTTACTTTTTATCAAAGAAGGATAAACAAAACAGACAGTCCTCACCATGACGTACGCTTCCATAATGTAGATTACAAATATGGAAACCTTCTTGGTACAATCTTGCTAAATTATCATAGCCTTCCCCAAGATCCTTATCCTTTTGTACCTTTTTCTTCTTTGAGTCTTTTATTTGTTCTTTTTCTTCTATACGTTTATTTAGACCTAATCTTTCTCGTAAGTGATCATTCTCAATTTTCGTATAGTGATTTTCTTCTAGTAGCTCAGCGATATATTGTTTTAAATCACTAAGCTGTGTTGATAAATCTTGAATTTGTTCTTCCATATTGGAAAGAGATAAGAATATATTCTTCTTGTCCAATCTTACCACCTCTTAATCTGTGGTTTGTATTGACACGACTCCCTCGTGAATTAAATCATCTAGGGTATACTCCACAACGCGTTCTTTTTTGATCAATTCTACCTGAATAACTCGTTCTAAGATGTTCAATCCTATTACTCTTCCAGGACCTTCTGCTGTCTTGATGATATCCTCTAAGTCTGGAAGTTGTTCTTTTGCAGCCTCATACTCGTCATTTTCATATTTTAAGCAGCACATTAATCGGCCACAAAGTCCTGAAATTTTCGCCGGGTTAAGAGAAAGGTTTTGATCTTTAGCCATTTTAATGGATACTGGTTCAAAATCACCTAAGAACGTTGAACAACATAACATTCTACCGCAAGGCCCAATCCCACCGAGCATTTTAGCTTCATCACGTACTCCTATTTGTCTTAATTCTATTCGAGTACGGAATACTGCAGCTAAATCCTTTACTAATTCCCTAAAGTCTATTCTACCATCTGCTGTAAAATAAAAGATGACTTTATTTCGGTCAAATGTATATTCGACATCAACTAATTTCATATCTAGTTCATGTTGCATAACTTTACTAGAACAAACTTCATAAGCTTCTTTAGCTGATTGTTTATTCTCTTCAACAATCATACGATCATGCTCATCAGCTAATCGCATGACTTTTTTTAACGGAAGGACTACGTCATTTTCTCCGACCTTTTTATTCGGTACAACTACTTTTCCAAATTCAATCCCTCTCACCGTCTCAACGATGACAAAAGTATCTTTAGGGATTGCTAATCCATTTGGGTCGAAATAATAGATTTTACCAGCTTTTTTAAAACGTACTCCGACTACTTCGTACACAATCTACAATCCCTCCTGTAGCTCTATTATCATTTGCTCTAAAACCATTAACATATTTGCGTTTGATGTTAATCGCTTTTTAGCAAAAAGGATGATTTCTAAACAAGTGGTTACTTTCTCTAATGAAATACGATTTAATGATTGTCTCATTAATGGTTCTTCATTTTTAAAAACAACATTTTGATCTTGCTCAGCATATATATATAGCATATCTTTAAAGGCTAATACAAGCATATCAAGCATCATTTGTAACTGTTCCTTCGTATCAAAATGACGAGAAACATTTTGTTGTATGACTAGAAGACTATCTTTTTTTGTTGTTAATAATGCTTCATATAATTCTATCACTAAATCTCTAGCTTGTGCAAACCATTCTTCTTCAGCAATTTGAAGTGCAACTGCCTCACTATTTGTTAATCTTGCTAATAATGGTACTAAGTTTGATTGGAGCTCTATATTAACAAGATGTTCTTCAAAGTATTTTGTTGGTAATGGATTAAAATGGATTGATTGACAGCGAGATTGTATCGTTGGCAAAATTTGTTGTACTTGTTCAGTTAGTAAAAATGCAGTTGTAATTGAGACCGGTTCTTCCAAAAATTTCAATAAAGAATTAGCTGCATTTGTTGTCATTCGATCAGCATGGTCTATTATATAAATTTTTCGATTCGATTCAACAGCTGTTTTAGAGAATTCTTCTTGTAATTGTTGAATTTGATGTTTCTTTATTGAGGCTTCTTCGGGTTCAATTACATAAACATTTGGGTGATTACCCGAATCGACACGCTTACAATTACGACAAGTTCCACAAGGTGTAGCGCCACTTACATTCTCACATAGTAATACTTTTGTGTAGTATAATGCAAGTTCGCGTTTACCAGTTCCTCTTGGGCCTTCAAATAAGTAAGCATGAGCTACCCTGTTCTTAATTACTGCATTTTTTAACATTTTTGTGGCAACTGGTTGACGCTCGCTTAGTTTCTCCCAAGATGTTTTCATGTTTACACCTACTCATATCTATAAATTAATCAATGATATTTTTAAATTGGATCTTTTTTTAAAATCGTATTACCAATTACTTCAGGCTAACTTTTAGCCTACAATTTTCTATTGATTCAAAGTAATTTTTAGTTAAGTTCCGAATAGATTCCTACTTCTATTATACCAGTTCCGTCATGTTATTGTTCATGTAATCAAGTTTTGTATATAATTAAATTTCTTCTATTTTTTCTAAAATCACTTTCAATGTATCATTAAATACTTGAGCGACCTCGTTTGATGCATCAATTCGTTTAAAGCGCCATGGCTCTCTCTTCATAATTTCGACATATCCACTTTGAACTTTTAAATGAAAATCTAGTTCTTCTAAATCAAGTCGATTGATTTCTCTCTCATCTGCTTGGTGAACTCTATTTAACCCAACTTTAGGGTCTAACTCAAAGTAAATTGTTAAATCAGGCATTAATCCATCGATTGCAAATTGATTGATATTATAAATTTCATCTATTCCAATCCCTCTACCGACACCTTGATATGCAAGCGAGCTATCTACAAATCGATCACACAACACAATTTTTCCTTCTGCCAATGCAGGGATTACTTTCTCTGCTAAATGCTGTCTCCTTGCTGCAGCATAAAGTAGCGCCTCCGTACGCTTGTCCATTTCAATATTCTCTGTGTCTAATATAATATTTCTTATACTTTCAGCGATCCGTATCCCACCTGGTTCTCGAGTGGATATAAAATTTACACTTCTTTTACGAAGTTCTTCTGATATCATTTTTATAATTGTTGTTTTCCCTGCACCCTCTGGTCCTTCGAATGTAATGAATAAAGATTTCAAGTGTGTTTCCTCCTAAATCAATACTTCAATTTGTAAATTTTTATCTTCAATCAAATTTTGAATTGTCATTCCATATTGATATACATCATAAATATAATCAACATGCTTAGTAGTAACTAGTTCACCCTTTAGTAAAATAGGAATTCCTGGTGGATAAGGAACTATATTTTCTGCAGAGATTTCTCCTACCGAATCTGCCAAATCTTTTACCAACTTCCTCTTTTTCTTTAAGTCAGCGTAACTATGTAAAACTGTACTCGTGAAGTTAGGTATATTAAGCTTAGGTTGTTTATTTTCAATATAAGTCATAGATTCAGTTGCTTTTTTTATACGATTAACAAGGTCATTAAAATCCATTCTTTCATCTAGCGGAAGGATGAACAGCACATGTCCCCAATCTGATAGTTCAGAATAGACTCCCTCATTTTCAAATATTTCCTGTAATTGCTTACCGGTATGACCTTTTTTACTTTTTACGATTACTTTTAGTAAATCTTGTGTATAGTTTATTCGACTTGATGTAACAGTTTGTATACTAGATAAATCATTAACTTCTTTAATAAATTCGGCAATTTTCTTTTGAAGTATTTTCACCTTATCGTGAGAAAATGTTTCGACAAAACTCCTTGCGTAATCTAAGGAAGCCATAATTGGATAAGAGGGACTGCTGCTTTGTAGCATTCTCAGCATTTCTCTTACTTTATCTTTGCAAACAAATTTTGATTTTATATGTAAATAAGAACCCATTGTCATTGCAGGCAAAGTTTTATGCGCTGATTGTATGACAATATCGGCACCCATAGAGAGTGCATCATTTGGAAAGGGATCCCCGATTATAAAATGTGTTCCATGAGCCTCATCCACGATTGTTGGGATCTCCATACTATGAGCGAACTCAATTATATTTTTTAAATTCTGAGACATTCCATAGTAATTAGGATTGGTTAAAATGATTGCTTTTGCTTTCGGATAATTTTTTATTACATTTATAGATTCCTCACTGTTTACCCCAAGTGGCTGTCCTAACTCTTCATCAATATCTAATGGTAAGAATATAGGTCTTGCTCCAGCAAGTAAAAGACCATGAAAAATTGACTTATGACAATTGCGTTGTACTAATACTTCGTCATTTTCACCACATAACGCTAAAATTGCAGCTAGGTTACCCACAGTTGAGCCATTTACTAAAAAGAAACTTTCTTCTGCTTTGTATACGTTCGCTAACAATTTTTGAGCCTCACTAATCACCTCTGAAGGGTAATGTAAGTCATCTAAGCCATTTAATTCTGTCACATCATAATTTAATATATTTGGTAATCCTAATTCATTTATAAAATTGTGCTTTCCATTTTTATGACCTGGAACATGTAGAGATATTGTTTCTTGATTTACAAACTGTTTCAGTGCATTTAGTAATGGCATTTTATTCATCAATAACTCTTCCTTTAATTTACGCAATTTATTTGTATGTATCGTTATACTAGTATATTTTTTAGTTAGGTTTTAATTTAACCATTCCAAACATACTTTTCAACATTTTAATACAACTACCTAATTCAAAATCCAATATTTTATAGACAATATAAAAACCGATTATATTTACAAGTTCTCTCCATTACTTAAAGGTCCAGTCACATTAAGGAGTGACAAAACAGTAATAAATTATGGCAGAGGTACCTGTATATAAAATCGGTCCTTCACTTTATATCTTATTTTAACTTACAAAAACTTATTAGACTACTACTATTAGTCTATTACGCTTATGCTAATCTCTAATTCGCAATTTCTTCTTTCACCGTACTAATACATCTTAACTTCTCTACAAAGGAATTGTATATAGGTGCGTCTGTTTCAGTTTTTACGATTTTCTTTTCACACTCTTCACATACAAATGCTTCTATAATATGAATGCCATGTTCCTTTTTCTCTTCACAAACTATACATTTTGATAAACCATTCACCTTTATTCCTCCTCTAAGTGTTTTTCCAGTGTAATTTACGATTGATTAAACAATTTCGTTTATTATTTAGTTTTGCAAATTAAAAACTTTTTATACAATTTAAGGCCTATTTTTTTGTAATATATGAAAATAGTTCTAATTTTGTGCTCTCTATTTTAAATATTTTTTTCTAACATGATACTACTTTCCTGCTTTGATCTTATTTTTGTTCCTTCTAACTACTAAAAAAGGACTACAAAAATTTGTAGTCTCTGACTCTAATTACTCGCCAAACGCTTGTTTTCTTGATTACTTCGCCTGCCTGTGCTGTGCTCTATATATAAGTAAACCCAGTACCTCAAAAGAACTGCTACTTAAAGCAAATGCCTTTAAGTGAAGTACTAGTGAAATTAGCTTTGATTAAATACATTGGTCAAGTTTTAAATTATTTAACTTTGGTTCTTTAATTTTTTTATTTACATACACAAAAAAACATCAGCCTAATAGCTGATGTTTTTGGTTACCAGGCGACGTTCTACTCTCACAGGGGGAAACCCCCAACTACCATCGACGCTGAAGAGCTTAACTGCCGTGTTCGGTATGGGAACGGGTGTGACCTCTTCGCAATAATCACCTGATTTGTATTGAGTTGTACTTCGTACCCTCAAAACTAGATAATGTCATTATCAAACTTGTTAGTTAAGTCCTCGACCGATTAGTATCAGTCAGCTCCACGTGTCACCACGCTTCCACCTCTGACCTATCAACCTGATCGTCTCTCAGGGGTCTTACTAGCTTAACGCTATGGG
>NZ_FOMF01000005.1:402825-442900 GCF_900112535.1 Bacillus sp. UNCCL81 | reverse complement strand
AGCTCCGGTTTCCCGAAGTTATCCCAGTCTTACAGGTAGGTTGCCCACGTGTTACTCACCCGTCCGCCGCTAACTAACGGGAGCAAGCTCCCATTAGTCCGCTCGACTTGCATGTATTAGGCACGCCGCCAGCGTTCGTCCTGAGCCAGGATCAAACTCTCCATAAAAGTTAAGTTTAAATCTTGTATTGCTCAAAAAACTAATAATTGACGTTTACTTCATGTTTTGTTTAGTTTTCAAAGTTCACTTTGTCGCGTCATTAGCGACTTTTTCATCTTAACATTCTCAGAAGAGCCTGTCAACATTTTTTTAAATCTTTTTTCTTTCGACGCCGTTGTCTCTTGGCGACATAGAATAATATAACATCGATAAATCACAACGTCAACACTTTTTAAAAAGTTTTTTCAAAAAAGATGAAAACTCTTTTCTAAAAAAGAATACACATGTGTTTGGACATATAAATAGTAAGTCATAATACTTTAATACAAACAAGCTGAATACACTTAAAAAAAGTACAATGAAAAGATTCTAACAGTAGCGAATTGTTCAATATCATCTATCCGCTTTGAGAGAGGTGTAATTAATGAATGGTTTCGTATTGTTTTCAAAGTAACATATATTTACATTATTAATCATTCTCCTCCTAGTTATCTGTTTGTTTTACTTCAGAAATTTAATAAACAATAAGAAAAAAGTAGATATATTCATCCGCACTCTATTAATCGGATCTATGCTTACAGTTGAATTTCTATTATATGGATGGCTTATTAAAACGAACCAGTGGGATTGGGGCGATTCATTACCTCTACAACTATGCGGTATAAGTATGTATCTATGCTGTTATACACTCATTACAAAAAATTATAAAGTTTATGAGATCATTTATTTTTGGGGATTAGCTGGGGCGATCCAAGCTGTACTTACTCCAGATATTAAATATAGTTTTCCTCATTTTAAATATATACAATTTTTCACTACTCACGGAGGAATTATTATTTCTATTTGTTATATGACATTTATCTTTGGATATACTCTAACTCTCCGTTCATTATTAAAGTCCTTCCTCTATTTAATTTTATTGGCTATACCTATTTACTTACTGGATTACGTCATAAAAGGAAACTACTTATTTTTAGGAGTTAAACCTGCTGGAGCAAACTTGTTAGACTTTTTTGGACCATGGCCATATTACTTAATTGTATTAGGCTTAATTCTTATCCCCTATTTTTTGATTTTATATCTCCCAATTCATTTTTCTAACAAAAAGCATCAGATAAACCAAGTACCATCCGATCATACGATTAATTAATGTGAGAATGTCCTGTATTTAGCTTAAATTCAAAATTCATCAATTTCATTAAATAAGTTCGAATTGTTTTCCATGATAGCACTAACATTTCCTATCTCATTTATGCTATATTTACAATGAATGGGGTGGACAAAGTGGCAAAAAAGAAAAGTAGTAAAATTAATAATATAAGAACGTTTGCACTTTCATTATTATTTATTGGCTTCATTATTATGTATGGTGGTGTATTTTTCAGAGAGCATAAGATTGTCATGACGATCTTTATGCTTGTGGGATTTTTAGCCATTATTGGTAGTACAGTTGTTTATTTTTGGATCGGAATGCTGTCTACAAAAACAATTCAAGTCATCTGTCCGAATTGTAACAAAACGACTAAAATGCTTGGTAAAGTTGACATCTGTATGTATTGTAATGAGCCACTTACATTAGATCCTTCATTAGAAGGAAAAGAATTTAATGAAAAATATAATAGCAAACGAGATGCTAAACAATAGCATAATAAATAAAGCACATTACAATTATGTAATGTGCTTTATTATGATAATGTTTTTTCTTTACATTTAGGACAAATACCGTATACTTCCATTCTATGATTAGTTACTTCAAATCCCGTTTCCTTTTCAACATAAAGATTGATTCCTTCTAATCCGTCGTAATGAAAGTCATTCATTTCACCACATTTTTCACAAATAATATGATAATGATCAGTTGTTATATAATCAAAACGACTAGAAGAATCACCGAAGTTTAATTCTTTAACCATTCCTACTTCACGTAATACTCTGAGATTATTGTAAACTGTTGCCACACTCATATTTGGAAATTTTCCCTCAAGTGCTTTATAGATTTCATCAGCAGTTGGATGTGTTCCACTTCCTATTAAATATTCTATAATTGCATGCCTCTGAGGTGTAATACGTACGCCGCTATTCTTTAAATGTAAAATTGCATCTTGAATATTTTCCTTATGCAACGCCGCTCTCCCCGTTTCTATAAAATAGTACCAAAATTAATTACTTATTATTAGTTTATTCAACTGCAAGAATATTTGTCAACTTTTTGAGAATTTCTTAAAAAAATTAACTAAGGCTTGTATTCCATATACTAAAACAAAAAAAATGTGCGAGAATTCTCTCGCACTTCAATATGCTATCATCTGAGGAGGTATGCCCTATACTCCAATATATTCTCTAAAGCAATATAGGTATAGACGAAAAGCTCGATTATTTTAGATAAAACGATTCTTTCTCAAAAAAACTAACATAAATCAAGTTAATTGCCCCAAATAGTTTGTACAATTTTAAGAACGACTAATGACATTATAGACATCTTCAACATGATTCTTTACTCTAACCTTTTGCCATACATTTTCGATACAACCTTCTTCATCAATTAAAAATGTTGTACGTTCTATTCCCATATATTCCTTACCAAAATTATTCTTTAACTTCCATACATCATATAACTTTGCTACTTCAGTTGTTTCGTCCGAAAGTAATAAAAATGGTAATTGATGTTTTTCTATAAATTTTTCATGTCTTTTTATAGGATCAGGACTTATTCCTAAAATGACAGTTCCACTATTCATAAACCTTTCATATGAATCTCTAAAGTCACAAGCTTCCGTAGTACAACCTGGTGTCATATCCTTTGGGTAAAAATAAAGAACTACTTTCTTGCCTCTAAAGTCTGATAAAGTTACATCTTCTCCATTACTTGCTGGTAAAGTAAATTCCGGTGCTTTGATTCCAATTTCAACAGTCATAATAATCTCCTTAATCATAAATATTAACGTTCATCTTTAAATACTTGTAAAACAAAAGCCGCTGGCATCGTATAACCGATGAGCGCTTCAACCATAGCTACCCATCTTCCGATCCCTACTGGTACAATATCCCCATAGCCTACAGACAAAAGGGTGATTGCGCTAAAATATAAGCATAACCCCATTATATGGTAATTAGTCCCTTCAATAGGAATAGTATGCTCAATTAAAATTGGATGTGGCCCGCGCTCCAGTATAAAATACACTGCGCTAAAGCCGATAAGTACCGTTCCATATATTAAAAATAAAAGAATGTAATTATTAATTGAAATAAGACTTTTATTAACTTTGGTAGTTGAAGTATTCCATAAATACACTAGACTATACAAAATTGCAAAGATCGCAATAAAAAAGAAAAAAGCAGTTCCCATTCCAATCACCTCATTTCAATTTATGAAACAAGCTATTGAAATAGAATACTGCTTAGTTACCCGCACCTTTATATTTTTTTACACCTTGGTTCCAAATTAAAACAGAAATAACAAAAACAACTAATCCCATAACAGGCGTTAAAAATGAATAGACATACCATTCACTTCTACGTAGAAAATAAGCAGCCGGATAAACACCAACAAACGCAAATGGTAAAATCCATGTTAATACAAAGCGAATAATTGGATGATAAATATTGATCGGATAACGACCATAGTTTCCTATATTATACATTAAAGGCATAATAGACGTTCTTGCATCTGACCAAAAACCGATACTTGCTAAAGCAATAAAGATTCCGGCATAAACAAACATCCCACCAAAAGCCATTAATAAAAATAAAAATGGATCATACCAAGTGATTGAAAGTCCTAATTTAAACCCTGCATAGATCATAATAATCAATCCAGTAATAGCACCTAGTAACGATTCTAACTCCATTTTCTCTAATACTACTTGAAAAAGACTATGAATTGGTCGGGTTAAAATACGATCAAACTCTCCCTTTACAATGTAACGATCATTAAAATCCCATATATTAAAAAATGAACCAAAAAGAGCAAACGGAACTAAAAAGAAACCATAAATGAATACAATTTCGTCTCTGTTCCATCCTTCAATAAGTGAAGTATGATTGAAAACTAGTAATATAAAAATTAAATTTACCGCCTGAGCCATCAAATCTGATAAAAATGACAAAAAGAAGTTTGCTCTATATTGTAATTTCGTTTTTAAATATTGACCTGAATATTGAAGAAATATATTTAAATAAAACATTCTTTAACCCCCTTGTATAACAAGATGCTTTTTAGCTTTATACCATATAAGAGTAATAGGGATACATAAAATAATAATCCAAATTACTTGAAATAAAAGGCCTCTTAAAATCAATTCACCTTTTATGCCTTGAGCAAAAATCATACTAGGAATATAGCTGATTCCTTGAAATGGTAAGTACTTCATTACATCTTGTGCCCAAACCGGAAAGAACGTGATCGGAATCGTTAAACCTGAAAATAAATCAATGATGACACGTTTAGCTTGAATAAATCCCATATTGTTTTGAAGGAAGAATGCCATTAAACCAGTTAATAAATTCAATTGTGTATTAATTGCAAAACTGAAAATCGAAGCAATCAAAAATAATCCTAAAGTTTTTAAATTAAATGAAACATCTAATCGAAAAATTAAAGCAACTATAATAAAGCCTGGAATTGAAAAGAAAAAGAATCTGAATATCCCCTCGCCTAATCCTTGCATCACTTTAGTAAGTAAATAGTTATAAGGTCTAATAAGTTCTATTGCTACTTTACCTTCTACAATTTCTTCAGCAATTTCACGGTCAAGATTATTAAAATAAAACGCCCTTGCCATCCAAGCAATCGCTACATAAGTAGTCATCTGGTTAACTGAAACACCTTGAATTGACCCTTGGTGACCGTAGATCGCTTTCCATAAAAAGAAATAAGCACCTATATTAATTGTATAAATAACAATCCCGGTATAATAATTAGTACGATACGCTAACATCATTAAAAAACGGATTCGAATGATTTCAATATACTTACTCATTACTTATACCTTCTTGGTAGATGTTTCGTATAATTTCTTCTGTAGAAATCTCTAACATCTTCATATCTTTAACAGGATTTGACTGAACTACTTTTGCAATAATCATAGAAATAAGTGTTTCATCATTCGGTAATGTAACACTCCAAATATTTTCGCCTTCTTCTTCCTTCCATTTTACATCCGTTCGTCCGATCAATTCATTTAATGTAGTATGATTTACTGGTTTAATAAACTGGAATTGAATTTCTTTCTCTTCGCCCCATTGACCTTTTAACTGTTCAAGTTTTCCATCATAAATGATTTTTCCTTCATCTAACATAACTACTCGATCACATAATGCCTCAATATCAGAAATATCATGGGTTGTTAAAAGAATTGTTGTGCCATATTTTTGGTTTAACTCTTTTAAAAACTCGCGAATTTTTAATTTTACTAATACATCTAATCCAATTGTTGGCTCATCTAAAAATAATAAGGGTGGATTATGAATTAAAGCAGCTGCTAATTCACATCTCATTCTTTGACCTAAAGATAACTTTCTTACAGGTTGATCTAATAAAGGCTCAATATCCAAAGTCTTAATAATATATCCCATATGTTCTTCGTATTGCTTATCTGGTACTTGATAAACCTTTTTTAGTAATCGAAATGATTCTTGTACTGCAATATCCCACCATAATTGAGATCTTTGCCCAAATACGACACCTATTGATTTAACAAACCGCTCTCGATCTTTTTGAGGGTGATAACCATTAACTGTTACATCTCCAGAAGTAGGCGTTAGTATTCCCGTCAACATTTTAATTGTAGTCGACTTCCCTGCACCATTCTCCCCGATATAAGCCATCATTTCACCTTTTTTCACAGAAAAGCTTATATTATTAACGGCTGTTTTTGTTCTATAGTTTCTTGTAAACAAATCTCTAAATGCACCTTTTACACCAGAGCGACTCAAGAAAGTTTTAAATTCTTTGTGTAAGTTTTGAACTTCGATTATGTTTTCCATAAGACTTCCTCCATTTTTTATTCCGTCGCTTAGTGTATTTGAAATAAGAACTAAGTACAATAAAAAAGTACTAAAAAGTAGTTTCCAATTTTTTTCGTACTATTTTTGTGAAAAATATCGATTCTACAAAATGTTCAAATTTCTTTTCAAATTGTAAAGGCTTACATTTACCACGCGCTAAAATTTCGTGCTAGAATGTAATTTAACCACATAAATAATGTAAAGATGCCGGTTAAATTCTTTCATTTTTTTATCAATAATGGGAGGTACTCCATGAATAATCAAAAATCAATTGAAATACATAATGAAGCTTTAGAACACATCGTTGGAGGAGTAAACAGTCCTTCAAGATCGTTTAAAGCAGTTGGTGGCGGAGCTCCTGTCACAATGAAGCGTGCAAAAGGCGCATATTTTTGGGATGTTGATGGCAATCAATATATAGATTATTTAGCAGCATACGGTCCTATTATTACTGGCCACGCTCACCCTCATATCACAGCTGCAATCACAAAAGCAGCAGAAAATGGTGTCCTTTACGGTACTCCTCATGAACTTGAAGTACAATTTGCCAAAATGCTAAAAGAAGCGATTCCTAGTATGGATAAAGTCAGATTTACAAATTCAGGTACTGAGTCCGTAATGACAACTATTCGTGTAGCGAGAGCATACACTGGTCGCACTAAAATCGTTAAATTTGCTGGATGCTATCACGGTCATTCAGATTTAGTACTAGTTGCTGCAGGTTCTGGACCATCTACTCTTGGTACTCCTGATTCCGCTGGTGTACCACAAAGCATAGCTAATGAAGTGATTACAGTTCCATTTAATGACATTGAGGCATATGCAGAAACAATGGAAAAGTGGGGTCATGAAGTAGCTGGTGTTCTTGTTGAGCCAATCGTCGGTAACTTCGGAATCGTTGAACCAAAAGAAGGATTTTTAGAAGCTGTAAATGACATTACGCACAACCATGGTGCATTAGTCATTTATGATGAAGTGATTACTGCCTTCAGATTTATGTATGGTGGAGCACAAAATTTATTAGGAATTGAACCAGACTTAACAGCTCTTGGCAAGATTATAGGCGGTGGATTACCGATTGGAGCTTATGGTGGTAAAAAAGAAATTATGGAAACAGTTGCCCCACTTGGTCCTGCATATCAAGCTGGTACGATGGCAGGTAATCCAGCATCAATTGCAGCTGGAATTGCATGTCTTGAAGTATTACAACAAGAAGGTGTCTATGAAGAATTAGATCGTCTAGGTGCAATTCTTGAAAAAGGTATTCAGGAAAAAGCAGATGAGCACAACATCCATATAAAAATCAACCGCTTAAAAGGTGCCTTAACTGTCTATTTCAACGTTGACGAAGTAACGAATTATGAAGAAGCAAAAGAATCAGATGGAGAAGTTTTCGGTAGATTTTTTAAACTTCTTTTAGAAGAAGGTATTAATCTAGCGCCATCGAAATACGAAGCTTGGTTCTTAACTACAGCTCATACTGAACAAGATGTTCATCAAACTATTAACGCTGTTGGAAACGCGTTCCTAAAATTATCTACGATTAAACTATGATATATCTGAGGTCACTACAACTTGAAGTGACCTCTATTCATACATAGTTAATTCTGAATAATCAATTTTTTTACCATAAATTAGGAGGTAGTTAAATGAAATTTCAAACGAAAACAGAATGGTCACCAGGTTTATTTAGAGATTATTACAATAACGAACATGATGCATGTGGGATCGTAGCCTTTATCAATCGTTCAATAACTCAAACAAGAGATACGATCGATATTGCTGCCGAAAGTTTACGAAAGATGAATCATCGAGCGGGATTTACAAACGGTGAAGGTGATGGTGTCGGAATTCAGACTGACATACCTACTCTGCTTTGGCAAGAAAAACTTACATCTGTAGGAATTAGTCCTGAAGTTGTTTCACACCCTTCATTTACAGTAGGACATTTCTTCTTAGATGAAAAATCAGAAATACAAACTTTGCTTCAAATTTTTGAGGAAAATGGTTATGAAACTTTATATCATAGTTGTAATCAAACCTTTACTTCAGCACTTGGTCCGATCGCTCAAGCAGTAGAACCTGAGTTCTTACAAGTAGCTTTACTCCCAATTACAAATCACCAAAGCACAACCCTATTTGATTTAACAAATATTATTAGCAAAAAAACAAATGTAACTGTTGTCTCTCTTAGTCAATCAACTTGTGTTTATAAAGTAATGGGAACAATCGATACTTTATTGTCATACTATTCAGATTTACAGCACCCTAATTTCCAATCATCTGTTGTGGTAGGTCATAATCGATACTCAACAAACACATCTTCTTCGTTTTCAAGAGTTCAACCATTTAGCATGCTAGCTCATAATGGAGAAATTAATACAATCGAACAATTAAGAATTGAAGCAAAACAAATTGGCGCAAATATTAAGCATGGAAATAGTGATTCACAAGATGTAAATATAACACTTGAGACGCTTATTCATAAATATAACTACTCATTAAAAGAAGCAATGGAACTGTTATTCCCACCTGTACCTGCAGAATATGAATCAGATCCAGAAGTAAACACCATTTACAATACGATTCGAAGTACATTTGGACCATATTGTCAAGGTCCAGCAGGTGTACTTACAAGAGAAGGAAATGAATTTGTTGCTAGTGTGGACGCTTTAGGTTTACGTCCTGTTTGGTTACTTGAAACAAATGATTATTATGTATTTTCATCCGAGCAAGGCATCCTTTCTCCAGAATTATTTATAGCCGAGCCACATGCTCTTTCACCTGGAGAAAAAGTCGGTATTAATTTACTAAAAGACCGTGCTCAACTATTAACACACCGTGAATTAACGCATTTCGTTACAACGAAATTAAACGAAAAATTAACAATGAATCTAGCAAATAAAGAAGCTAATTCAGCTGATTACGTGGAACACTCACCTCCTTCAATTCATCCGTTTGAATATGGAGCTTTTGGATGGCAAAAGGAACAAATCCAGTTAGTTGAACAAATGGCCGAAAAAGGTGCAGAACCTATTCGTTCATTAGGGCATGACGCACCACTAGCATGTTTAGATGAAACTAGAAAAAATCTTTCTGACTTTATGAAAGAAACAGTCGCAGTAGTAACGAACCCTGCGATCGATCGCGATCGTGAAACAGAGCATTTCTCTATTTCTGTCATATTAGGAAAAAGGCCATCCATTTCAAAGAATGATTCAGGAATTGTTTTTCAACTCCCTTCTCCGATATTAGGTGATGGTTTTGTAGGAAATACGCTAAAAGCTAATCGTCAACAACTTACGTATGAAGAAATTCTAAATCTATATCAATTGGAAAATAAACTTTATACAATTCAAAGTACATTTTCTAATTTACCTTTAGAAGAAACATTGTCCCAATATAAATACGAAGCAGTAGAAGCTGTAAAAAATGGTGCAGAATGTATTGTTATTACAGATGATGAAGCTCATAAAAATAATCAATACTGGATTGATCCGGCCCTTATTACAGCAATAATCCATAATGGACTTGTGAATGCTAAATTAAGAAGAAACTGTTCGATTGTCTTAAAGACAGCTGCTGTCCGTAATCTTCACGATTTAATGGTAATGAAAGGTTTAGGAGCAGATGCAATTAATCCTCATTTCCTTTTTGGAACTATTTCAGAATTGGAAGCTCCTGAAAAAATAGTAAAACTTTATGATGTTTTAAATAAAGGAATCGAAAAAGTAATATCAACAATAGGTATGCATGAGCTACGAGGCTATGCAAAAATGTTCAGTAGCATTGGATTACAAGAAGATATCGCTTCGTCTTTAGGAATTATAAACTTCTTCGGAGATCAAACAGTTTCAGGTTTCAAATTATTAGAGGCTGATTCGAAAAAACGTTTTGAAGATTACAACGCAAATAACGCAGCTATGCCAAAATCTTTCCATGTATTCCCTCGAATTTGGAAAGCTATTGGAGAAACGGCACAAACAGGTAGTTATGAAACATACCGTCAAAAATTAAATCAAATTGAAGAAGAGCGACCAACTACAGTACGTCATGCGCTTTCTCTAGTTGAGAGTAGAAAACCAGTTGATTCAAGTCAAGTTTCATTAGAAATAGGCACTCACTCACTACCATTTATTATCAGTTCTATGTCATTCGGATCTCAAAATGAAGTTGCTTTTAGAGCATATGCTGAAGGTGCAAATCGACTGAATATGATTAGCTTAAATGGTGAAGGTGGAGAAATCCAAGATATGATTGGAAAATATCCAAACACTCGTGGACAGCAAATTGCTTCAGGGCGATTCGGAGTTAATGCTAACTTACTTCACTCTTCTAACTTAATTGAGATTAAAATTGGTCAAGGTGCAAAACCTGGTGAAGGTGGCCATTTACCAGCTTCAAAGGTTACACAAAAAATTGCGGAAACGAGAAATGCAACACTTGGTTCTGATTTAATATCACCTTCAAATAATCATGATATTTATTCAATTGAAGATTTAGCTCAAATGATTAGTGAAATTAAAGCTGTTAATCCAAAAGCAAAAGTTGCTGTAAAAGTCCCTGTTGTTCCTAATATCGGCACAATAGCTGTTGGTATTGCAAAAGCGGGTGCAAACTTTATCAATATTAGCGGTTTTGATGGAGGAACTGGTGCTGCCCGTGTTCATGCAATTCAAAATGTAGGTTTACCAGTTGAAATTGGTGTTCGTGCAGCCCACAATGCACTACTAGAATCTGGTTTACGTAATTCTGTTGAGATTTGGGCAGATGGCGGAATGAAAAGCGTAAATGATGTAGTAAAAATGATGATTTTAGGTGCAAACCGAATCGGATTTGGAACTTTATCAATGATTGCAATCGGTTGTACAACATGTCGTGGTTGTCATTTAGATACATGCCACGTTGGTATTGCAACACAAATCGAGTCAGAAATTGAAGCAATGCGTCACGGTTTAAGAAAATTCACACCTAGACAACTAGAAACAGCAGTAACAAATTTAGTACAATTCTTCACTGCATTCAAAGATGAATTGCAAGTGATTGTTGGTTCATTAGGAGTAAAAAATGCTCAAGAGCTTGTTGGTAAAACTGAATTCTTAAAACAAACAAGATTTTTAGATACGCTAAGTTTAACTAATTTATTATCTACTAATAAAATTGAGGATAAAGAATATGTACTTTCGAATGGAGAATCTGCTAAAGTACTTCAAAGTAATGACGTTGGGGTTTATGCAAAGGTTGACAATGAATATCGCCATGCTGGCAGTTTATTAATCCATGACCTAGTAGTAAAAAAACAAACGCAAGGTGTAGCTTCCCCTGTCGAGATTAGCTTCGAGGATCAATCCATTCCTGGAAATGGATTAGGAACCTATACAGTAGAAGATTATTCTATATTCGTTCAAGGCGGAGCTCAAGATGGTGTTGCGAAAACTGCTTTTGGTGGAACGATATTTATTAGTAAAGCTGTAGGAGCTAACGGACAATTCTTTGGTGGTTCGGTCGGAAAATGCTTTGCATATGGAGCACAAAAAGGACAATTCTTTATCCAAGGTAACGCTGACTCGCGAGCAGGCATTCGTTTATCAGGAGCAGATGTTGTAATTGGTGGCCGTAACCATTCTAGTCAATCTATTTCACAGAAAACTCGCCTTGGTGCAAAAGCAAATATAAACGGTTTTGCTTTTGAATATATGACTGGTGGTCGTGCAGTTGTTTTAGGAGATCCAGGTCCATGGATGTGTGCGGGCATGACTGGCGGAGTAATCTACGTTCGAAACTCATCTGAATTAGGCCTTACTAAGGAAGCTTACCAAAATCGAATCGCAAAAGGTGCAAGTGTAAGCATTGTACCAGTCGATGAAACTGGTAAAAACGATCTAAATGAATTGTTAGAGAAATATATATCACTTTTAACTCAGCATAATCAGCATGACGAAGCTGAATTCGTTCAAAGTTTATTAGACGACATTGAACAAAACTTCTTACAAATTAAACCTAAAAAAGAACAAGCGGATCCATCAGTTTCAACTGAATGATTTTATAAAAAAGAAGCGAAATATTTTCGCTTCTTTTTTCATCGTTTTGAAATATAAAATGGGTAATAGGAAAAAAGGACAAGAATTGAACATTTATTTATTGATGAAATTATCATTTTTTATGATCTATTAATTGGTTTTATATGTTATCTGTTAGAGCAATTTATGATTTCAATAACACTAGAAGTGGTCTTTTTCATAAGTTAAAAATTATGATCTAACTTTTAGAAAAACAAATTCTACTGATTAGATTAATTAATGGTTGATATTAATTGACCTACAAACTGATTTGATATACAACAATAGGTTACGCTAAGTAAAGGCTATTTGATTAGGATTTATTGCAGACTATTTTGATGAATAAGTTGATTGGAACGAAAGGGTGCTCGACTCCTATGGGATTAGCGGGAAGGCTGAGACCCCGCAGGTTTGCCGAGGAGGCTAAAGAATCTCGCCCCATGGAAAGCGAGCATTCTGTAGTGGAAATCAACATCACTCTACTCCTTTTACGAAAATTTGGTATTTTATTGACAAGGTTATTTTTCATAGCTCTACCACCTTTTTAATAGTAAAACCCTTTCATTTTTAAGTTCGAAATCTTTTAATTTAACTAATAATTTAATCTTTTTTCTCATTCATATATTTAACATAATTTATTAAAAAATTGTATTGATAATGCGTGTAGTTCATTGTATAGTTACAGGATGTTACATGAGAAAAAGTAAAAGTTACTTTTAACTGAAGTAATTTTGAAAAACACTCGATGTAATAAATAGTAGATTAGTAGTAATATAGTTAAACGTTCATATTTCATTACAAGCATTAAGCTAGACAAACAAAAAGGAGTAATACAATGAGATTAGGAGCGCGTGTTCTAAAAACTGGTATAGCTATTACGCTCGCCATTTATAGCGCGATGTTTTTTGATTTATCAACAGCTTCGATTGCAGGTATCTCTGCTATTTCGGCATTAAAATCATCAGTAAACCAATCATATAAGTCGTTAATTGAACAACTTCAAGCTAACTTGATTGGTGCGATACTGGCAATTATTGCAGTGATTACTCTAGGGAATAATCCAGTCATTATAGGATTTACATGTATTCTCGTGATTATCATTACATTAAAACTAAAACTCGAAAATACAATTGCTACAACATTAGTTACTGTTGTCGTTATTATGGAGGTAAGTACAAGTACCGAACACTTTGCCATTTTTACTTTCGATCGTATTTTGGCAGTAACAATTGGTGTTTTAGCTGCATCATTTGTAAATATTTTCTTAATGCCTCCAAATTATGAAAAAAAATTATCTCGTGGCATGATTTCGATCACTGAACAAACAAATAAATTAATGATGATGGCTCTACACAAAACTGTTAGCCATAATGGATTAAAAGATGAAATTTATCAATTAAAAGAAATCATGAGAAATGTTACGAAAATATATCGCTTATACAAAGAAGACCGAATCATTCTTGTTGGTCGTAAGAAAAAAGAGCATGAAAAATCTCGTAAAATCGTATTGTTTAGACAAATGCTTGTCACAGCCGATAACGCATTTGATACGTTAAAAGCTTTAAACCGATTAGAATATGAAATTAATGCATCTCCGAAAGAGTTCCAAGATTTAATTAAAAATGAACTAACATGCTTAATGCAATACCATGAGCATGCATTAATGAAATTAATTGGGAAAGTAAACTGTGATCAAACCTCCCCACTTCATAGAGAAGAAAATATTTTAAAAGATAAATTAACAAAGGCATTCTTGGACCACCATGATCTTAATGACGAAGAGAAACAAAAAACATGGTTGCATTTATTCCAAGTAGTATCTGCCATTTTAGAATATAGTGAAAATGTTGAGCATTTAAATACACTCGTTGATAGCCATCAAACTTATCACAAAGAATACCAAGTTCAAGTTGAACAGGTTGAAACAATGTAAAGCCTCCAATTGTGGAGGCTTTTTATTTTGGGTTTGAATCAAAGTAAGTGGGGTATCTCAACGGGGTCCTATATTTGATGTTGATTTTTTCAATCCTTGCCATGATAAATTGCCGATTTTTATCCATTTTCAGATCAAATGGACGGAATTTAGAGTGATATTGCTCGTTTCCTGCAGAGAGTATCTATTTTCGGGCGATTATTCTGTGGGAATACGATAACCGGTATAGGTAATTTATAATCGTATTTGCGATTCTTGAAACTTTAATTGCAGTTCTGCCAATTTTATTTGCTATTTCCGCATTTTAATTGCTGTTCGTTGTTTAATTTACACTTTAACTTCAATTATTCACATATTCACAGTTTGCGATCTTCTCACACTAATTTGCAGTACAGATTTAATTCGTCAATACACTTCTTCTTACAAAATGTATTTACACAGCTTCAAATAAAAAAAAGCACAAAGAATTTCTTTGTGCTAACTAATCTTCTATACCGAACTCGAGCTAGTTTCTAAATTTTGAATTTCAAACAAATGATAGTAAGCTTCTTTTTTAGCCATTAATTCCTCATGAGAACCAATTTCGACAATATGACCTTGATCAATATAAACGATTTTATCCACATGTGTAATGGTAGATAATCTATGTGCAATAAATATTGTTGTACGGTTCTTTGCTAGTTCTTGAATTGCGTCTTGGATATACCTTTCATTTTCTAAATCAAGAGCTGAAGTAGCTTCATCAAATATTAGAATGGAAGGATTTCTTAAAAATACACGGGCAATAGCTACACGTTGTTTTTGACCACCAGAAAGCTTTACTCCTCTTTCCCCAACAAGCGTGTCATATCCATCTGGTAAACTCATGATAAAATCATGTGCATTGGCTGCTTTGGCAGCTGCAATAATTTCTTCTTCACTAGCACTCGGATTCCCATAATGAATATTCGATTTTACAGTATCACTAAATAGAAAATTGTCTTGTAAAACGATACCGATTTTTTCACGCATACTTTTTAAATCAAAATCCCTTATGTCGACACCATCAATTTTAATAGACCCTTTTGTTACGTCATAAAAACGTGGTATTAAACTAACTAACGAAGATTTTCCTCCACCACTCGATCCAACCAATGCAATCTTTTGACCAGGTTCAATTTGAAAAGTTACATCTTGAATGACCTCATCATCAACGGCATTATATTGAAAAGATACGTGATTAAAGTGTATTTGACCATCTAACTTCTTTGCATAAATTGGATTTTCCCTATTAACGATGTCATACTTTTCATCCATTAATTCAAAGACACGGTCCATCGATGCAAATGATTGTGTTAATGCTGTTGAAGAATTCGCTAATCTTCTAAGCGGATCATATAAACGATCAATATATCCAACGAACGCTACCATCTCTCCAAGTGTTAAGTGACCATGGATAACTTGATATGCAGAGAATCCGATAATTAATAATGGTCCAATATCAGTTAATGTATTTATAATTGTAAACGTACTCGCATTCCAGCCTGTATGTTTAAGAGCACGATCTAAAAACTCACCATTTTTTTCTTTAAATAGTCCGCTTTCATAATCTTCTAATGCAAAACTACGTGTTACTTGCATTCCCTGAATTCTTTCTGTTAAGAATCCTTGTAAAACAGCTAAAGCTTGAGATCTTTGACGAGTCAAAAATCGAAGTCGACCGAAAAAGTACTTTACTGCTAATGTATAAAATGGCAGCACGATTAATGATACAAGCGTTAACTTTACATCCATTGTTAACATGATTGTTACTGTAATTAAGATTGTAATTAAGTCTAACCAAACATTCATTAACCCAGTAATAACAAAGTCTTTAGTCGATTCAACATCATTTATTACTCGTGAAATGACTTCACCTGTCTTTGCATTAGCATAATATCTTAAGCTGAGTTTTTGTAAATGTTTAAATAAATGATCTCTAATGTCAAATAAAATTCGACTACCGATATATTGAGCATAATACTGTCTGAAATACTCAATAGGTGGTCTTACAATAACAAAAATTCCAAATGCAATTAACATAATGTAAATAAGATGTGAACTTTTAGTTGCAATTGGTAATGATGAATTAATGATATTATCAACTACATATTTTAATAAAAACGGTAATATTAATGGGATTCCAAATTTAACGATACCGACAGCAATCGTTATAAAAATATGAAATCGATATGGTTTAACAAATTTTAAATAACGTTTAATACTTCCCATATTTTCATCCTTTCATATCATTCAAAAAGAAACTGTTGAGCAATCTCTTTGAGATGATTAATTCTCAAAAAGACTTAGTCCGCTCAACAGTTTCGATTAATCACGATACATTAAGAATCGTTCATACCAATTATCAATAAAATCGGTAGCAAACGGCCCTTTTCGTTGATGAATTAATTCCTTTAAATAACCTAAGTTCTTTTTTAAGATTGGGTCAATAATAGGAGGATAATTCATTATTTGTCGATGATTCTCATATTCATCTTCATCTAACAGCACGTAAGTCATGTCTGGAAAAACTTTAATATCTAGATCATAGTCAATATACTTAATGGCACCATCTTCATAGACAAATGGTGAGCTAATATTACAGTAATAGTAAACTCCATCTTCTCTAATCATTCCAATGACATTAAACCAATAATCCATATCAAAGTAACAAATTGCTGGCTCTCGTGTAACCCATGTTCTACCGTCCGATTCAGTTACAAGCGTGCGATCATTTGCGCCAATTACTAACTGCTGCGTCCCTTTTAAAATGGTTGTCTCTTCCCATATACGATGAATATGTCCATTATGTTTGTAACTATGTATCTGTATTTTTTCTCCTGGTTTGGGAACGTTCATTGTTTCTCCCTTCTTTCTAGTGTGGACGCATTTCAACACTTTATTTATACTTTACACTTCTATTATAACTAGTTCTTATCCATTTTTAAACAAAAGGGAGGTTAATTTGGTAAAATGACCCATTGTTTTTTTATTTTAATGCAATTTTCCTCTCATCTGAGAAAGATTTAATTATTTGCTGTGTTTGTATTAGAAAGGTGTCTTGGATAGCTTTTAATTCAGATCTCATTATATGTATTTCATCTTGGATAGAAGACAATTTTGACAAATCCTCTAATTCAAATAGTTGGTTTTCAATTTCTTGACATCGTTCAATTTCTTCTTGAATCTTTATTAACTGATCCATTGTTTCAAGCTGACGACTTACCAATTCATCGAATACTTGCATACCATTCACCATCCTTATTTCATTATTACACTATTTCTTGAAAACTAACATAATCCCTTTGACTACATTTGACGATATTTGACTATTGAGAAGAAATTAATAATTCTATGTAGATTTTAAATGTTGGGCATAAATACACGAAGGTAAAAGAGCACCCTTAATATAAGGGTGCTCTTTTTGAACGTTCTTTATAACAACTAGACTGCATGATCTCTCATCAGACAGGAAGATGAATATAGAAAGTAAATTACTTTACTCACTACTCTCATCAACAGCGCACTTCTAGTAAGTTTCTTTTAGGTTATTATTGTTGGTTTTGTTGTCCAAAGTTGCTAGAAGAAGATCTTTGTGCAGATTTTGCATTTGCTTCTCTCACAGCTTGAACATCAGTTTCACTTGCAAACTCTTGTCCAAAACTTTGGTTTTGTTGTCCAAAGTTTTTAGATGCAGCTTTTTGAGTAGATTGTGCATTAGCTCCTCTAACTGCTTGAACATCAGTTTCACTTGAAAACTCTTGTCCAAAACTTTGGTTTTGTTGTTTTACTTTGCCAATGTTAGTTCCAGATGCTGTTTTTCCAGCATTGAATTGATTGTTGTTGTTCATGATTTATCACCTCCACGAATAATATGATGTCCATTAATCGGAGTAATATGTAAAAAACTTTACTTTATTTTTTTGTTTAATGAACTGTTCGAGTGGAAAACTATGAGAAGAAATTTAAAGGAGGCTTATTATGTACGTTGGCAGAGATCTTTCAGAATTATCTATGACTCCAAAAACTCATTGGAAAGATAGTGAATTGGAATACTATCATCATTCGTTTCAGCAAATTACTGGTTATTTAAACATCGAAGGTAGCACAATGCAAAAAGAAATCATAAAAGAAATTGAATCACGTGGTGGTCTTCATAGAAATGAAGCAGACTGGACTAGTGGTACTCGCCCTACTTTTGACTAAAATCACTCTTAAACCACAAGAACCCCAACTCTTTGTTGGGGTTCTTTGTTTCATTACTGAAGCTTTTCGATTTGCTGATAAATTTTTTGATGAACTACCGGAAACGGGAGCTCTTTACACTCATCTAATGTTACCCATTTTTGATTACTTGTTAATTTACCCTCATTAATTACATCTCCAACATATACTTCCATTTTCCATACAAGATGTGAAAAAACATGCTCAATATTAAATTGATAAGATAATCCTTCAACTACTAATTGAGATTCTTGATTTAAGAAAAAGCTAAGTGTATCACTTTTAGATAACATCGTTGATTGCAATTCAGCAGTTGGAAACTCCCACATATTAGCAAGTAATCCACTAGAAGGTCTTTGTTGAATTAAATATTGATTTTTTCTATTCTTAATGACACCAACTGCTAAATTAATTGGTTTTGGTGCCTTCTTTTTACTTTTTATAGGTAAATCAGTCACAACTCCAGTTTCAAAAGCTAAACATTGTTCTCTCACAGGACATAATAAACATGCAGGATTTGTTGGTGTACAAATTAATGCACCAAGCTCCATTAAACCTTGATTAAAAGAAGACGGATCTTCATGACTAATTAAAGCTCTTACAGCTTGTTCAAAAACTTTCCGATTTTTCGGTACACCAATGTCTTCCCAAATTGTTAATATTCTAGATAATACCCTCATTACATTCCCATCAACGGCTGGCTCTGGTTTACCGTATGCAATACTAAGGATCGCTCCAGCAGTATAAGGTCCTACACCTTTTAATTTACTTATTAATTCTGGCGTATTTGGCACTTTACCTGAATACTCTTCATGGACTTCTCGGACAGCCGATTGTAAATTTCTAGCTCTAGAATAATAACCAAGTCCTTCCCATGCTTTTAGTACTTTTTCTTCCTCGGCATTCGCCAAGTCAGCAATAGTAGGGAAATTTTGCATAAACTTATTATAAAAAGGGATTACTGTATCTACACGTGTTTGCTGAAGCATTATTTCTGAAACCCATACTCGATATGGGTCTTTATTCTTTCTCCAAGGTAAATCTCTTTGTTCTGCTAAAAACCAATTAACTAAATTATTTTTAAAGTCATTTTTGGGGAAAACTTCTAATGTCGTATTTAAATCATTATTCATAACTTATACCTTTCTGTAACATCTATATGTTTTTGTTAATAGTCAATACTATAAAATTTAAAAGGGTAAGTAAAGGGAGGAACTACATGGATACTGGTACTCATCTTGTAATGGGATTTACACTTGGCGGATTAGCAACCCTGAGTCCAATTGTCCTACATGACCCACATTTGACAAACTCACTCTTATTAACAACAATCATCGGATCACAATTACCAGACAGTGACACGATATTAAAATTAAGAAATAACGCAAAATATTTAAAACATCATCGTGGAATTACGCATTCAATTCCAGCAGTCATTTTATGGACATTATCACTTTCTGCCATTATGACATTATTTAATAATAGAGAACACTTTGGACTCTATTTATTTTGGTCTTTCCTAGCAGTAAGTGTACACGTATTTGTTGATTTATTTAATGCTTATGGAACCCAAGCACTAAGGCCTTTTTCAAAACGCTGGATTGCTTTTGGTATCATAAATACTTTCGATCCAATTATTTTTGCAATCCATTTAGTTGGAGTTCCTTTTGTTATTTTTCATTTTAGAGCCGGTCCGATCTGTGTCATGCTCTATTTCATTATGATTTTTTACTATGCGTTTAGATATCGACAAAAACAAATCGTGATTCAAACAGTCACAAAAAAATTGCCGGATGTAAAACGTGTCTATGTTTCACCTTCTATAAAATACACTCATTATCATATTGTAGCAAGTACAGATTCTCATCATTACGTTGGTAAAATAAAGAAAAGAATCTTTAAAATCCACGACGTATTTAAAAGGATCCCGTTACCAGTAATTGAAGACGTAAAAGCAGCCTTTAAGGATGAAAACGTTAAATCATTCCTGGCATTTTCACCAGTTTATATTTGGGAATTGATTGGACATGACGACCATAAAGAATTAAGATTAATCGATTTAAGGTACAGGACTGAAACATACTACCCATTTGTTGCAGTAGTCAAATTTGACTATGAACATAATATTATTAGTTCATTCACTGGCTGGATCTTTAGTGAGAAAAAATTACAGAAAAAACTAAAAGCGGAACCATGAAAAACAAAAAATAACCCTTAGCAATTTTTTTGCTAAGGGTTATTTTTTTAATGAAGAAGATTATCTTTCTCTTTCGTTTCTATAATTTCTAATCCTGGTGGCTTTGCAATTTTTATATCTGTTTCATGCAAATATTTTCCATATTGGAATATAAATTGTTGAACAACCTTTTTAGACATTTTTTCTCCATGATATTCTCCAGCTTTAGCATAAGTTGCTTCAAAATCTTCCCATAGCCATTCAACCCAAATTTTTGCTTGTGAGTATGTTAAATGACTATTTTCTTTTAGTAATAGCTCAGTTAATTGCTCTAAATATTTCTCCATATAATTACACCTTCCAATTTTTAAACATTTATTATCATCATATCTAAATTCAAAATGGTCATCATATTGATGATGGTTCGTTTCATCAATTCGTTTTAATCACTAGGAGGGTTTTAAGATGACAACAAAAAGTGAACGTTTTTCAAAACAAAAGCATGATATGGCTATTGATGGTAATATAGATTACAAATCACAAAATGCTTCTATCCGTCCAAATGGGAGCATTAATACAAATCCGCGAGATCGTATGGCAAAAAGTAATCGTGATGAATAGAAAATTTAACCAGGGTTTTTACATCCCTGGTTTCTTTAATAGTGCGATTGGGATTCCTATTTCTTCCTCACTAGTACTTTTATGACCCCAAGCAAAAATACCATTCATATATGTGATCATAAATAATACACCTGGTTCTTCAATTAATTCATATTGCTCGCCAGGAATAAATTGACTTGCGTCTAATAAATATGATTGAGCCATCGTTTTTTTACGTAGTATTACTTCAAGTTCATTGATCATATCCATTTGTTCAGCTTTTCTAGCTTGATGATTCAAATTGCTGATTTCTTGAACTAATTCATCTTTTGTTAAGTCACTATATCGTTTTGGAATTTCCATTTTAAGTCTCCTCTAAATCATTTAGATATTTTTATTATATCAAGCTAATAACAGACAACCAATTTTTTAGTATTCTTCCTCTTCTAAAATTAAAATTGCTTTTTCAATTAAATCAATTGGGAAACCTTTTCGAAATAATGCTGTTTTCATTTTTTGAGTATATTCCCAGCCACTTAATTTATCATATTTCTTTTTCGCTTTTCTAGCATGTATTAAAAGAGTTTGTAATTCATCATCTTCTTCACTTTCATATTGTGTTTCTTCAATTGCAATCGAAGTGATGTTTGCAGAATATCCTTTTCTTCTCAGTAGTTCTTCAAGCTTTGCCTTTTTTTGATTTGTTGAGTACTTCGAAAGTGAAGAAACCTTTTTTTGACAGAGTGAAATAGCATGTTGAATTTGTTTATCTTTTGAAAATAAAATTAAGCTTTTCTCTATTACAGAATTTTGAATCCCTTTTGCTAGTAGTTCATTCTTAATGATTGTTGGTCCTTTTAAAGTCGTATTTATAGACGTGCGGACATAGCTTTCAGCGTATTTTTCTTCATTAATATACCCTTCTTCTACAAGTCGGATAATTGTAGTTTGGATTGTATCAATTAAGAATTCTTGCTTTGTTAAATATTGTTCTATTTCTTTTTTTGTTCTCATCATTCTAGATAAATAAACAATACTAGATAGATATGCCTTTCTAAGTTGATCGGCATTTAATATCTCTTCTAGTTCAAATGGCTCAAATGATTGACCTTTTTTTATGTTAAATTTAACAAGAGTATCAGCATCTACACTAAATGAATACTCTTCACCATTCCCACTATCTGTATAAATATTAAATCGTTCTTTATTTAATTTTTGAACTTGAATTTTCGTTATTATAGACATAATTTACCTCAAAATAAATTTTGTTTTTATGTACACATAAAAATAATAATATCATATTATGTATTAAGGAGATGCGTGGATGAAGATTCTTCTTACAGGCGGTACAGGGTTTATTGGATCTCAATTAATAAATGAATTTATTCGACATGAATTTCAATGTTATATTGTCACAAGAAATATAAGAACATCATCTAATCCATTTATTACTTATATTAATTGGGATCAATTAACCTCGAATTCTTTTGGGGAGTCCATTGATGTAGTCATTAACTTAGCCGGTGAATCAATAAACAGCGGTAGGTGGACTAAACAATTAAAAGACAAAATTTTACAAAGTCGTATAAAATCTACAAATATTCTAATTACATGGTTTGAAAGACAAGCCCATCGTCCAAAACTTTTTATTAATGCTAGCGCAATAGGGTTTTATGGAACCTCGGGATCTATAACTTTTAATGAAGATGACAAGCCTATTTCAAATGATTTTTTAGCATCAACTGTAAGAGAATGGGAAACTGTTGCCAGAAAAGCTGAGGAACTGGGAATTCGGACTATTCTCGCTAGATTTGGTCTTGTTTTAGGGTTAAATGGTGGAGCACTTCCAAAAATGATTTTGCCTTATAAATTGTTTATGGGTGGTCCAATCGGAAAAGGTACCCAGTGGATATCTTGGATTCATGAGAAGGATGTTGTTGGACTAATTCTTCATTCGATAAAAAATAACGAAATTAGAGGGCCAATCAATTTAGTGTCACCTAATCCAGTAACAATGAACGAGTTTAGCAGATCCCTTTCAGCAGCTTTACATCGACCAAATCTATTGAAAGTTCCTAATTTTGCCCTTCAATTATTACTAGGTGAAATGAGTATGCTAGTTTTAGAAGGTCAAAAAGTTATTCCTTCTAAAGCCATTCAAACTAATTATAACTTTCAATTCCCAACTTTAAAAGAAGCTTTACTGTTAACTTTAAATTAGTTTTTGAAAGGATTTATCATGAATCTATTATTTAAAAATGCAACCATTTTTCCCATTACATCTCAAGTTTTATATAACCATGATTTGTTAATTGAAAATGGGAAAATTAAAGAAATTGCACCTGAGATTTTTTCGATTGAAGATCAAACAATTGTCATAGAATGTGCAGGAAAACCACTATTTCCAGGTTTTATTGATGTACACACTCACTTAGGACTATATGACGAAGGAACTGGTTGGGCTGGAAATGATGCGAATGAAACAATTGAAGTATTGACTCCACATATTCGATCAATGGATGGAATATTGCCACTTGATGTTGCTTTTACTGATGCAATCCAACATGGAATTACAACAGCTCATATTATGCCTGGTAGTGGAAATGTAATTGGTGGAACAACTTGTACAATTAAAACATATGGTAAAAGTGTCGATAAAATGATTATTCAAGAACCGTCTGGATTGAAAATCGCTTTTGGTGAAAATCCAAAAAGAACTCATAGTAACGGGAATAAAGAATCAATTACTAGAATGGGTATTATGGGAATGCTTCGTGAAGCATTCTATGAAGCTAAAAACTCGCATAAC
Source organism: Bacillus sp. UNCCL81 (assembly GCF_900112535.1). Classification (NCBI taxonomy): domain Bacteria; kingdom Bacillati; phylum Bacillota; class Bacilli; order Caryophanales; family Bacillaceae; genus Bacillus; species Bacillus sp. UNCCL81. The sequence goes on along the minus strand of NZ_FOMF01000005.1, from coordinate 418,916 downwards.
CCAGATGACTTTCGAATTTTACCAATTATTAAAGCTTTAAATAGAGAAATTCCAGTACGAATTCATGCTCATCGTGCAGATGATATTTTATCAGCTATACGTTTTGGAGAAGAATTTAACTTAGATATACGAATTGAACATTGTACAGAAGGTCATTTAATTATTGACCAACTAAAGGATCGAAACCTTCAAGTATCTGTTGGTCCTACATTAACTAGACGTTCAAAAATCGAATTAAAAAATAAATCCTGGACTACATACAAAGCTCTTGCTGATATTGGGGTAAGTGTTTCAATTACAACTGACCACCCTTATACGCCAATTCAGTATTTAAATGTATGTGCAGCTATAGCAGTTCGAGAAGGTTTACCTGAGCTCGAAGCTTTAAAAGCAATTACGATTAATCCAGCAAAAAATCTTAATTTATCTCATAGAATTGGTAGCTTAGAAATTGGTAAAGATGGTGATGTAGTATTATGGTCCCATCATCCGTTTCATTATATGGCTAAACCATTACTCACTGTCATAGATGGTAGAATTGTGTATAAAAATATCGAATAATTTTAGTTTGCAATTTGAACAAAATCGTTTATTATAGTATAGTAAGAACGTTTGCGGTAAATTAAATAGAAAGTGTGAAAACACTTTTCTTATATAGTATTTTAACGGGAAAGGCAAATGGTGAGCCACCAGTAAATCGCTGGTCCTAGTGGGTTCGATTCCCACCCCGAAATTTTAGGGTGCATTAAAAAATTATTCATAATTTATTCATAGTTAATGCACTTCACAGGACTTTAAATTTTATTGTTTTAGTCCTCACAAAAATTTCGCGGGTGGCGTAACCTTCTTTCGCTACCCTTATTATGAGGAGGAGTAGAGATGCTGAAACAGCGAGATTTACAAGATTGTTCTGTACTTTTTGAACTTATGGTGCATCCTGATGTCTTTCCCTTTGTGCGCCATAAAGCAAATTCGTACGAAGAATTCTTATTTATCACAAAACAAGCAATCGAACTAGAAGAACAAGGAAAAATGATATCAAGAACAATCTTAGATGAGTGGGGTAACCCTATTGGTAACATTTCTTTACATGATATTGAAGATGGATATGGCTTTTTAGGAACTTGGTTAGGCAAACCTTTTCACGGAATGGGTTATAATAAACCAGCAAAAGACGCTTTCTTCCATGAGTTATTTCACGATTTAGGAATCAACTCTATTTTTATGCGTATTCGTAAAGTGAATAAACGTTCTTTTTATGCTGCAAGTAAACTACCATACGCATCATTAGCAAATGAATCACGTAAATGTCTATATGATGAAATAAATCAAAATGAAGAAATTTACGATCTATTTGAAATTACTAAAGACAATTATTTATTGCATACAATGCGTGAAGATTACCAACAACATGAAGTTACACATTTAAAAGAAGCATAATTAAGTATATCAGCCACAAAAAATGGAGAGACTTACTAAGGATTTTATAACTTAGCGAGGTGTTTTTTGTGGATAAACGAAAAGATAAAACGAGACGTAATTTAAGTTCTACTCAAGAAGTATTATATGCAAAAGAATTTAAAAGAGCTGATCGTGCTGCAGGTTATACTAATTTTAATGGCATAGGCAAATAATTTTATTCAAAAAGGCTTTCTTAGGAAGCCTTTTTTGTTTTTCTAGAATAATTTTATAACGAGTAATGCTCCGTATAACTATCTTGCAAAATTTACAATATCTTATTTAAATTTCACTTGATTCAATAATATAAACCGAAGACGGTCTAACATAATATTCCTTACTAAGTTTTTCTTTTATTCGATGCATTTCATCTTCAATTTTTTCTCCTCGAACAAAAGATCCCCCTTCGATTCCATTCTGATCATCTAGTAAAACATACCAAGAAAATCGAAACTCCTTCATAAAAATTCACCCTTTTAAAATAAGAAACTATAAATAACTATTTTTCATTATATTCACTAACCTCAAATTTATTTTAGTCAATCGTCTAAATAATCATAAAAAGCTTCTAAAATAAACTGTCCTTTAAATGTTAGACGCCTACTAACATTTAAAGGACAGTTCAAAGTAATTAGTCTTATTAACAAGTTTGCAATTCTTTCTTTTGAGTTAATAGTTGATAAGCCTGATTAACACTTTCATTTGATGGTGGTTGAATATCTTTTAAGGGATATTTTAATCCTAATGCTTCCCATTTATAGACTCCTAATTGATGATATGGTAAAATTTCTACTTTTTCCACGTTACTTAAAGTCTTTATAAAGCCACCTAGTTTTATTAGATCAACTTCAGAGTCGGTGATTCCAGGAACTAATACATGTCTAATCCAAACCGGGATATTTCTATTGTCCAAGTATTTAGCAAAGCATTTAATCTGCTCATTTGATTTTCCCGTAAGTTTTATATGTTTTTTTCCATCAAAATGCTTTAAATCTAATAAAACTAAATCAGTGTATTCTAATACTTCGTCTAATTTTAATAGAAAGTTTGGATCAGTACTGAAACATCCACCAGATGTATCAATCGTTGTATGAATCCCATTTTTTCTACAAGATTTAAACAGTTCTAATAGAAAGTCTAATTGTAATAATGGTTCTCCACCACTAACCGTAACCCCACCTCCAGATGATCTCATAAATGGGATATAGGTCTTGATATCCTTTATTACTTGATCAACTGACATTTCTTTACCTGCTCCAATTTTCCACGTATCTGCGTTATGACAATATTGACATCTTAATAAACATCCTTGAGTAAAGATTACATATCTAAGACCTGGTCCATCGACAGTTCCACAAGTTTCTATTGAATGTATATTTCCTGAAACCATTGTCATTCTCCTCTGAACTAATTTTTTCCTTACTTACCAAAAAACATTAAAGCCTAGAGAAGTATGTCCCCCACTAGGCTTTAAACACAGTGATTTTTACATAGAACCGTGGAAAGTTCTATTTATTACGTCAATTTGTTGTTCCCTAGTTAGTTTTATGAAGTTAACTGCATAACCTGAGACTCTTATCGTTAATTGCGGATATTCTTCAGGATGTTCCATCGCATCCATTAATGTTTCTCGATTGAACACATTTACGTTTAAGTGATGGCCACCTTTTTCCGTATATCCATCTAACATTGCTACTAAGTTTAATATTTGTGTACTCTCGTCCTTACCTAAAGCTTTTGGAACGATTGAAAAAGTATTTGAAATTCCATCTTGTGCATCCTCGTAAGGTAATTTCGCTACAGAACTTAATGATGCTAGCGCTCCATTTGTATCTCGTCCATGTAACGGATTGGCACCTGGAGCAAATGGTTCACCTGCTTTTCTTCCGTCTGGTGTATTACCCGTCTTTTTACCATAAACAACATTAGACGTAATCGTTAACACTGATGTTGTATGAATTGAATTACGATATGTTTTATGCTTTCTTACTTTTGCCATAAAGCTTTCAACAAGTTCTACAGCAATATCATCTACAAGATCATTGTTGTTCCCGTATTTTGGATACTCTCCCTCAATTTCAAAATCAACAACGATTCCATTCTCATCGCGAATTGTTTTAACATTTGCATGCTTGATAGCTGATAATGAATCAGCACAAACTGATAATCCTGCAATACCTGTTGCCATTGTACGTTTTATATTTGCATCATGTAACGCCATTTCAATTCGTTCATAGCTATATTTATCATGCATAAAGTGGATACAATTTAATGTGTTAACATATAAGCCTGCTAACCAATCTAATAAAACGTCGAACTTAATTTTTACTTCTTCATAGTCAAGATACTCAGATGTAATTGGAGCATACATAGGTGCTACCTGAGCTTTTGACTTTTCATCTTTACCACCATTAATCGCATATAACAATGCTTTAGCAAGATTTGCACGTGCACCAAAGAATTGCATTTGCTTACCGATTGTCATAGCGGAAACGCAACATGCAATGCCATAATCATCACCATATTCCGGACGCATGATATCATCATTTTCATATTGAATTGAGCTAGTTTTAATTGACATTTTTGCGCAATATTGTTTAAATCCGACTGGTAGTTTTGATGACCAAAGGACAGTTAAGTTAGGTTCTGGAGCTGGTCCTAGGTTATCTAAAGTATTTAAAAAACGGAATGAGTTCTTTGTTACAAGTGGACGACCATCTATTCCTATTCCACCGATTGACTCTGTTACCCAAGTAGGATCGCCAGAAAATAATTCATTATAATCAGGCGTACGAGCAAACTTGACTAATCTCAGTTTCATTACAAAATGATCGACTAATTCTTGTGCGTCTTGTTCAGTTAAAGTACATTCTTCAAGATCTCTTTCTATATAAATATCCAAAAATGTTGAAACTCGCCCTAAGCTCATAGCTGCTCCATTTTGTTCTTTTATTGCTGCTAAATAGCCAAAATATAACCATTGGAAAGCTTCTTTTGCGTTTGTCGCAGGTCTAGCAATATCAAACCCATGTTTTGTTGCCATTTGTTTTAATTCATTTAATGCACGGATTTGTTCATTTAGTTCTTCACGATCCCTTATTACTTCTTCTGACATAACACTTGTTGTTTTATTTAAAGTATCAATTTTATCGTTGATCAGTCGATCTACACCATATAACGCTACCCTTCTATAGTCACCAATAATTCTTCCACGACCGTAAGCATCAGGTAGACCAGTAATCACACCCGAACGTCTTGCTGCTTTCATTTCTGATGTATAGGCATCAAATACGCCTTGATTATGTGTTTTTCGATATTCTGTAAATATTTTACTTATTTCATCATCAACCTTATATCCATAAGACTCGCATGATGCTTCAGCCATTCGAATTCCACCAAATGGTTGTAATGATCTTTTAAACGGTTTATCTGTTTGGAATCCAACAATTTGCTCTAATTCTTTCTCTAAGTATCCTGGTTCGTGTGAAGTAATCGTAGATACAATTTTCGTATCCATATCTAAAACTCCGCCATTTTCGCGTTCTTCTTTAGATAATTTAAGTACTAGATCCCATAGTTTGTTAGTTGCATCTGTTGGGCCTAAAAGAAAAGAGTCATCCCCAACATAAGATTTAACATTTTTTTGAATAAAGTCCCTTACATCAATCGTTTGTTCCCATCGTCCAGTTTCAAATTGTCTCCATTGTTCCATCGTATTACTCCTCCTCTTCTGCATATAATACAGAAAGTTAATTAAGTATATAACAGATTACATATCTAATTTAACATACGATGAACCGAAACAATCCTTTGTATTATGAACATATTGTGAAACATTGAACAAAGTGGTTAAAAAGTTAACTCATATAAACACTTAATTCTTTCCACTAAATTACAGTTGCTTCATATATATAGTAATTCACTCTGAAAACTTTCCTGTTAAACGACAAACTGTTATACTCAAAAGATAGTAACTGTATTAGCAAAATCTTAAAAATATGTGGACAAGACATTCACAATTCAAATATGCGATAATACTATGGTTAATACACAAATGAATAGTCCAATTGAACAATGTTTATATAAAGGAGTAATTTATGAATACAAAACTAAATCTTTCTAGTTCGATTAATGAAAAATTAAATTTAATATATAATGAACAAATTCAAAAAGTTCTAAAAGAAGAGCAATTATTAATCGGAACAAAACAATATGTTTCTCAAGATAAAACGATTTTAGAAGATGCTATTACTGCCCTTCTACTTGGTAAAAATATATTATTAAAAGGTCCAACAGGAAGTGGTAAAACGGTTTTAGCAGAGACTCTTTCAAAATTGCTTTATCAACCGATGCACAGCATAAACTGTTCAGTCGATTTAGATTTAGAAGGTATAGTTGGATACAACACAATTGCCTCTAATACGAACGGATCTGAAGTAGTATTCATCGATGGACCTTTAATGAAAGCAATGAAAAAAGGTCATATTTTATATATTGATGAAATTAACATGGCTAAACCAGAAACATTACCATTACTACATGGTGCACTTGATTATCGAAAAATGATTACAAATCCATTTACTCAAGAAGTAGTAAAAGGTGACGAAAACTTTAGAGTAATCGCCGCAATAAATGAAGGATATGTAGGAACAAGCGAATTAAATGAAGCTTTAAAAAATCGCTTCATTATCATAGATGTTCCATATATTAATGGGGAATCATTACTTCAGTTATTAAAAGATGAATCTGAGCTAAAAGATGAAGAACTACTGAAGAAATTCACAAACTTTTCAAGTGATTTAATTCCATTAGCAAGTGAAGGCAGAATTAGTGAAGATGCAGCAAGTATTCGCGGTGTTCTTGACGCATGTGATTTATCTGTTCATATACCAGTGCTTCGAGCAATTGAACGCACAATTATCGCTAAATTAAGTGATGACATTGAGCGCGAGACTGTTAGAGAACTAGCTGAAAGTTATTTTCTTTCTTGAAATGAGTGATGATTAACATATGAAACAAATCATTTTTAACAATAAAAAAATCGACGCTTCTACTTTTCTTCAAATGGAAAATTTATCAATTTCTCTTTCGAAAGATCGTAGTTCATTTTTAGAATTTGATTTTCAGGCGTATTACGACGATGAAGAACAAAAATTTACTGTAAGTCATTTTTGGGATACACAAGAGCATAATACACAGTTACAAGGTTTGAAATCAGATGTTTACTTAAAAGCTTTAGGTAATAAACATTACTCAGATTTTAGTGAATTCAAAGATACATTAAAGGAATTACAAGAAACTCATTTAAAAAGTTTTTTCACACAATTGTTTGTCCTTCTTGAGGATATCCGACTTGAAGAGTTGATTATTCATCAAAGACCAGGTACAAGACAATTATTTTCTACGAGAAAAAAAATATATAGACATTATTTTCAATCACAATTCAAAGCAAATGAAATGCGTAATTTCCATTTAGATCAGTTGTTTTGTTTAATTTATCTTTCACTTACTTCTACTCAATTAACTTATCAAACGAATGAACAACTAGAGGATATTTTACCCATCCTCTTCCAAGTGTTTGAAGCGAAGAAAACAAGTGATATTTCTTCTATTGTATTTAGAGTGAAGCAGAGATTACTCTCACAATATAAGGAAGATATGATTCACACATATTTTGGCTATTTACCGTTAAATAAAATTAACGAATTAGCTTCATGTAATAGTAAGGTAAAAGAGCTTCAAAATGACGACCAACAAGAGGGTCTTGATGAAAGAAATAGCGAAGATGAAAGATTATCAACCTGGCATAGAGAAAGTAAAAATAATGAAACAGATGATAATTTTTTACGATTTGAAGTTGAAAGTGGTACAAAAACTTCTATTAAAGCAAATTTTGCACGAGAAGAAGAGGCCGGCGATCAGGCAATTGCAAATGCATTTGGTTCCTCTAAACAAGGAGAGAATAAAAAGTCAAAACAAACTGATTCATATGAGGCTACGAATTCATCCTCTGCGCAGCAAAATCCTTTTGGTAAATACAATAGTAATGTTTCTATTAAATATAAAGAAGCAATTGGGCAAACAGTTACTGAAAAGAAACAGTATTCTACATTGTCTTCAATGGTATCTAAAGATGTTAAAGAACTAAGAAAAACGATTGAAAAATCATTAGAAAATAAACAAAATGCACCTACTGATAAATACTATGGTAGGTTAAATAAAAAATGGATTCGACTTTTCACAGATGAAAATCCTAAAATGTTTTATAAAAAACAAACTGAATCGAAAGAATTAGATGCTGTATTTTACTTACTAGTAGATTGCTCGGGATCGATGTTTAATAAAATGGATGAAGTGAAAAAAAGCGTCATTTTATTCCATGAAACATTAAAACAATTAAAAATCTCTCATAGCATTAGCGGCTTTTGGGAGGATGCTTCAAATGCTACAAAAGAAAACAAACCAAATATTTTACATCAAGTCATTCCGTTTTCAAGCTCTTTATCACCTTCTGTAGGTCCAAATATCATGCAGCTTCAAGAAGAAGAGGACAATCGTGACGGCTTAATGATTCGAATTGTTTCAGAAGAACTAGCTAAACGTTCGGAAAAGCATAAGTTTTTACTCGTATTTACAGACGGCGAACCTTCAGCATTAGATTATTTCCAAGATGGGATTATCGATACGCATGAAGCAGTTAAACAAGCTAGAAAACTTGGAATTGAGGTAATCGGTACATTCATTGAGGAAGAAGAACATCAAGAAGAAACTTCACAATTAATGAAAAATATTTATCAGCACCATTACTTAATCGCTTCAAATGCAGAAGATTTAAGACTACAATTAAAACCAATGTTAAAAAAGTTATTATTAAGAAGCATAGAATAAGATAGTTGTCCATAAGATGAAAAGAAATAGGTTTACTAGTAACCTATTTCTTTTTATTTTATAAGAAGTTAGAATATTTTGTCGAACAGATTTACATAATGAAATCGTATTTCCTATTGATTTTTAAAATTAAACGGAGTACGATAAATTTTGACGACTTTAAAGAGATGCATATTTAAAGAAAAGCTAGTGAATGACCGCTAGTTTGTTTTGTATTTAAGGGGGATTAGGACTATGCCTACTTCAATTAAAGCAACATTTTCACGTGTACGTTTCGTATTACTAGTTGCGTTAGTAGTTTGGCTAAAAACGTATATTGTTACTCTGTTTGGATTCGATTTAAAAATTGATACCGTCTTTCAAAATGTAATATTATTTATTAGCCCTTTGGCATCCTCATTATTCCTTGTAGGGATCGCACTTTTTTTCAAAGGGAAAAAACGTAATACGATCGCGCTTTTGATTAATTTCATTTTAACCTTGCTATTATGTGGAAACGTTTTATTTTACGGATTCTTTAACGACTTCATAACATTACCAGTGCTGTTCCAAACTAGTAATATGGGTGATTTAGGATCAAGCGTAAAAGAACTAGCAAGCTTTAAAATTCTTTTTATGTTTATTGATATTCTTATCCTATATTTAATCTCAAAGAAATTTCCTAAATTTTCAAACACTGGTCGAGTACCTTCATTTATGAAGTCAACTTACTATTTAATTACGATTGCAATTGCAGTTTTAAACTTAGGTTTAGCTGAAATGGAAAGACCCGAATTACTTACTCGTTCGTTTGATCGTGAAATGCTTGTAAAAAATCTTGGATTATATGTGTACCAAGGTTATGATTTATCACTTCAAACAAAGACTTCAACACAAAAGGCCTTTGCGGATAGCAGTAAATTAACTGAAATTGAAAACTATGTAAATAGTAACGGCGCAAAAGCAAATGCCAAGCTTTTCGGTAAATATAAAGGAAAAAATGTTATTGTTATTTCTTTAGAATCAATGCAAAATTTCACAATTGGCGCAAAGGTTAATGGGAAAGAAATAACTCCATTTTTAAATAAATACATTAAAGAAAGTTATTATTTTGACCACTTCTATCACCAAACCGGCCAAGGAAAAACATCTGATGCGGAGTTCATTATTGATAACTCTTTATATCCATTAGACCGCGGTGCTGTCTATTTTACACATGCAAATAACGAATATATGGCTACACCTGAAATTTTAAAAGATCAAGGATATTATTCAGCTGTATTCCATGCAAATAATAAAAGCTTTTGGAATCGAAATGTAATGTACCCTTCTTTAGGTTACGATCGCTACTTTAATGAAGTAGATTATAATATTACCGATGAAAACTCGGTAAACTGGGGATTAAAGGATGAAGATTTCTTTCAACAATCACTTCCTCTTTTATCACAAGTGAAACAACCGTTTTATACTAGATTCTTAACTTTATCAAACCACTATCCTTTCGTACTTGATCCTCAAGATCAATACATTGATCAATATAATTCTGGTGACGAGACACTTGATCGTTATGTAACGACAGTACGATATATGGATGAATCAATTAAACACTTTGTTGAAGGTTTGAAAAAATCAGGTCTATATGATAATACAATTCTTGTAATGTATGGTGATCATTATGGTATTTCTGAAAACCACAATCGTGCAATGGCTCAGTTCTTAGGTAAAGACGAAATTACTCCATATGACCATATGGATTTACAACGTACACCATTTATTATTCATTTACCTATGCAAAAACAAGGTCAAACAATCTCAAAGGTTGCTGGTCAAATTGATGTAAAACCTACGATTCTTCATCTGTTAGGCGTTGATACAAAATCAGATATTGAATTTGGTAAAGATTTATTTAGCCCAGATTATTCGGAATTCATTGTTTTCCGTGATGGAAGCTTCGTTACAAGTAAATATTATTATGTAGCTGGCTCTAATGAATTTTATAATCGATTAACTGCTGAAAAAGTAGAAGTTCCTGATCAAGAAGCGAAACTATTAATTGATAAAGCTAAAAAAGAACTAACACTTTCAGATAATATTGTTTACGGTGATTTATTCCGTTTCTACAGTGGCAACAAGCATAAAACAGGTACAATGCAAACAATAACTGAACCAAATCAGTAAAATGTACTTCAATTAAATTTTTAATTTTATCCACCGAGAGATGCTTTTACAAGCATCTCTTTTTGTTATAATATGGTATTTATACATAGTTTTTTAATTAAAATATAGTGGGAGGATATTAATTGTATAAAAACTCTAAGTTATTATTTTGGACGATCGAATTACTATTATTATTCTTAGTCTTATTCGTTGGAACAAAAATATCATTCTTATTTCAACCAATTGGCATTTTAGTTAGTACTTTATTCGCGCCAATACTTGTTTCAGTCTTTCTATATTTCCTATTCGCACCAATAGTTGATTTTTTAGAGCGTAAAAAAGTGCCTCGTTCAATAGGCATTCTTCTTCTCTATCTCGGATTAATCCTAATTGCTGTAGTATCTATCATTAATGTATTCCCAACCTTAACTGATCAATTTAAAGATTTAGTAAATAATATGCCAACAATTGTAAATGAAGCAACAAATAAGATTGGTCTATTAGAGAAATGGTTAGGAAGTCAAAATTACGTTGAAATTAAAGATTTAGAAAAGAAAGTCGCAGACTATGCCCTAGTATTTATCGGTGGCATAACTGGTGGAATTGGTGCGTTTTTCAATATTTTAAGTAATGTAACGTTAATCATATTAACAGTTCCATTTATACTGTTCTATATGTTCAAAGATGGTCATAAGTTTCCAGCTGCGATGTCGCGTTTTTTACCGCAAAGCTTAAGAAAAGAAGCAATTCATATTGCAAATGAAACAGGCGAAACATTAGCATCTTACATTCAAGGTCAAACGATTGTTTGTATTTTCGTTGGAATTGGAACATTTATTGGATATAGTATTATCGGATTACATAATGCCCTAATTTTGGCGTTAGTAGCTGCTATTACAAATATTATCCCATACTTTGGCCCGTTTATCGGTGGAGCTCCTGCAGTGATCGTTGCGGCTTTAGTTTCTCCAAAATTAGCGTTATTCGTTGTATTAATCATTGTAATAGTTCAACAAATTGATTCAAATTTAATCTCACCATATATCATGGGGAAAAAGTTAAATATTCATCCTTTAACGATTATTTTATTATTATTATTCGCTGGTAACTTTGCTGGTGTACTTGGTATGGTTTTAGCTGTGCCAACCTATGCAATTTGTAAAGTAGTGATTGTTAATATATCTAGGATCATCAATTTAAGGAAAAAAGCAAAATTCGCAGATAAGATTATTGATGACGACATTGAAACAAATATCGAAATAAACATTAACAACGATAACGACCAAAAAGAATAAAAAAGAGCAAGAATAATGAAGTTGGAGTGATTTCCACTCCTAACACTTCCATTATTCCTGCTCTTTTTTTACAAGTTAAACGTCTCTCTTCCCTGCTCTCTATTTAAAAGCCATTCTTTCCTCCACAGTCCACCAGCATAACCAGTTAGCTTATCATTTGACCCAATAATACGATGGCATGGAACGATGATACTTAATGGATTTCTTGCATTTGCATTCGCAACAGCTCTTACTGCCTTCGGATTCCCTATACGACTAGCAATATCCGCATATGAAGCAGTTTCTCCATATTTAATTTTAACTAGTTCCCTCCACACACTTTCTTGAAAAGGAGTACCTTTTGCAATTGATTGAATACTAAATTCCTTCCTAGATCCATTAAAATATTCAATCAGCTCATTTGCAGCATCCTTTAAAGAAGGAGGTACTATTTTTTGAATATCATCATTGTCTTCTTTGACAAAATCTATATATGACACTCCTTTTGCATTTCCAACGATCCTCAATGTACCTAACGGAGTGTCTATATAAGCTGTATCTAATTGATTCATAAATCATTCTCCTATGTATTAAGTTAGATTATTTATCTAAAATTTGGAAAATACTCCATTGCTTCATTACATTGATTATAACCGTTCCGCTTATAAAAATTAACTCATTGCTCACTTGGCCAAACAATAACAAATTCGAACTTCATTTCACTTACCCATTTATTCACTTTGGAGATTAATTTTCCTCCAATCTCCTTCCCTCGATAGTCCTTTAATGTATATACATTCGTCATGAAAGCAAAAGGATTAGTCACTCTACCAGGTCGGGGTACTTTTTGAATAAGTTCAATATAAATATGGGAAACAATTATATCTTCTATTTCAGCAACCCATATATACCACTGTTTACTGTTTATTGCATTTAGTAAAAAATCACGACATTCACTGTAAAAGTCATTGTATTCGCTCTCTTTAATTCTTCCAGTCTCATAATCTTCCAAAGTAAAGTCCCATCTCATCTTAATTAACTGCTCAATATCTTTTATTTCTGCCAACCTCAAATTCATTTTATGCCCCCTTAATCCTCTGTACCTAAAACATCGGTATTAGGTGGAATATACCCCATCTGTCGAGCCATCGAGACAATTTGTCCTTTATGATGATATTCATGTGTGATTGCATGTACTAGTAATTTTATCGGTGTGATAGATATTTCTTCATTTTGATCTCTCCAAGGAATCTTTCTTACAATTGGTTTATTTAATTGATCAAGTTTCATATCCAATAATTCACTCACGAATAGGTCAGCTTGTTCAAATCTTGATTTAATATCATCAAGACTAAGATTTACAACGTTTTCCTTTGGCGTAATTGGCTTTTTCGTTTTCAATAATATAAAGGATCCAACCCATGCAATATAACATTCAGCCATATGTAGTAATGTTTCTCTAACACTTTGGAAACCGAACCCATCTAATTTTCTAGTAAAATCCTCTTGCTTTAATTCACTACAAAAATTTAATAATGCTTCACGATTTTCTTTCACCCATTGATATTCCTTTAGATTCACTACAATCACCTCTTAAATTATTGATTAATTAAGCTATTCTATTGAGTGGTAGAAATTACCTTTAAGTAAAATGATAAAAGGTCTGCGGAAACATCCACAGACCTTGATTCTTTTATACAAATAACTTTAAACTTACTTGAACAATTAATAAAACAGAAACTGAAATTAATAGAATTCTAGCTAACTTCATTGGAACAAATTCCGCAAATCTTAATCCTACTTGATTACCTACAATTGAAGCAGCAGCCATCGTCACAGCAATTTTCCATTGGAAGTGACCTGTCATATAAAATATAATAAATGCTGATAAACAACTCCCAAAATTTAATACTCTAGCCAACTGAACTGCATTAACATAAGTAAACCCTTTTTTAATAAAATACAAGATTGCAAATGTTGAAGAACCTGGACCAAAGCCCCCATCATAAATACCAATTCCCGTTAAGATGCCCCTATCTAGCAATGTTTGCTTTTCAACACCACTTTTATTCGTAGTTTCATAGTTCCACTTTTTACTGGCAAAAGTTAACCATAATGAACCAGTTAATAAGACTAATGCCACAATATTCATTACATGTTCATCTAACATACTCGTTACATATGCACCAATTCCCCCACCAATGAAAGAAACTAATATAAATTGAAAAATGACTGAAGCCTTAAAATCTTTCTTTTTAATTGTATAAAGAATACTACTAAACGACCCTAGACCTGAGGCAAACTTATTTGTGGCAATACCCGTTTGAATAGGAATGCCAAGAAAAATCATCATTGGGAGTGTAATTAATCCCCCGCCACCTGCTAATGTTCCAACTACTGCTGCACCGATTCCTAAAATAAAAAGTAATAATAGTGAGTCCATTTTCCTATCTCCCTTTTTTGCGTCTACCCTTACTATACACAAAATATTCGAAAAAAGGGAAACTAAAGACCTCATTATTTGTGGTTGATTATGGAATAGCAGGACTAAGGAGAGAAATTAAAAGAGGATTGGGACTTTATCACTAAAATGAGGAACGTGATAAAACTACAATTAAGTCAGTACTGCAAATAAGTGATAGTAGTCCGCAAATAAGGGAGCTAACTGTGCAATTAAATGAGGAATAGCTGCAAATAAACAGCGAACTGCAATTAAATTTCGAAAATCGCAAATAAAAACAGCAGAACTGCAATTAAAATTAGAGAATCGCAAATAAAAATAGCAAAACTGCAATTAAAATCCCAAGAATCGCAAATAAGTTAGAAGAATACCTATAGTAGTACAGGTATTAAAACGTAATTACCAGGCAGAAATAGCTAAATTTCAACTGGAATAATAGCAAAATCGCTCTAAGTATTCTCTAATCGGATAAAAAACGATAAAAATATGCTAGTTTACTATAAAGAGTAGCAGTAACCCCCCTCACAAATGAATAATACTGACGAGATACCCCGCATCAACATAAAAAAGAGCTTGCCCACCCGTCAATTAACCTGACTTATGGACAGCCCTCTATATTTAAAAAATACTCAAATTATATCGTGAAGCCAGTAACTCTAATAATTTTATACCGGCTATACTATTTCCTTTTTCATCAAGTGACGGGCCATAAACACCAATTCCAAATCGGCGAGGTACCGCACCCATAACACCGCCAGAAACACCACTTTTAGCAGGAATTCCAACTTTAATCGCAAACTCACCCGATGCATTATACATCCCACAAGTAACCATAAAAGTGTTACAAATCTTTGCGATTTTTTCAGGTATAAGCTGCGTTTTAGAAATTGGATCCCAACCATCAAGCGCGAAAATAAGTCCTATTCTCGCCATTTCTAAACAGTTTATTTCGATTGAACATTGTTTTGTATATAAATCTAATAACAATTCAACATCTTCAGTAATAATTCCATGCTCTTTCATAAAGTAGCAAAGCGATCTATTCAAGTGCGCTGTTTCAAATTCAGATGTAGCAACTTCTTTCGAATAAGAAAGATCTTTATTATCTGTTAAAACTCTCATAAAGTTTAAAAGTCGTTGAAAGCGATCTTTTATACTATGACCTTTAATCATACTTGTAACTGCCAAAGCACCCGCATTAATCATTGGATTTAACGGCTTTCCAGCAGACCTAACTTCTAATTTTGCAATTGAGTTAAACGGATCCCCTGTAGGCTCCATCCCTACTCGCTCAAATACATAATCTTCTCCACGATCCATTAAAACTAAAGCTAGCGAAATTACCTTCGAAATACTTTGCAAAGTAAAACGAATGCTCGTATTTCCAGCCTCAAAATGTCTTCCATCAGGCAAAAACACAGCCAACGATAAATCCTTTTTATTTGCCTTTGCAAGAGCAGGAATATAATTGGCTACTTTTCCATACGGAATAAACTCTTTTGCCTCTTCAATAAGGGCTTTCAATTCCTCTAAATTGTGTACTTCTTTTTCCTCTCGAAATCCATTCTGCGTCATAAAATCACCTATTTATTTAATTTTTAAGGGAAAAGACCTTCCCAAAATCACTTTATAAGATTATTCCTACAACTATTAACTACCTACTCTTCACGTTTTTCTTATCTACTTCTTCTACCAGATCTGCCCTCATTTCTTGTTCTTCCTGTACTTCTTGATCTTCCAAAATTTTCTGTTCTTTCGCCTCTTCTTGAATTTCCCGTATTTCCTGTTCTTTCCGATTTACCGGCATTTCTTGATCGATCTGCCCTGCTTGCATTTCCTGTTCTTTCCGCTCTGCCTGCATTTCCTGTTCTTTC
>NZ_FOMF01000005.1:108780-402530 GCF_900112535.1 Bacillus sp. UNCCL81 | reverse complement strand
CTGCCTGCATTTCCTGTTCTTTCCGCTCTGCCTGCATTTCCCGTTCTTTCTACTCTGCCTGCATTTCCCGTTCTTTCTGCTCTGCCTGCACTTCCCGTTCTTTCTGCTCTACCTGCATTTTCTGTTCTTTCCGCTCTACCTGCATTTCTTGTTCTTTCTTCTCTACCTGCATTTCCTGTTCTTTCCGCTCTACCTGCATTTCTTGTTTTTTCTGCTCTACCTGCATTTCTTGTTCTTTCTTCCCTACCTGCAATTCTTGTTCTTTCTGCTCTACCTACATTTTCTGTTCTATCCGCTCTGTCTGAACGTTCTCCTCTTTCCATTTCAATTCTCTTAATTGAAAGATTAAGTTCTTTTTCAATTACTCTCATATCTTGAAAATCTTTTGGAGTAGCAAATGTAATCGCAATACCAGTATCTCCTGCTCGTCCTGTTCTACCAATTCGATGTACATAACTTTCTGTATCCAATGGTATATCATAGTTGAACACGTGAGTAACACCTTCGACATCAATTCCTCTGGCTGCTACATCTGTTGCAACTAGATATTGTATTTTAGCTTCGCGGAACAATTTCATAACTTTTTCACGCTTGCCTTGGGTTAAATCTCCGTGTAGTTCTTCAGATAAAAGACCTTTTCCTTTTAGCTGTTCATTTAATTTATTAGCTCTTCTTTTTGTTCTGCAAAAAATGATTGCTAGAAACGGCTCTGCTTCTTTGATTTGATTCAATAAGGCATTAAGTTTTCCGCGATCTGTTGTTTCAATAATTAATTGTTCAATTTCATCTAGTGTAATTCTTTTCGCTTTTACTTTAATAATTTCTGGCTTTTTCATGTAACGCTTTGCAAGTGATTGGATTTGATCTGGCATTGTAGCAGAAAATAATAAAGTTTGTCTCGATACAGGAGTATGATTGATAATATCTTCTACCTCGTGTAAAAATCCAATATGTAACATTTGGTCTGCTTCATCAAGCACTAGAAAATCAACTTTATCTAAATTTATAGTTCCTCTTCTTAAATGGTCTAAAAGTCTACCAGGTGTTGCAATGATTAAATGTGCACCACTTTTTAGTTTACGCGCTTGTTGTTCAACATCTTGTCCGCCGTACACAGCAAGTACTCCAAAATCATCACTAACAATCCTTTTAGCCTCAGCAGTAATTTGAAGAGCCAACTCTCTTGTTGGAGCAACTACTAATGCTTGTGTATGAGGTAATTCTAAATTAATTCTTTCAAGGATTGGAAATAAGAATGCAAATGTTTTACCAGTTCCTGTTTGCGCCTGTCCTATTAAATCCTTCCCTTCAAATACGATTGGAATTGCTTTCTCTTGAATCGGGGTAGGCTCTGTTATCCCTAATTCAGTTAGATACTCAGTTAATTCCTCACTTAAACCTAAACTTGAAAATTTATTCATTATATTTACCTTACTTTCTATTTTATATCATTATAAATAATAATGGTTGTTTCATATATTTACTCAAAAAACGACTAATCCATTGTATCACAACGTTTATTAATCTTTTAAAATTATTCTTATATAACTGTATATGTATAATTGATTAGATTTCTTCTGCATCAAGTTATTTTTCACAATTCCTTGGTAAAATAATCAATAATTCATTTAAATTTAGGAACCAAAATTTCTATATGTTTTTAAAGAATTAATCTGTTAGTTGATTTTCACTTCAGGATTCCCGCTTTCCATGGGGCATGGGCTGAGCCTCATCGTTCCTGCGGGGGTCTCAGGTTTCCCGCATACCTCATAGGAGTCGGGCATTCTTCCGTTCCAATCAACATCTTCAAATTTTAATAAAAATGATCTAGAATATAATCATTACTTAATTGCCAGTTAAATTAAATAAACTAAGAATAGCAATCACATCATACAAATTAGCTTTTTAAAAATCTTCATTTTTTCTACAGCATAAAAAAAAACGGTAACCTTTTGTAGGTTACCGTTTAACTAGTTATTGTATTACTCTAATCCAAGTGCTTGTAAAACATTATCTAATGTTTCACCTTTATACTTTGTCGCTGCTTTTGGTGAATTGTCATTCCATGGATTTTGCATTAGGTAGTTATTGATTACATATTGCATATCTTTTGCATCAACAACACCATCATAGTTAATGTCCGCATCACGTTTATTTGTACCCCAATAAGTTTGGATATATAAAGCGTCCTTTACATCAATGACATTATCTTTATTTACATCTCCTCCAGGAATATAGTCATAATTCACTGGTTTTGATCCAGCTGTAACTTTTCCGTCTTCTTTTACTCCGATTGTAAAGTCTTTAGAGAAAGTAAAGTGACCTGGCACATCAATTTTTAATGTAAAATCTTCATCTGTAATTGGTAATCTCGTTCTAAATGCTGATGGTGCTAGACTGCCAGCGTAACCTAAAGGATCAGATACACCGTATTCTTTACCATTTACGTCTTTCACACTAATTTTTGAACCTGTTTTATTGAAGTCAATTTGTTTCGCCATAGGTTCTCCAGCGAACGACATTAATCCTTCAGCTTGAACTTGTGCTCTCATTAATGAATAGGTTGGTGTAATATAGAAATATGGTTGAATTCCTTGTGTTGTCACAGTAGTATTATCGACATTCGTATAAACAGCGTTAAAGAATCGACTTGAACCTGTTGCACTGTAGAAGTTCATTGGTCCTTTGTAGTATTGGTCTTTTGCTTTTAATGTTAAGTCTACCAATGATACGTCTCCAGCGATTCCGGTATTTGCTAAATCTCCAGTTGCTGTCGCAGTGATTGTCATTTTAGTTAATGAACTATTAAATTGAGCAGTTGTATACTGTACATCTAGTTTACCTTTGAATGACGAGTTCGGTTGAACATTCACTAAATCAAGGTACTGACTTGGATAAAGGAAAGTGAATTCAGCTTTCTTTACATTTGTTTTCACATTTTTTGTTGAGAACGTTAATGTTGTAGATTCACCCATATTTATACGTTGCTTGTCAGCAATAGCAGTTGTGTATGCAGTTCCTTTTCTAACAAAATATGCATCAATAAAACTACCGTAATTTCTTACAGTTGATTTAGTATAATCTGAGAAATCGTACTCAGTAATAGCATTAACAACTGGACCAGATGTACTTAATGGTATTTCAGCGTTGAAATTACCTTGTGAGTCTAGTGAAATGCTTTTTTCCTGAGAATTATTAGGATTATAATAAGTAAAATTATTGTCAGCCTGAGATGCAGTAATGCCTGCTGCTTTCATCTCGTCTATTTCTTTATCAAATACATTACCTGATACAGTAACTTTCGTGTCAGTTGGATTAGTAGTTTCGTAAATACCGCCAGCCTTCATATTATTCATTGTTACCTTTGCTTCTTTAACCCCATTGTAAACCGGTGCATCTGCCGTGAAAGTTTCACCTTTATCGTTTGTGCCTACCATTCTAATTTTATATAATCCTGGATCTAATTCTTTAAGGTCATATGCAATTGGGTTATCTGAATCACCAGTTAATGGATAGTATTGACCATTATTCAGAACACCACGGAAATAATACTCAATTTTCTCATCTGCTCCCATTCCATCAGCTGAACCTAAGAATCCAAACTCTTTGTCTGCTTTTGGATCCACAAGGAAGAAATCAAAATTACGCATATGTGAATTTAATTTGAAGTTTACGCCAATTGACCATCTTGTCGCATTACTCGCCGCTTCATATGGCACTGTAAACGCTGGTGGATTACCCGTTAAGTAGTCGATACCTTCTTTTACAGTATGAATAGCAAATGGAATTTTATAAGTATCATTAGGATCCTTTTGGTTTGTATATACTACATACCCTTCATATGTTCCAAGCTTTGCTGTTTTAGGAACATTAATTGTCGCATCCATATTTGCACTGCCATATCGTTTTACTTTTACAGAAGATTTAACATCTAATGTAACCCCGTTAGCAGAAGCATCTTGATCTGCTCTAGAATCATTTGTATATCGTGCATCCAACGTTTGGAATTGTACCTTTACATCATATGTTTTATCGACGGAACTCTTATTAAATAACGTGATTGAACGATTATCTGATAAGTCTTTACCAGTAACAGGTTGTTCACCAAAGCTTAGTGCAC
Organism: Bacillus sp. UNCCL81; assembly: GCF_900112535.1. Classification (NCBI taxonomy): domain Bacteria; kingdom Bacillati; phylum Bacillota; class Bacilli; order Caryophanales; family Bacillaceae; genus Bacillus; species Bacillus sp. UNCCL81. The sequence goes on along the minus strand of NZ_FOMF01000005.1, from coordinate 398,410 downwards.
CAGTAATGTTTTTTATTTGTTTGATTCCCTTATCTGCTAGAGTTGTAATAGAATTTCCTACTTCTTTTACAGTCGACGTTTTGTCTTTTACTTGAATTTCCGTCTGAGCATGAACAGCATCATATGGGTTTACACGACCAGCACCAACTTCGTATACACTGTATTTATCAGATAAAGGATCTGCTGTGTTCATCAAAGTTGCTTTAATATCTGAAGGTGACATATCAGGATGAGCTTGTTTTAATAATGCTGCTACTCCGACAACATTAGGAGTTGCCATTGACGTTCCAGATAAACGCTCATATGCGTATTGATAGTTTCCAATTTGATCAACTCCATGCATATAAGAAGGAACAGTAGAGAAAACAGATACCCCAGGTGCCGTTACTTCTGGTTTAATATCGTATAACACACGGGATGGACCACGTGAGCTAAAAGGCGCTAATTTATCACCAATTGTCACTTGTTGCTTCATATTGCTAAATGTGAAGCCAAGAAATGTACCTTTAGATGCCCCAACTAAAGGCAATTTAGCAGCTAGGGCACTTCCTTGTGCGTAACTTAGTAAAAATGTTGGAAGTAAGCCATAGCCATCTCCAAGGTAAACGTCACCTAAAGGAACTTGTGTATCATATAATACAACGGCTTTTGCTCCATGCGCTTTAGCTGTCGAGATAATTTGAGTAATTCCATAACTACCTCTTTGTGCTAACACCACTTTTCCTTTTACATCGATTGGATCAGAATTACCAGCAGCCCCCATCCAATAACTAGCCTCACCACCAAATGATACATTTACCATTTGTAATGTTTGTCCTTCAAAATCACCTACATTATCAGTTAAACTTTTAGCAGCTAACTTTAAATCTGCAGGTAAATCACCTGTTGAAGAATGTAATGCACCCGTAAAACTCGGAATTGAAACAGATGTGTCACTTGCTCCAACTGTAATTGCTAAAGGTGCATTACCAGGAGCACCAAGTGAATACATTCGATCCCCAGAGTTACCTGCTGCGACAATTGCTGTTACACCTGCAAGAACTGCATTGTTAACGGCAATACTTGTAGGGTATAATGGGTCATTGTAATTTGCTCCAAGAGACATATTAATGATGTCCATTCCATCTGACACTGCTTTATCAATCCCCGCCAAAATAGCTGATGTAGAACCAGATCCATATGGGCCAAGTACACGATAAGAATAAAGATCAGCTTCTGGTGCAACACCTTCTACAGCAAAGTCTGCATTGTTTTTCGCTTGTCCAGCAATAATTCCAGCTACATGAGTTCCATGCTCTGTATAATAGGCCTCTCCGTTTGTAGCCAATTCAGGCTGGCCAGATTTTTTCCAATCGGCATATGTTGTTTCCATTGGGTCATTGTCATTGTCGACAAAATCATATCCACCTTTAAAAGCACCTTTTAGATCTGGATGATTGTAATCAATACCGGTATCAAGAATACCAACTTTTACTCCCTTGCCTGTAAAACCTTCTTGATGTAATTTTTCAACTCCAGGAAATGTAACCATTGTATGAGTTGCTACTTGCTTAGTTGTTGATACATCACTGATTGAAGGTGGCTCAACTTGAACTTGCATATCACTCCAAACAGCTTTTACTGCTTTAGATTTAAGCAGTGATTTTACTTTGTTCGCTGGAAGAGTCATAGAGACCCCATTAAATGCTTTTTTATATGAACGTTTAATAGAATATGGATTTTTCTTTGATTTTAATTCACTGCTAAAAATTGTTTTTAAATCTTTTTGGAACGTATCATGTGACTCGTCCACCTTTGCTTTTGCATCATCTGCTGATAGCGTTACACCATCTGATTCTGCCTCTAAAACCGCAGTCTGCTGTGGCTTCTCCTTAAACTCGACAATGACAGAAGTAACCTTGTCACTTGTTTGATCGACTTCAGAAGATAATTGCAGTCCCTCTTTGTCACTTAATTTTAATTGCTTAATTGCTTCACGTTGCTGCGGAGTAAGATTTGCTAATACTTGTTCAACCTTTGAAGTTGCTTGTGCATGAACTTGTTGTGAAAAGGAACCTGGTGTCATTGTAGTACTGATAAGTCCTGTTGTTAATGCTAATGTTGTAACATTCCTAAACATTTTCTTTTTCAACTACTATCCCTACTTTCTTTTCTTAATAAGTTCATTATAATGAAACTTGATATAATTTTATTTTCTGAAAATTATGTCAAATAGTGTTTTTTTTTAAAATTTTTTTCTTCTTCAAACAAATAGAATAGAACTATGCAAAGTTACGCATAGAGCTCTCCTTTATTCCATTAATACTTAATAGTTTTATATACTTATTTATTTGATCAGAAGTCGCATGGTCCTTATATCTCCAATAAATTAGAAGACATTTATTGAATCTCTCCAAATTGCCAATTTGATTTGCAGTATAGGCTACATCCAGTAATTCATCTAAACCATTTGGCAGCTGTAGGCTTTCACACTGATAAAAAGCATATGCATAACGAAAATCCAAATGTACCTTCTGTTTTAACCATGGTTCGGCATCTATTATCAATTCTTCAATTGTATGTTTATATAAATCTAAGATTCTTTTAGCGTCATCTAATCGATTCAAACGAATAAATGCTTCAAGTACCTTTGGTAATCCAACATATACATCTTCTCTATCTTCTAGCCAACTAAGATATTGATCTACATACTCGAGCTGTCCGTAATCCAAATAAGATGCAAGTCGATTTCCAATAGCTAAATCAGCAAAATAATCATTGAACCCCGCATATTGTTCTGTAAGTTCTATTATTTCTTCTAAAGAGCCCCCCAGGCGTGCAAGCGCAAAGCTTTTATACATAAGTGCTCTACCATAATACTCTCCGTTTTTAACCAATTTCCTTAATCTCTCAGAGTAGTAAAGTACCTCTTCCCATTGCTCACGTCTATAATAAAATGCAGAGATCCATAAATATGCTTCCATTCTAACTTTTTTCGGCATGCAGTACAGATACTCCAACACATATGTCAATGCGTTATGACCATCCTCTGTCATTCTTAAAATATAAAAACGCCTATAATAACTTATTGCCAACAGTTCTAAAACGTCCTTCGAATCACATTCAATTATAATGGAGTACAAAAATAAAGCTTTTTCTTCTTTTCCAGCTTTAAAAAGCTCCTCTGCAACGAAAAAAATATAATTCAAATAATCGATTTGAATCGAAACTGATTTCTCAGTTGTCATTTTATGTAATAGATTTTGACAATGCTCCTCATAACCATTAGTAAAGCATTTGAATAAAAACTGTACACTTTTACGCTTGTCCAAAATTTGTTCCTCATTAAAACATTCCTCATAAAAATATGAATAAAGTGCGCCTTCCTCCAACCCAATAGCTTCTGAAATGGCATCCAAATACTTTAGTGTAAGCGAGCGCTTATGATTGAAAATACGACTAATTTCACTAATATGTATACCTGACTCCTGAGCCAAATCTGTTTTTGTCCAGCCTTTCTCTTTGCATATACATTGAATTTCATTAAATAGAGCTGCGTTCATTCTTCTCACCTACCAATTAAATTTACTTATGCTCAGCCCCAATCGTTACAAACGGCCAATCTTCTTAAAGTTATTAAATTACAATTTCATTATAACGAAACTTGATATAATATTATTTCTGAAAAATATTGTCAATTTGCATTTAATCTTGTAAACATACTCTATTTTTTTGGACCAGCAATTGAAAAAGGGCTTCCCATTAGTCACATAATGACGCAAAGAGAACTCCTTTAATTAGTTAATATTATATGAATCTACTTGATAACTTTAAGACGTTATAGATACTTACGAGATTATTTCAAGAAACCTAGGCATTAAAAAAACTCTTTAACTGAAATATTAGAGATGTGATTCATTTTTACTTTTTAAATGATAAAAAAGGTAAGCATCTGCTCTGCAAAGAATAGTTAGTACAGTAAATAAAAGGAGCTGATTAAATGAATGGAGTTTTAGATATTGTTATTTTTTGTATAGACACAAACTCTTCTAAAAGCTGGTATGAAAAAGTTGGATTTGAATATTTAAGAGGACATGATGGTATGTATTGGTTTAAAGCAGGGAATGGCGAGCTAATGCTCCATCCTACAGATACGCAATCCAATACTGATGCAGTCTTTCAATTAATCGTAAGTGAAGTCGATCCACTATTTGAAAGTGTGTTGGAAAAAGAATTGACGCCATTGGATTTCTCAAATGGAGAAAAAGTCATCACAGAACCTACTGTTCAGCCATGGGGGTATAAGGAATTTTGCTTAAGAGATCCAGACGGTTACATATGGGCATTTGTTCAAAAATCATAATTAAAGTAAGAAAATCCACAGGTTCCATGTGGATTTCCTTACTTTTTAGATTAACGATATTACTTTGAAATATTCACTTCTTTTTTTAAAAGCCTTCCTTGCTTTCTATACATAGAAAACGTTGACCAATTTGCAATGAATACACCAGATAATATTAGTATGCCACCAATCGCCATAATTGGTTTGATTGGTTCGTCCATTACGAAATAACCTAAGACACTTGCAATTAATGGTGATACATAAAGCCATGTTGAGGGGAATACCGGGTTCGTTTTAGATAGTAACCAACTGTATAACCCATGTCCCCCTATTGAACCTATAAATACAAGATACAATATTGGCCACACTGCGTCCCAAGAACTTAAACTTTCAATTTTCGGTTTTTCTAATAAAAACGAAACTAATAGTAGAAATATTCCACCATATAACATTTGAAAAGCATTGATTAAAAATGGCGATACACTACTGTATTCTGTTAATATTTCTTTTGAAGAAATGGATCCAAATCCGTAAAAAGCTTCTCCTAATAATACTGCGATACAAGCAGCAACCCATAAGTAAGAGACATGCTGACTTATCCCAGGTAAACAGACAAAAATTACACCTGCAAAAGCAATTAATAACGCTAATAGTTGTTTACCCTCAATTCTCTTATTATTTCTCCTTAATTGGAAAAGTAAGATCATCATTGGACCAGTTGCAGACAAAACTGCAGCTAACCCTGATGTTATATACTGCTCAGCCCAATATAATGTTGAAAATGTCATAAAAGTTAAGCAGAATCCAATATACATAATTCGTTTTGAAAAAATAAATTTCTTCACATTTACCCCTTTAAGAAGGAAATATAAAATAACAATCAGTCCCGCTAATGTAAATCGAATGCCTGCTGAAAATAAAGGCGAAACGCCCGACTCAATTCCAAATTTTATTGCTAGAAAAGTTGTACCGAAAATCATGCAAATAAAAATATAATTAATAATGATCATTTCATCACCCCTTTGATAAAAGTATTATATTAAAGTCGGAGTATAACAGTATAATAGAGCATATAACAGTTAGCTCTTTTTCCATTGACGATTGATCTTTTTTCAACTAATTTATAACTAAAAAACTAGTGGTGATCTATGAAAATTCAAATCCATAAAAAATCAACAGTTCCGATTTATCTCCAAGTAAGCACTCAAATTGCAGGCAGCATTCAAAGTGGACTACTTTTACCTAACGAAAAATTACCATCTTTACGAATATTGGCTGAGGAACTTTCAATAAGCGTTTTAACTGTTAGAAAGGCTTATAAATGGTTAGAGACAAACGGCTATGTCACTGTGATGCCAGGTAAAGGAGTATTTATTAGTAAGAAAGTAAAAAAAACATCCCAAGTTGATCCAAGTAATAACTGGCAACAGACTTTAGGAATCAATATAGTAAGATCCCAATATTTAATAAATAGAGAACAGTTAAAATATGATTTTTCAAAAGCAGTTGTATATCCACGTCTACTTCCTAATAAATTTTTAGCGGATGAAATGCAAAAACTATTAAGAGAAGATGCTTCTATATTAACAACCTACGGACCTGTTCAAGGTGATTCTGAATTAAGAACTGAAATTATTAAACATTTATATGAATTTCAAAAAATACGATCTAAAGCTGAAAATCTTATTATTACAAGCGGAGTTCAGCAAGGCATTGACTTAGTAGCACAAGCACTATTAAAACCTGGGGATTCAATTATAGTCGAGAGTCCATGCTATGGTGGTGCACTTGATATTTTTATAAATAAGGGGATTCATATAATACCTGTCGAGATGGATGAAGAAGGAATTCGATCAGACATAATTGAAGATATGTGTATTAAATTTACACCAAAATTAATTTATGTTAACCCGACCTTTCAAAATCCAACTGGAATCTCAATGAGTAATGGTCGTAGAAAAGAATTAATTGAACTTGCACAACAGTATCAATTTTTTATTCTTGAAGACGATTCATTTAGTGATATTTATTTCGAAAAAGCATTTCAATATTACCCAATTAAGTATTACGATCAATTAGACCATGTCATCTACATTAAAGGATTTAGTAAAACTTTAGCACCCGGGGTTAGAATTGCTGCAATGCTAGCAAATGGACCGGTCCTGGAATGGCTACTTGCGGTTAAAGCTTCAATGGATGTGGGTAGCCCTTTACTAACACAAAAAGCAATTTTACCATTTCTACGAACCGATCGAATGCGAAGTCACGTTGAAAAACTACGAATTGCTCTACAAATTCGGCGTGATACAAGTGTTGAAATACTTTCATCTGTTAATGATCAATTAAATTTTCGGATACCTGATGGCGGCTTTAATTTGTGGGTTACATTTCATAAAACCAATGTAGATATTTTTAATTTATTAAGAAAAGCTAATCATGAAAATATCTCATTCTTACCCGGTGTAGCATGTTTTAACAACAATACTGATATTTCTTCATTTCGGATTAGTTACTCACTAGTTAGCGAAAATGATTTAGCTAAAGGGTTAGAGAAACTACGCAATCTAATTAAACAAATATAAAACTATTGTAAAGGAAGGCCATTTAGAACAAGATGCTTAATTTTAAAAAAATAAACTTATTACCACTTGTCATAACAATGCCAGCATTGATAATCGGAGTACTTGCCATGATCAATAACCAAGTGTCCCCGTCCATTTACGGTCAAAATATTTTAATTGCTATTGTTGGAGGAATCATCTCCTTTTTAGTACTGTGTAGAGATCAGAAATCCACTAAGAAAAAGACAAATATCATTGTCATTACATGCATACTCATATTATTTTTACTTACCTTTTTGGACAAAGGATTACATGGTGTACATCGCTGGATAGCAATTGGTCCAATAAGATTTAATATCGCTTTAGTTTTCGTTCCATTAGTAATAATTCAACTATCAAACTTAATAAAATCAAAACCATTTTGGGTTACTTTTGGTTTTTCATTATTTTTTACAGCATTATTACTTTTTCAACCTGATGCATCTCAACTAACAGCTTTTACAATCGCTATCTCATTTCTATTACTAAATTTAAAAAAGAATAAAAGCGTTCAAATACTCTTTTTAATTGTTTTTATACTTTTAATTATTTTAAGCTGGTCTCACTTAGATCAACTTTCCTCAGTTTCTTATGTTGAGGACATTTTAAGTTTAGTAAAGAAAATGGGAATAGGATGGCTAATCTTAGCAGTAATTTCACTTTTAATTTTACTAATGCCATTTTTCTTATTTCCGCCAAACAGTGCAAAACCATTATCATTTAGTCTAGGGATTTATTTTTCAATTAGTATTCTTTCAAGCTTTTTTGGAAACTTCCCAGTGCCGATTATAGGTTATGGAACATCGCCGTTTATCGGTTATTTAATTGCGATTTCTTGGTATGTATATAATAAAAAATGAACCTTTAAAATGGTTCATTTTTACACGCTGTTGAAAAAAACTTTGTCAATTAAATTACCAAATTTTCGTAAAAGGAGTAGAGTGATGTTGATTTCCATTACAGGATGCTCGCTTTCCATGGGGCGGGATTCTTTAGCCTTCCCGCTAATCCCATAGGAGTCGAGCACCCCTCCATTCCAATCAACTTTTTCATCAAAAAAAGTATACAATAAATCCTAATCAAATAGCCTTTACTTAGAGTAATCTAGCAGTTTTTATTCAGTTTGTAGTTCTATTAATATCGAACATTAAACTAAATTTATCAAATGAATTTGTTTTTCTAAGAATAAGCTCATAATTTTTTAACTTCTGAAAAAAACATGTCTAGTGTTATTGGAATCATAAAATTGCTCGAACATATTAACATTTAAAACCATGAAAAGTCATCCAGAAAAATGATAATTTCATCATTATTAAATGCATTTAATTTCCGTTTTCCCTACTGACCATTTTATATTTCAACACTCTGAAAAATGAACCTTTAAAATGGTTCATTTTTTTCTCACCAATGAGATGGTCTTTTAAGTGTTGCTGGTATTCTAGTGTGATAATCTCCTTTGGCTGAGTTAATTTGAGCTTGAGTAAGAAAAATACTTCCTGTAAGGTCAGCACCACTCAAATTTGCATCACGTAAGTCTGCTCCGATTAGATCAGAACCTCTTAAATCCGCTCCCTTTAAATCAGCGGCAATTAGATAGGCCCCTCTTAAGTTAGCTCCGATAAAATTCGCATCCTTTAATTTCGCACCAATAAAATCTAAAGCTCTACCGGTAGCTTTTTGACGCTTCTTATTGTTGTTAAATTTTTTCAAAGCCACAGTCCTTGCTTTCTCACTAGCACGTAATAGTAAAGAGCTAACTTCTGCACGGTGGGCTGTGATATCTAAGTTTTGTATTCGTTTAGGCTCCATATGTGTTAATTTTTCAGTTTCTTCTAAAACTGTTTTTATTTCATCATGAATCTCACTTGCAGCATTAATGGTCAAACTTTCATTTAAATACCAAAGCATTTCATGTAGTTGCTTCATAATTGGAAATACTTCATACATCTCATTAGCCAATTCTGGATTTTGTCGCCAGTCTTTTCCATTAAAGGTTACTTGAGATACTTTTTGTCCTGCTCCAAAGCAATCAAAAACAGTACAACCTTTGAAACCTATCTCTCTTAAATTCTTGTGAACTCCGCAACGAAAGTCTGATTGTAAATTATGACAAGGTTTGCCTGCAATTTTATCTTTCGCAAAATCAGCCGATGCAGCAAAAGGCAATGCGACACAGCATAGACCAAAGCAACTCTCACAGTCCGATTTTAGATTTTTATAACGCTCGTTTACTAATCCTATATTTTCAATTTTACTAGCCACTCCCTGCGCCCCCTTCCTACCATATATAATTGGATAATATTTTTTATCGTAACATCGTAATTTTTTTTGGTCAAACATAGGACTTACAGCTTATAAAGGGCAACTTTCAACATTCATTAAGCGGTGTTCACTTTTCATTCTTTTAGCAATAAAAAACAGATAATTATATAAAATTATCTGTTTTAATGTACTTTATTTAATTGTTACATCTTTTAAAAATGGTACAAAGTTAATCCAAGTTTGCCCTGGTGAAAGTTTTATTTCAGTTCCATCTAATGTAAACGGAATGATTCGACCATCTACATTCTTCCATTGTATATTCATATATTTTCCATCAACAATATAATAACCTTTTCCTCCATGTTCGAGATCAATTGAACGGCGACCATAACTATCAATAATTTTATGAGTCGCTTCTACGACTAAAATATTTTTAATTTGAAGCTCTTTCCCGTTCAAAGCATCCTTTGCTACAATTCCATTTTGAACTCGCAGAAATTGTTTAGTTGAATTCGAATACTTGTAAGTCACATTATTTCTTGCATCATGAGAGTATTTTATAAATACCTCACCAGCATTTTTCCAAGAACTATCAAATACTAAGTCTTTCTGCGTAAAATCTAATGGAGTAACTTGTTCTGAATAAGAGTAATGTCTTTGAGCAACTCCTTTTTCAATACCCTCTTTCAAAATATAAGAATTGTGAGGTGCTTTTCTCGTTTTATCTCTTTTAAATAACGTTCCGTCGTAGATCAGTCCGTTTAATGAATCAATCATTCCTGAATCCATCATTTGTTTCGCTTTCGGACTATTTCCGTGGCATATAAATAATGCATGATAACCATTTGCCAAATTGATGTAATAATCTCTCGCACTTCTTACAGGACCTATTTTCTCAGGTATATTACTTTGAAAAATGGCTAGAAATCTTGTAATATCTCCCTCTGCTAAAATTTCATAAATAACATCAGCATTACTTAATCCACTTTGAGGTCTAGCTAAATAATAATTATTAACCATAACTGCAACAGGTCTTTGTTCACTAGTCTGACTTATTGGTAATCCACTTAAAGGAGCATAAATTGTATCAATTTCTCCTTTATCAATTACATGTTCATTCGAAGGATTTTTATCATCATTTTTAATTGTTTTTACAGACTTTTCGCCATGCTTACAACCTACTAAAAGCATACTTATCACAATTATTGATAAAAATTTCTTATGCATTGGCTCCCCCACAATCTGTTATTTTCTTAAATTGTATTAAATAACTTTTAAAATAGAAAGGATTTGTTAGAATTTTTCAAAAGTAAAACATTCAACTAATGACTGAAATTATTCCTTTAAATAATCAGCTTAAATATGTTCTTATTTTATTTAATCTTAAATATTGTATAAAGATAAGAATGATTAGAGGAGTTGAAGCTATATGATTGTAGTTCATTATATCGAGAAAAACGTTGAACTATTAAACCAACTACTCAAAAAGGTCCCCTCTGAAGGAGATACTATTTCCATTAAAGGTCGAAAAGGTAAAGTATTAAGAGTTAATCAAATAAATGATAAGCATGTGCACGTAATTGTAGAACTAGAAGTTATTAAGAAAGTACAGGTTTTAGCAAAAGATGATAAAAAAAGAAGAAGATAAATTTCTAAAACTTAATGGGAGATTATTCCCATTTTTTTTTTGAATTTTTGGCAGTTTTACAGTTTCACATTTCATTTTTCCACTTAAAACGATGAACTATACTGTCTAAATGGAATGTATTCTTTTTTCAAATTGTACTAATCATGATAAACTAGGAAAAGTTTTAGTAAATCAACAACGTAATAAGGAGTTTTAATATGGAAATTAAGAATATACATCATATCGCTATAATTTGTTCTAATTATGAATCGTCTAAGCATTTTTACATAAATTTATTAGGCTGTAAGGTAATTAAGGAAACCTATCGAGAGGAGCGAGACTCTTATAAATTGGACCTAAGTATTGGAGAAAATGGACAAATTGAGCTATTTTCATTTCCTAATCCACCAAAGCGACTTACAAATCCAGAAGCGGTTGGGTTACGCCATTTAGCCTTTACTGTAACTAATATAGAAGAAAGTATTCAATTCTTAAAACAAAATGCTGTCTTTGTAGAACCAATTCGTATTGACGAGTTAACAAATAAAAGATTTACATTTTTCCATGATCCCGATGGCTTACCATTAGAATTGTATGAAGAGTAGATTTTGAAAAACAAAACCCAATCTTTATAAAAGGTTGGGTTTTCAGGCTGTTGAAAAACAAAATTAATGATCAAATTTTCGTAAAAGGAGTCCACGTGAGATTGATTTCCACTACAGGATGCTCGCTTTCCATGGGGCGAGACCTGAGCCTCCTCGTCACGTTCGTTCCTGTGGGGTCTCAGGCTTCCCGCATATCCCATAGGAGTCGAGCACCCCTCCGTTCCAACCAACCTTTCTCTTTTAAAAAAAGATTACACTAAAAACCTAATTTATTAACTTTTACTTAGAGTAAAAGCAGTTTAATGGTCAATTTATAGGTCAATTAAGCTCGAACATCAACTTATCATTTAATCATTTTATATTGTTTTTTTGTTTTTTAAAAAGATAGTACAATCAATTTAATCAACAAATAAAATCCACAAAAACTACTATATAATGCACAAACTTTTCAAAATTAACTCCAATTTATTTCAACTAACTGACAAAACACAATCTCAATAAAAGATTGTGTTTTGTTTTTTCCTTTTTTCTCTCTTCTTAAAGCGAAACCTTTATTTTATCTGTTAAATTAAATGTTTCACCATTAATTTCTAATGATACTGGTGGACCATATTCCTTTGTGACTGTTATTGATTTTTTCGATATTGTTATTTCAAGTCTTGCTCCTTGCCATGTGAAAGGAAAAATCATTTCATTCCAATTTGAAGGTAATTTTGGCTCAATTTTTAAACCATTTATGTCCATGGTGATATTTGCAAAGCCAAAGATTGCTACTAGCCAATTTGCTCCCATAGGCGCAGCATGAATTCCATCATCTGATGAATTTGGATTTGGTCCTAAATCAATTAAACATCCTTCTTGAAATAATTGGTAAGACTCTTCTCCGTAGTCACATCTTGCAGCAACAATTGCATGAATTGCTTTACTTATTGGCGAATCATGAACAGTACGCTCTTCGTAGTACTCTAAATTCTTTTTAGCGATTTCCGTTGAGAACAAATCTGGGAAAAGATAGAGCAACATGACAACGTCAGCTTGTTTTAACACTTGTAGTTCATATAGATCTTGTAGGGAATAATCTAATAGAATATCCCGACTTGCAATGGATTGTCTGTATTCCGTTAAGTCAATCTCGGGTTTACTTAAAAATGTATCATCTTGTGGGATGACATTTTCATCATTTTGGCTTGGTAAATATAATCGTTTTAAAAAATCAGTACATTTTTGCTGTAATTCTGCATCAGGATCATTGTATTTCCCCATATAATTTAACGCATTCTGCACATTATAAAAAGCCATGTAATTCGTATAAGCATTATTATCAACTTGATCTGTATATTCGTCTGGACCGATGACATTTTTAATAATTAAATCGCCATTTGTATCAGTTGTCCTACTCACCCAAAAGCGAGCAGTTTCTTTGAGTAGTTCAAGTCCATCATTGGCCATAAAGCTTTCATCTAGCGTATTTTCATAATATTGTACGACAGCAAATGCAATGTCAGCTACAATATGTTCACTTGATTTTGCTAAATTTGAGCTTTGAACGATCTCGGGTTTTGTATTATTCACTGAACCTTTTTGTGTTTCTTCTTTTCCGGAAAAAGCACTTGCCCAAGGAAATAATGTACCCTCATAACCTGATTGGTAAGCATTCACTTTTGCTTCTTTAATATGATGATAGCGATATCTTAGTAATCTTTTAGCAATCTCTGGTTCAGTAAATAAGTGAAACGGCGCAATAAACATCTCTGTATCCCAAAATATTAAACCATTATTGCCCTCACCAGTTAATCCCCTTGCGCCTATACTCAATCGATCATCATGACAAGGGGTCATTGCTTCAATGTGGTACAAAGAAAAATCTAGTGCTAATTGATCTGCTTGATCCTTTGAATTAATGACCACTCTTTTTTGCTTCCAAAAATCCTGCCATTTGATAGTCGTACAATTTCTTAAATTATCATAACCCTCTGATAAATATTTCTGTACAGTATTAACACTAGCAGCAGAAGGTTCTTCCCGTAACATATCATTAGAGGTATAAACTGAGCTAATCTTTGAAAACTCAACAGTTCGGTCAACTACGAGATCTTGTGTAATCGAGGCTAGAAGTTGATTATTCAACGTAAAATATGAAACTTCACTCTCATCAGGAGTTACACAGCATGTTGCGATAGCAATTTTATGTTTAGTCTCTGTAGTTTGATAAACACCATGCATAATTCTATTATCCATGATTCTTACTAATTCTTCTGTAAGTTCATTCTTTTGTTGACTGACACACTCCGCATTAATACCTGTTTTTATTTTAATCTTGGCATTACAATCTAAAGCTGTGACAGTAATTTTTGAAGCAAGTAAATGTAAATCATCCTTTGAAACAAAACGCTGAAACAAAAAGTGGAATCGATTTCCATCATTATTCTTCCAAATTAACTCTCTTATTAATTCGCCGGTCATCATATTTAATTTTCGATCATAAAATGTAAATTGACCAGTTGCATTCGAAAAAATATCACCATTTATTTCAATTTCCATTCCAATTAGATCTGGAAGATTCACAATCTTTGTCGTTTGACTTGGAGATAACTGATTATAGATTCCTGCTATATACATCCCCCTAGTTTGTCCTTCATAGTCTTCTTCATGACAAGATCTTAAACCTAAGTAACCATTACCTAATGCCATTAAACTTGCATATTTATTAATTAATTGCTCGTCAAATTCTTTTTCAGAAATCATATTTACTTCATTCATATCGTTAAAATCTCACCTTTATAAAAATTCATATAGTAAAAGTTTGCAATAAATCTTCTTATTTTAAACTTGATATTATAAAAAAATAGTGGTTGATTTGTTAAAAATAAGATTACTGACAATAAAAAAAATCGTGTCACTGTTTCCAACACGATTTTTCATACAGTTCTTTATTATTTTTTTGCGAGGGTTAATTGCCAAGATACACCATATTTATCATTCACCCATACAAACTTTTCACTGAATGGATATGATTGCAAAGGCATTAATACTTCACCGTCTTGACTTAATTGTTTGTATGCATTTTCAATTTCTTCATTTGTTTCACAAGTCACATATAATGAAACAGCTGGTGTAAACGTAAATTTATGTTTAACGGTACTATCAATGCACATAAATTGTTGGCCGTTTAATGTGAAAGTAGCATGTATTACTTTCCCTTCAAACTCACCCATATCTGCTCCATAACGCTTAATATTCACAACCTCTGAATCGTTAAAAAGTGACATATAAAAATTCATTGCTTCTTCTGCTTGTCCTTCAAACATTAAAAACGTTGTAATTTTTTGCATTAAAGTCAACTCCCTTTTCATTTATATTAAAAATTCATTGCTTAAACAATCTTGGTTTATAGTGATTTCATTTCTTCGTTTAATTTGTTAAAAATACTGTGAAGATCCTCTTTAGAGATTGTTGAATATAAATCTCCAATACTAATCTCGCAATAACAAACTTCCTCATTAACTGGTCTTAAGTTACCAGTAATACCAATTTTTGTTTCTTCATGAATAGATTGTAGTATGATTTTAACCTGTTCAATCGGAGCATTAAAATGGACATGAAACATATTAGAAACAGGAATAGTTGGTACAGTGTTGATTGCTTGGCAACTATTAAAGAATTTGGCTAACTCTACTGCATCTTCATAGTATTGCCCCATCTTATTTGCTCTTTGATCAAAATAATAATTTGCACTTATTATGTAAGGATAAAGACTAATTAAATCTCCTCCATGTCTTCTTTTCCAAACTTTCGATTCGCCGATAAAATCTCGGTCACCAGCAAGAATTGCTCCCGCTACTCCCCCGATGCCTTTATAAAATGACATATAAACACTATCAAATAAGCTACATAATTCAGAAGCTGTCTTCTTATAGTATGGGAGAATTTCCATTAATCTAGCACCATCTAAATGCAATTTAATTCCCTTTTCACGGCAGTATGAAGAAATTGATTCTAGTGTTTCATATGATGGTAGTTGTCCACCAATTTCTCGTTGTGGTAATTCTAGTAATAAACAAGAGATTTCCTCATCCATTGCTAAAACATCCTCTAACTCAATAACACGACTTTTATCTGCTAGTAAAATAGGCTGTATATTATGTAGTTTTTTCAAACCATCTTCTTCATGAATTTCTAAATGTGATAAAGGATGATAAGCAACTTTATTAATTCCTTTTTGATCACACCAAATTCTTAATGCGATTTGCTGAGCCATTGTTCCGCTAGGAAAAAACACTGATGATTCTTTACCTAAAAACTCTGCCATTTTTTCTTGAAAATCTTCAATAAAATTCCCTGCTCCATAAAGATCGCTTTCTTCACTACCATTGAAGTCATTTAGAGCATCCCTTAGTACTTGAATATTTCTAAATCCATTACCCACTAATTGTTTGTTTGTATTTTTAAACGATTCTATAAAAGGATTAATGTTTTTCAAATTGAAATCTTCCTTCCGACTATTAAATTTACTCTTAAACACTTAAAAAAATTCTATATAAAGACCAATAAATCCTTGAATCTTATAAAATTAGTAATTTAAACGATAGACTAAAAATCTTTCATTTTGATTTTTCATATAAGCATCTGCTAATAGAATCTCTTGTTTTAATTCAAAAGCAGTCTGGTTTTCTAAAAAATAAATATAATCATCCGAACTATAATACAAAATGATTTCAACATTTCTTTTTGTTTGCTCAACTGAAATTAAAATATTATTTACGATATTCATAAAAATTTGGATTGAAAATGGATTAAAAAAATAGAAACAATTATCTAATGGATTAATTTGATAATCTTCAGCCAAGCAGCAATAAAACAGAATCTTGTCTTCATTCACCTTTGATTTCTTTATGTAATTCTTTTTATTCTCAACAGCCTGGTTATAATATTTTTCATTCATTTCAATTCCAACAACAGTAGCATTAAATAAACTATTTATATAGAAATTTAATCTTCCTTTACCGCATCCAAAATCAACTATTCGGTCATTGCTTGAGGGCATGTATTGTTTAAATAGTTGTTGTAAAGCGCTATAAGGTGTTGGCTCATATCGATGATAATGAAAAGATTCATTAAATCCTTTTTGCTCTCCCTCTGTTTTTATATTCAGTAAGTTATCATAATACTTATCGTCCATTTTTCCACGACCATTCGAACTAATATTTTGTAAGTATCTTTATCATACCGTTTCTAAATAGTTCAGTCTAACCATACAAAAAGAAGCGTGTTTTAAACACGCTTTAACTTAAACTTCTTACCCGCTCCAATATATTGTAATAACGATAGATCGTCTTCAATAATCCCTATTACATTTACTTTCTCATCGCTTGGTAGATTAGTAAGCATAATTTGTAGCTCTCCTCCATATCTGCCATATAATTCATTATCGATAGTAATAGAACCCCTGTTTCTTATGATCGTATTTACTGGTTTTAGACTTTTCTCGCCAAAGCTACCGTATAATCTAGATTCCATTGATCGAATACAATCGCGTGCAGGGTCTTCGCGATTGGTGTGGACTTGCTCCACAATGGAAAGGGTTTCTTCCTCTTGTGTATACGGTCTATATCTTAATTCAATAAAATCCTTTGTTTTTGAAAGAGCTTCCATCGTATCTATTTTTATGCTAATATCACCAACTAAAACTTTATCAATGTAACAGTTTTGAGTTAGGTCTAAGTAAGCTAGCAGAGGATTAATTCCACGATGTTTTTCTAATGTTGGGAGTCCTTTAAATAGTGGTCCTCTCATTTCATCATTTCCTGGAATAAATGCCATTGTTGAAATACCAGAGTTTTTTAACCATTTGTTTTTTTCGATTAAATAAGTTGTTGCTAATCCGGTTTCTGGGCGGGGATAAAAATTATGCCAAGCCTCTACATTTTTAGTTTGTAATCCGTATTTCAGCAATTCATCTAAAAATGCAGGCGTAAGTGTACTAGCATTAAGAGCAATTTTCATTTCTTTAGAAAGATCTGCTATTTGTTTTTCATCTAATCCGTAATCTACTCGTAGTCCAGTAACACCCCATTTTTGTAATTCGCTGACGTTTGAGTAATCTAACCCTAAATGTGTAAGTGACTTTGCTGAAATATCTGCCATAAGCTCCATTCCATTTTTCATCGCATCTTTACCAAGTAATTGAAGAAGTGTTTTATAAGTCGAAGGGTCATCCTCTGGTATGTGTAATGACGTAAATATTGAATGAAATCCATTTTTTTTAGCTATTTCGATATATTTTTTATTCTTCTCAATATTTTTTTCAGATAAATAGATTGATATACCTAGCATAGTCTTTCCTACTTCCTACTATTAGATTTATACTATTTGGTTATCATTTTAAACTTTCGAAATAAAAAGTCAACACAATCCATTATATACACGAAATTATATTTCATATTAAAGTAATATATTCTTAGTTTGTCTAGTGGTTTCCTATTAATCACTTAAAAACAAAAAAGAAAGACAACATTAAGTTGCCTTTCTTAAGTTCATTATTATTTATAAACTACGATTGATCCAACTGATTTGTCAGTAGATTGACCATTAACACGAACTTTTAAACCATAGTGTCCGATGTTACGACCAGCATCTGGTAAGAATGCATTATTATAGTCTTTGCTATCATTAAATAAAGAGATACCTTCTTGACTTGGAGAATTTAGTTTTTCTCCTGTAGAATAAGCAATGTTATAACCTGATGTCGGATTTAATCCGAATGCTGCATCCGCTACATGGAAACGAGAACTTGCTTCAGCGCCATAGTTCCATAATAAATTTGTATCGTCGTGAGCATCAACAACACCTAAGAATCCATCACCTGGGTGAATACCTGACCAGTTTTCTGTAAAGCTATCATCAACATACCATACTACTAAACCGCCATCGTAGCTCATTAAAGAGTTTCCGCGTTTAATATGAGCTAAACCTTCGTCAGCACCTTTATGGTTACGCCACTCTAATAAGTAGTAATGATTTGCATATTTATTTCCATCGAATTTTGAAAATCCTTTTAATGTGAAAGGAGAAGTTGCATTTTCAGCACCATCATCAACAATTGTTGCACCATCTGCTACTACTTTAATATTATCAGCAAAGAATCCAATATTTGAAGTACCCCAGTCAGTTGCAGAACGTAAGCGAAGCTGAATTTTCTTACCTTTATATGCTGATAAATCAAAGCTTTGTGCTTCCCATCCATTTGATTTTCCAGTGAAACCAGGCATTGAATTTAAGATTGTTGGATATCCTTCAGCTACAACATCACTTCTAGTGTGAGTGTTTCCTAATGATTTCCAAGTTGCACCATTATCAGTTGAAACTTGAACAAATGCGAAATCCCATTGTTCTTCCATATCGTACCAAGCGTCAAAAGTTAAAGTTGCTGAAGATTTTCCTGTTAAATCTACATTCGTTACCATGCTGTTATCCATTTCGTCTGCTTGTCCACCCCAGTATTCATAAGTGCCAGCAGCCGGTTTATTGACTGGTAAAACTTTTTTTGGTAAATTCACTTGAACAGCTTGGTTGTTTTGGCCAAGTGGTGAATTTGCTTGATCTAATAAGAATTGAGTACCTTTTGTCGATACATCTTCCCAATTTACTACAGTTGGGTTAGTCCATTTTCCACCTAAAGTTGATTGGAAATATGATTTTGCCCAAGGAGAGAAACCTGTTGGCTCTGTTCCAGGAATTGTTCCTGCCCAAGAACCAGCTGACATGATTGACCAATATTCAACAGCTTCACCAGCACCAGAGTAAATTGTATCATACTCATCTGGTAATCCTAAATCATGACCATATTCGTGTGCAAATACACCTGTTGCACCGTCTTCTGGCATCATTGTATAGTCATAGAATCCTGGTAAGCCACTACCAAGTCCATCTGGATCTACAAATTTAGCAGAACGGTGAGACCAAATTGCATTGTCTCCTTGTGCTCCACCGCCAGCTTCTTGTCCCATACCTGAGTGGATGATTTGAAGGTGATCAACTAAACCATCTGGCTCCCAGTAGTTACCGTCTCCATCTAAATCATGTGGATCTTCTAAATCGTAATCTTGTAAAGGAACTCCTGCAGCTTTTGCAGCAGCATAAGCATCAATTACTAATTGTTTTGATCCACCTGGTGTTACGTTATCATGTCCAGTTTTAGAATCTTTTCCGTAATATGCTGCAGTTCCTGGTACTTTTAACCAGCCATATGCTTTACCATCAACTGTATAAGTTCCACCAGATTGTTGTTCATAATATTGTTTTTGTGAAAGGAAATTTTCTCCATTTGGACCTTTCACACCATTTTTACCAAAAATCATATCTTCATAGTGTTGTTGAGTAAAATCTGGGTACCAGTTGTCTGTTTCATTCTTCTTAATATTGTTATGAGGAAGATCAGAGAACTCTACCATTAATGTTAAAAGTTTACCCTTCTTTTGAATACCTGGTGAAGCTGACTCTTGAACTGGATCAGGAGTACCTTTTAATTGACCATTTTTCTTACCGTTTCCGTGTAATAGGCCATTATTGAAGTCTTTAAATTCACCGTGTTTAGCAGCATCTGCTTTTTTTACTTTGCTAGCAATTGGATCTTTGTCTGTTACTGGATCCGCTTGACCTTTAACCGCTAAATAACTTTGTAATGCAGCTTGTTTCTGTGCTTCAGAAGCATTAGCAGAAACTACACCACGTTTAATTAATGCATCTAATAACTTTTCGTCATTAACTAACGATAAATCTAAAGAACTTTTTGAATGCTTAGCTAATGCACTATGTACTTTACTTAAGCTTTCAGATGATGCTGTTTTTAATGGAATCCCAGAAAATAAAGTTCCGGCAACCATTACTGATGCAAAACTAGTTACTACAAACTTGTTCAAAATAAGCCCCCCTTAATAATTTTCAAAGTACATTTTAATAATATTCTAAAAATTCTTAGGATTATAGAGGGTTTTATTCATCAAATACTTACAAAATTCATAATATTTTTACTTTTTTTTTACTTTACCACATAAAAGTACGTCGAATTTCGTCAGTTTTTATAACTTGCTTTTTTATAACATCTATCTTTAGTCTTATATTAATCTTTTTAACTAGTTTTTATAATTAGCACTTTAGAATTATTAAAATTGAATTAAAATATAAAATTTAAAAATAATACATGTAATTGTAACTATTTAATGTAAATTTCTCTTTTCAAATTTTGACATTTTTTTCCTTATCACTATAACAAAAAAGAAGATAAGTAAATTTTTTTTACCTATCTTCCTTGACTAGATTCAGATTACCTTCTTAATTTTCCTGCTTCTTCACTATACTCATGAAGTTTACTAGATACTTTATTACCGATTCGATTAAAGCATATGACATATAATGAATCGATTATATTTTGTTGTGCCATTTTAGAGGCTATACTTCCTATTCGAATATCTTGTTCCATATCAGGTGTGCAAAGCTTGATATCAGCTTCCTTAAATAACGGAGACTTGCCAAGCTTTGTAATCGCAATGATCGTTGCTCCCTTTTTCTTAGCAAAGCGAGCAAGCTCTAATACATCCTTAGTTTTCCCAGAATTAGAAACAGCTACAAAAATATCGCCTTCTTCCATATGACCTACTAAAGTGATCACCATATGGAAGTCAGGGGACATAATCGCATGGTAGCCAATTTTCCCAAATTTATATGCTCCGTCCATAGCTGATACGGCTGAACCGCCTACTCCATAAAATATAATTTTCTTAGCTTTTACAATTTCTTCGGTTGCTTTATCTAATTCTCTTTTATCTAGAGTTGATACCGTCGCTTCAATAGCCGCTTTATTTACATAAGTTACTTTATTAAATAAATCATACGGTGTGTCTTTCTTATCCATTACAGAAAAATCATTAATATTCATTTCAGCTACAGTCAAATCTCGAACTAATGCTATTTTAAAGGCTTTAAAACTACCAATTCCAATTGTTTTACAAAATCTAACAACACTTGCTTCACTAGCTCCAGTATTGTTAGAAATATCTTTAGTCGTTAAGTTGGGGACAATTTCAGCATGCTCCATTATATAAACAGCGATTTTCTTTTCGGCTTGCGTAAATCGATCCATATAATTTTCAATTTTTGATAAGATTGTTAAATGTTTCATTTACTAAACACCTTTCTGCTAAAAAACATACAAAATACTATTATTCTCTATTATGAACCAAATGTTTAGAAAATCATATTAATAACCAAATTAATGTTGTTTTTTAGTACTTTTTACATTTAAAAACTTATAAAAAATAAAAAAGTGTAGGAAAAATTCTTCCTACACTTTTTTTATCGTTATTGCTGTACAGTAACTGTTTGTGGTTTTACTGATACTTTAAAACCATCTTTACTAGATACATCCGCAGATATTGTATACGTACCATTTGGAACACTTGCTTCTGGAGTCCATTTTAAATGGATTTCATTTTTATCTTGTACATCCATTGAATCAATTACATTACCATTTGCATCTTTAACATAAACTTTCCAATTTACATTGTTATTTGCAAATGCATTGATTCCTGCAGGCGTTTTTGTATTTACATTTTTATTTGGATACACACTGAAATAGCTAACAAGCATTCCATCGTTAATATAAGAAGGATCTCCCCAAACTGTATAACTTTGGTTAAGTGCATAGTCTGATCCTAATACTACAACACTCTTAGGTTCTTCTTTTACTAGAGTAGATGTTTCACCTTGAGCCAATGGCTTATACTTGCCGTTATACCAAACAATCGCACCATTAAAGCCACTTCCAGCATCATCCGCTTTGAACGAGATTTCGTATTGTCCATTTTTAGGTGTTACTTTTATATCCGAAACAACTGGAGCAACTGAGTCAATATGCAATGGAAGTTTTACGATTTGTGGCTTAGCACCATTATAATCAAGCGTTGTTTTGATTACATAGTTATAAACGCCATCTTTCACCACTTGACCATTTTGATCTTTCAAATCCCAACCATATCCAGTATTCAAATAGTCTCTAAAAGACATAATGTTTTTACGGAATTTCCATGGCTTACCAGTATATTCACTAAAATCACCTAAGTATTGTAGTAATTCACCTTTATCATTTTCTACGTACATTTCAGTTTTAGCTAAGTTACGTAGTACTGTAAATGATGGATATACTTCTTTCAATGGAGTATTAGGAGACATTACAATTCGATCCATATTAAAACTTCCTGTTCTTGGATCATAACCTAATGGGAATACCCCTTCTGCTCCTATTTCATCATTCCAAAGAGTTGTATAGCCTAAGAATGCATCTTTCTCATATGCTGCTGGATCAATGTTTTTTGGTTGATCCCATTTTCCATAATACCCCATGTAAGGAACTGATAACGGAACTGCTGAATCGCTATTATTTCCAGAAGGAACTAAACGTACATAACCCTCGACAAATGAACCGTCTTTTAAGCTTGATGGAAGTTGAATCTGAACATCAAGATTTTTTTCTTGTCCCGGTTTAATTTTTAATGTTTTTCCTACTGTGCTTGTTACTGTTTCACCATTTACAGTTGCCTTAGCACCTTGTACACGCTCACTTTTTAATGTTAAATATTCTTTTGAATCTAATTTCCCATCATTGTCTAGGTCAAATTCTTTTGTTTCTCTGCCATCTGTATATACATCTACATACACTTGATACTCTAAATCTTTTACATTCAGATTTTGAAGAGCTTCTGCATTTAATTTGAAGTGAATATTATTATTAACTTCTTTTAATGCAACAGCTCCTGCTTGCTCAAGTGGAGTTTTCTCTCTTGTCACAAGTACAGGTGTTTTAATTGCGTTTTGAATTTGCATTAGTCCAGAACCTTGTACACGAGGTGAATATGGTACTTCATTATTTGTACTAGGATCTTGAATTAGTTTAGAAGTATTCATTAAAGCAATTTTTGCTTTTAAAGCTGTACTTTCCGAATGTTTTAATCCTTTTTCATATAGTGATTGTAATACTAATGCCGAACCACCAGCAACATGTGGTGATGCCATCGATGTACCACTCATTACCTCATAGCTATTACCTGGTATCGTTGAGTAAATATTTCCTCCTGGTGCAGATATTTCAGGTTTAAAGTCTAATGTATGTGGAGCCCCATAGGAAGAAAAATATGACATCGTATTCTTATCTGGGTTATCAACATATACCCCTTTAGACGGTTTCATTTTTACAACATAACCACTTTTTAACTTAGTAATTAATTCATTCCCTATCGCTTTACTTGTTGTAGCTGCCTGAACATTAAAATAAGGACTCCAATAAACTAATGGATAGTCGACATCTACATCAGCTGGAACAAGAATGATTGCTTTTGCGTTCTTTTTCTTCGCTTCAGATTGAATATAATTGTAAGTAGCATATCTTTCATTTGGTTTTGCTATAACAATTTTTCCTGTTAAGTCAGGAATATTTTTGAAGTCAGCCGTTTTACCTTCTCCAACATATACCATTTCATATGATTCTAATGGTGATAATACTTTTGATAGGTTAAAGTTATATTGTGATTGGTCTTGGTATGGAAGCTGTATCCCATTTTCCTCTTTTAGCGTATTCATATGTATACTTGAATTTTCATATGAAGCCACAGATATCGCAAAAGGACTTACACCTGGTTCCCCAACTGTACCAATATCCGGATTTTCAGCATATGGTTTTAAAGAAGATTGTAGCAAATTATTTTTTGTACTATAAGCAGAGTTTCCACCCGCGACGATTACAAGCGTACCTTGCTCAGTTGCTTCACGTATTACTTTTTGAATTGGATCATCTTCTTCACTAACAAATCCTGAGTCGGTACCTAAACTCATATTAATAACATCTGCGCCCATCGTTACAGCGTGCTCGATACCTGCTATGATATCATCTTCATACGCACCACCGTTTCCGTTATCAGAGAATACTTTTTCTGCTAATAACTGAACGCCTGGAGCAATACCTTCCACACCATCATTAGACTCATCTCCGTTTGCACCTACTGTACCAGCAACATGCATTCCATGCTCATTCCCGGCAACACGCGGAATAACATCTGTATCATGATCTGCCCAGTCATAACCTGTTGGAACTTTATCGCTATACCAAACATCTCCTACACTTGTTTCTGCAAGTTTACTTTTAATGTTATCTTGATTCCATTTTTCTTTTGCTTTCCCTTTATCAGTGATTGTCATGTCTTTATGTGTATAGTCAATACCTGTATCGACAATTCCTACTAACAATCCTTCTCCGTGATATCCGTAACTTTGCCAAACTTTTTGAGCTTGTACTAATTCTTTACTTGCTCCCATTGAAGGTTGGAACTTTCTTGCAATATGTACATTCGTTACGCCTGGTGTTTGTTGAATTTCTTTTAAGTTACGATATTCTGTCTCCAAACTAAAACCATTAAATCCTTCATAAAAGCGTTGATTTATTTTAGGTACGGATCTTTCCTTTGAAATCTTTGAAATGACTTGATCTTGTTTTTCTTTAAAGCGCGCTTTTTTAGTTTGAGTAGATTCATCAGAAGTTGTTGGTTGTTCAACCTCAACGATTACGCGAACTTTTTCATTTGGTTTATAAGCATGAGCATCATTTAAACCCTTATAACCGAATGGGTCTACAGCTTCTTCCCCAGTTTGTTTTTGTTCTTCAGCAAAAATCTTTTGACCCTGCTTTGCAATCTCATCTAAACTTGGAGCCGGCACTTGATTTTCATTTGTTCCTTCAGCAAATCCAGTTGATGTAAATAACATTGAAGCTAAAGTTGTCGTTGCAAGGACTTTGTAAGGAAAGCTTTTTTTCTTTTTCATCTTTAATCTCCTCTACAGTAAACTTTAATGTTCTGAATCTATTAAAAATAGATTCAACCAAACTGATTTAATTAATTGCTAATGCTTTACTAAGAAACTTGATACTAGTTTAATTTTAATTACGTTGCCCCTATAATCATATTGGGTTATTCAACCGGACTTTTGGCATATTCAATTTGGAGAGAACTTAAAGAATTCAAGTAGAAAAAAAGTGGATTTTGACATATTCAGTCGAGGATGTTCGAAAAAATTTTATTAACTTGTGAAAATTGTATTAATTAGGTTATGACAAATTGGAGTTATATTAGTTTGTATTAGATAAAAAAAGCATTTTGCCATTTTCAATTGGGGTCTATTATTTTATGAATAGGTAAAAATATGCTATTGAAAGTAATCTGAACAATCAGATTTTACCATCTTTACGACAAACTTCTACTTATTTTCCACCTGAACATTGGAAGGTTTGGTAAGTTGATAGATAATGAAGCATTTTTGTGTAAAAATTGTTTTTAGCTTATCAATGAAGTAGATTTCAGAAAAAAATACTTCAATATAGGAAGTATTTCAATGGTATCAGATGCACTTTGATTGTTTTGGATGTACTTATTGGTTATGCTTTTGTTTTAATTGCTGTTTATTTGCGGTTCCAAGATTTTAATTGCCATTTCCCATTTTTAATTGCGATTACACGAATTTATTTGCCATTTCCCATTTTTAATTGCGATTACACGAATTTATTTGCCATTTCCCATTTTTAATTGTGATTACACGAATTTATTTGCCATTTCCCATTTTTAATTCCTCCCCTAACGATTAATACAATTTCCCATCTCAAAAAAATCAGAATTTTTCATACAATTTACAATTCTTAGTTTGTTAAATTACCTTTTTTTGGATAGAATGGATTTGTAGGCTTTTAAAGTCTTAATACATAACATTAGGAGTGAAAAAAATGCCAATCGATGTTTATTTAAATTTTAATGGTAATACACGTGAAGCAGTTGAATTCTATGCGTCTGTATTTAACACAGAAACACCAAAAATTATGACTTTCGGTGAAGCACCCCCAAATCCAGAATACCCACTACCTGAAGAAGCGAAAAATTTAGTTATGCATACTAGACTGAACATTAGCGGTAGCAATGTTATGTTCTCTGATACTTTCCCTGGTTTCCCTTTTAACCAAGGTAATAATATTCATTTATCTTTTTTAAGTGAGGACTTAGAAGAACTTAGATCTGTCTTTACTAAATTAAGTGATGGCGGTAAAGTAGAAATGGAACTTCAAGAAACATTTTGGAGTAAAGCTTATGGTAGCCTAACAGATAAATTCGGCATTCATTGGATGTTTAATCACGGTACTGGTGAATTTTAAATTATAGATAAAAAAAGGAAATGAACCCTGTTAATAGGATTCATTTCCTTTTTTTACATATTTCTACTACACTTCCTCATTTGAGAAATCTCTCATCTTGCTCCTAACTCTATATTTCTTTTCATTCAGAATATTTACTATATAATAAAGTATATTTCTAGTTCTCTAAAAGTAGGTGAAATTTTATGCAAATACTATTAAAACGATTATCACAAAATAGAGAAAAACTTAGCCAGCTTGAAAAACAAGTATTGGATTATATTTTACAAAATACGGATTATATTACGAAGCTGAATCTTGATGAATTATCAAAAGAGCTTTATGTATCTACAGCAACAATTAGTAGAACATGCCAGCAATTAGGCTTTCGTGGGTTTCAAGATTTAAAATATACCCTTTCAATGGAAACAAATAAAGTTCAAAGTCCAGTTTCCTCTACCTCCTATCTACTTAATACTCATATAGAGAGAATGAAAGAAGAAATGGAAAAAACATTGGAATATATTGATGAAGAAAAGATTAAACTAGCTGCTAATTATCTAAAGCAAAGTACACATGTAGAAATATTCGGAGTTGGTAACTCCCTTCCCGCTTGTGTCGACGCTTCTAGAAAACTCATGTTTGCAGGAAAGTTATGTAATGCGCGAACTGATTGGGACGAGCTACGTAGTGCTGCAAATAGTTTAACTGAAAATGATTTGGCCATACTAGTTTCATTTAGTGGGGAGACTTTACATATGTTAGAATTTGCCCATATTTTAAAGAAACGGAATGTTAAAACGATCGCCATAACTGGCAGCCACTCAAATCGTTTACAAAAAGAAGTTAATCTATCTCTTCAAGCTTATATTACAAGCACATACTTTGGTGAGCTTGATATGACATCAAGGTTTCCATTAAGTATGGTACTAGATTTCATTATTATTGCCTATTTAAACGAAATGAAAATATGTTAGGTATTTAAAAGAGACAGAAGTCGTCAATTACCAGACCACTACTGACTCTTTTTCTTTATGAACTTATTAAGCTACTTAAAGTAAGCAATATACAAAAAATGTACACGCTTACATAAACACCTCAAACGGTTGTTAAACAATTTTGCCGTGAGTATTCTTAAGACATAATAAAAAACGAAGGAGCTAAAAACATGGCAAAGAAGAAGTCCGTTAAATCACAACTTTGGGAATTTTTTCAAGGGCTAGGTAAGACCTTTATGGTGCCTGTAGCATTATTAGCCTTTATGGGTCTTATATTAGGGATCGGAAGCTCATTTACTAGTCCGACAACTATCGAGACATTCCCATTTTTAGGAAACTCCGTACTCCAAGTTATTTTTAGCTTTATGTCCACTATTGGTGGATTTGCATTTTCATACTTACCAGTTTTATTTGCAATGGCAATTCCGTTTGGACTTGTACGATATGAAAAAGGTGTCGCTGCTTTCTCGGGATTTGTTGGTTACGTCATCATGCACTTATCGATTAATTTTTATTTAACAGAAACAAATCAATTAGTAGCGGTAGATAAAATGCGCCAAGCTGGTCAAGGTATGGTTATGGGTATACAAACAATTGAAATGGGCGTATTAGGCGGTATCATCGCTGGTATTATTGTCTATTTATTGCACAACCGCTTTTATAGTATTAAACTTCCAGATGCATTTGCATTTTTTGGTGGTGCTCGCTTTGTTCCAATCATAACGACACTTGCATTATCAGTTGTTGGGATCATCATTCCGATGATCTGGCCGATTTTCGCAATTGCTATTACAGGAATCGGAAGTTTAATTCAAAAATCTGGCGTTTTCGGGCCATTTTTATTCGGTGCTGGTGAGCGTTTACTACTTCCATTTGGTCTTCACCATATTTTAGTTGCAATGATTCGATTCACAGAGGCTGGTGGTACTGAAGTCGTTAATGGTCAAACGGTTTCAGGAGCTCTAAATATTTTCTATGCACAATTAAAAGCCGGTGCTCCGATCAGTCCATCAGCGACAGCATTCTTATCTCAAGGAAAAATGCCAACATTCATGTTTGGTTTACCTGCAGTAGCGCTTGCGATTTATCATACTGCCCGTCCAGAAAATCGTAATAAAATTAAGGGGTTATTAATCTCTGGTGTTATTGCAACTTTTGTAACCGGTATCACTGAGCCAATTGAATTCTTGTTCTTGTTCGTTTCTCCACCTTTATATTTCATCCACGTTATTTTAACGGGTCTAGGTTTTATGGTAATGGCTTTATTACATTTAACAATTGGTAACACAGATGGTGGAATATTAGACTTTATTATCTTTGGCGTTTTACAAGGAGTAAAAACAAAGTGGTATCTTGTACCTGTAATAGGGGCAATTTGGTTTACCGTATACTATTCAGTTTTCAGATATGCAATTTTGAAATTTAATTTAAAAACTCCTGGTAGAGAAGAAAAAATTGATGATCAACAAGGTGAGGAACCATTGGTGAAAGGCACAAATGCCCAAGCATTAAAAATTCTCACTGCTTTAGGTGGCAAAGAGAACATTCAATCACTAGATAACTGCATTACAAGATTAAGACTTGTTGTAGATAATATGAATATAGTTAATGAAAAAGTTCTAAAGGATTGTGGTGCACTTGGTGTTGTAAAGTTAGACGAACACAATTTACAAGTCGTTATTGGTCCACAAGTTGGTATTCTTAAAACACAATTAGAAAAATTATCATCTTAAATAAATTGGGGTTGTACGAAATGAAATACAAATTTGATCAGATATTTGATCGGACCGGTACTTATTGTACACAGTGGGACTATATTGAAGATCGATTTGGAGTGCCAGATTTACTACCATTCTCGATTTCAGATACTGACTTTCAAAGTCCCGATGAAGTAATACACGCTATAGAAAAAAGAATGAAACACGGTATATTTGGCTATACGCGATGGAATCATACTGAATTTAAAGAAGCAATTATAGATTGGTTTCGTAACCGATTCTCTTGTGAAATAAAAGAAGATTGGATTGTTTATAGTCCAAGTGTCATTTATTCAATTTCAAAACTAATCGAATACTTGACGAATGAAGGTGATCATGTCGTTATCCAGACTCCGGCTTATGACGCTTTCTTTAAAGTCATTCAAGATAACAATCGTTTCATTTCTGACAATCAATTAATCTACGAAAATGGTAAGTACCGAATCAACTTTGAAGATTTAGAACAGAAACTATCTCACGAGCGTGCCAAGGTCCTTCTACTTTGTAGCCCGCATAACCCTACAGGACGTGTTTGGACAAAACATGAATTAGATATAATTGATGGCTTATGTAATAAACATAATGTATTTATTATTTCAGATGAAATTCATATGGATGTTGTACATGATCCTTATTCCCATAGTCCGATTATAACCACTGGCAGTGACTTGAGAAATGTGTGTATATGCACTTCCGCGAGTAAAACGTTTAACACTCCTGGACTAGGTGGATCATATATGATTTTACCTAATGAAACGATAAAACAAGCTTTTCTTTTATCATTGAAAAATCGAGATGGCCTTTCATCCGCAAGTATTTTTGGGACGTTAGCGACAATTGAAGCCTACAAAACTTGTGAAGAGTGGGTTGATGAATTGACCGAATATATTCATGATAATTTAAAAACAGTAGAAGACTTTATTAACGAACAACTTCCGAATCTTAAATTTACAGTGCCAGAATCAACATACCTAGCATGGATTGATATTTCCAGGCTACCTTTTTCTAGCGAGCAATTACAACATGCACTTGTTCATCATGCAAAAGTTGCCATCATGCCCGGTGAGACCTATGGTGAAGTTGGTAAAGGATTTATCCGTATGAATATCGGCTGCCCAAAGCCTAAGATTATTGAGGGATTAAATCGTCTAAAAAAGGCAATAGATTACTTAGAAAGTAATAACTAGTTAATTTAATAACCTCTAAAAGTAGAAAATCAACAAACTACTTTTAGAGGTTTATTCATTTGAAAAAAATAGTTAAATATCCCTTATTCAATTTTGTTAACAAGTAGTTATTAATTAGCAAAGTAACATATATTCTATTAAATCGCTTTTTTTTAGAATATAAATTGGGGAAGTGTTAGAATGTATTCCACTAAAGCTATTAAGCATTCATCAAACTGGTATGTCTTACTTTCGTTTGCTGTACTTGCTGGAATTAGTCAAATGCTTTGGTTAAATTTTGCACCTCTAATTTCATATTTAAAATCGCATTATGAAGTTTCAGAATCAGATATTAATCGGTTATTAATTGTATTTCCATTAATTTATATCGTATTTTCTATTCATTCAGGTAAAGTAATAGATCGAGCTGGCTATCGATTTAGCATTTTACTAGGTGGCATTTTCATGTCAGTTTTTTCTACTATTAGAATTTTTGATTCTAGCTTCTCGTTTTTACTAATTGGTCAAATAGGAATTGCGATTGGCCAACCTTATATTTTAAATGCAATATCAAGTTTAGTAGTTGATTGGTTTCCGAAAAATAAACAAGCTACCGCCACTGGCATAGGTACAGTCGGTATGTTCGTCGGTATGGCAGTAGCCTTAGCAGGGACACCGCTTCTTGTAGATCTGTTTGGATTCCAAGCCACATTAGTCATCATGGCAATTATAACTATACTTGCAACACTCGTCTTTTACTTCATCGGTCATCATAATTCAGATTTCAACCGAAATTCCAGTACTTCAGGAAGTTTTAGTACTACATTTAAATTATTGAAAAACAAAAATCTTTTACTACTAAACATTGTTTCCTTTCTAGGCTTAGGAGTCTTTAATGGACTAACATCCTGGCTTGAACAAATCTTAAAACCGTACGGAATTTCATCAGAACAAGCCGGAATTATAGGAGGCACGGTAATAGTCGGTGGCATTATTGGTTCGATCGTTATCCCGCTGTTTTCAGATAAAATTGGTAAAAGAAAGCCCTTCTTATTAGTCACTATAATCGGCTCCCTACTATTAATCTATCCTGTTTGTACTTCAAGGAATTTTACTGTTCTAATTGTAATAGGCAGTGTACTTGGATTCATATTTTTACCAGCCTTTGCTTTGCTATTGTCTGCTACAGAAGAGCTAGTTGGTGACAAAGTTTCCGGTGAAGCTACAGGACTACTTTTAATGGCAGGGAATTTAGGAGCTGTTATTGTAATTGGAGCAATGCAGCTAATTAAAGGCGAGCAGACAACGTGGAATCATTCAGTTTTTTTCATGCTAATCTTAATGCTTATTGGATTTTTCCTTATGATTTTATTTAAAGAAAGAGCTTGTTTGGTAGTAGATAACAAGAAAAATGCTAACGAACATAAGTAAAAAAAGCATTGGAATCCATATATTCCAATGCTTTTATAGTTAAATTAAGACTTAAATTCTATTTTCTCCAAATATAACCCACCCGGATCTGCAAGATTACTCACTTGAGCACGATCCTTTAAGTCAATTATTTTTGATATATTTTCAGCTTGTAGTCTACCTGCTCCAACTTCAATTAGTGTTCCTACGATTTTTCTTACCATATTGTATAGGAAACCATTTCCGCTTATTCTTATTTGAAGAAATCCGTCTATCTTTTCAAAATCAATCGAGTAGATTTCTCGTACCATCGACTTCTTTTTAGATTTGGCATTTGAGAACGCTGTAAAATCATGTTCACCTAAAAAGTACTTGGCTGCAGCCTTCATTTTTTTAAGATCTAGTTTCTCTTCTACATGCATACTATATTTGCGCATAAATGGATTCGTATATTCCTCATTCCAAATTTTATATATATACGTTTTTGAACTAGTATTATATCTTGAATGGAAACGGTCAGATTCAATCGAAACTTCCTTTATACTAATATCTCTAGGTAAATAACGATTTAAATAACTTTTAATTTCGATTTCAGGCAGGTTCTCTTTTATTTTAAAATTAGCAACCTGTTCAAATGCGTGTACACCTGCATCAGTTCGACTACTTCCAATAATTTCAATTTCTCTTCCTACCATTTCTGATAGTACATTCTCAATTTTACCTTGAATTGTATTTTCACCATTACCAAGCCTTTGCCAGCCTTTATAACGGCCTCCATCATATTGAATGACTAATTTATAATTGTTCATCTCTTGCTCCTTTATCTAACTCTATGTATGTACTATTTTGTCTTTAACGTTAAGATTTTAAAGTACTTATCTTTTTTACTTCCTGCTCTTAACACTTTACCACTTTTTTATTACATATCCTATTTTTAGCCTATTGGCTCTAAGTTCATAACTTTTTTCACTTTTTCACAAACTACTTTAAGACTATATAGTAGAAATAAGACATTTTACATTATACTAATAGTAACAATTTTTAAGGGAGTTTGACATGGTACTTGATGAGTTGGCACTAAAGATTATTAATGAAGTTAGAAAGTTAATACATGAAGATATCATTATTATTAATACAGATGGCATCATAATAGCAAGTACAGACCCAGCACGAACTGGCACATTTCATGAAGGCTCATTAATTGCAATTAATGAAAGAAAAACATTCACAATCACATCTGATGATGAAAATCGTTTAAATGGTGTGAAGGCTGGAATTAATCTTCCTATTTATTTTCAAAATGAAATAGTCGGAGTAATTGGCATTACAGGAAATCCAGAGCAAATTTCCCCTTTTGGAGAAATGCTTCGTAGAATGACAGAATTATTGATTAGAGAAAACTATTATACAGATCAAATTGATTTGCAACAAAGAACGCTTGAAGCGTTTGTATTTGATTGGATTCAAGATATTGAGTGGGATGATTATTTTTATGAACGTTCTACTATGCTAAATATCGATTTAAATTATATTAGGCAGGTTATTATTTTTGAATGGGAAAATACCAAAATGGTCCCAATCGATACAAGACAACTAATAATTGATTTGGCGAATCGTAATAAAGATGACGTATTTGTTCGTTGGGGCAATAATCGAATTGTATTTTTGATGAAAGTTGACGATACGAATAAAGATATTCATATACTACAAAGAATACATGATTTATATGAGATCATAAAAAGTCGATTAAACTCACCCATTTCTGCAGGCGTTGGGCAACAAATCTCTCCAAAACAATTGCATCAATCATATCATCAAGCGGATCGAGCATTAAAAGTTGCATTAAAATCAAGTTCAATTATTTTTGATGAAGATTTAACAATTGATTTAATTCTGCAGGAACTTTCACAAGAGATTAAGAAAACATTTATAGAACGGACAATTGCACCTTTATTAAGTGAAGAAGATTTATTTATTACAATCAAAGAGTATTTAAATCAAAATCAATCTCTTAAAAATACCGCACAATCCTTACATATTCATATAAACACACTTCTATATCGCCTAGGTAAAATTACTGAATTAACGAAATTGAATCCAAAAGATATCCAAGATTTAGTTAAATTGTATATCGGAACATACCTACTAGATGATTCTACAAAAAAACACCGATAAATGGTGTTTTTTCTGTATGTTCCTCTATAGTAAATTCATCTATTTACTCTTTATACTTGAATTAAGATAATGGGGGGAATTTATTTATGATTACAAATGACATTGCACAAAGTTTCATAGCAATTGTTGGAAAAGAAAATTATGATGATTCAAAAGTAGAGAGACTCGTATATTCTTACGATGCTACACCAAATTTGCAAGCTCTTCCGGATGCAGTCATTAGTCCTCGTTCTACTAAAGAAGTATCCGAAATCGTTAAAATATGTAACGAAAACCACATTCCAATCG
Organism: Bacillus sp. UNCCL81; assembly: GCF_900112535.1. Lineage (NCBI taxonomy): Bacteria > Bacillati > Bacillota > Bacilli > Caryophanales > Bacillaceae > Bacillus > Bacillus sp. UNCCL81. The sequence goes on along the minus strand of NZ_FOMF01000005.1, from coordinate 363,981 downwards.
TTCCTAGAGGTTCTGGAACGAATTTATGCGGTGGTACTTGTCCAACAGATGGCGGTATCGTGATCTTATTTAAACACTTAAACAATATTCTCGAGATAGATGAAGAAAACTTAACAATTACAGTTCAACCTGGTTTAGTGACTCTTGATATGATCAATACAATCGAAGAAAAAGGTTTATTTTATCCACCAGATCCAAGCTCAATGAAAATTTCTACAATTGGTGGAAATATTAATGAAAATTCAGGTGGTTTACGTGGATTAAAATATGGTGTAACACGTGATTATGTAATCGCACTTGAAATCGTATTAGCAAACGGAGACATCATTCGAACTGGTGGAAAGCTAGCAAAAGATGTTGCTGGATATGATTTTACTCGTTTATTTGTTGGTTCTGAAGGAACTTTAGGTATTATTACCGAGGCTACATTAAAGCTTATTCCGATGCCAGAAACGAAAAAAACAATGCTTGCATTATATGATAGCTTGGAAGATGCAGCCAAAACGGTTTCTAAAATTATCGCTAATAAAATTATTCCTACTTCCCTAGAATTTATGGATCAACCTACACTAGAAGTTGTTGAAAACTTTGCGCAGATTGGGCTACCAACCGATGTAAAAGCTGTCTTATTAATTGAACAAGATGGTCCTAGTGAAGTTGTAAACAGAGATATCGAATTAATAAAATCAATTTGTCAGCAAGAAAAATGTATTTCAGTTAGCGTAGCTAAGTCCGAAGAAGAAGCAGTAGCATTACGTACGGCTAGACGCTCTGCTCTTTCAGCTCTTGCACAATTAAGACCAACAACAATTTTAGAGGATGCGACTGTCCCTCGTTCTAAAATTGCTGAAATGGTCTCTGCAATTAATGTGATTGCTGAGAAACATAATGTAAAAATTTGTACATTCGGTCATGCAGGAGATGGAAATCTACACCCTACTTGTCCTACGGATGCTCGTAATCACGAAGAAATGGAACGAGTAGAAATGGCATTTGCAGAGATATTTGAAAAAGCAATTGAACTAGGTGGCACGATTACAGGTGAACACGGTGTTGGAATCGTAAAAGCTCCTTATCTAGAATTAAAGCTTGGTAAAGAAGGCATTAACGCAATGCTCGCTGTCAAATCAGCTTTAGATCCGAATCATATTATGAACCCAGGCAAAGTCTTTGCAAAAGACAGTCGTAAAAGAATGGTGGTGTCAAAATGACAACACTTCAAGAACAACAAGCTATCGGACAACAATTTAAAGAGCGTATGAACGAAGACGAGCTTTTAAACTGTATGCGATGCGGTTTTTGTTTACCGAGCTGTCCAACATATATTGAATCCGGTCAAAAAGAATCACACTCACCACGTGGTCGCATCGCTTTAATGAAAGCAGTAACGGATGGATTAATTGAACCAGATGAAGATGTGGAACGTACACTTGAGCTTTGTCTTGGATGCCGTGCATGTGAGCCTGTTTGCCCTTCTGGTGTGAAATACGGTCATCTACTAGAAGAAGCTAGAGATATTATTGCTCAACACAAAAAACATTCACTCCCTGCACGAGCTGTTCGTAAAGTTGTATTTAAAGAACTTTTCCCGCATCAAAAACGTATGAGACTTGCAGTTGGTTTATTAGGTTTATATCAACGAACAGGCCTTCAAGTCGTAGCAAGAAAAGCTGGTATTATGAAGTTGATCCCAAACAATTTATCTGCAATGGAAAAGGTTTTACCAAAGGTCCCTACTATGAAACAAATGAAGTCACGCCCTGACTATTTGCCACCATTAAAAGAAAAAGTAAAGAAGGTTGCATTTTTCTCTGGATGTTTAATGGATACAATGTTCTTAGAAACAAACAATGCAACGATGAAGCTTTTACAATTAGCTGGTTGTGAAATTGTCATACCAAAAGACCAGGCGTGTTGTGGTGCATTACATGGTCATAGTGGTGAAAAGTCCATTGCAAAAGATATGGCAAAGAAAAACATCGAAGCCTTCGAAAATCTCGGAGTAGATTATATCATTACAAATGCAGGTGGCTGTGGTGGTTTCCTAATTGACTATGATCATCTTCTTAAAGATGATCCAAATTGGAAAGATCGAGCTCTTGCGTTTAAAAATAAACTAAAAGATATATCAGAAATTCTAGTAGAAGTTGAGTTTCATAACAAAGTGAAATTAAGTTTACCAGAACAAATTATTACGTATCAGGATTCATGCCATTTAAGAAATGTCATGAAAACCGCTTCTGCTCCAAGAACATTATTGAAGTCAATTCAAAATATATATTATCACGAAATGAAAGATGCAGATCGTTGCTGCGGCTCAGCTGGTATTTATAATATCGTCGAATCCGAAATGTCAATGCAAATACTAGATTACAAGATGAAACAAGCAACAAAAACACAAGCTACTACAATTGTAACTGCTAACCCTGGATGCTTATTACAAATGAAGCTAGGTGTAGATCGAGAGAATCAATCAGAACATATGGAAGTTGTACACATAGTTGATTTACTTTTAAAAGCCGCTGAATATAAAGCAAATTAATTCTAAAAAAAACACAAGGAAATTAATTTTCCTTGTGTTTTTTATTACCCTACTATACGTTTTGATTTTATAAAATCAAAGGGCCATGGAAAGAATCCTTGGATCCCATGTAAATATTAATGACTTACAACTGTATATTTTGCAGCAGCACTTGTATTTCCTGCTTTATCTTTTGCAGTTACAGAAATAACTGTTCCTTTTTTCTGTGCTTTGATACTAACTGAATAAACTCCACTAGAGTTAGTTGTTGCAGATCCTAATACAGTAGTACCTTTTTTAACTGTCAAAATTGAACCTTTTTCAGCTTTTCCAGTAACTTTTAAATCATTGTCGTCTACACGATTAATCGTTGGTTTAGATGGTGGGATTACATCAACGACAGTTACTGTAGTCGCTACGCTTGTATTTCCTGCAGCATCTTTAGCAGTTACCGTTAATTTTGTCCCAGCCGCTTGAACCGCGATTTTCGCTGAAAACGTTCCAGTAGTTGTAGCCTTTACAGTCGCTAGTGTTGTTGTCCCTCTTTTAATCGCAACAGTAGAACCAGCTTCAGCTTTACCTGTTACAACTACATCGTTATTATCAACTCTGTTAACAGTTGGTTTTGCAGGCGCAATTACGTCTACAACCTTTGTTGTTCCAGCCACACTCGTATTACCAGCAGCGTCTTTAGCATAAACACTTAACGTTACTCCTGCTTTTTGAACAGGAATCTTAACTGAATAAGTTCCAGTAGATGTCGCTTTTGTAGGAGTTCCTAATACTGTACTACCGTTTTTAACTGTTACAGTAGAATTCGCTTCAGCTTTTCCAGTTACAACTACATCATTGTTATCAACTTTATTTACAGTTGGTTTAGTTGGTGCAATAACATCAACAACTTTTGTTGTCCCAGCAACACTCGTTTTCCCAACAAAGTCTTTAGCATAAACACTTAACGTTACTCCTGCTGTTTGAACTGGAATCTTAACTGAATAAGTCCCATTATATGTTGCTTTTGTAGGAGTTCCTAGTACCGTACTACCGTTTTTAACTGTTACAGTAGAACCGGCTTCGGCCTTACCCGTAACAACTAGATCATTATTATCAACTTTATTTACAGTAGGTTTACTTGGTGCATCATTTAATAATGTATAGACTCCATAATAATCATCTTCGGTATTATCATCGTATTCATCATTATCATCATCCCATGCAACTACATAATATGTACCAGCTTTAGCTTGATAGTATTGTTGTTCAAGATCAGTATCTTCATCATAATCGTAACCTAAATCAATTAGTTTATTATCTTCAACAAAATCTTTTTGATAAATGCCCATTGCTAATACAATATGTTCAGAACCAAAAGCAGATCCACCTAAAGTAATTTTCCCATCGGTAGGTACAACGATTTTATAAAGGTCTACATCATCCAAAGGAAGCAATTGACCGTACATATTTGCTCCAATTGGTAAATCATTTGCTACATCAAAATCATCATTTACTTCTTGTTCGTCCAGTTCTTCAATCTCATTATCTAGAGTAGTATAATTTAATAGATTTATAGATGATTTATTAGTAAAGCCAGTAAGATGTGATTTTAAGTTTAGACCATTAAATGTATGTAACTCCTTTGCACCTTTCGGAAGCAGCTTTTCAACGTGGCTCTCACTGCTTTTCTTTAATAAATTATAATAGTTTCCTTCAGCATGAGCAGTTGTGAAAGAAAATGGTGAAGCTAATAAACCTAAAGTTGCTAAAGATAAAATTCCCTTTTTCATCATAATATTCTTTCCCCTTTGTATTTCGTTCGTTATAGTGAATCTCTTATTAGTATCCTTTAATAATTAGCTATGTGCAATACAAATTTTGCATTATACTAACAAAACTTTATGACCACCAAACAGTGCTCCGGCCAAAGTAATTGGACAACACCAATCACAATAGCCTTTTCCTTTTTTCTGCCTTCCCAAGCAGCTTTCTAATCCTCCTTTGTATTTTTATTGTTAACTATATTCTACCAACTCACCCTTTCATTTTTTTGAGCACCCAACTGCTCATCATACTAACTGTCTTAAAAATAAAAAGCACAAAGAACTTAGATTCCCTTGTACTTTTTATATAAATTGCCTATCTCCTGTTTTAGCCTTGAACCTTACTTTTATTTTTTTAACGAAGAAATAGCCGTTCTTGTTTGATCGATATACTGAATTGTTTGATCGTACTCTTGTGTCGCGACCGCCATAAATAAAATATCGATGACATGTAGTTGAGCCATCCTTGAAGACGTTGCTCCACTACGAAATGTTGCTTCCCTATGTGGAGAATTAAATAATTTAATGTCCGCTAAGTTTGATACAGAATTGGAACCAAATCCAGTGATACTAATGGTGTTCACGCCGTTTTCCTTTGCAATTTGAAATGCTTTCTGGACCTCTAGCGTTTCGCCAGAAAATGAAATTCCTACTAAGACATCATTCTCCTCGTGGTTCGCTATTTGAACAGCTAACAAATGCAAATCAGTAAATGCAGAGGTGTATTTTTTTATACGTAAGAACTTTTGTTGTGCGTCTAAGGCGACAACCATTGACCCACCTACACCGAAGAAATAAATATTTCTCGCTTTTGTTAAAGCTTGAACAGCTTCCTCTAAATCACTCACATTAATAATATCACTAGTATCTTTGATAGCCTGGATATTGTTATTCATCATCTTTTTAATAATGGATCCAGTTGATTCCCCTAAATTGATATCTCTTGATCCTACTTCTGTTGTCGTGATAATATCACCTGCAATTCGCAGCTTAAGCTCTTGAAAACCCTTTAGACCAAGTGAACGACATAATCGAATAATTGCAGAATTACTTGTTTGACTTCTTTCTGCAAGTTCAAAAACTGTATATTGAATCGATTTTTCTGGGTTTTCAATTATATATTTAGCTGCTCTTCTTTCAGATGGTGGAAGCTTATACAGCATTTCGTTTAACATGATTAAACCGCCATTTAGTGCATTCATTTAATCTACTCAACTCTCTTTTTATTTATATAAAATGATGAATTATAAAAATCTTTATCCGGCGTTTATTGCTTCTTTAACCGTGTTGACCACATGATTACAACAAAATTATATAGTATAAAATGAAAAATCTGAATCATATTTTGATATGAAATAGAAAAGCGACATACTAGTGAAAAAAATGACTAGTTGTCGCCTTCTAATTAATTTTTTACTACTTTGCTAATAAAACCACTAGCTTTATTCAAACTAACAATTGCTTCATCATAATTCATTCCGGTTAAAATCATAATGATTGCTACTTTCGTTTGATTATTTGCTTTCAGTAAGTAATTACTTGCCGTTTCATAATCACAGCCAGTAGCTTCAACGATTATTCTTTTTGCTCGATCAACTAGTTTACTATTCGTTAATTGCAGGTCTACCATTAGATTTTTATATACTTTTCCAATACCAATCATTGAAGCTGTCGAAATCATATTACAAATTAATTTTTGAGATGTTCCAGCTTTTAATCGTGTAGAGCCTGTCAACACTTCTGGACCATTATCTACTTCAATTTTTTGGAGGGCAACCTCTCCAATTTTTGAATCTTTATTACATGCTACCGCTACAGTTTTTGCCCCAATCTCGTTTGCATACTTTAAAGCACCAATTACATAAGGCGTTCGTCCTGATGCTGCAATACCGATCACAATATCATTTTTTGTAAGTGATATTCGTAATAAGTCTGCCTTACCAAGCTCTTCGCTATCTTCGGCACCTTCAACAGCTTTAATAAAGGCCCTCTCTCCGCCTGCAATTAATCCAATGACTTCACTAGGATTCGTTCCAAATGTAGGTGGACATTCAACTGCATCAAGCAGACCAATTCGTCCGCTTGTACCAGCACCTGTATAAATTAAACGTCCTCCGTTTTGAAATGCTTCAACAACTAGTTGAACTACCCTTGAAATCATCGGAATTTGTTCTCTAACTGCTAGAGCCACCTTTTGGTCCTCTTCATTCATTATATTTAAAAACTCATCAACGCTTAGTTGATCTAAGTTACTCGTACGCTTGTTTCTAATTTCAGTTGTTAAGTTCTCTAACACAATTACACCTCAATCATAAAGCAGGATTTTTTGTACTACCTGTTCTTCCTGTTTTAGCTCACTTAATTATTCCTTACGTGAATTTATTTCTTTCATGGCTAATAGATATCCTCCGAAGGTCGAAGAGATTTCGTTCGTATAAAAGGTTACTGTTGGATAGTGCTCATGAATTGTTTGAATAAACGTTTTCTGAACGACGGGTATTTTACTTAAAATACTTCCTTTTATTGCAACTCTTGGCTCTTCTCGAAGATTTAACTTTTTTATGGCTTGAATCGTCGTTTTCCCAAGAAGTTGACCTGCTCTTTCTAGAACAGACAATGTCATTAAATCACCTATGTTGGCCATTTCAACTATAAATGGAACATGTGAAGCAATCTCGGCTTTTGTATTGTGGTAAATATATTTTTTAAGTTCTTCTGCTTCTTTTAACTGCAATTTTCCCAGCATTTTCAAAGATAAATAACTTAATGGGATACCCTCATCAAATTCCTGTGTAATCTTTTTAAAGATTTCCATGCAAATCCAATATCCGCTTCCTTCATCCCCTAAAAGATGTCCCCATCCGCCTGCCGTTACAGTACGCTCTTTATGTATTCCAATACAAATTGAACCCGTGCCAGCGATTGTTAATACACCACTTTGTCCATTTAGTAATGCTGCATGTGCAATTTGTGCATCATTAACAATTTTAAATGGGATATCAAAAGCATCTTTTAATGCTTTTTCTAAAGGACCCCGGTCTTTCACTCCACCAATTCCAGCAATTCCTAAAAATAAGAACAGGCAATTCTCTTTTGATAAAGGGCTCAAGCAATTTTCAATTGCTTCTATAATGTGATTAATTCCATCTTTTTCATTGATTAGTAAATTACTAAAACCAGAATAACCTTGACTAATAATTTCACCTTCTAAATTATAAGCAATAGCTTCTGACTTCGTTCCTCCACCATCAAGACCTATAACATATTTCACTTAAATTGCCCCCTACCCTCTTTCGTCTATTCTATGACGATATGAACCGATTATTTCTCGGCTAATTTTTTATGTAAACGAATGATATGCTCTATAAGCTTTTGTTCACTCATTGCAGTCATTAAATGATCTTGAGCATGAATCATTAATAGCGACTTTTCACTTGGCTGACCATTTAATTCAGCTTGTATTAAAGTCGTTTGTGTTTTATGTGCATGACCAATTTCTTTATGAGACTCTTCGATTAAGCGATCTGCTGTTTCAAAATCATTTTTTTCCGCAGCCTCTAATGCCTCGTAAGCTAGTGATCTTGCATTCCCACCGTGTGATATAATTTCAAAAATTTCTTGTTCGTTAGTCATCATCATATTCATACTCCTTAATTTTTGTTTTGCTATCCTTATCGAGCTGCCAATTCTTCTTTATAAAATAATGGTAAGTATTCTTTATGAGCATCTAAAAGTGCATCTAGTACATCCTTTGCAGCTTCATCACTCGGAACTAAAGGATTAATCGTTAATGCCAATAATGCTTTATCATAAGAACCAGTAACAGCTGCCTCGGCTCCAACTCGTTCAAATGATTTAATCTGCTGAACTAATCCATTTATTTGAGGTGGTAATTCACCTACTGATATCGGAATTGGACCTTGCTTTGTAACGATACAATTTACCTCTACAGCCGATTCATTCGGAATTCCCTGTATTGAACCATTATTTTGAACGTTTAATACTTGGATATCCTTTTTATCGTTATAAATAGATGTAATTAAGCTACAAGCTGCATCACTATAATAAGCTCCACCTCGTTTTTCAAGCTGAGGCGGTTTAATAGCTAAATTCTCATCTTTATATAATTTAAATAAATCATCTTCCAACTTCTTAACAACCTCTGCTCGAGTAGTACCTGTTTTGAAAGATTCTAATTCTTCGTCTAATATATGTTTCGTTTTGTAATAGTAACGATGGTATGGACAAGGAAGTACACCTAATGACATAAGAAATTCTTTTTGCCATGGTAATGGAGCAATATTTTTCATGGTCATTTGTATTTCTGGATTTGCTAATAGCTCTAAGACATATTCAGTCACTTCTTTTCCATCAACATAAACATGAAGTCCATATACCATATGGTTTAATCCTGCAAAATCAATATGTACACGACTAATATCCACTTCTAACAATTTAGCAATCGTCATTGTCATATTAATTGGTACATTACAAACTCCAATTACCTTTTTATGTTTACTATATCGAAGTAATGCTTCTGTAACCATTCCAGCTGGATTTGTAAAGTTAATCAACCATGCATCAGGACAAAGTTGCTGCAATTCTTCAGCAATTTCAAGTAATACAGGTATTGTTCTTAAACCTTTAAATAGACCACCTGCACCATTTGTTTCTTGACCAATCATACCGAATTGTAAAGGTATACGTTCATCTTTAATTCTTGCCTCAAGTAAACCTACTCGCATTTGAGTCGTTACAAAGTCAGCATCCTTTAGCGCAAATTTTCGGTCTAACGTTAAATGAATTTCCATTGGAACTCCAGCTTCTTTTACCATTCGTTTAGCTAAATTACCAACAATCTCTAACTTTTCCTTCCCTGCTTCTATATCAACTAGCCATAACTCACTTACAGGTAGCTCGTCATATCTTTTAATAAAGCCTTCCACTAATTCTGGGGTATAGCTAGAGCCGCCACCTATTGTTACGATTTTAATACCTTTATTCATGATTATCTCACCTCATAATATTTTAAGAACTCAATATAGTATTCTTTTATAGTGGGAATAACAGAAAATAACTCATTATTGTACAAACAGCCGTAGAAACTAAAATAAATTTTAACGCTTGACTCTTATTCTTGTATTTCCCTTCAAGTTTTAAAACAACAAAAGGCAATCCAATACTACAAGCAATACTATTTGCAATAAATAATGATGTCTGGTAGGCAAATCCTATTTGTTGAAAAAGAGGACAAAGTAATAAATTGATGATTATTACGAGGGAGAAAAATATAATTGCACTTTTATAATTAAACTTTATAAACCAACTAGATTCTTTCAATCTGATCACCCTTTAAATTTAATAAAGAAAGGTCGAACTGTTCTAGAAAACAGTCCAACCTTTTTACTTTTATAATGAAATACTAGTATTTTTTTCAGTTACAGTCTCTACATTTTCTTCTTGTGCAAGCTTATTATCATAAACTTTAAAAAATGGTAAATACACAAAGAATGAAATTGCGATGTTAATGAATACTAGTACAATCGCTCTCCAGTCTCCTCCAGTAGATAAATATGCTCCAATAGGTGCAGGTAAAGTCCAAGGAACCATTATATAAGTAGGTTTTACAAACCCTGCAACAGTAGCAAAATATGATAGTGTTGCTGTAATAAATGGTGTTAATACAAATGGAATAATTAAAATTGGATTTAACACGATTGGTGCACCAAAAATTACTGGTTCATTAATATTAAAGATACCTGGAATAATCGCTGATCTACCAACAGCCTTTGTATACTTCGATTTTGAGAAAAATAACATTGCTAGTACTAGTCCAATTGTTGCTCCTGAACCGCCAATCCAAATAAACCATTGGAAGAAAGTTTCTGGTGCTACGTGAGGAATAGCATGTCCAGCCGCAACCGCTTCAGCATTTTTTGCTAAATATACTTCCCAAAGTGGTCTTGCCACCGTACCAACAATCGAGTCTCCATGAATACCAAAAATCCAGAAGAACGTAATAAAGAATACTGGTACTAATACTCCTCCAAGACTGTCCCCAGCGCTAACTAAAGGAGAGATTGCTTTATCAACTAAAGTATGTAAATCAATTTTAAGCACAACAGTTACTAAAGTTAATACGAATACAACAAAAGCAACAGGAATTAATGATTCAAACGAGCGAGCCACTGATGGTGGAACTGAATCTGGCATTTTAATCGTAATTTTCTTTTCCTTAAAGAACCTCAATGATTCAACAGCAAAGATTGACGTACACATTGCCACGAATAATCCGTGACCACCCATATTCCCCATCGGTAATACCATTCCAACTTTATCATCTAATTGAGGTGTTAAAGTTAATAAGAATGCTGCAGCCGATAATTGGGCACCTGATAATGGATCTAACTTGTAGTTTTTCGCTAAGTTATATCCAATACCATAAGCAATATATAGCGACATAATATACATTGTTAAACGATATGGAATTAGAATCTCAAAAATATGCTTTTTTGCCCAAATTGAGATTGCCCATTTTTCTGGTAATGGAGGAAAAGCAATAATTAAAAATAAAGAACCAATAATAATAAAAGGTAGTGCAGAAATAACTCCATCACGAATTGAACGCAAATGTTTTTGCTCAGAAATCTTTGCCATTGGGCCAGAAAGATTTTTTTCCATAAAATTAATAAAACCGTTCATGATTCTCCCCCTTTTTCATTTTTAATGTCTACTAAACTTATTTCTTAGTAATCTCTTGAACCATCGTTAATAATTTTGGTCCTCCCAGTGGTGTGTAAGCCATAGGCGGTATTACTTCACATGGAACGTTCGCTACATCTGCCTCAGCTTTAAAGCTATCAAAACGATGACGTACTTGTGGAGCAACCATCGCTACGTCCCAACCGTTTTTAACCTCTTCACCGAATTCTTGGGTTCCTACTGCTAGGACTTCCATTTGGATACCATTTTTTTCTGCTTCTTTTCTTAACGCATTCACAACAATTGCACTAGACATTCCGCCTGCACATACAAAAAGTACTTTCATTTTATTCCTCCTAGATCTAGATAAATTGTTTTTAAAAAAATACTGAATACACAAAATACTGAAAACGTTTTCTATAAAGTTATTATATTCCCACCAAAAATAAATTTCAATATTTTCCGAAAAAAAGTGAAATAAAATTTCAAAAAGATGTAAAAAATTTTTTCACATCTTCTTAAATATTAATCATTTAGTTTTCCTTAAACTGAAACTTACTCCAAGGATGTAAGAAATCTAATAGGAAGATTTCTTCCTCTGCAATGCGTCCAACCACATTCGTTTTCCCTGAATTCTCCATATCCTGTAGTGCTATTTGCAATTCACCTTTATACTGTCCATATAATTCATTTTCTATTAAAATATCGCCTCTACGAATAGGTGGAGTATAAGTAGGTTTAAACTCTTCATCTCTATATTTAACGCGAGACTGAGTTGAACGAATTAAGTAATCTGATACGTCCCCGCGGTAAAAATGAAACTCATCTAAAACAATCTTTTTCTCTAAATCTGTAATTGAATCATGTAAGTCAATATTTAGTGTAAATAAGTCTTTACCGTTCTGATTTAGCTCCGCAAGTTGTTTGAACTCTTCTTCAGATGCATAAGCATTTGCGATAATAACATCATCAATTAAGTCTGAATAAAATAAATGTTTCGCTTGCGTTACGACTGATAAATTACGGTGCATCTCTAAAGTACAAAGACCTTCTGATACTGGCCACGGTCCGTATGTTGCAGCTTGTGAATTAATAAATGCTGCTGTACGAATACCATGCTTTTTAAACTCTTCGCTACATTTTACGAAATGTGAATAGCTTAAACCTGCATAACGATGAGGATAAAAATTATGAGATCCGATTAAATTAGATTGATTAGGCTTATAGGCTAAAATATTTTCTAGATATTTCGTAGCATTACTCATGTTAATTTCAATTTTTAATCCATATGGATTATAAGTCATAATAGACTCTTCATTCCCAGTAAATCCCATATCAAGTCTAATTCCATAAGCTCCTAAGTCAGCAAAAAATGATAAATCATTATATGAAATATTTAATGTACCAAATACTCGAGGGGCAATATCAACAATGACTTCCATTTCTAAACTATTTGCATAATCAACTATTTCTTTGAACTCTTTTATAATCTGTTCCTTGTCACCATTTACTGATAATAAACATGTAAAGATTCGTATAAAACCATATTGATGAGCTAATTTAATATAAGCCTTATCTTTTTCAACAGTTGAGTGCTCTGGATAAATTGAAATCCCTAATTTTTTCACGATGAATCCTCCTAGTATGGTATTGGTGTAATATTTCCTAAAACAACTAAACGATTTGCTTTTGTTGCTCCAGGTACATTACTTGGTAAACCGTTTAAAGTTTCATTTGCTAATATCGCAAAGGCAATTGCTTCTTTTGCATCCGAAGAAAAACCAATATCTTCTTGAACTATTACTTTGGAATCCACACCTAATAATTCTTGAAGCATACATAGTAGCGTTTTATTATGACTACCTCCGCCACCTACAATTACTTCATCAATTGGATGGTCTGGTAAAATATACTTTTTATAATTTTCAGCGATCGATTTTGCAGTAAACATCGTCATTGTAGTCACTAAATCAATTGGTGAGAGATCACTAAACTCTTCCAATATTTCATCAACAAACTGTGTACCAAATAACTCTCTTCCAGTTGTTTTAGGTATAGGTGCTAAAATATAAGGAATACTCATGCATCTTTCTAGTAATCTCTCATTTACATTACCTTTAGCAGCCAAATCTCCATTTGCATCATATGGAACATTAAAATAGCGCTTACAAATTTCATCAATAATCATATTACCTGGACCTGTATCAAAGGCTACTAAATCATCGATTGTAGAATTCCTTGGAATGATCGTAACATTACCAATCCCACCAATATTTTGTAGTAAACGCGTTTTAGTTTTACTTTTATAAAGTAATAACTCAGAATGTGGAACTAACGGCGCTCCATATCCACCAGCTGCCATATCCATCACTCGAAAATTAGAAACTACTTTCGTTTTTGTTTCATATGCAATAACTGCTGGCTCACCTAACTGTAATGTGGATTGAATGAATTCCCCATGAGCTTCAGGCTGGTGATAAATCGTTTGACCATGCGATCCAATAAATTCAAGTTGATCTAATGAAAATTCGTTTTTATTACAAATTTCCTTTACTGCTTCTGCAAAAGCATAGCCAAGCTTAAAGTTTAAACTACATAAATGCTGAGCGTTTGAAGAAACAAGTGTAATCGCATCTTGAATTTCTTTTAATAAACCTTCCTCAAGAGGAACTGTCATAAAATCAATCATTCTTACCTCTGTCTCAGGTCCACATCCAGTGATTTCTACTAAAGCTGCATCGATTCCATCTAAAGATGTACCCGACATTAACCCAACTGCATATCCCAAATCATTCACTCCTTCATATTTTTATTAATAATACCTTAAAACAGAATTTCAAATTTGTAAAAGAAAAGAGTGAAAGTTTATTTAGAATCTTTCAAAAAATAATTGTAGATGTTTTTTATAAATTAGCGAATAAAAAAAGATCTTTACAGACTGATTTAGTAACTACACATCTACCCTGACTCATTTCATATCTAGCATAATAAACTTCCGTATAATGCATTATTACTCATTTCACTCTCTCTCATAAAAATAATACTTAAAGAAAAATCCAAATTAAACTAATTACCAAAAACCCATTCATCACTTTAACAAATAGGTATAATTATCTTCTAAAAATTAGTAACTAGTAAAAAAGTATTGATTGAACAACAGAATAATTATACAATTCTTTACATAATCAAACATAAATTCTACCTAACAATAAGGAGTATCTAAGATGAAGCATTTAGAAACACAAATAGATGAATTAGCAGATCAATATTCTACGAGACTAATAGAGATCCGTAGACATTTGCATATGTATCCCGAATTAAGTAATCAAGAATTTCAAACAACGAATTTTATCAATCAACAATTAGAAAAAGCTAATATCAAAAAAATTCAGTTGAATAGTCAAACAGGAACTGCAGCCGAGATCAGTGGCAATTCAGGGCCGATTGTTGCCCTGCGAGCTGATATTGACGCACTTCCAATTCAAGAAGAATCTGATTTGCCATTTCGTTCAGTTATTGATGGAATCGCTCATATGTGTGGACATGATGTTCATACAACTATTACACTCGGAGTTGGATTTATTTTACAGGAATTAAAACACCTGATTCCTGGTACAGTTCGATTGATTTTTCAACCTGCTGAGGAGTCTGAGGGTGGCGCTGAGCAAATGATCGCTGAAGGCTTACTTAACGATGTAAAAGCTATTATCGGACTTCATAATATGCCGGATCTTCCAGTTGGTACGATTGGAATTAAAGAAGGCTTCCTAATGGCAAGTGTAGATGATTTTGAAATTAAGATTAAAGGGAAAGGCGGTCACGCAGCACTTCCTGAAAAAGCAATTGATCCGATCGTAATAGGCAGTGCAGTCGTCAACCTTTTACAAACTCTAGTTAGCAGAACAATTTCTCCAAAAGACTCTGCTGTCATAACAGTTGGATCGTTTCAAGCTGGGAATACAAATAATGTAATCCCTGAATTTGCAGTTTTAAAAGGCACAGTGCGAACTTCAAATGAAACAATTCGAAAGCAAATTCAAGAAAACTTTCAAACACTAGTTCAAAATCTTGTACATTCACTTGGAGGAGAAGTAGAAATAGATTATCAAGTATTACTGCCACCAGTATTTAACCATTCAAAAGTTACTTCGGTAGTACGAGAAGCAGCAATCTCAACAGTCGGAGCAGAAAATATTGTGACTGCAGAATCGACAATGGGCGGAGAAGATTTTTCATTCTATCAACAAAAAGTGCCTGGTTCTTATATATGGTTAGGCTCTGGAAATAAAGAAAAAGATATAACGTATGGATGGCATCATCCAAAATTTATGGTTGATGAAGATACAATAAAAATTGGTGTAAAACTAATGGCCCGATCAGTATTAAATCTATTGAGGGATACAACTCTTGATAAGTAATAGACAAAAAGTGAAATCATTGATCGAGCAATGTTTTCACTTTTTTTTTCATATATTGGCTTGAAAGTGTTTTATAAACACTATGAGGTAGGTCTAATAGATTAGTTGTCATTCCTAAATATAAGTATAGCGAGCATAAATCCGAAAATTGTAACTAAACCACCAAATACACCGAAAATATATCGATTATGAAAATAGTCCTCAAATATTGTAGTTATAGTTGCATAAAAGGCACACGCAAAAGCCATTCGAGAAATACTCATTTTTCCTTTTAAATATTTTCTCATTAATTTTCTCCCTCTTTAAATTGCTATTTATTAATTCTATTTAATTGATAAATAAACCTTTCTTAATGAAAACTATAGCGCCTCTTAGACCAATAAAAATTTAAAAAACAAACATAAGATACTCCAATTTACCTAATTCTTTTACTAACTCTTCCTGCTTTTAATTTAATATTTTAGGACATTCATTAATATAATTACCATGTAGAGTTTATAGGGGGGATTATATGCCGGATTTTGTACAAACTGCCAATTTTGAGCATTCGTTCTGGTTACATGTGTTAAGAGATCATTCTCAATTTATATTGGATGCATTACCGTCTAAGCAAGAGGAAGAAATTAAGATTGCAAAATCATTTTACGTAATTTTTAATAATTTATTTACTAGGGTAAATAACAATGAAAATATGAACGAAATTACAATTCAAGCAGAAAAAAGTGCTTTAGCATTGCGCGATTTTAAACTTTCATTGCTAACGAAACATATAACTGACGCTAATTTTTCGATTTACTTAACACCTACATTTTTAAACCATATGGTTAATGAATTGGAAGAATATTTATTAGTACTATCTTACTTAAAACAAAATCAAACCCCACCTATCTTCAATGAACTTCATCATCATTTATTATGGGTGCTAGATGCGGCAGGTCATGCAGATGCCATTTATACGAATCTCGATGGTACAGAAAATATGCTAAGAAAGAAAAGTCATGAATTCACAAAGCATTTTGAACACTTTTATCTAAAAGCAGTAGAACTCACCGGATATTTACGTACTAAACTAAGTACATTTCCTGCATTAAAAAGAATGAACCAAGACGTAAAATTAGAAATTCAGCTATTTCAAATATTTCTAAAAGAAATCGAAGAATTAGATATTTCTAGCCAAATGTTGAGTAACTTTTCCGCTTTAATGGCAGATCATATGTACAGAGAAGAAATGTATTTCTTAAAAAAATTAGAAGAATCTTCATCCATTAATAATTAATTTTTTGAAAATTAAAGCACTCTATTAAACACGTAATATGGTGTGTTTAATAGAGTGCTCTTTTACTTTAATGAAATTATTGTTTTATTGAAATCCAGTTATTTTTAATTACTTTAATGACTGCATTTAAGCGATCTGGTACGTCTAATTTCATCAAAATATTGGCGACGTGGTTTTTGACTGTTTTATTCGAAATAAATAATTCCTTACCAATTTGGATATTTGAAAAGCCCTTTACTAAAAGGTGAAGTATTTCGTATTCTCTATTTGTAAGTAGTTCTTTTATATATGAATCATTGGGCGGCATAAAATGGATTGAATTATCCTTAAGAAACTTGTACTCTTTTATCAATTCATTCGTAAAGCGATTGTCTACCATGAATTGTCCACCCTGCACTAGCTTAACAGTATTCACTAAATATGCCTCGTCAACATCTGTTAAACAAATACCTTTTACTCCTACATTCAATAAACGATCTATTTCATAAAAGTCTAAAGAGTTTTTAATGGTAATAATTTTCGAAGAATCATCATGTAACATAATACTTCTTGCATGCCTTACCATTTCTTCTCCCGAAACTTGAGTTATAAGAATTGAATTACTTACTTCCTGCAACGAAAAACTATCTTCTAAATTAATTTTAATAGCATTTATTCGATTAAATTCTAATATTGTACGAATACCCGCAACGAAAAGCGAATTTTCAACAAAAATAACAGTATTATTATTTCTTGGATGATTTGGAACTAATTTTGCTAACATTACTGCCACCTCCAATTTGCAAATTTTTTATAGCAACATTTGTATTGTACATATTTGAATTGATTAAATAAATTAAATATTTTTGAAATTAAAGTTAAGTACTTCTTAAACATAAGATTATTTTTATTAAAATTTAAACTAAATCGTTAAAATAAAGGATTCAAAAACTTACGGTCTTATATTATGATATCTATGTACAGATATTTTTTTATTACTATAATTTTCCCAAGGAAATATTTTACTTTGCAACGTTTCAACTTCTTGCTTCTTTAGTAAAAAGAGATTACGAACAAAATTCAAGAATTATTTTAATAATATAAATTTACCTATGTACAAGATTTTCCAGTAAAAAAGGTGTATCATTAAACTGTTTTCTTATCTTAAGTGTTTCTTCATACCATATCCACAATATAATTTTATTAGCTCCTCAAAATTAATGAAATTACTAAATTTTAATCAACGATGTCCACTATCTTTTAAGTTTTTATGTTCTTAAATTACTACATGTTTTAGAATTTTTTATTATTAGGAGATTACTATGAATTTCGAACAATTAGAGTATATTGTTTATGTAGCAAGTGAAAAATCAATATCTAAAGCTGCCGAAAAGTTATATATCTCTACATCAGCTATAAGCCAATCTATTTCACAACTAGAAAGAGAGTTAAATATAACAATATTTAATCGTTCAAGGATAGGAACTACTCCTACTCCTGAGGGAAATATTGTAATAATGAAAGCAATAAATATATTATCGAATATTAAGCAATTAAATGAGGAACTTTTTAACTTAAATATAAAAAAAGAAAAACAGTTAAAAATCGCTGCAGCAACAGCATTTTTTGATATTTTTCAAGAAGCAGTAACAAACTTCAATTTAGAAAATCCTCAAATCTCCATTGACGTTGAGGAAATGCTTCAAGAGCAGTTACTAAAAAGTTTTAATCCAGATCGTTATGATGTTGGTTTTCTACCAATAGAGAAAGAAGAATTAGATAAATATCCAAAATTGGGTAAAAAGTTAATCAGTAGAGCTAGAGTAGGTATAGTAGTTGGAAAGAATTCAAAATTATTCAATTATGAATATGTAACACCTGCAGATTTAAATAATGAGAAAATAGTAATATTAAAAAATACAAAAAATGGCATAGTAAAAAAGTTTTCAAAATGTATTACGAATCATGTTATCTTAACTACAAATAACCCTAGACTACTATTAAACGTCGTTAAGGAAAGTGCTGGTTTTTCATTTATTCATGAGTTTACAGTAAAAAACTACCCTACATTTCGTAATGATGAACTCAAAGTAATACCGATTACATATACTGATGAAACTAATTACATCTATCAGGATATATGGGCTATTTATTCGCGTGAACATGGACTATCAAGTTCATCCAGTGAGATTATTAAACACATATTATTTCAGTTAAATAAATAATGAAAAGGAATAGGAGCAACCCATCTAAAAGGCTTTCTATTCCTTTTTCATATTATTTATAAGTAACAAATGCAATCTGAACAGATATAATTTATAATAAGTAAAAAGTTTTCATGATTTCTTTAGGAGGTGATCTATTATGACAAGTACTGTTAGTTTGTCAGATAAATCAACATCCCATGCAAAGCCTAGATTTAGAAAGGCGATACTTTGCATGGGCAGGTTTTACTAATCGCCCAAGTAAGCAGTTCTGATTCAACGGCTTTGCACCTTATTTACTAAATAAGAATAAGGGGCTGGCAAAGATGGCATATATAAAAGCGACTGCTATTTTACCTGAAAAGTTATTATTGGAAATACAAAAATACGTACAGGGAGAAACACTTTATATTCCAAAAACTGAAAAAGTCCACAAAAAATGGGGCTCACGTTCAGGAACAAGAAAGCTAATTGATAATCGAAATAAAGCAATTAAAGAAGCATTTAAAAACGGTCAATCAATTGAGCAACTAGCGAAAGAATATTTTCTCTCAATCGAAACGATAAAAAAAATTGTATATACTAAATAAATCAAAAAACACTGATTAATATCAGTGTTTTTTTCATGCTGTTGAAAACAACCTTATCAATTAAATTACCAAATTTTCGTAAAAGGAGTAGAGTGATGTTGATTTCCACTACAGGATGCTCGCTTTCCATGGGGCGAGATTCTTTAGCCTCCTCGGCAAGCCTGCGGGGTCTCAGCCTTCCCGCTAATCCCATAGGAGTCGAGCACCCCTCCGTTCCAATCAACTTGTTCATCAAAAAAAGTTTACAATAAATCCTAATCAAATAGCCTTTACTTAGAGTAGCCTAAATGTTGTATATTAATTATTAATCAGCTTGTAGGTCAATTAATATCGAACATTAATTAAACTATTAAATTGAATCTGTTTTTCTAAAAAATTAGCTCATAATATTTTTAACTTCTGAAAAAAATCATTACATTTGTTATTGGATTCATGAAATTGTTCGAAAATATTAACATATAAAACCATTAATAGATCATCCAAAAAATGATTAATTTCATCATTAAATAAATGTTCATTAATGTCATTTTTCCCTATTGACCATTTTATATTTCAACACTCTGACAAAACACTGAATCAATATTTTTTTATGGCAACTTTGTTTATTAGATAAACTCAACATATATAAATTCGCTTTTTTGATGTAAATTAAAGATGTTAAGTTATAAATCGAACTTTCCTCTCAAATTAGGAGTGATATAAATGAAACCTTTTATTAGAACAGAACAATATAATTTTATTAAACATCAACTTCAAGTCTTAACAAATGGACATTCTACAGTAAATGATAAAACTGTTTTAAATGCTTTACATTCACTAGTTAATGATAGAATTCTAAGTTTATTTCCTGAACTAACTGAAGAGCAACATCTACTCTTCAATCCAATTAGCACAATTAAAAATTCTGATCAAGCAGATGTTTTACTGAACCAACTAAAGCCTTATATAATTCCTTTTAAAGAAGTATCAGAACAATCCATCAAAAAGCTATTTCCAAAAGCAAAAAAATTAAAGCTTCCCTTATTACAAAATATTGATTTAGTTGAGACAACATATATCGGATGGGATGACTTAGGCTCGAATTCTAAGTTTATTGTCACATATTTAAATGACAAACTAATTGGTTTACAAGGTACCTTTAATCCTATGAAAAAAAGAGGCAACTGCACAATATGTAATAAATACGGTGACTTAGGATTATTCATGACAAAAACAAAGGGAAAAATTGAAGGTACTTTTACACAAAGAGGAAATTACATTTGCAAGGATAGCCAAGTATGCAATCAAAATATTATGTCGCTAGATAAACTGCATGATTTTATTATGTTGGTTAAGTAGCGAAAACTAAAAAATCGCTTAGTGCTACAAACCTAAGCGATTTTTTATTATTTATCATTTATTCTACGTTAGTATCTGTTGATTTCTTTTTAGAGAGAAACCAACCACCTAAAGCGATTAATAGCATGACTGACCAGAAAATCGTATTCCAGATTGGTCCTTCAACGAAATGATGTGAAATAATGTGTAGAGATGGATGTGCCAAAGTATGCATTAGTAGTTTAACCCCTACCCATCCAACTAAAAGCATAGCTGCTGTTTCTAAACTTGGACGTGTTGTCAACAATTTAACAAAAATACCTGCCGCAAAGCGAATAACAATTAAACCGGCAATTGCTCCAATAACAATGACAATAAATTTAGAACCATCCATGCCACCTATATTACCCATTTTTGTATTAGGTAGATCAATGACTAGCGCTACTGCTGCTAAAATAGAATCGATCGCAAATGCAATATCTGCTAATGATATTTGAGCAACTGTCATCCCAAAGCTTTTTTCCTTTTTTCCTTTATCATCATCATGCTTTTTAAATAAATGCTTTAATGCTATGAAAATTAAATACGCCGCTCCGATTGCTTGAACCTGCCATACATTAAAAAGAAATGAAATAATAAAGATGGCACCGATTCGAAAAATAAAAGCTAAAAGTAAACCAATATTGATCGCTTTCTTTTGTTGTTCCTCTGGTAAATGTTTTGCCATAACAGCAAGTACTAGTGCATTATCGGCCGATAATAACCCCTCTAATAAAATTAGAATTATTAATACCCAACCGTACTCTAATAACAAAGTTGGTTCCATGTTTTCCCCCTATTTAATTTACTTTTAACTTATTTTTAACCACTTTTTAATTATATTCCCTTTTTTATAAATTCCTTATCCAAATTTTTGAATATTCTAGTACAATTTTCACCATTCACACCTTTATCACCTTCAAGATAGTTGACTTAGTCAACTTTATTAGTTTATATTATTAGTAATCTAAAATTTCAGAATATTAAAGGTGAGAAAAATATGAATTATGTTGAAAAAATACGCAAATTTAACAGACATTATGCTAATGTATTGGGAAAAATTGATCAAGAAATCTATAATCACCCTTTTCCATTAACCGAAGCTAGAATCATAACGGAAATCAACGAGAACCACGGATGTACTGCCACAGATATTATCGAAAAACTCGGCATTGACCGTGGTTATTTAAGTCGCATTATTCAACGATTCGATGATGAAAACATCATTTCAAAAATCCAATCACCTGAAGATAAACGTCAATATACACTTCATTTAACAGCAAATGGAAACGAAATCTACAATAAATTAGTTAATGATGCGAACATTGGAGTAGAAAGTATGATTCAAAGCCTTTCTACTCCTGAAGTAAAAGAGCTAGTTAAATCAATGGAAACAATTGAATCCATTTTCTCTTTAAATCAGACACCTAATCCTGAAATTTTGATTCGACCATTTAAACCTGGCGATGTTGGGTATGTCGCTTATATTCATGGAAAGATTTATAGTACAACCTACCAATTTGGACGTGTATTTGAATATTATGTAATGAAAGGATTAAGCGAATTTTTATTGAATCCTAATGGAGGCGAACTTTGGGTCGCTGAAGTAAATGGAGAAATCGTCGGATCAATTGCTATTACAAAGACAAATGAGTCAGTAGCACAACTTAGATGGTTTGTATTAGATGAAAAATCCCAAGGATTAGGTATCGGTAAAAAGCTAATCGAAACAGCACTCAACTTCTGTAAGGAAAATCAATTCGAACATGTATTTTTATGGACTGTAAGCACATTAGAGACCGCACGTCATCTATATAAAAAATATAATTTTACTTTAACTGAAGAAAAACCTAACTTTGAATGGACTGGATCTGAGTTAATTGAGGAAAGATGGGACTTAGTACTTTCATAAAAAAGTAATGATATAAGATTATACGGGATAACTTTTAGACGTTAAGACGGAGAAAATAATGAAAAACAAATTGATAAAGATTATAAAAATATTTTCAATCATTGTAGGGATTATAACAGCTATCTGTTTAGCTGGTTATTATACTTTAGATTATTTATTTGGAGATATGTGCGGAAATGAAATTACCCATAAAGAAGTTTCTCCTAAAGGCGATAAGGTAGCTTATATTTTCGAAAGAAATTGTGGTGCTACAACTGGATATTCGTATCATCTATCTATAATGGATTCAGATCAGAAGTTAACGAATAATTCAGGAAATACATTTGTTTCAGACGATTTATTTAAAATAGATTGGATAAATAATAAGAAAATACAAGTTAATTATCCAAAGTCCACTAAGACGTACGAAATGGATCAACACGTAAACGGAACTAAAATTATCTATGTAGGAAAATAATGTTATTTTTTCAATAATAAAAGAGCATCGATTAAGATGCTCTTTCTACTTATATTGCCATATCTACACAAAACCTAAATAACTTTTTGTAATATAAGGATAAATGATTTTGCCATTTAAACTGTACTTATTAAATAAATTTGTAAGTGCAGTTCGATATGGTTCAAATTCTTTTTCCCCATTTAATGGAGAAAAAGAAGAAGATAAGTTTCTACCTAAAAATCCTTCTAAATCCATTTCCAAATCATTTCTATAAACCAGCGTTTCATAGTTCCCGTTTTTAAAAAATTGGTTAGTAACATTTGGGGGCTCTTCTATTCCACCACTAAACCCATTAAACTTAGGACAAGTTGCTTTGCAAATCTCCTGCAATTCAGTCATTAATGGACTTAATAAATCTTTACTATTCCAAACTAGAGATACTTTTGCATTCTCTTTTAGGATCCGTTTGCATTCTAAACGGAAATTTTCTTTATCAAACCAATGAAATGCTTGCGCTACTGTTATTAAATCAACGCTATTATTTTTTAAAGATGTATTTTCAGCTCTTGCATTAATTGACTTATATTGATCGTATTCCTTCAAGGCCTTCTCTGCGATTCCTCGCATATCATTATTTGGTTCAATTGCTAAAACAGTTAACTTTTTTTCAAGTAAAAGCCTAGTTAAAATACCCGTACCTGAACCAATGTCTGCAATAACACTCCCCTCATTTAAATGATTTTCTGAGAGTAAATAATTGATATATTCTTTAGGATAACTTGGGCGAAACTTCGAATATAGATCTGCCTTACCAGTAAAATTTTCAATCAATACAAAACACCTTCTTAAAAAATGTTTTTTAGGTTAAATTTGATGAGCATGAAGTCTAGCAAATATCCCATCTTCCTGTGATAGTAGTTCTGTATGCGTACCATCTTCAGCAATTCCTTCTTCAGTAATGACTAAAATACGATCTGCTTTTTTAATTGTACCTAATCGATGGGCAATGACTAATGTTGTTCGATCTTTTGATAAATCATTCAATGCCTCTTGAATAATTGCTTCTGTCTCTGTATCTAATGCTGAGGTAGCCTCATCTAATATTAGGATTGGTGGATTTTTCAAAAACATTCTAGCAATTGCTAATCGTTGTTTTTGTCCTCCAGAAAGCTTTAATCCTCTTTCACCAATTTGAGTTTCATAACCATCAGGCAATGAAGCAATTAAATCAGTTAAGTGGGCTTTTCTAGCTGCTTCTTCTATTTCTTCATCGGTTGCATTTAACTTACCGTAAGCTATATTTTCTTTTAATGTACCTGTAAATAAAAAGACATCCTGTTGTACGATTCCAATATTTGATCGCAACGATTCTTTCGTCATGTTTCGAATATCAATTCCATCAATTGTGATCGCACCGTCTAAAACATCATAAAATCTTGGAATTAATGAGCAGATTGTTGTTTTCCCTGCTCCTGAAGGTCCTACAAAAGCAATTGTTTTACCGGCCTCAATAGAGAAGGAAAGATCATTTAAGATTCTACGTTTGTTTTCGTAACCAAAAGAAACATTTTTGAACTTAATATCCCCTCTTAGATTAATTACTTCAATTGCATCAGGAGTATTTACAATGTCTGGCTCGTTATCAATCAATTCAGTAAAACGTTTAAAGCCTGCCATACCCTTTGGATATAATTCAAGTAAAGCACTAATCTTATCAATCGGTTTAAATAAAATGTTTAAATATAAAATAAACGCTACTAATTCTCCATACGATAAAATTTTCGTAAAACTTAACCAAGCTCCAAAAACTAGAATAACAAGTGTCATTAATCGAGTAGATACATAGATTCCTAGTAAATTCACACTCATAACTTTATAAGCTTTTAGTTTCGTTTTACGGAAGTATTGGTTATTTTTATTAAATCGTTTCATTTCATATTGTTCATTCGTAAAAGATTGAACTACCCTCACGCCTGAAACACTATCTTCAACTTGTGAATTTACATTCGCAATATTTCCATACATTTTACTCCATGATTTATTCATTTTCATGTTTGAGTAGGAAATCAACCATACTAAAAATGGAACGATTATGATTGCTACTAATGCAAGCTTCACATTAATTGCTAGCATAATCCAAAATGCACCGATGAAGGTCATAATTGCAATAAATAAATCCTCTGGACCATGGTGCGCTAATTCACCAATATCCATTAAATCATTTGTAATACGGCTCATTATATGACCAGTCTTCGTATTATCAAAGAAACGAAAAGATTGACGTTGAACATGATTAAATAACTCACGACGCATATCAGTTTCAATATTAATACCAAGTTTATGGCCCCAATAATTTACTACAAATTGCATACCAGAACTTACTAAGTAAAGTACTAAAAGTCCAATACTAATTGAGATAATTTTACTCCAATTCCCTTCAGGCAGCAGTTTATCAATAAACCAAGACACTGCTAGAGGAAATCCCAGCTCCATTAATCCAACTAATATTGCACAAAAAAAGTCTATATAAAATAGCTTTTTGTGCGGGCGATAATAACTAAAAAAACGTTTAATCAAAATACAGCACCTCGAATTCTATTGATTAATCTAGTCGTTAGATGTTAATACCTTACCACATGTGTTTTAAGTGTGCTATCATTTCAGAATTTTCCAACTAACCAACAAAAATATCGGAAAACTGAATTCATTAAACAAGTATAAAAGACCAATAGTCTCATACTTTAATAAAGTATGTACTAATTCATTTACCTGTTTAAATGTCGAATTGTGCTTTTAAATATTTTGTAAATTCTAAATAAAATGTGTTTTATTTTCAAGATTACTGTGTTACGATTCAACTTGTGTGTTACTGGATATTTTTACCATAAAGGGGGATAACTTGAATGTCGTGGTTTACAAAATGGGCCTTTAATAATAAAGCCGCCATTACCTTTTTATCAGTTCTCATTTTATTAATTGGAGTACTAAGTTACAAAAAGCTTCCGATGGAATTCCTACCTGCTGCAGACCAACCAATTGTTTCTGTCATTGTTATGGGCCAAGGTACTGATTCGAAAACAATGGAGGATCAAGTAACTACTCCGATCGAAAATGCCGTCTCTGGTGTGAAAGGTAAAAGTCATATTTATTCGAGCACAAGCAATGGTTTTTCAAAAATTGATGTATATTATGAATCAGGAACAAATATGAAGGATGCTAAACAAGAAGTCCAAGAATCTTTAAATAAAATCACTCTACCTCAAAATGTTAGTAAACCTACAATTGTACAATTAAACACTTCCATGATCCCTATCGCAGATGTTGCAATCACTTTCGAGGATGGATTAAGTCCAAATAATATTGATTTTGCAAACAAAAAAGTTATTCCATATTTCAAAGACATAAAAGGCGTAGCTGACGTTCAAACATATGGTACAGAAAAATCTTTTGTTTCTGTAAAAATCGATAATGCGAAGCTCACGCAGAATAAAGTATCACTAGAAACAGTCATGGGTATTATTCGAGGCCAAAATTCTGCAGTTTCAGTTGGCGAAGGTATTATAAATGATAAAACTAGTAATATAAAAGTTGTTGGGAATTTAGATAATATAGACAAAGTAAAGAGTCTTATGGTCGCTGATCATGTTAAATTAGCTGATATTGCAACTGTTGAAGTGAAAAAGCCAGCAAACAATCTAACAAGAATCAACGGAAAAGACGGGTTATTATTAATCGTCACAAAGGATAGTAATTCTAATGCTGTTAGTATTACAAAGGATGTAAGAGAAGCTACTAAACACTTAAATAAGAAATATAAAAATATGAATTCAGATGTCATGGTCGCAACATCGGATATGGTTAAAACTTCTGTACATGCAATGATTAAGGAAGTTTTACTTGGTGCATTATTTGCTACGATTGTCATCATGCTATTCTTAAGAAATGTACGTTCAACACTAATTACCATTGTTTCAATTCCGCTATCGCTATGTTTAACATTATTTTTACTTGCAGAGTCTGGTATTACACTGAATGTTTTAACACTCGGTGGAGTAGCTGTAGCAGTTGGACGATTAGTTGATGATAGTATTGTCGTTATTGAGAATATTTTTAGAAAAACTCAATCAGAGAAATTTTCTGTTCAAATGATTATTGATGCTACGAAAGAAGTCGGAAGTGCAATCACAGCCTCAACTTTAACGACTGTTGCTGTATTTCTACCAATAGGAATTATTAGCACGGGGCTTAAAGATTTTATGCTTCCTTTTGCTTTAACCATTACTTACTCTTTATTAGCTTCATTATTTGTTGCATTGACGGTCGTTCCATTATTAAGTGCATTCTTCCTTAAAAATGCTAAATTAAAAGCACATAATCCTTCATTACGATATAAAAAAGTTCTTACTTGGTCATTGAATCATAAATGGGTAATTGTTGTCGTTTCATTATTATTATTTGTCGGCTCAATTGGTACTTATTTCGCTATGCCAAAAGGGGCAACAGATAATTCTTCATCAGATTTTGTTCAAACAACTTTAACGTATCCGAGTGATACACCAGTCGAAAAAGTAAAAGAAAACACTCTTAAACTAGAAAAGTATATTCTTGAACAAAAAGGGATAAAAGGAGTTTACACTCAATTAGGTAGTACAGCTGATGCTGCAAAATATGGAGATGTCCGCTCTTCTACTCAAGCAATCTATTTAATTACATTAGACGATAAAAAACTTACTGACCAAGTCGTAAAAAAAATCAACACGCAAAAGTCTAACTATGCAGATGCAGAATTAACTACGATGGCATCTAGTTTATTTGGAGGTTCTAAAACCCAAATTACGATCGATGTGGTCGGAAATAATTTAAATGATTTAGAGAATACCGCAGGCGAAATTAAAAATAAGATTAAAAATATTGATGGAGTTAAAAAGGTAACTACAAATGAGGAAGATAAAAAAACTGTTTATTCTTTAGAGGTTGACCCTTCCAAAGGTAATGCAGAGCAACTATCACAACAATTATTTGTTATGTTGAATCGAACTCCACTTGGTACAGTTACAATTGATCAACAACCGACTGATGTTTATCTTGAACCAATATTAGAACCTAAAACTCCTGAGGATATAAAATCAGTACCGATTATGACGAAAACTGGAATGATTCCAGTATCATCAGTAGCTACACTAAAAGTAGAAGAAAAGTCTTCTAATCTATATCATAAAGATGGCGATCCGTATTTAAGTATTTCTGCCGAAGTAAAGCCAGATAAGCTTTCAAAAATTAATGCAGATTTAAATAAAGTTATTTTTGGAGATAAAAAATCAAAAGGCATGAAAATTGCTGATGGTGTAAATGTATACATTGGTGGGGCTCTTGCTCAACAATCACAAGATTTCTCAGATCTATATATGATCATGCTTGTCTCAATCGGATTAGTTTTCCTAATCATGATTATTACATTTAAAACATTCCGTGCACCAATTGCTATACTATGTTCTCTACCTTTAGCGGCGATTGGAGCTGTGCTTGGATTAATTATAAGTCGTATATCCGTTGAACCAACAGCACTATTAGGAGCACTGATGCTTATCGGAATTGTCGTGACAAACGCAATCGTATTACTAGATCGAGTAAAACAAAAGGAAAAACAAATGATTCTTCGTGAAGCAATTATCGATGCTGCAGTAACTCGTATTCGACCAATTCTTATGACGGCTGTTGCTACAATTTGCGCAATGCTACCATTATTATTCAAAAAAGCCGAAACTGGTAGCCTTGTATCTCAAAGCCTTGCAGTTGTAGTAATAGGCGGACTAACTGTTTCAACATTATTAACACTAATTGTCATCCCTGTTATTTATGAGTTACTTTATTTTAGAAAGTCTAGAAAACAGCGTAGACAGCAAGATACTAGTAAGCCAGTAAGTTTGTAAATAAAAAAGGGATATCTCGTTTTTTAGAGATATCCCTTCTTTGGTTAAAGATCCTCAATTTTTGAACTCGGTTAAATTGAAATTAAAACAAAAACACAAGGAAAATGAATTAACCTTGTGTTTCTTGTTTATACCAGCATCAACTTCCTGGAGGTTTTGGATCATCTTCCTGCTTATTTGATGCGTAAATTTCATTGTTTGGCGAATGATGACTTTGAATCGTATTTATTCCTACACTCACCAGAACAGTAATAACTAAGGAAAGAGCGATAAGTTTAATCTTCTTTTTCATCTGAGAACTCCTGTATTATGTGTCTTCTTCATTTGATGTAAACTGATTTGTAAATACTTATTAGCTAAAAGTGTGTCGCCTTGTCTTTGGTAATATTCAGCAATTCGTTCACTGTATTCATAAACCTTCATTCGATTACCATGTTTCTCCATAATTGGTAAGCCGTCTGCCACTAAATACAGGATTAGTGCCTTCTCTTCATTTTTTGCTTCAAAATATAATACTCGTAATTTCACATATTCTATTCTTGTTGTATCTTCGAATGACCCTAGTTCTTGTTCTAACATATTCACAACTTGTTCATTTTTTTGTAGCTTTAGCAAATGAGTAGCAATATTACCTATTGTAAGGTAATAACTCTCAGTATATTTCTCTATTAACGCAAGTGATTTATAATAACACTCCAACGCTTTTTCTGAAAAATTTTGTGTCCCATATAAAAAACCTAAATTATGCCAAGCCATTTCTTCAATTGTTGTGTTTTGAATTAATTCTGCATCATCTAGTATTTCTTTTAATAAATTTTCTGCTCTTTCATATTCACCTGTTTCAGTTAAATGGATTGATAAAATAGTTTTCACATCTAACATTCTAATAATATTATTTCTTTTTTTGAAAACTTCAAGAGCTTTATTACCGAAATAGATTGCTAATGCAGATTGTCCTAATCTACAATGCATTAAGGATTTTAAATAATAATATTCAGTAATGTCGTCACGATACTGTTTTCTTAAATCTTTTACCTCTTCCAGTAAGTCTAAAGATTTAATAAAATTGTTCCTTTTATGATTAAAAATTGCATTTAATACATTCCAAACAAATAGTTCAAACTCAGAAAACATCTTCGTATTTTGACCCATTTTTTCAATTAATTTCTCTGCCAAATCGACCTGATTTAAAAACAAAGTATACCTTAGCATGTATAATTCATATACATAAAGCAATTCTGTATATTGGACGAACTCCTTATATTCCGTGAGATCTAGATAGAGTATATTTGCTTTTTTATGATGCAGTCGTTCAATTGCATCATAGAACTCCTGTAGTTTTATTTTAATGTGACTAACTTTATTTTTTTCATCTTCAATTGATATACCTAGCTTCATACACAATAAGTTTAAGGTTTCGATATTAACCTCTTTTGAGTTGTTCTCTATCTTACTTAAATGAGAAATTGAACAAATTCCATCACATAGTTGTTCTTGTGTCATCTGTTGTTTTTTTCGATGGTAATTAATAATTTTTCCAATTTTCATAGGTATTTTCCTTAAATATTATTTTAATATTGTTAATATTCATTATAGTGTAAAACCACTCCTATTTCATCTTACATTTTTTCCCATTATTATAAAACTCTAATTATATATATATACTAAAAAAAAGCATAGAGCCTAATACAGACTCTATGCTACACGCTATAGAAAAAAGATGTTGTCAGTTAAATAAGTAGAATCATGTTGATTTCCACTACAGGGTGCTCGCTTTCCGCGGGGCGAGACCTGAGCCTCCTCGTCACGTTCGTTCCTGCGGGGTCTCAGCCTTCCCGCATATCCCACAGGAGTCGAGCACCCTTTCGTTCCAATCAACTACTCAAATATAAAAAACTAATCTTATTAACCAATAAAAATTCCGATGAGAACCCCAAATTACTCCTGATCTTAAATTTAATAATGATTTTGTTTAATTTTTGAACAAGTGAATTTACAATCAGGTCAATTAAAAACGTAAATATTTGATTTGCAAGAGTCAACGCATTGAATAAATTTATCTTAATTCAGACTCTATGCTAATTAATTAAATTACTCTATAATAAATCAATCACTCTTGGTAGTTTTACAGTAGATAAAATTAGTGTCTCTTTTACTCGATCTTTGGCGTAAGAAGAATTGTTTAGTATCTCGTGATCAAGATATCCAGGATGGCACATGACTTCAACAGATTGACCGTTCTGAACCCGTGTTAATATCTTTTCAAAATAATCATCTGTCACGCCTTCCCCATAGAAATCATGAAGAAATACATCCGTAAAAGGAGCGACTCCTTGTAAAGCATTTTCAGAAATACGTCTAGCACTTAAATTATATTTTTGAGCTAACTTCTGTACGACTGGTAAAAACTCAGGTACGGTATGAACATGGTGGTGGCTATCAAAGTGGGTTGGTTTTAGGCCCGATTCTAAGAATTTTTCTATTTGTGCAGTCCATTCTCTTTCTAATTCATCCAGTGATATATTTTTATCTTCAAAGAATTCATGTCTACTTTTAAAATTACCATGTTCATTAACAAGTGTTGGAACATCATTTAAAAGGGGCTTTCCACATGTTAGAACAAGATGGATTCCTACTTGAAGGCTTGGATTTTCTTTTGCTAGCTCTACTGCGTGACTTACGCCGGGCATATTCATCATCATCGTAGCTGAGTTAACAACCCCATTTTTATGTGCATCAATTATTCCATAATTAATTCCCCTTGAATAACCAAAATCGTCTGCATTCACAATTAATTTAATCATTTAACTTTCACCTCTTTAAAAAATTGAGGTAAGTATTTTTTATGTGCTTCTAGCATTTCATCAACAATTTCCTTAGCAACTTTATCCGATGCCACTAACGGGTTAATCGTTAATGCTAGAATTGCCAAATCATAATCACCTGTTACCGCTGCTTCACAAGCTACTCTTTCAAATGATTTGATTTGTTGAACGAGCCCTCTTACAGATACCGGTAAATCCCCCATTACGATTGGTTTTGGCCCATCCTTTGTAATGACACAGCTAACCTCTACTGCTGAGTCATTAGGAATACTAGCAATCGAACCATTATTCATCGTATTAACTGGTTGAATATCACCTTTATCATTATATATAGAAGAAATTAAGCGAACCGCCGCATCACTATAATAGGCTCCTCCGCGTTTTTCGAGCTGAGGTGGTTTGATTGAGAGGTTTGGATCTTTATAAAGTTCAAAAAGATCATCCTCTAATTTTTTAACAACTTCAGCACGAGTCCCTACAGTTTCGGCATTTTTTATATCTTTTTCAACCATTTCACGAGTTTTATAATAATAGTTATGATAAGGACAAGGTAGTGC
This sequence comes from Bacillus sp. UNCCL81, assembly GCF_900112535.1. Taxonomy (NCBI): domain Bacteria; kingdom Bacillati; phylum Bacillota; class Bacilli; order Caryophanales; family Bacillaceae; genus Bacillus; species Bacillus sp. UNCCL81. The sequence continues at coordinate 331,455 of NZ_FOMF01000005.1, read as the reverse complement.
ATTTAAAGCACGAAGAAACTCAGGTTCCCATCCATATCCTTGAATATTCTTAACAAAACTAGAGTTTTCTGGATTCGTTAATAATTCAATGACTTGTTCTTTTACACTTTCACCGTCAACAAACACATCTAATCCATAAACCATATGATTTAATCCAGCAAAATCAATCCGAACACGAGAATGCTCAACATTTAATAATTTGGCAATTCCCATTTCCATTCCAATTGGGACATTACATAAACCAACTACTTTTCGATGGTCGGTGTAACGAAGTACCGCTTCAGTAACCATACCAGCGGGATTCGTAAAATTTACTAACCACGCATTTGGACATAGATCCCTCATATCTTTTACAATATCTAAAATGACTGGAATTGTTCGCAAACCTTTAAATAATCCTCCTGGTCCATTTGTTTCTTGACCAAGTACACCATATTTTAAAGGTATTCTTTCATCCTTTGCCCTCGCATCTAACAAACCAACGCGAAATTGCGTTGTAACAAAATCAGCATCTTTAAGTGCCTCTTTTCGATCAAGTGTCAAATGAACTTCTACTGGAAGACCTGCCTTTTGAAACATTCGTTTTGCTAATTGACCAACAATCTCTAATTTCTCTTTGCCTTCTTCAACATCTACAAGCCATAGCTCTCGTAATGGAAGCTCATTGTACCGCTTAATAAAACCTTCCACTAACTCTGGAGTATAACTAGATCCTCCACCAATTGTCGCAATTTTGATTGATTTTCCCATCCTATGTAGCCTCCTTTTATTGGTTGCTTACCTCTTGCCGCAGTTCAATAATCTCCCTTGCTAAATCTTTAAGTGTCATTGCTGTCATTAAATGATCTTGTGCATGAATTAATAGAATTGGCGTATCAAAATCTTCTCCACCAGCCTCTGCTTGAATCAATTGAGTTTGAAAGCGATGTGCTTGACTAAACTCGCGATCTGCCTCTGCAAGCTTCTCAAAAGCTAGCTCAAAATTCTTTTCTTTTGCTGCATACATTCCCTCCATTGAAAGACTTCTAGCATTTCCACTATGCAAGATTAACTGAAAGGAAAGGTTGTACAATTCTTCTTTTGTCACTAGAATCACACCCTTTACTAGAATGTAAGAATACAATACCAAGAGCCTGCCTATAGGCAAGCTTCCAGTGTGTTTACACAGAATCAAAAATCTAAAGGTGCCCAGACAAATTGAAAGCGAGCGCTTAGCAGGTAGTCTGGGCAATCCCCTTTTTTGCTTTTCTTATTTTGGTGAGCCTTGTTCAGTTTGTAAATTTTGTTTATCCCACATTCTAAAGAATGGGAAGTAAATTAAGAATGCTATAACAAGATTAATCAATTGCATTGCAGAGCCTCTCCAGTTACCTCCAGTTGCTAGCCAACCGCCGATAATTGGTGGAGTCGTCCAAGGAATTGCAATACCATGTGTTTTTGGAGCAAATCCCGTTTTCATTCCTATATATGTGGTTACAACAAGTACTAATGGCGTTAGAATAAATGGAACTAATAGCAATGGATTCATTACGACAGGGGCACCGAATGTAATTGGTTCATTAATATTGAAAATACCAGGTCCAATCGATAGCCTTCCTAGTTGTTTTGCATGCTGACTCTTTGCAAATAATAGCATCATAAGTGCAAAACAAATTGTTGCACCAGAACCACCCATGTAGATGAAGATATCAAAGAATTGTTGTGTAACAACATTTGGCATTGCATGATGAGCTTGAAGAGCTAAACGGTTTGCATCAGTTGCTGCTAACCATACTGGACCCATTACACCACCAACAATTGCCGCACCGTGTAAACCAACGGACCATAATAACTGAATTAATAATACAGCAATTAACGCGCCAGCTAATGAACCACCAAGTCTACTAAGTGGATCTTGTAATAGATCCCCAACGACATTGTGTAAAGTTTCATAGTGTGTATGTTCAATTAATAAACGAATAATCCATACTAAGAGAATAACTAGAAATGCAGGGAATAATGCAACGAATGATTTACTTACACTAGGTGGTACGCCATCCGGCATCTTAATAACAAAATTCCTTTGAATTACCCATCTATAAATTTCAGTTGAGAACAACGCGATTATAATAGCAACAAACAGACCTTTACTTCCTAAAAATGCCATAGGGAGTACTCCGCCTACTTTAATAGCAGCAGTTGCTCCATCCGGTGTAAACATTGTGAAGTATGGTGTTGATAAAATAAATGAAGCAATCGAGATCGCACCAGCATTCAACGCATCTACTTTGTAATGTTCAGCGAGTCGATAAGCAATACCAAATCCTGCAATGAGCGCCATTATATCAAATGAAGCACTTACCGGATAAAGAAGCTTTGTTTGCCAAGCGGCACCAAATGTTTTTGCCATAAAATCCGGATATCCGTCAAACGGTAAGAAGCCTAAGATTAAGAAAATAGAACCGACAATAATAAGAGGCAGTGTTAAAATAATTCCATCACGTAATGCTTGCAAGTGTCTTTGACCTGCAATTTTTCCAGCAATAGGCATTACTTTCTCTTCTAACGTTTGAGTAAAGTTGGCCATCATAAATCACCCCTATATGAAATTATGAACCTATTAAATCGATTGCAAATTTCAGGACCTCTGCTCCTTTACACATCCCGTAATGAACCGGATTGATGGCATCAACTGGTATTCCTTTTTGTAAACCTTCTTTTTTTAATTGTGGGAGTAGGTACCTTACTTGGGGCCCTACAAGTAATACATCTGCTTGATCAAGATGATTTTTAACATCATTAGCACTCACTGCCCAAATCCTTGCATTGATTCCTTCAGATTTTGCAGCAGCTTCCATTTTTGTAACTAATAAACTTGTAGACATACCGGCAGCACAACATAATAATATGTTCATTTAATCCCCCTTTCTCTCTAAAGGAAACGCTTACAATACAATTAAACTTCTACTAACAAGCAGAAATTACCCCTAACCTCTCTCCCTCTAGAATTTTAATCTCAAGAAATATATATTCACCATTTTGGACAATAGGACAAATCTAAAAAATATTTTTTTCTAATTGAACGCTATAAATTACTACTCCTAAAGTCGCTTAAAATAAAGCTTTGTACAAGCCTAAAGTATGATAACTAATCAAACTTAACTGACAGGGTTTTACAATTAAAAGATCTGAAAAAAGTCTCGTATTTGTACTATATAATGCATGTATTTTGAACTGAAATACTAGTTTGGAAAACCGATCGTCTTTAAATCTAGTAACAAGAAAAAGGAAATGGTTCTAACTCAAACCATTTCCTTTTTTTATCTTCATTACTATTAGGAAAATCTTTGAAATTCTATAGAGGACTTAAGTTACATACTTAAGTCCTCATCATTAAAAAAGTATGAGCTTCAGTCGTAGTTTTCGACTAAGACATTCAATTTTTTAATCTGTTCTTCTACACCAGTATCCGCATTCACGAATATTTGATATGTGTCATTACCACGTGTTCCTACAAATTCATAGCAAAGTACTTCTTGATTCAATTTATTTAAAATGATCGCTTGGCGTTCTTCCATTATTTTTAAGTTTGAACTAATACTATTTCTCGCTTCCTCAACCGATATTTTCGGCTTTGGAATCGTTCGTTTTGTATATGCTGCTAAGTAATTTTTTGATGAAAATCCTACAATACTTCCGTCATCAAGTGCAATTTTCATCGTAACAGATTCAGGATAGATTCTTACGCCGTCCTGTTTTGTTACATATGTAAACACACCAATCGTATCATATTGTGAGCTTTCTGTTAGTTCCATATTAGAGAATTTATTACGTTCTAAAAATTTAAGCCCATTAATAGAAGCCTGATTTAAATCGATTTTTTGCGCCTTAATATTTCGACTATCAATCACCCAAACTGGATACCCTCCTTTTTCGGTAATATCCATATAAATTTCACTATTTGTTTTTGGTTCCTTAATTTCTAAGCTATAGTACCGATCTGCTAATTTTTCACCTGTAAGATCAACTTTTATTTGTGCTGTACTATTTAATTCAAGAAACTTTTTCGCAATGTCCTTCGCTTGCTCTGTCGTTATTTTTTCGCCTTTTACATTCGAAAGGTTAGCACGATTTACTTTATAATTTGTCAGTGAAGGATCTGCATTTGCATCGGAATAGGTCATTACATTCCTTTCCACTGTCTTAAATCCGTCAATAATTACGTTATTTTTCGGATTTTGATCTTTTGCATAAGCTAGCTCTACATCCATCCAACGTAATTTATTCTCAAATACCATATGCTGAACTTTTCTAATCTCTCCTTGAATTTCAGCAGAGTTATCATATAACTTTTGCAGTGTTGCGTATTCATTTTGGGTCAATGGTTCTTTATCTAAATCTCTTACGGCAGTTCGATAACTAAAATCACCAATATTTGTTAGAAATTCTTCCGTTTTATTAACTGGTAATAGCCTCAAAGGAAGTTGGCCTACGTTAGATCTAGCTTGAGAAGTTAATCCCCAAACTTCTACAAGTGCTGGAGAGAGGGATGACTTTGATTTCATTGCTAAAGTATCGCCAATTTTATCATGTAATAAATCTAATTCATAAGTTAGTTCATGAAATGCTCGTTGATAGTTGTTTTCTGCTTGGATATTGATTTCGTTTTTAGCCTTATGCTCTGTATAACCCCAATATGATGTTCCGATAAGTCCAATTGCTAACACGCCTATAGCAGCTTCCTTAATCACTTAAAACACTCCTTTCTTATCGGCAAAATATATGTCTACCAATTTGTTTTATTTGTGGTCTGCTCCAAATCCAAGCACTTGTCGCTGTGTCTGGATTAAAATAATAAAGTGCACTTTCACTCGGGTCCCAACCATTTACAGCGTCTAAAACAGCTTTTTTAGCCGTCTCATTTGGTGTTAAATAAATTTGTCCATCAGACACAGCCGTAAATGCACCCGGCTCAAAAATAACTCCTGACACTGTATTTGGAAACGATGGATTGCTAACACGATTCAGAATTACTGCAGCAACTGCTACTTGTCCGATATACGGTTCTCCACGCGATTCACCATAAACTGCATTAGCCATTAGCTGAATATCATTTTGCGAATAACCATTCGGAACATTCGATCCAGCACCTGCATTTTCACCTTTTTCATATTTTGTAGCTTTTACGAGCATCGCTTTTGTCTTAGCTCCAACAACCCCATCGACAGGCATCCCGAAATTATTTTGGAAATTCCGAACCGCCCAATATGTGTTGTAGCCAAACACCCCATCGACCTTGCTAGTGTAATAACCGTTATATTTTAACCGAGACTGTAATTCAATAACATCTTCTCCTGTAGCACCCATTTGCAGGACTTGGCTTGTAAACGCATTTACATTTTTAGGTTGAACATTACAAAAGAAACTAAAAAATACGATTAGTAATATTAAAGGACCTTTTAAGAAAACTAGTTTCCTCATCACAAACCTCCTAAAGTCTAATTATCTCTTTTTGTATTTTTTTCAAGAACGACCAATTTATGTAAATTCTTTTAAAATAGTTAAAAACAAGTCAGTTTTTTACCCAATAAAAAAGGGACCTTTTGGCCCCATTTTTACTTTCTATTAAAGGTAATACCATCACCATATACTCGATCATAGATTACCCAATCCCATATATCATTTGAATGATTTTGAAGTACCCAATCATACCATGAATGTTCAATCTGACCGTTTGTTAGAACTTTCATTAGAAGAGGTGCAATTTCGTATGATTCTAATTTAAGATTTCCTTTTTCTAAAAATGGCTTTGAATAGTTTCTAATCTTGTCCATTGTATTTTTGTCATTACTCCAAATCCACATCGGTGTTTCATTATACCAATCTTCTCCTTCACTCTTCTCCACTGGTGCTCCCCAATGCTCGTATGTTGCCTTTTTATCACCAAATGTTGGACGATGATCACCATAAAAAAGGACGATTGTAGGACTTTTACGTTTTTTTATTTCCTGCCATACTGAAACAAGAGAATTGCCGCTTTTATAAATACCACTTGCATAACTTTCCACTTTTCCTTTTAAATCCTCATCCATCGGTACTCCACTAACTCTCATGTTTTCTTCAGGAAAACGGCCTTTATGCCAATCAAAATGATTTTGCATTGTCACAAAAAATACAAATTGACTCCCTTTTTTATTAATTACTGACAATGCTTTTTTCGAGCTACAATCGTCTGATAGATAGGAACCGAATTTTTCACAAGAAGTTAAATCTGTTTCTGACAAGAACTGATTAAATCCTATGTTAGGATATACTTCTTTTCGTTTGAAAAATGACGTTTTAAATGGATGAAGGGCTATCGTATCCATACCAAAGTGTCTAACATCTTGAATGAAACTAGGTGAAAGTCTATTCCCCATTTTTCCTTCTTGGTATGGTGTCCGATCTTCGAATTTACGTTTTAATTTTAGACTAGTTAATACTTCAAACTCCTCGTTAGCCGTCCGTCCTCCAAATGTATTACTAATTAACGTTCCATGAATCCCTTCATTTATAGAGCGAAGAGGTGCATTTGGATCAGTCTCCCATTTTAATTTCATGTCATCTAGAATACTGTATGCCTCACTTTGAATCACTAAAATATCTGGTAATTGTTTAGGTTTAGAAAGTGGTTTGAAAGATTTGATTTCTTTAATAACCTCATTCTTTACTTTATTAGATACTTTAGGTTCTTCACGTTTGCTATTTACATAAGTTACTAAAAATGCTGGATACATACCATATCTTTCGACACTAGTCTCGTAATTCCAAGGTATATATTTTACATTTGAGTTTTTTACAAAATAAGCATAGCCTTCTTTTGAACTAAATGTAAAAAAGACCCCAAGTAATACGATTAGTAAAAACCGTAGACTATTTTTCCTTGCAGAAGCATTTCTCCATTTTTTATAGGCAAAGAAAGTCCCTAAAAAAAGAAATGTTATAATTCCAATTAAACCTCCCCATTTAAGAAGAAATGGCAGCTTTGAAAATTGTAAAAAAACGATTGGGTCACGCAGGAAAAATAAGTCGCTTGGATGAAAAGGCTCACCAGTATATTTTATTTTTTCTGATAGCGCATATGAGAAAATTCCAATTGAACCTACAATCGTAATTAAAATCCACCACACATTAAAACCTAGAACAGAAAGTCCAATTACTAGTATGGAAACAACAACTGCCACAATCATAAAATTCCACTTAAAGAAATCCGTAATGATCCAATTCTGATAAAGATTTACATTGTTCTTCCACAAATAATTATGAGACCAAATAACCAGTAAATAGCTACAGACCAATCCGATTAGAATTGGTCCTAGCAAATTAAAACTCTTTTTCATCATGAAGAATCTACCCTTTACAAAATTATTAACACTAACTTTGTTTATTTTTTTTACATTAATTTCTCATTCGGTAATGCTTCATCAAGCTGGTTGAATTTTTGAATTAATTTCTCCGTAACTAATGATTCAAACACTTTAGTAGCACCTTCAATATCGCCAATCTCTGATTTGTATTTTGTTTCAAATTTACTAAGAATACTACCTTCTTCAAAAATTCCCCATATATTATTCCCACTACCTTTGTAATCGCTCAACTTAGAAGGTAAGTATGGATTAATATTTTTATAATCCTTCGTAAACGCATCATTCACAATAAGACAATCGAATTTTGTTGTAAAATTTAAAAACTCTAAAAAGTTAACATATGGGTTTACTTTTACATGTTTTTCAATTACTTCTCCCGAAAGTTCATTTGCAAGTGATTTGGGATCTGAAGTGAAAACATGAAGTTTAATTTTATCCCTTAATTCTGGTTTCGTTAATTTAAGCCCTTCAATTATTTCATTTAATTTCCTCGTTTGATAAAACGTTCCAAAGTAGCCTAGGTTTACTTTGTTCTCATCAATTCGATATTTACTTGCTTTAACGTGATAATATTGTTTCGGTAATGTCGGTTGATTACAAATTCTAGCTTTCTTTAAAATGACTTCTTTCAATTCTTTTATCGGGAACATCTCTGACATGTATTTCAACTGATTTTCATTTGTAAAAACAATTTCATCTGCAAATGCATAAGCAATGTATTCACACCAAAAAAACATATTGTTATTTAATGCTAGTGGCAAGTTTTTTTTCTTTAAAAGTGCATTTACTTTTTTATAAAACCCTAAATCAATAATTGCGGACTTCCGTTCATTTCCATGAATGTCTAATAGGATCGGATCTGAGAATTCTGCAACCCATTTTGCCTTTGGATTTTTCATTTTATATTCAAATGCTAAAAAGTGTGAAGCTGGCCATAGTGCTCGGCTATAAATTTTATGGTATGTACCATTTTTTCTTTCTTTCAATTTAATTTCCTTAAGAGATTTTTTAATAAAGTCTTTCATTGATTTCCATTGTTTAAAACTACTGGCAGATGATATTTCCATTCGATTATTAATAAAACCATCAACCATTGCATTTTGTCGATAATCTGTTTCTCTTACCTTCGACATGTTATTATAAATTACGTCCACCACTTCATTATTCTCAATAATACGCTTAGCCATTACAGTTCCGCTTGTATCAACATATGGTGGGAAACAATAAGAAATAATTAAAGAACGCGTCTCACCATTGTATAGCTTAAAATAAGGAAAATAGACGAAACTGTGTTTATTTACTTCTTCAATTACTTTTTCTCTCAATTCATTGCTATTGTTAATATACCTGTCTATAAATCCATATTGAGCGTGTATTTTTCCTTTAATGAATTGTTGAATTGTAGGACTATTCGTTTCCCCTAGTAAAACATCAAGATGTTTCATGACTTCCAAGCGTTCTTTTACATTAAACTCAAATGAATTTTTACGTCTAGAAACTGAATTATCTCTTAAAACTCGATAATAAATTGCCTGCTCTTCTAATGGAACAATCTTTAAGTGAAAATGATGCAAAGCAAATAATTTAGTAAAAAACACTACATCTTCTCCACTTTTTAAACCAAGTTCGTATCGTTGGGTTTTTACTTTCTTTGTTGGTATTAATTTACATGCATTCATTGTTAAAACACTATTTAAATCAGTATAAGTGTAAATTTTAGTATCTAATGCTTTTTTAATTTGGGAGTTAACAGGATTGTTAGAATTACTATTACCTTCTAGATCTACGTCCACAACTTGTGAAATGACAACAGATTCTTCATCAGCATGATCAAATAGTTTTTCAAGAAAGTTAGGTGAAAGATAATCATCGTCATCCAAGAATGTAATGTATTTTTTTGATGCTTGTTGAATTCCCATATTTCTTGCAGCAGAAACACTAGCTTCTTCTGAATGAAGAATATTGAAATGATTAATATTATGTTCCTTAATGAAATTCATCAATATCTCTTCAGTTAGATCTTTTTCTCCATTGATAATAAAGAACACTTCAAAATATTTTGGTGATAAAGTTTGATTTTTTAGTGATTCAATACATTTTTTTATTACTTTTTCACCCTTGTATGTCGGGATGATTACGCTAATACCGTTTATTAATTTTTTAAAATGATATTTAGAAAATATTAGGTCTTCCGGGATTTCCTTATTCATTCGTTGGTAAATTTCGATCTTAATTTTTTCAATTTCTTCTAATCTTTGCTGAATTTCAAATTTGTTCAAAACTGACTCACCAACCTCTTAACTTTCTAAAAAGCCATCTTTTAGCTTTCCAATAAAACTGAATTAATCTGCCTAGCTTTGAGTGCATTACTTTTCGATAACGTTCTTCCATTATTTGAATTTCATTCTCTAGCTTTTCAATATACTTTATATTTTTATAATGCAGCTCTAACGCTGTTTCTTCATTAATTAATAAGGTTAAAAATTGTTCATAAAACTGAGACTCTATGTCCAAATTATTTAAATTAGATTTAAACTTGTTTAATTTTATAAACCAACTTGGTATTTCTAATTCATTCTCCATTGTTTCTGCATTTAATGAATGAGTTCTTGGGTCGATTGTCATCTTGATGAGTCCTTCCTAATAGCTTGAATACTTTATAATATGCCCTAAATAGGCAGTTTTTTTTCATAAAATGATGAATTAGAATCATTTCTTAAAATAAAAAAAGACAATCACCTTATCGGTAAATTGTCTTATGATCCGTATACTATTTTGTAATTAGATTTGGATTTGATTATCCCTTTTAAATTTGCGAGATACATCTTCATATACTCCTGAACCAAATAATACACCTATTAAAATTAAAATAAATCCGACTACTTGAGTTAAAACAATTTTTTCACCTAAAAATAATACCGCACCAATAAGTGAAAAGAATGGATTTAAATTTAAAAAGATTGCCGCCTCTGTTGTGCCAACCTTTCCAAGAGCAAAATTATATAGCATATGCCCCATAGCTGTTGCAACAACTGCTGATGCAAAAAATACTGCCCAAATTCCTACTGAATGATGCACCATACTAGCCATACCACCTGGCTCAAGTATTTGACTAATTCCAAATAAAATAATCGAACCCATAACTAGCATATATCCAGTCATTAATCTTGGGTCTAATGTTTTCGAAACTTTTTTAATTAAAACAAAGCTAGATGCCTGAGCTAAGATTGCTAAAAACACATAAAAATCTCCATGCGAAACGCCATGAAAACCTCCACCGCTCTGGAAAACAATAAAAGCAACACCTGCAAAACCAAATAAAACGCCTAAAATTCTAACAAAATTCAATACACTTCCTAAAAAGAAAACCGACAATAAAGCTGTTAAAAGCGGCCCCATACCGAGAATTAGGCCCCCGTTTGATGCTGAAGTTTGGGAAAGACCGATTGATAAAAAATAATGATGTGCAACTACATTCAATAGCATCGCAAAAAATACATACCCAAACTCTCTCCTAGTAAGCAAACGAACTTTTTTTATTAAAAATAAAATAATAAAAACACTTACTCCAGCAGTGAAAACACGGATAGCTGTCATCGTAACTGGCATAAAGTTCTCTACTAGAACTTTTGTCGCAATTACATTAAATCCCCATACCACCATAATACAAAATAAAATGATATAAATTTGTTGCTTCTTCAACTTCCCCACTTCTTTCTACTGGCCTAAATATAAAAAGAGGGAAATTTCCCCTCTTCAGACTGCCCGCCAAACGCTCACTTTCTTCGTTACTTCGCCTGTTGAGCGGTGCTCATTACCGTATAGGGTAACTTCGCGCCTCGAAAGACAAGCTCTTGCAATCCGTCTGAAAATAGTTTTTAGTTCCCCTCTTTATTTTAATTCAGAAAACGTTTAATTTACTTTTTCTAATATAGTAAATTTTTGAGATTTATTCAAAGTGTATGCTCGGATTCACTAAAAATATGTTCCTCGTTTTACTTAAAAATAAAATACTACCCTTGAAAAAGGTAGTATCCGTACTATAAAAAATATAAAAATATAATCATGTGCCACAGAAAGTCTGATATGGACGATCGGGATCAGGAGGTAGTGTACAATAATTTATCTGTTCATTCGTTTCAATAAAAGGATTAGAAAGTGCTTTAAGCAATTTCTCCATCACGCTATAATCTCCGTTTTCTACCGCTGCTTCTAAAGCTTCTTCTACGCGATGATTTCTTGGGATTACAATCGGATTGTTGTCTCGCATTAATTGAAGTGATGCTTCTTTTGATTCTGGTTGTCTACTTAATCTCTCCTGCCACTGCTTCTCCCACTGTTTAAATTCAGTTGATGTAAACAAAGGCAGTTCATCTTGATTGCCATATGATAATGCTCTAAACGTATTCGTATAGTCTGCTTTATACTTTTCCATTATTTCAAGTAACTCATCAATTAATGACTTATCCTGTTCTTCTTCATTAAATATTCCTAATTTTCTCCTCATGCCTGCGATCCAATTATCTACATAAATTATAGGGTACTCAGATATTGCATCTTGTGCTATTTCTAAGGCTTTTTCCTGATCATCATGCAATAAAGGTAATAAGGTTTCGGCAAATCGAGCAAGATTCCAGCCAGCCATTTTGGGTTGATTTCCATATGCATAACGACCTCGGAGATCAATAGAGCTAAATACAGTTGCTGGATCGTACGCATCCATGAATGCACATGGACCATAGTCAATTGTTTCACCGCTAATAGTCATATTGTCAGTGTTCATTACACCATGTATAAAACCAACTAATTGCCATTTGATAATTAAGGAAGCTTGGCGCTTAATGACCCCTTGAAGTAATGAAAGATATCGATTTGGATCATTTAGTTCAATTTCCGGATAATGCCTTTGGATTGTATAATCAGCTAGTTCTTGAAGTTCATTCACGCTACCCCATCTTGAAACATACTGAAACGTACCAACACGTATATGACTAGCAGCAATTCGAGTCATAACTGCCCCAGGTAATCGAGTTTCACGCTGGATTTGTTCACCTGTCGTTACAACAGCAAGACTTCGTGTAGTTGGTATCTTTAGTGCATGCATCGCCTCACTAATAATGTATTCGCGAAGCATCGGGCCAAGTGCTGCACGACCATCACCACCCCTTGAATAAGGTGTTCTACCTGAACCTTTCAGTTGTACATCAAATCGCTCGTTTTTTGGAGTGATTTGTTCACCGAGTAATAATGCTCTTCCATCCCCTAGCATATTAAAGTGTGCAAACTGATGTCCTGCATATGCTTGGGCAAGTGGCAATCCACCTTCTGGCACTTGATTCCCGGCAAAAACATTTACACTTTCTTCGCTTTGAAGAGATTGAACATCTAGACCAAGTGATAATGCCACTGGTTTATTTAAAACAACTAATTTCGGTGAACTTACTGGATTTAAGTCTTGAGTAGCAAAGAAGAATTCCGGTAATTTTGAATAACTATTATCAAAATTCCATCCTGCATCACTTTTTACTTTTCCCTGTGTCATCTTATCCCCCTTTTCCACTTTTTTCTTTTTTATTATTTACTCTCTACATATAACAAAAAAGAAATCGTTTTTCTATGATTTTGATTTCTCCATCCATTTCCCAGGTTAGTGTCTACTCCTCAACTTCAATATATTCTAACATTGAAGGAAAAAAGCAATTAGTTCTTATAACAAAAAAACGGCTACTATACAGCTGCAGTTTCTAGTATCGTTTTCTGTTTAAATCGAGGATTTTAAAATTCCTGTTTATCAACAATTTCTCTATCTTGGACACTGCTTGAAGTATTTACGATAAGTTTATTATAAACCTTATCACAAAGCTTGATCGCACAATAGCCAAGCAATCCTCCAGAGGTATTTAGTATTAAATCATCTACATCAAATATCCCTATCGAAAAAATAACCTGAAAGCTTTCTATGCATAAACTAAAACTCAAAGAACTAATGAATACTCCTATGAATGATATCCTTCTATTTTTTGATAAAAATACAAGAAACATTCCAAATGGGATGAATGCTACGATATTCCCAACCAAATTACTAAAATCAGGCCATGATGATAGACTCTGAATATTAATGGATATTGTTTTAAATGGAATAAGATTTCCCATTTTCAATTCGTTTATAAGATTAACAGGATTCCTGAGATTAGTCTGAAGTTGATACCATAAAAAGGATAGATCTCTCCAGCGGAATTTAAATAGAATGACTCTAATTAATGCATACATATAAAAGACGAATAGTGCTGAAACAAAAATTTTGTTCATTAATTTTATTATTTTCATTCTACTAATCGATCCTCCTTAGTATGTGTTGAGCTATTAAATACCGTCACAATCACACCATCCATATTGTTGCCTGATATTTCATAACGAAGATTGGTAGGCACATGAATGGTCGTATTTTTTGTAACAGGGTAATAGGATATTTCGTATTTTTGGCTATTTATAGTAGTAGAAATAGCCTTTTGTTTTTTTAAGAAATCCAAATACTCTTCTAAAGAAAAATTCTTTTTCTCCATAATCACACTGTGTGGCAATCCAACATAGCGAATATGCCAAGGTTCATACTGAATCCCTGTAATTGCCGTTTTATCCTTTGGATAGCGTATGATAAAGCCATATTTCCAAGCATTTTTTTCTAGCCACTTACCTTCAGGTGCCTCATTCATTTTCATTTCGGTAGATCCTACATCAAGTGATAAACCCAAATTATGTTCACTACGGCCTGCAGGCAAGGCATAATCTGATCCCATTTCATGATAAAGTGCATTTTGCTCATCAAAATCTCGAAAACCACTATTAATTGTAAAATGGCGAACCCCTTCTTTTTGAGCAGCAGTTATCATCTTCGAAAATTTACGGGCAACATCCTCTGACAATTCAATTTTCGTATCTAGTAATTCGTATCCATTTTTCAATTCTTTGTGAGTAAATAAGTTTACAACATCTGATTTTATACTTTCCTGGTGTACAGGATATTTTTTGTTTATTAAGAGTAAATTCCCTTTATAGACCGATTCTTTAGTAATGCTCTTCTTTTGAAAACTTTCAGAAGTCTCTCCATTAACTAATTGGTCATTGTTAATTTTTTTATATGTTTGAATCTCTACTTTATCTTGAAGCGACGTTTCTTTATTAACGAATGTAAAAATCAGGCAAATTATTAAAGCAACTAAAAATCCCCACTTCTTCATTTTCACGTTCCTCCTAATTCTGATTGATTCTAGAATAGGAAAAACTTTTTAAATAAAAAGTAGGGTAAACTTTAAATTTTTCTTAAATTCTTTATGAAACGTTTAAACTTTGTCAATTGGGATACGTTCCTGCGGTAATCGAACTTCAAATACAGTTCGGATTATACTACTTTCGGCTGTAATTGTTCCATTATGTTGCTCCACGATATTCTTTGCAATAAATAAACCAAGACCTGTGCTATCTTCTTGATGAGTTCGTGCTTTGTCACCTGTATAAAACATATCAAAGAGGTATGGAAGTTCCTCCGGTGGAATACAATCTCCAAAATTAACAACCTGAACAATCACTTCTTGCCCATCAACAAACCCGTTAATATCTACGAACTGACCATCATATCCATATCGATTTGCATTGGTTAATAGATTTTCAAACACACGAGCTAACATCTCACCATCACCCAAAATAGGTAAATTAGGCAGAAGATTCATTCGAGCGATCAAATTATTTTTCTCAAAAACAGGGTACAATTCTTCTTTTAGTTGAAAAAGTAGATCACTTAAATTAATTTGCCTTTTTTCAAGAGGTAACATGCCATAGTTCATTCTAGTTATTTCGAATAATTCATCAATCAGTTTTTCTAAACGCTGAGATTTAGTAAAGGCAATCGTTAAAAAATGTTTGACTTGTTCCTTGGTTAACTTCTCATCCTTAAGGATTAAATCTAAATAACCTAACACAGAAGTTAGCGGAGTACGCAAATCATGTGCCAAATTTACAACTAATTGTTCTTTACTGTTTTCTGAAAAATCGCCTCTTTGTACGGCTTCTTCTAATTTTTCACTTGCTAGATTAATTGCTTGAGCAATATCTTCGAACTCATCATTTGACTGGATCGAAACCCGATGTTTAAAGTTGCCACTAGCAAGATAATGAATCCCGTTTGATATTTCATTAAAATAAGTAGAATAGGGTTTAGTTAGTAAATAGAAAAACAATATCGAAAGTAGGATAAATAGAAATAAAAAGAAGTTAACGTCTCCAATACTCTGAATGAATCGACGAAGCTGGGCTAAGGGATCACCATAACGAACCATCGTGTGATAATAAAGCTGTAATCCTTTAAAAATTATGTAAGTTATCATACCAGCCAGCGTCATACTTAAAGCAAATAATACGATGATTTTGGAGCGAAAACTGCGTATAATTTTATCCATTAAATGAATACCCCACTCCCCAAACCGTTTTGATTAACTTATTTTTTCGCTTATCTTCTCCGAGTTTTTTCCGCAAGGTGCGAATATGTACCATTACTGTATTACCACCTTCAAAGTATGCATCACCCCAAACCTGCTGAAAAATATTTTCTACACTAAAAACTTTCTTTGGATGACTCGCTAGTAAATACAAAATATCAAATTCTTTCGGCGTTAGCTCGATGTTTTCACCATAATGCAAAACTGTCCGTTGATCAGGGGAAATCATTATTTCACCAAACTCCAAAAGAACTTTATGATCATCTACTTTCGGTTGGTTCAACTTCATAAAGCGTCGCAATTGAGCATTCACACGTGCAACCAATTCAATGGGGGTAAATGGTTTTGTAATATAATCATCTGCTCCAATAACTAATCCTTGTACTTTATCAAAATCAGATGTTTTAGCACTCAAAAATATTATTGGCATATTATGCCGCTCGCGAATGAGCCGAGTTACTTCATATCCATCCATTTTTGGCATCATTATATCCAATATCAACAAATCAATTGACCCGGTCTCGACTACACGGACAGCCTCCTGTCCATCCGAAACTTTAATAACATGATACCCTTCTTTTTCTAGATGTAAGGCTATGAGATCAGCAATCTCCTGTTCATCATCCGCTATTAAAATAGATATAGGTTTCAACAATTTTTCCTCCTATTAATCGTTACATTCAGTGGATGATTATCCAATTAAATATCCTAACGATGATTTCTCCCAAAGACTTAAATTAGCAATTGCTGAGTTGTCCAATAAATTGGGACTCTGTTTTATTTTCTATTATTTCCTCTTATTCTTCAAGAATATGGAGCATTTTGAGAATAAAGCTGAACTTTTAAAAATTTCTTCTAACTAATGTCCTTGTTCTTATACACATAAAAAACACCTCTTTAGATTATTACTTCTAAAGAGGTATTTCTTCACGATTGTAGATTTAAAATAAAGTTTGATCATAAATATCTCACAAACCCACATCTTACGTTAACTTAAAAGAACTTGTTTTGACTCTATTTTTTTAAAATACTGGTAAACCTTTTCTAGTTTTTTCTTCTGTTTTCCATTAGGGCTCTCCATTTTACCGAATTCAAAAAACTTCACTTTGTTAATCCCTACAAATTGAAATAAGGCTCTTTTCATTAATATTTTATGAGCATTATTTAACCAAAGAAGAGGATATTTCGCAGGCCCCTTCATGGTAGAGATACATACTACTGACTTTCCTTTTAACAGCCCCATGGGCAAAAGTCCCTTCTTATCTTTATAAGCAAAGTTTGATGCAAACATCTGATCAATGTAACCCAGCAGCATTGCTGGGGGTCGCCCCCACCAAATTGGATAGACAAGGACTAGTTGATCAGCCCATAATATTTGTTTCCTGTACTTTTCTAGGTCAGGATCACGATGCATATCACGTCTTCTTTTATTCTCATTAAATACCAGGAGAGGATTAAAGCCCTCTTCATATAAATCCAGCACCTGCAACTCCTTTATGTTTGTGTTTTCATTACATCCTTTGATGACGTTTTGTAAAAAAGAATAACATAAACTTTGGTGATTAGGGTGCGTGTAAATTATTAGGGTCTTCATAGGCCACCTCTTTTAGTTATCAATTGATAACTAAATCATAACACTTGCTCTTTTTACTTGTCAATTGATAATTGTATTTTGACAACTTTTTTGATATCTTATCAAAAGAGGTGAATTTTATGGACAATTCAGTACTTTTTTCTAAATGTGTATCATTCATAACTTCGGTGCATAGAGTAACGCATGAATTAACAAAAAACTCAAAATCCGGTTCAATCACACCAATTCAATATAAAATTCTTGAATATATAACGGTTAGTCAGCCCGTAACTCCAAGTGAAATTAGTGATTGTCAGAATATATCGATGCCAAATACCAGTCGTGAATTGAAAAAGTTAAGTGAAAAAAATTTAATTGAAAAGATGAGTGATCCTGCCGACCGACGAAAACAATTCATTCGTCTTACAGTGGAAGGAGAAGCCATGATGAGTGAATCCTTTAAGAGCTTAGAATCTCTTTTACTCTCTCGTATACAAAATGCTTCGAAGGAAGATTTACAAGATATTGAGCATGCAATGGAAATCCTGCAAACAAAAGTGTTTTATTAATAATAAAGAATCATGGAACAATAGCACTCAATTGAGTGCTATTCTATGTTTCTTTGAGGTAAACAAAAAAAGACTTCAAACTGCTACCTAATGGAGGGTCTACCTCTTTATCAAAAATAGATGTAACTCTACCCAGAACCACGCCCTTCTTTAATCCATTTGTCGATTTTAATTGTACTTTTAGACATAAAAAAACCCCTTTAGATCATCACATCTAAAGAGGTCTTTCATCAAAGCTATTTAAAATTTACTTTTATATTCCACACTTCAACTGAACTTGACAATTATCGCATGTATTACAACCACCATGTTCAACTACAGTACCTACTAGGCAGATTGGACAAGTGTCTCCGTTTTCTACACCAACGTTACCTGTTTTAACTTGTGAAGTTTCATCAGGATCGTTATTCGTTTCATCTTTTATCGTTTCAACTGTTTCTAATTCTACATTTGTAAAATCATTTTCTTCATTAGTTAGCGATAGTACTTGGGCATCACGTGAACCGTCTACATATACAGTCCCGCCTTTTGCTCCACCTTTGTGTAATCTTTCATACACTTTTGCTACTTGTTCAACAGAATAACCTTTAGGAGCATTAACTGTTTTACTAATTGAAGAATCAATCCATCTTTGGATAATACATTGAACATCAGCATGCGCCTCTGGAGAAAGGTCCATTGTTCCAACAAATTGTTCAGGAAGATGTTCAATCATCTCATAAACATTTTCTTCATTTACTTCATATCCATTTGCTTCTAACCATTCTAGTGCGATATCAGCTACAACTGGAATGAATTTACCTAATCGTCCTGAACGGAAGTATACGAAGTTAAAATAAGGCTCAAGTCCAGTGCTGACATTCATCATCGTACCAGTACTTCCTGTAGGAGCAATTGTTAATAAGTGCGAATTACGAATGCCGCTTTCTAAAACAGCTTCACGAATTTCTTCAGGCATTTTCTTCATATATCCCGAGTTAATAAAACGTTCGCGTCCATCTTCAAAAGTCGATAAGAATGGGAATTCTCCCTTTTCTTCCGCTAATTCAATTGAAGTTTTATAAGCAGTAGTTGCAATCACTTCAAAAATTTGATCAACTAGTTTGTTGCCAGCTTCCGATCCATATACTAGGCCACAACGGATTAGTAAATCATGTAACCCCATTACACCTAATCCGATACGACGTTCACCTTTTGCTTGCTTTGTATTCTCTTCTAGGAAATACGGCGTTGCATCGATTACGTTATCTTGCATTCTCGTTCCAATTTGAACAGTTCGTTTTAACTTTTCCCAGTTAACTTTACCATTTTCCGTCATTTCAGCTAAGTTAACAGCTGCTAAGTTACAAACAGAGAATGGAGCAAGTGGCTGCTCTCCACAAGGGTTTGTTGCAACTACTTTTTGACCATAAGAAACAGCGTTTGTCATTTTGTTTGCATTATCTAAGAAGAAGATTCCTGGCTCAGCAGAATAAGTTGCACAAACATTGATTAAATCCCAAAGTTCTTTTGCTTTTATTGTGTGGTACGTTCGTACACCATATCTACGTGCAGCCCATTCACGTACATCTCCACATTCCTGCCATTCTTGATCATAAATTAAACGCATTTCATCGTCATAGTTTTCTAAATCAGGGAATTGAAGCTTGTACTCTCCATCATTTTCAACTGCCTCCATAAAATCATCAGTTAAACAAACAGATATATTTGCACCTGTTAAAAACTCAGGGTTATGAACTGAATACTTACCACCGTCATTAAGCAGTTCTTTTGCCTGTTCGATTTCAGGTGTATTTAATTTCCCTTCAATTGTTGCAATATGAATTAAAGCTTCATAAGCTGCTTTTTCAGTTGCATTAATTGGCTCGAACTTTAATTTACGCTCTACTTCTTCACGAATTAATTTCGATTTTGTAGTTTGCGCAATATAGCGTAAAACCTTTGGATTTTGGTTCTTTGATACGATGAACTCTACAATATCAGGATGATTGACGTTCATCATAATCATTTGCGCACCACGTCTTGAACCACCTTGAATAACTAAATTGGTTAATTCAGATAAATCATGTAACCAAGAAACTGATCCACTTGAACGTCCATTCACACTATAAACAATCGCATCGCGAGGACGTAAAGTTGAACCGTTTGTTCCAACGCCACCACCACGTGACATAATTTCCATTACCTTCTTACGGTGTTCACCAATCCCATCACGAGAATCGTGAATATGAGGCATTACATAACAGTTAAAGAATGTTGTTGAAGCTCCTGTACCGGCACCAGCCAAAACACGTCCCGCTGGTACAAAAGTTTTGTTAGCTAAAATTTCATAAAACATCTCTTTTACTTCGGAGAATTTTTCTGGAGTTTCTGCAGATGCAAGCCCACGTGCAACACGGTCTGCAATTTGTTCGTAGAAGATTTCAAGTGGTTTGTCTACTTTATTAAATGCAACTGTAATGATTGCTCCGTCTTCAAACTGAGAATCTAATTGAACAGTTACTTCTTCCTGACTATTGTCAATAGCAATTACTTCACCATAACCACGACGAGGAAACTTTGGATCATCCTTATATGTTAGTACAACTAGGTCACCTACACCTAATGTAACAAGTTTAATATCTTTAAATGCGTATCGATCTAACATAACCGTTCTAGATACACCTTTAAATGTTGTTTTATGCATCTTTGGATTAATAGGTGTAATCATTGGAAAATGCATTATGTCTTGATTTAATTTCTGTATATTCGCAGGTAATTCAGCATCAATTATTGTATTTATCATCACCTGTTCCTCCTCGCAAAAGATTATATCGATTTTACCATATATCGATATATAGGTGTTCTCTTTCTTTTTAACACCCATATGTAGTATTCATCCCGTCTCAACAAGATATAAATATACCGACTTAAGAAGTAAAAGTCAATGTAAACGACTGAAATAAACTTATTTAAATTTGCACTATTTCCTACAAATTTCATTGACAAATATAAATTTTACTACGTGATGTTAAAAAACAACTACAAGAATTCCTAATTCATAAATATACTTCAATGGAAAGTTTGTTCATATAATTTTTTTTATTAAGTATGCTAATTTCTCTTTTAAATAGTGTACAATTTATAGATATTAAAGAATGGAGAAATCACATGGTAACTTGTAGTGAAACAAGAGTCATTAGAACAAATTTAGTTCTTCCCAATGATGTAAATAGTCATAACACTTTGTTTGGTGGAAAATTAATGAATGACTTAGATATTATCGGAAGTATATCAGCAATGAAATTCTGCCGATCTTCAATCGTAACTGCTTCAACTGATTCAGTTGACTTTCTTCACCCAATTACAATGAAAGATTCGGTGGCATTCGAAAGTTATGTAACTTGGACTGGTACCTCATCATTTGAAGTTTTCGTGAAAGTAACTGCAGAAAACTTAAGAACTGGAGAAGAGAAAATCGCTGCTACTGCTTTTTTAACTTTTGTTGCACTGGACGAGGAAGGTAAATTAATTAAAGTTCCACAAATTGTTCCCGAAACTGAGGAAGAAAAATTCTTATATCAAGGCGGAGAAGAACGAGCTAAAATCCGTAAAAATAGAAGACTTAAAAGTAAGGAATTAGCAGACTTTTTTTACAAAAAATAAAAAATGGGCCGACTATTGTCGTTCCCATTTTTTATTTATACGGTCATTTTCCAACTAGATAACGCTAACCAATTTTCTCTTTCCTTATATTCTGGAATAATTTTACCGACAAGTCGCCAAAAAGACCTGTCGTGATTCATATGAACCATATGGCACATTTCATGGACAACAACATAGTCAATCACCTTTTGAGGTGCCATTGCTAGTTTCCAATTAAATGTTAGTTGCCTTTTTGAATCACAAGTCCCCCAGTTTGTTTTACTATCAGTAATACGAATTGAAGATGGCTTTACTTTAAAATTACTTTGATACTTCTGAATACTCTTTTCAACTATTGCTTTAATTTGTTGGTAATAAAACCTTTTAAGCGCCTGTTTTATTCGTTCATCCTCTAGTTGTTTTACAATAATATTTAGCCTATTCCCTTCAAAAACTACTTGATCTTGCTGAATACTTTCATCGTGTGAAATTTGTATAGGATATGAATTCCCTAAATAAAGAAATGTCTCACCGAATTCATAAGTCCGTTCTTTTGGACCACGAAGTCGCTCCTTCATTTCATTTGATTTTTGAAGAATCAACTCCCAATTAGCCTCTAAAACTTCGATGACACTTTTATCAGGTGTATCTTTAGGAGCCTGAACCTCAACGTTTCCATAAGCATCTATATAAATACCGATCGATTTTTGCTTTTTATATTTTATATTAAAACTGATTGTTTCATTTAAATATGTATGTATCATTTATTTATCACCTATCGTTAACCTTCTAATCCTGAATCTTTACAATTATATAATATACTACAGTAGCAGTTTTAATTTTTAAATAGTAAAAACAACACCCTAATAAACGAGTGTTGCCTTAGATTATCCAATCTGCTTACTCTCTTTGAATTTACAATTGAATACCATCAGTTGAAATTGTTTCAAAGCGAGTATGATTTAAAAGATCTAAGTTTCGTTCAATATTTTTGGATTCACGAAAACGAATTGCCCATAAACCAACCTTCAGCATCCAACTACTTGGACGTGCGACCATATTTCCAATTGATGCAACCTCATTATCATGCACTTTTATCAGCGCTTCCCACTCACTATCATTAGCTGTAGCCAGCTTTTTTGCAAAATCCCATGCATAATTTCGAGACTTCTCTAGACTAAAGTTTATGATTGCCTTTGAAGCTTTTGGGTCAACATGATCTAAAAAACCAATCCAAGGTGAAATTCGATCCATGTCATCCCTCACCTCATCAACTAATGAGGCCAAAATACTATTTATTTTCATAAAGTCATTGTAAAGCGATAAAATATCTGTGCCTTGGCATACCTTCGAAGCAGCTACTCCTAAATCTAAATTAATATGTGCATTAATACCAAGCAACAAATGCTGTAACAATATAGATTGACGGTTTTCTGCGTGTCGAAACGCTAATTGCCAACTGAGACTTACAGGTTCTCCATTTAAATAGTTTTTAAGTGCTTTTAAATAGAAATTTGCAAAATTTACATCCAGCCTTTCCATTCTTGTCCCGTCTTCGAACTGATTATTTAAAATTCCAACTTTCACTTTAATCGTTACCAATCGATATAAAGAAGCAAAATATCCTAGTTTGCTTTTTGTTTTATTGCTCATTGAAATAATCTCATCTAACTGTTCAATTACATCATCAATTGTATTTGCGTTTCCTATATGATTTAATAGACTATTCATTACTCACTCTCCTAACTGTTGTGACAAGTACGTTGTATTAGATTTGTTAATCAATATGCTATTTGTTTTAAAAAGATACTTCTATGGTGGAGATATCTTTTGATATTCAGTGCGTCTATTGAGAATTCCTTCGTATGGCGAACACTTCATAAACTTTCCTTAAATAATAAAAAAGAGCAACTCATCGCGAGTGCTCTTTTTATTTATTTTTGACCAATATTTTAGAATCAATAAAATCCACAAGGAACATCGAATACCTTGTGAATTTCCATTATAGTTCTTTTACTAACTCTGATCGCTTTCAGGTAATTTATCAAAATCCTTAAGCAATCCTTGAATATTTTTCTCATAAACAGTACCAATCTTTACAATAGGTGGTTCAGGACGGGTACGTGCATAAATGCTTTCGTAAATATCTTCTATTTCTTCGCCTGTTAAGTCACCTCTTTTTAGCAGCTCTTGTGCAATTGAGTGTACAAAATCTGCGTGTTCGGTAACAAGTTTTTTTACTTGGCTCATTTGGTCCTTTAGAAGAAGGTTAATTTTTGGTCGTAGCGCTCTAAGTCCTTCTGCTTGTGAGCCTAGTGCATTCCAACTGAATAACTCATCGCCCATTCCAACTAAACCTAAATATGCACCAGCAAGTAGGGTTGCTTGTTGTAGATCAGATGTGACACCGTTTAATTTCTTGTAGAGAAACTCTTCTTCTACTGCTCTAGCCGCCAAACAAACTTGGATTGCTGCAAGTATTTCGCTGTCGCTTCGATTATATCTTTCTGTTGTTGGCTTAGTCGCGGCAAGCCCAAGTGCGTCACCCCTACGAATAATTGTTACCTTCCATACTCGATCGTGTGGCTTTAACAAATATTGAGCTACGGCGTGACCTGCTTCATGGTACGCTACATTTCTCTTCTCATCTTCACTCATAGATCTAAGTGGCTGCTTCAGTCCCCACTCATACGTTTCCATTGCATCTCGGAAATCAGTGTAATTTGCAACCTCAGCACCTCGCTGATGAGCAATTACGACAGACTCATTCACTATATGTTTAATTTGTGCTGGACTATATCCAATCGTATCAAGAGCTGCTCGCTCTGGTGTTAAAGATGAATCGATTTTCACCTTTTTTAGATAATATTGGAAAACATCAATACGTCCATCATAATCAGGAGAATCTACCCAAAGTTTTCGGTCAAAACGACCTGGTCGAAGTAATGCTTGATCAAGTACATCTGGTAAATTGGTAGCTGCAATCGTCAGAACTGCTGGACGCTCAGCTTTCTTTTTACGTAAACCGAGTGATCGAAGAAATTTTGCTATTTTAGAAGTATCAATATTTGGAGGATCCATTTGTAGTAAAAGTTCATTCAATAATCCAGTACCCATTCCCATACCGAACATTCCTCCGCCACCTGCTCCTCCTCCTTGACGAGACATACCAATTGCGTCGACTTCATCGATAAAAATGATACACGCTCCGTAAATATTAGCTAACTTTCTAGCCTTTTTGTAAATTCCCATTACTTTCAAATTCCCTACACCAAAGAACATGTTTTGAAAACTTGGAGCCGAGGCATAAGCAAAAGGTACTTGGGCCTCATTCGCAATAACCTGTGCAAGATAAGATTTCCCTGTACCCGGAGGACCACAAAGCAGCAATCCACGAATAGCCTCTCCACCCATCTCTTTAAACGTTTTAACACCTTTTAGTAATGTTACGATTCGTTTTGCATTTTCAACAATCTCAGGGTTTCCACGATAATCATCCCACGTCGATCCAGTCTCACCAGGTAAAATCCAATAAGTACGACCTCTAGCTAGAAACCAGAAAATTGCTACAAATTGGATGATCGCCATGAAAATCATAACGGCGAACTGAAATAAAAGACTAACAATCGATATTGCTACACTCCAGTATGTTGGCCCCCCTTTAGTAAGCACAACACCAATAAAAATAATAACAGCTAACCAAATTAATACTCTTCGCCATTTAACCCATTGATATTTTGTCATAAACATTACTTCCTTCTAGGGAATTTTTTGAATATTCTATGAAAAAATTAGCCCATTGGTGCCTAGAAATATATGTATGCAAAAACTAAATAAATTTGTGTATTTAAATAAAATAAAAAAACCTCTTTGTCATAGGCATTTAAGTTTGTTTACAAAGTCCAAAAACTTGATTTCAAACTAAAAAGCCCCCATTTAATGAGGGCTTCAATACTTATTGAAATTTACTAAATATGTCTTTCAAATACTTAATAACGATTGCGATTCCAGCAATGAAATAAAATGTTATTAAAATCCATCCTGTAGGATCAAGTCCAAACATTGTTATTAAAAACTTCAGTGGAAAAATGAAGTATAGAATATCCTTTAAATATCCTAGTATAAAAGATGTATCGAATGAACCTTTCCAGAATGAACGGATAAATGCTATTACAAAATCAAGAATCATTAATCCAGTAACTGCCCAAATAGTATATAGCATCCAATCCGCAAGTCCGAAGCCTAAATCCATAGTTATCACCACCTTACATCATACTATTCAAAGAAAATAGGCTGGTGATATTAATTTACTTAATTTTCAGATAATATTTTTTAAACCTTTTAATGAGCATTGTTCTGTTCTTTATCCTCGTGTTTATCATATTAATTTAATAAGAGCTTAATTGCTAAAAATGAGTCTAAGTTCCCACTTCATATTTACTAAAAATACTCTTTTACTAAAATTTATTATATGGAAAAGACAGAACATTCCACACTTCAAATTGCCTAACTAACCGTCGTTTTCCAGCTACACTATAGCCCAACTAAGCATACCCAAGTTCCCCCATCTGTACTTGAACATAAAATATTAGTAAAAAAATATAGAAAGGGAGAAATAGTAGTGGGATTATTTATAAATAAGAATGAACACCCTGATGTCTTTAAAAATAATGAAACAATACAAACACCGAATCAAGGGCTTGTTCGGCATAATTACTTAGCTGAACTAATGGAAGAACAACAAAAAAATAACATGAGCCTGGAAAAATCAATCTCTGAATTGAAGCCACGATATGAGCAATTAGAAGAATTGCAAACAAATCAGTGGAATCATGTTAAAAATCAAATAAATAGTCTCATAGGTAGTAACCATGAGCGTGAACAATTTGAAAGAATCATGATCCAGCGGTTAAATACATCAGACGCAAATGAAAGTCTGGAAAAAAAATCGTTGATTGATAAAATGATTAGTTTAAATGAAGCTTACACAGAATTGGCAAAGCGATTGGAAAAAAGTGAATCTGATAATCAAGCTCTCTCATTACAACTTGATAAGCTAATTGAAAAACAAAATGAAGTAGCTCATGGATTATTACAACAAGAGGAATTTCAACATGGGGTTTTAGATCGCCTTGATACGCAAGAAGCAATGATGGATAGAATCTCTCACCAGCTCAACAACTTACGCTCGATTATTTTTGAACGAGCAAGCTATATCACAACAAAACTTGAAGACAGCTATAAACTAACAACTGACTATATTTATAAACTAATAAATGGTACAGATAAGCCCAAATCATATACTACTACGGTGAGCACAAAAAAAGAAGAAAAACAAAAACAAGCAGACTAACTATATGGCAAATGCTCAATTGGAGAATTGTTCGAAATCCTTTTTAAGTTTCATTCGATCGAATATAAAAAAAGCTTCTCGAAGTCTGCACTTAGACTTAATCGAAAAGCTTTTTTTATGTTCACTTAAAAGTAGACTAATGCAACTTTTTCTTTCTCTTCTAAATTTTCAATCATCGAATACCAAGACTCTGGTTTATTAGATAACACTGTGTAATAACGCTTTAGAAACTTTACGATCAAGTCTGATTGAAGCTCATTCATTTCCCCATCCATTGGAAGGAAACACAGATCTAGACCTGTTACTGCTTCACCGTCATTATTCCATGAAGGATGGATATATTCAAAATCCAGACGCTTATACCCTAGGTGAGCTAATACTTCCCTACGCACATATGGATTCATTGGTTTAACCCCGCCAAACTCATGGTGTTCTACTTGATAAGGGTCATAAATTTCAGCAAACATACCTGATAACTTTTTATTATTTTCGGTTGCTAATGTCTGTAAATCTACTAATCTATTTTGTGCCAAATATGGGCCGATTCCCAAACCAGCTTGGCCAATTATTGTAAAGTCAGTCATAGCAACATTAAAATCGTCATAATAGCGGTATTCTGTAGCACCTACTACTTTCTCTTCATGGACAGCAACAAAAACACGAATTCCTGGATCCTCCAAAGGCTCTTTCCAAAGATCGAATTCTAATACTTCTTCTGGAGGAAATACATCTTGCATTAATTGATGCATTTGTTTAAATAATGGGTCATTAATATTTGTAATTCTTTTATAGTCCATTTTCTTTCTCTCCCTTTAATTAGAATGTTTAAATGGATTTTTCCATTCCATTAGAGTCCCATAATTGCATGATTCTTCATCCTCTAAATAATTAGCTACTACCTTAACCGGGGTACGACCACATCGAAGTAGAAAACTAATAACTGGATCCTTTAGCTCCCCTTTTATTACAGCATCTAAGTATTGATCGGGTGACAAGTTATCCGCCTCTTTATGATATCCTGGCATCCTGCCTCCACCAAGCAATCTTTCCAAACCAAGATGTACAACAACATCATACATAGAAAACATTAACCATTTACCTAAACCTAATTTTCGATAGCTGGGTCTGACACCAATATCAACGACATAAAGTGTATTTCCGTTTGGGTTATGGTTACGAATATAACCATGATCAGTAACCTCTTCCCATGAATGGTCAGGATGGCTAGGATCAAAATGAACTAGTAGACCTGTCATAGAACCCGCCATTTGACCATTTACTTCTATACATAACGCTCCCTCTGGAAAAAGAGTTATATGATTTTTAAGTTGCTCCTCATTCCACCATAGTTCCGATGGGAATGGTGGCGGAAAGCTTTCTTGTTGAATACGGATTAAATCAGTAAAGTCATTCTCATTATAATTACGAATTACCACTGGGACTGGTTTGTCCTGGTCGAAAACAAAAAATTCCTTTCGATACATGTGCTAAAACTCTCTTTTCTATTTAAGAATAAGTTTACCAATCTGGATAAAGGTCTGTACGTCTGTCACGCCATGTTGTAACGGATCCTTTTTCCCGAACTTTGTATAATAAATCTAAATTAAGATCAGCTGTAACAATCATATCCTGGTTCATTTCACCTTCTACCATAATTCCTTTTGGAGGAAATGGGATGTCGTTAGGAGTGATTACAACTGCTTGACCGAAATTTGCACGCATAAAATCAACAGTTGGAAGTGAACCAATCGTACCTGTATTTACAACATAAACTTGATTTTCAATTGCTCTTGCATGACATGTATAACGTACTCGGTGGAACCCATGGCGATCGTCTGTGCATGATGGGCAGAAAATGACATCTGCTCCTTTTGCTTTTGCCATGCGAACGATTTCTGGGAATTCAATGTCATAGCAAGTCAACATCGCAATTGTTCCTTTTTCTGTTTCAAAAACCTTTAAACCGTCACCTGCACTCATATTCCACTCATTTACCTCTGTTGGTGTAATATGTAGCTTTGCCTGCTCACCAATTCGGCCATCTGGATAGAATAAATGTGCAACATTATATAGTCGATCGCCTTTTTTAATAACATGCGTTCCTCCAATAATGTGCATATTGTATTGTTTTGCCAACTTTAAAAATAAAGAACGATATTGCTCAGTAAAGTTAGGTAAATCTTGGATTGTTAATGCCTCACTTTTTTCATTCCCAATTGACATAAGCTGAGTTGTAAAAAACTCAGGAAAAATGATAAATTCCGCTTCAAATTCCTCTGCTGTCTTAATATAATGCTCTACTTGTTTTTCAAACTCTTCAAAGGAGTTTATTGTGTGAAGATGATATTGAACGGCTGAAACTCTTATTTGCATATTATCCCCCTCTTCCCTTTAACTCTTTATCTCTTACTATTATTATTGAATAAATAGAAGGAACGGGCAAGTATGTACTCTGCATTACATTTAGTAAATGACTTAACTATGCACTATTTACTTAATATTTCAACATCCCCATTTTTATCCAGCGTGATAACTAGATCAGTCATTCCAACAAATAATCCGTTTTCTACCACTCCTGGAATTAAATTGAGTTCTCTTTCTATTATTTCAGTTTGAATATGATTAGGTATACTGCAGTCAAAAATATAGTTTCCGTTATCCGTAATAAATGGAGTCGCTCCATTTAAACGAAGTTCAGGGCTTAAACCGATTGCTTTAATATGTTTCATCGTCATTTCCATGCCAAATGGAATAACTTCTACTGGTAGTCGGAACTTCCCTAATCTCTCTACCATCTTAGTTGGATCAGCAACTACTATAAATGTTTTAGCTGCTTTCGCAATGATTTTCTCTCTTAATAGAGCGCCTCCCCCACCTTTAATTAGCTCAAAGTTTGGATTAATTTCATCGGCACCATCAATTGCTATATCAATCTGTTCAATTTTACTAAAGTTTACGAGTTGGATACCCACCTCTTTAGCAAGCTTTTCAGTTTGTATGGAAGTTGGAATACCCTTTATATTCAGTCCTTCCTGAACTAATTGCCCAAGCCTTTTTATTGTATATAAAACTGTAGAACCCGTACCTAATCCAACAACCATACCATCTTTTACAAATTCTGCTGCCTTTTCTCCTACAATTTGCTTATCATTCTCATTCATGTTTACACCTTCTATTTTTTGTTCTATTTCTTAACTAGTATAAGTAATAAATCCAAATTTCATTTTTCCATAAGATGATCAATTTAATCGTACTATATAAAAATAATTTGAATAAAGAATTTTAACTATGAAAAACTAAATGAAAAATACTAAGTAAGGTGAAGATGATATGGATGTCCCTAATTTTGTACTTAAGTTTTGCATCATTTTAATGATTTTACCTGTGACGATCGTGTGTTGTTATTTTGGTTACTTAGATAAAAACTACCAAATCGTTATTTTCGGTTTTGCACTGCTATTATTTTCAATACTCGGTAATTACTTTGTCTTTACAAGAGGCAATAAAAATAGTAATTCAGAGCAATAAGAACTTTTTGTTAGTAACTACAGTTATGGAAAAACCGACCAATTTGGAAATTCAATCGATCGGTTTTTCACTAGTATTTTTTGAATTTTTCACTTTAAAACCAACTAATAAAAGGAGGAATACTTTGAGGGAATTTAAATAGATTGAATGGGTCATATTCTCGTTTCACAACTCTTAGACGATTTAAATTCCCACCATAATATGCGGTTGGCCAATTTCTAATAAACCGATCAGGCCAATTTACGTAGTCACCAGTAGTGTATCTTGATAAGGCATTCCTTAGGTCTTCAACCCATTGATTGTTTTTTCGCTCTTCGTCAGGTGTACTCCAATTAGCAAGATACTCTTGAGCAATAATGGCATCCCTGTAATAATAGGCAGTTTCATCTGGTCTAATCCGCCTTACTGCTCCTCCAAGAGATTGGTGCCAAATACTTGACTTTCCATTTGGTGTATTTTCTAGAAAACTTTTCATGATCAAGATTGCTCTCTTTGGAAAAGTTTTATTTAGAAAAGACCCTGATCTTTTTTTATAAGCTGGGACATTCCCACTTGGTTCATCAAAAAAATGAACAGCTTCTATATAAGGTACTTCCCTTACCATTACTTTTATAGGTGAACCAGTTTCTGTTAGTGGCCGTAACAGTTCTTTCAATTTTGTTACTGGACCTACAAATTCCCCTTGAGCAATAATTTGATTTACTTCCCTAGATTTTAGTTCAATTTCTGAAGTTAGCTTGATATCAGTGTTAATTGCCCAATTTTGCCAAGCATCAAAAGCGGCTTCAAAGTCTTCCCACTCCCAAATAATCGAGAAGATCGAAACAGTTGAAATTGGGTGTACTTTAAATTTAAGCGACGTGACAATGCCAAAATTTCCGCCTCCACCGCCACAGCAAACCCAAAAAAGATCACTATTCTTGTTCTTATTTGCTTTAATCAGTTTCGCTTTCCCATGCCCATTCGATACTACTATTTCTATTTCAAGTAGATTATCACATGTAAGACCATATAATCGCGACAGCATCCCGATACCTCCACCAAGTGTAAGACCAACAAGGCCAACACTACTTTCAGTACCTGCTGGGATTGTCGTACCATTTTCCCATAGAATATTATATACTTTTCCTAAATCAGCCCCGGCTTGTATTTTTGCGGTCATGCTTTTGCAATCTACACTAACTGTATTCATCTCACTAACATCGATAACAAGACCACCATCTACGAGCGAATAATTTTCATAGTTATGCCTGCCACTTCTTACTCTAAATGGCATATTATTTTCCTTCACCCAATTCAAAGCATTTATTACATCTCGTTTCTTTTGGCAAAATACTATTATTTTAGGAAATTTAGGATTGTTTAAAGTATTATTTGTTCTAGCCTGTTCATAATCCGCATCACCTGGTGTCACAATCCGTCCAGTCAGTTTTGTCTTTTCCAAAAAATATAACCCCTTTCAAACATACAGTAAAGAGAATGCTATATTCTATGAAAAATCTCCTGGAAAAGACACTTGCCTATGTGTGTACATTAAATACCGCTCATTTTCTCTTTTTTACAATCATACGCAATCCATCTTTCGGACGAAGTGTGATAAGTGGTTCTGTCTCCACTTTATGATGATTAGGAGCTAGTTCAATCGTATAATGCTGAACGACTGTTGCTAATACTAAAGCAGCCTCCATAATTGCGAAATGATTTCCGATACAAACACGTGGCCCACCACCAAAAGGAAAATACGCATATTCAGGAACCCCTTCTACCTTTCCATTCTTAAAACGCTCTGGAAGAAATTCTTCCGCATGTGAGAAATACCTTTCAGAACGCTGCATGATATAGGAACTCATCATGACTGTCTCACCTTTTTGAATTCTGTAGTCACCAATGCTGACATCTTCTATTGCTTTTCTGCTAATAAGCCATGCAGGGGGATAGAGACGTAAACTTTCCCAAATAATTTGCTGAGTATAAATTAAATCTTTCATTGATTGATAATCTGCTCGTTTTTTACCTAGAACACGATCTACTTCTTCATATAATAATTTAGCTTTATCCGGATGCTGAGATAAAAGATATAAGCACCAAGATAATGCATTTGCAGTCGTTTCATGACCCGCAAGAAAGATTGTCATTGCTTCATCCCTTAATTGTTGATTCGTCATGCCTTCATTAGACTCTTCATCCCTTGCTTGCATTAATAGTCCTAGTAAATCTTCCTTTGTTTCTGAGCTATTTCTTTTTTCAATCATTTCATATAACACCTTATCGATAGCCTTAATAGCCTCCGATAAAGATTTATTTTTTGGTGAATTCAGTTTGAGTGGAGCTTTTAAAACGGATCGAATTCGCTTCGTTGCAATATCCATAATAATGTCAAAATGCTTCCCAACACGATCATGTCCTTGACTCAGATCCATACTAAACATAGTTTTAGCAATAATAGCTAATGTAAGCTCCATCATATCTCTACTAATGAGACGCTCTTCACCATCTTTCCATGAACTAATAAACTCTTCAGTGAGCAATGTCATATCCTTTGCATAGGATTGGGTATGCTGCTTCGTAAATGATGGCTGAATCAAACGCCGCTGCCTCATATGTACTTCATCTTCACTCGTTAACAATCCCTCACCGAGCAACGTTTTCATCTCTTGAAATGGCTTTGATTTATGGAATGAATACTGCTTCGTTACTAATACCTCTTTTATTAAATCGGGCTCTAATAGCAAGTTCATTTTACGATGAGCAAATCGAAATGAGACAATCGTATCATGATTTCTATAAAGTTCACTTAAAAAATATATTGGATCTTTCCGAAACTCATTCAAATGCCCTAAAGGTGAATAAGAAGCCAGTCCTTTTACTTCAAGCATTAAAATCACTCCATTTCAGGAAATTTTAATCATAGGATACTCTTATTATATTAAGAAGAAGAGACGGCTAATGCTTTTTATATTTAGATCTACGTGTACTTAAATTTAGTAGACTTGTATTCTAGGATTTATTTTTAGAACTAAAAAAAGACTGCCTAATTTAGACAATCTTTCAGAGATGATACGTTCTGATAAAGAATATGGTACAAATCTTGAAAAGTTAATCTTCTTCTCGACTGTGTACAATCCATTCTGAAACGACATAAGAAATAGAAGGTTCTTTTTACCATTCCAAATCGTGTTTCTCGACATAGTGTTTTTTTATTTCTAGTCCATATGCCTAATTCTTATCAAAGTTTGTCGACAACAACTGGACAGGTCAAGGATACCATCCTGGTGATGGCTTCTTAGGAGTTGTCGATGCCGATCAACATAACAATATCTGGCATAATAAAAATTGGACAGATCCTACCGATAGCTATGGACTAAATAAAGTCCTAGGTTCAAACAGCTACCAAATGCATGATGCGGCATTTAGCTTAAATAAAGGCAGCGATGTCACTATTGGTGATTCATCTTTCTACATGAAAGATAATTTTACACAAAGTAATGCCCTATTCGATGATTCTCAAGATTATAGCAACCCTCAAGATCCAGATGTTGGCCGAAATGTTCCTAAATACGGATTGAAAGTTCGTGTAGTGGGTCAAAGTGCTGACGGTTCAGTTGGGAAAATTGTTGTCTTTAAATAAAAATGAAGTAAACCCAAAAAGTTTATAAAATTGATAGCGAGGATTGAATCCTGTATTGTACAGGACTCAATCCTCTTAATTTTGTCTAAAGTCGTCTTCCGCTTAGCTCTAAAGAAACAATAAACATTTTTCTCATTCAATTATTCCTATTTCTTGAGCCATCTGAACAGCTTCTTCCTTGTTACGCACGCCTAACTTTGTGTAAGCCGTGGAAGCATAGTTTCTGACCGTACCATTTGACAAATATAACCTTGAAGCTATCGTATTGTATCGTAGTCCCTTTGCTACTAGCTGCAATATTTCTATCTCTCTAGCTGTTAGCTCATAAGCTGTTGCTTTTGATTGTGGTGTCTCATTTTGCGCATCAAACTTCTCAAATATTTTGTGAGACATTTCCTGATCTATCAGGGTCCCACCTCTGTGTATAAGTCGGATCGCATTAGCTAGCTCTAGCGTTTCAATAGATTTAAGTAAAAAACCATCCGCACCACAACGAAGGGAGTCCAACGCCTGTTCCGTATCCTGAAACGTTGTAAAAATCAATACGCGGATATGTGGCCATTGTTGTTTAATCCTTTTGGTTGCTTCGACTCCATCCATGTGGCGCATATCTAAATCCATTAGTACAATATCGGGTTGAAGGCTCCCGCACATCTCGATGGCTTGATTGCCATCTTCAGCCAAACCGACTACATTTAAATCTTCATATCTTTCGAGTAGTGTCCTCAAACTTTCCCGAACAAACGGTTGATCGTCGACAATTAACAATCGAATAAGTCCATCTTTTATTTCAGTTTGTCGCGGTATAGTACAAGTAACAAGCATTCCTTCATCTGGTTTTGTATATACAGACAATTGACCTTGCAAATTCATTGCCCGCTCTTTCATCGCTCTAATACCAAAGCCTTCCTGCCATTCTACATTTCCCTTACCATTATCTTGCACTTCTAACCTAGTAAATTGTTGTTCAAACTGCAATGAAACTATAATTTCATTCCCCTGACCATGACGTACTGCATTTGTAAGGGACTCTTGTAAGCAACGGATGAATGCCATTCTCGCCTGCCGAGACAGTTCGTATTCCTCTCCGAATGCTCGAAAGCTTACATTCACCCGAGCGTACTCTTGAAATTCGGCTCCAAGATTTTGTAGAGATTGAGTTAAGGAAAGCGATTGACACGGTGAATCCATTTGATGTAGGTAACCTCTCACGTCCTCAATGCTTCTACGCCCCATTTCAAGCAGAGAATCTAACCTCTGAATACCCTTTTCGGTAACAAGCTCGGTACGTAACGTTTCCATCCCCAAAATAATGGATGTATAAGTGTGGCCAACTGTATCATGAAGCTCACTAGACAGCCTGCTTCGTTCCTCTGCAAGTGTAATGCGTTCGATCTGAGACATATATTGCTCAAGTACCGCGTTTTGTTTACAAATCGCTTCATTTTGCTTATGATTGACGATTAATAAATGAAAAGCGAACCCCATTACATAAGCGAATCCGTAGTATGTGACCATAATCCAATAGCTATTACTTGGCGCAACCGCATCGAAAATTCCAGTTATAATAAAAATTGTTGTTGGAGCTGTCCAATAATAGGACAAATACTTACTATTTGCTGCGATAAGAAAGACCGATATAAGAAATGTGCTGTAAGCTTCTGGAAATAAAGAAGTTAAATAGATACATAGTCCGCCATATAGCAATATTTCTGTGAACAAGTAATATTTGTAATTGAACAGTAAGGCTACCCATGGAATAGAGAAGGCAACAATCTCCCAAGGAATAATAACCCAAAGTGATAGTGTTAAACCATCCTGAAAATTTAATGTAGTTAGGATGATCGAGACACTAACAAGTAGACGGATTCCTAACATAATCCAATCATACCAAAACCAATACTTAACCATATTCAACAAGTCATTTACCCCCTAAGTAGCCTTCCTTCTTATTACCTATATTATAGAATAATCTTTATCGCATTTTTATACTTTTAAGTTTAGACTGCAAACTTCTATCGATTTAGCTGCCGAATCATATTGCGTGTATAACCTCCAATTTTTTTTGCCAAACCATCTACTAATCTAATACTTATAGCGGTAATCATTATACCCATAGACATTACAATGAGTGCCTTGACAAAAGTATCAATCTGCATGAAAAAAATATTCATGTCGATGTATCGATACAGTATTGGTGCCAATAGAAACATAAGTGGCATTACATATAAAACGACTGCACTTATGAGACTGAAAATTCCAATCACAAATTTCTGCATTAACCAAAAGACTGCAGACCAGGTGCGACGATTCGTAAGCCCTAATTTCACTTGTGCCCAGTCCGATGTATCCGTTGTTACACTACTATTATAAGAGTCTGTCGAAATATCAGTGTAAATTTTCGTTTGTATACGTTCGAATTGGATAAAGGATGTGGTCGTCTGAAGTACGCGTATAACTAGTGGAATCCCGACTACAGTAAATGAAAGGGTGAAACTCAATAGCAGAGCAACCAGGTAAAAACAAAAATAAAACAGTCCTGTAACAAAAGTTAGCAATAAAAAATAACCATTCTGGATGAATCTTAGTTTCATAAGGTTCATCACTCCTCTCTATTTAATACCAGCATCATACTGCTTTCTTTGTCAAACTCACTAGTGTAAAAATGTCATATGACATTTTTACATAATGCTAAAAAGGGCGAATTAGCCTACTCCTGTTTAAAAAAAGATGATTTCCATCATAAAACAATCCCGTTCTTGGCTCTGCAAGAAGGGATTGTTTTGTACTCTTAATTAATATGAGATGGACTTGTTTTTCGGATATGAAAAATTATATCGAACTGCTCAAGCAATGAAGTATCATTATATAATGAACCGTTTGGGAGGATCTGTCCCCCTATACTCAGTAATGGCCTCTTTTCTCTAACCCATTTCTTTGCTTGACCATTAAGGTGACGATTATCTAACAAAAACATATTATATGGGACTTTTCCAAGGATATAATTGAAACTATTCACATCTTGTGGAATCGTATCAGTTGCAATCTTACCTCCAGTGGTAGGATTATATTCGCTGTATAAGGTGAATTTTCCCTCGGTAGTTGTACTGCCAATTGAAACATAATTATTGTCTAAACGTTCTTTCAAAAACTGTCCCGCAACATTAGGGTATAATTTCTCATCGATAATACCTTTGGCTATGTGGATATTGTGTGCCCATACCATAGTTTTACCGCCAAATGTCTCTTGTGCCCACATTGCATGATCAGCCAAATATTGATCATGTAGCTTCACCATACTTGGATAATCATTAGGAAGCATCATTGTGGTAAATTCCTCTATTACATTCGCCGTCTCTTTCACCCAGATAAACTCGGATGAAACTCTCTCTGTGTTTGCTTGTTCATTTTCATTATTTAGCAATTGGACTACTTTCTCAGCATTTGCCTTGAATTTTTCTTTCATTTCAGGAGCAAGCTGCATATATTCCTGTATACTTCCAGTGTAAGAAGAAAGCTCTTTATAGTTTTCTTCTACTTCTGCCCGTATATCTGGTCGATGCTGCTTTACATAATCAGTTACTTTATGAAAGACACTTTGATCCATTGTTTTTAAGTCAAGTCCGATAAATTGGATTTTCTTTTTATTGGATGGATCAGCATTATAATCTTTCATCCACTCAATCATGGCTATAATTTCATCAGTAGGATATAACAATTTTAAGAAATCTCTAGGATTCCCTTTTCCTGTTTGGATATAGTCATTTAGCTTTAAGCCGTTCCCCCAATCTTCTTCCATTCCGAAATTCGTAAAACCCATCTCAGTAACTAAGTATTTCACTAGGCGAAACTTCATGGTGAAAATTTCGGAGCTTCCATGAGTATTCTCTCCTAATCCTACATATTGAGCGCTCCCAATCATGTTCTTAAGTGGTTTTAAATCGTCAAATGGTTTTGATGGTTCTATCGTTTTTAATCGCTTTGCCTGTGATTCTATCGAATTAACGATATTATGTTGGATTGGTTGAACTGAATCTTCGACTGCTACCGCTTGAGCTTTTCCTTCTCCACCAAATCCTGCAACTAATATAGCTGTACTAACCATTGCACAATACATCTTTTTCTTATTCATTTTCTCACCTCAATTGAATTATTCAAAAGCAAGATTGATTGATGCACTTGCACGGATCAATCAATTGCCTGAATTCAATTGTTAGCTATTTCATATCACATTTTCTAGTTACATATTGTCATAAGATTAATTGACACAGGTCATATGCTAATCATTACACTTTCGTACTTTCAGTTTTATCTGTAATTTTTACAATATTAACTCTAAGCTAACTCTACTTTATTTTCCAATTACCTTTGACTAAACAGTCACTGCCATTCAGAGCAACAAAAAAAATCGAATTTACATTCGATTTTTTTGTCCACTAATGCATGGTATATTTTAGTTTTCGATTTTCTTAAGTTTCAAGAAAATGATTCATAGTCTTATAATGTATTCTAATTGTTTAACCTTTGGTTTTGTATATTGCATTCTTATTTAGAGGTCCTGTCTTTTCTAAAACAAATGAATGTTTTCTTTCTTACATGCTTCTCGCATTTCATCAGGCCATACAGAAGATTGAACTTCACCAATATGCGCTTTACGTAAGAAGAACATGCACATTCTTGATTGCCCAATACCACCACCAATTGTTAGTGGAAGTACTTCCTCTAAAATACCTTTATGAAAATCATAATCGCGTTTGAAATCTTCACCTGTCTTCGTTAACTGCTCATCAAGTGATTTACGATCAACACGGATACCCATTGATGATAATTCAAATGAGGATTGTAATACTGGATGCCAGAATAAGATGTCTCCGTTTAATTTCCAATCGTCATAGTCAGCTGCACGTCCATCATGTTTTTCACCAGAACGAAGTACATCGCCAATTCCAATAATAAAAACTGCACCATGCTCTTTTGCAATTGCATGCTCACGATCTTTCGGTGTTAATTCTGGGTATTTATCTTCTAA
Source organism: Bacillus sp. UNCCL81 (assembly GCF_900112535.1). Taxonomy (NCBI): domain Bacteria; kingdom Bacillati; phylum Bacillota; class Bacilli; order Caryophanales; family Bacillaceae; genus Bacillus; species Bacillus sp. UNCCL81. The sequence goes on along the minus strand of NZ_FOMF01000005.1, from coordinate 292,274 downwards.
TTCTTGGGCTGTAATAAATATAATATTTTCTGGTAAATACTTCCCAAGATACGGATATTTTTCAAATAAATAATTTTCCAAATCTTTGAAGATTCCATAAATTGTTTGTACGGTTTCTTGTAAATAATCTATTGTACGCCATTGATTTTGAATAATTTTTTCCCAATCCCATTGGTCAACATAAATTGAATGAGTAGCATCAAGTTCCTCATCACGGCGAATCGCGTTCATGTTTGTATATAAACCTTCACCAGCTTCATAACCATATTCATGCAGTGCAAATCGTTTCCATTTAGCTAGTGAGTGAACAATTTCTAACTCTTCTCCTGAATGTAGCATATCAAATTCAATGGGGCGTTCTACACCGTTTAAGTGATCGTTTAAACCCGATTTTTTCGTTACGAATAATGGTGCAGATACGCGGAACAGTTCAAGACGTTTTGCTAATTGTTCCTCAAAAAATGTTTTAACTTCCTTAATTGCGATTTGTGTCTCTCTTACTGTCATTAATGATTGATACATGCCTATTTCCTCCTAAAATGTTTGGATGTAGTAAAAGAAGCCAACAAAAAAAGCCCTTCTTTCCCAAAAAACTGGGACGAAAGACTTTGGTTCCGCGGTACCACCCAAATTAGCAACAGAGGTTGCTCACTTATTCAGTACGGAGATTAGAGAGATCTCGATACTGTTCTTCTTTAACGGCGAAGTTCACGGCTAAGTCTACTTTCCTAAAAAAGGATTTCGGTTAGCGACTCCAGGAGGTTCTTCATAACAGGCTTCGTATCAGGCTCACACCACCCCTGACTCGCTTTGTCTACGTCCTACTACTACTCGTCCTTTCACAGTCGTTTGTTGTCACATCTCTGAAACATTTTATTAATGATTATTTTATAGATAAAAATGAGAAAGTCAATGTTTTTTTCAATTTTTATTTTATTCTAAACAAATAAACATGTTAATGATCTATCTTTAAACTGTTCTCTTTTGCGTTATTTTGTAGCCAGTAATAGATCTTTTGAACTCGAAGGTTTCATTCATTGTTGTCAACTATTTTCACGGATGGCTAACGCTCAACTAGCCCAATTCAACAACCTTAAAGCTGCTTTTTTAGCTTTTTTCTTATTCAAGTAAATGGCAGGTTAGTGCAATAAGAAAGGATTAGAAATTTAGTTAAATAATCTACAAAAGAAGGAAAAATTTCCCTTTATATAGAAATGGATATATTTGGATATCATTTTTTATAAGGAGAATTTTAAATTATGATAAAACGGAAAGTAGTCATATATAAAAACAGGAAATGGGGAAAGACACTGACATGAAGAAGATACTCGTTTATCCAATTTTAGCTGTGATGTTAAGTTCTGTATTAGGAGCTTGTACATCACAAAATGCACAAACTCCCAAACTAAAAGAAGAACAGGCAACTGAAAAGAATGCAGGAACAGAAGTAACTAAAATAAATACTTCCCATTGGTCCTATAAAGGGGAAACAAGCCCCGAGCACTGGGGGGAATTAGATCCTGCTAACTCAGCCTGTGTAAATGGTAGTGAACAATCGCCAATTAACATTGAATTTTCGCAAGTTGAGAATGAACAAGATGCAGAAGACCTTCAAATTAATTATGAACCGATGTTATTTTCACTCATGAACAATGGTCATACTGTACAGGCAAATGCTGCGGGTGGTAGTAACAGCATACTCATTGAGGGGAAGGAGTACAAGCTTGCACAATTTCATTTCCATACCCCAAGTGAGCATCAATTCAACGGCAAAAATTATGTAATGGAGCTTCACCTTGTACATAAAGATTCAAATGGAAAGATTGCTGTCCTTGGAGTGATGATTCAGGAAGGTGAAGAAAATAAAAATCTGGCAGCGGTCTGGGATATTCTACCGAAAGAAGAAACAGATAAAGATATTCCCTTGAATGAGACAGTTGATTTAAAGGCTTTGCTTCCTGAAGATCAAACTGCATTTCATTATGAGGGTTCATTAACGACCCCTCCTTGTACAGAAGAGGTAAAATGGACCATTTTTGAAATGCCGATTGAAATGTCAAAAGAACAAATTGAAGCATTTCGAAAGATTTTCCCCGATGATCATCGTCCAGTTCAATCTCTAAATAATCGTAAAGTCATAAAAAGCTAAAATATCCACGTTAATAGATTGTTATACCCAACGGGAGCGTTGATCAAAGAGAGATTAATACTCTATTTTGTTGACCTTACTTATATAGGGAATAATTAATAGTCTTATCATGATTGAAATGAGGGAAATTAGAATGTAGTCTCCTGACAATAATTGATAACTAATTACATCACCATCTTTTAGATCAGTATTAGCAATGAACCTCTTTGGTATTTTTTTAGCTTGTGGTTGTTAGGAATTTATTTGTTCTTTTAGTTTTAGTAATACTGCTTGCCGCTTCTTTTTTAATTGTTCGTCATCTGCCCAATATTCAAGATCATCACCACTATCAATAATTTGAATGGCTATATCTTTTACTTCGTCTTGGAGTCTACCTAATTTCCATTGAATACACGCAAATGTTAACCAGAAAGTAGTGATTTCATCATCATCTAATCATTATTCTTTTTTATTAATAAAGCTCGATAGAAATCTATCTTTTATTTTATTGGCAACAATTTCATCAAATTGTTTTATTCGATGAATATAGAGGTCCATTTTCTTAATGGTTCATTTTCAAACCTGGAAGACGATGTAGCCACCAGAGAAATGATATCGGCACATTCGGCCCAAAATGGTCATATATTTTACAAATCGTGGCCACTCTCAAAATTGTGGCCACACTCGCTTCAACTATCCGTCAACCCTACCGCTGAACCGTTTGATCGCTTCCTCGGTCACCGGCTCGAAGAGGTTTACAAGGTTGCCGTCGGGATCACGGAACAACATAGCACGGTTCCCCCACGGCATCGTGGTCGGTTCCTTCACCCACTCGTCAATAAAAGGCTTTAAACGTTCGTATTCAGCATCGATGTTGTGGATTTGAAATTCGATGATAACAGTGTGATTACTGGCCGCTATTGCGGAACCAGTGCCAAACAGTGGTACCGTCTGCGAGTGGCCGATTGCCAGGGTGCACGATTTCAAAACAAGTTCGGCAAAAACAGGCGCGGGGCGTTCCGCTGAAACACTCAAGACTTTTTCATAAAACTTGACAAGACGATCCAAGTCGTCGGTAATAATGCGAACAGAAGCAAAATTCACTAGATAACACCCTTCCTAATAAAATATCGTATCATATCATTTTTGGCCAGAACCAGCGATGCTATCGTAAATTGCAAAAGGTTACGAAGTCCTGTTTTTTCCATTTTAAGTAACCTAATTTGCGATTTAACGGACATTCGTTGGTTCTACCCAGGTTTAAAACTGTAAAGGCTAGATTTAATCAATAATTATTCCATTTTTGGTTTTAGGACCCATCCTTCCATGTCTGCCTACTGTGCAATTGGTCCATAGTAATATGAATTATCCTTTGCAAGACATACTTCGCATTTATCTCCCACTCCTTTACGTTTGCTTACTCCCATTATAAAAAAACACTACTGACAACAGTATGTCAGTAGTGTTTTAACATTTTTTTGACTTCCTCACGAATCCGATTTCGGAATGATTCAGGCTCCAATACAATCACTCCCGCTCCCCAGCCAAGCACCCATTGTAGCAATTCGTCTAGTTGACGAACGCGTAAGACCACATGCAATCCATCTCGATGCTCTTCCATATCCTCCATATATTGATGGTTCGACTCCCTCACTTTATCTACGATGTCATGGTTAAATCGAAGGCGTACTCGCAAGTTCCTATCATCCGGAGGGGTATACTCCCTTAAGTTAAAATGCGACGCCAGTTCGAATCGTTCTTCCAGATCGATAAGTTCCGTCATTCGGGACAAGCGGAAGTGGCGAATCTCTTGGCGCAGATCACATCGAGCTACGAGCATCCACGATCCTTGAATGAGCACCAATCCATAGGGAGCAACGGTACGAACACTATGGTGCTTCCCCTCGGAATCTGCAAGTCTTTTTGCATAATGAAAGTTTATCTTTCGCTCGTCTAATATCGCTCGACGGATCTTTTCTAGATATTTCTTTTCTTTTGACGGCGTAACCTGTTTATCGGAAATGAGCAAACGCATAGTTTTGAGTACTTGAGAAGTTTCATTGCGAACGCTCGACGGAAGAATGGCCTCGATTTTGGCACCAGCCGCTTGAGCCCTGACACGATAATCATCATCAAATTGTTGTTCGATAAAGTCTGTTCCAATCAGTAGGCTCACGGCTTCTGGTACCGTAAAACTGATAGGGGGAAGGAAATAGCCTTCCATTAAGGAATATCCTGTCCCAGGGGCTCCTATGATTGGCACACCAGCTTCACTCAGCGCCTGAATGTCGCGGTAGATGGTTCGCACGCTAGTTTCAAATAGGGTTGCCAAATCTTCGGCACGTACAACTTCTTTACGTTGCAACTCCAGCACAACGGCTAACAATCGGTCTGTTTTGTTCATTGGTTCCCCCCTTGAATGTTTATTACAAAATAATATACCACATGTTCTTCAACTAACCTGCCATTTAATCGAATAAGATAACCTCAATCCACTTTAACAAATTCAAATTTTAAAAATAAAAAAACAGAAACAAGCCACCACAATCGACTGTTTCTGTTTTTAAATATTATTTCCCTTTATTACGTGTCATTACGTCAAACACAACCGCAAGAACAAGTACTGCTCCTCGAATGATGTATTGGTATGAAATATCAATACCCATTAAGTTCATCCCACTTGTTAATGAAGCCATTACGAATGCACCGATAATTGTACCTGTTACTTTACCAACACCACCAGCAGCAGAAACACCACCTACATAAGCTGCAGCAATTGCATCTAACTCAAACATTGTACCTGCTTGGGGAGAAGCAGATGCAAGTCGAGCTGTAAACAATACGCCTGAAAGGGCTGCAAGCATACTCATTGAACCGAATACAATGTAAGTGATTTTCTTTACGCTAATACCACTTAACTGTGCTGCTTCAGGGTTTCCACCAACTGCATAAATGTGACGCCCTAAAGGAGTTCTTGTTGTAATGAAGTGGTAGACTACTACTACAATAAACATGATCACAGCAGTCCAAGAAATTCCTTGATAGCCCGCTAGAATATAGCAAATGTAACCAATGATACCAGAAATAAATAATAATTTAATAATTTGCATTGGCATTGAAAGTACTTCAAAACCGTATTTTATGTTTACGCTTCTCTTTTTAAAATCACTCCAGATAAAAAGAATGATAGAGATCGCACCGATTAATAGTGTTGATATGTGTAAACCATTTAAATTTCCTAAACTAGGAATATAGCCATTTCCAATTGCCTTAAAGCTTTCGTTAGCAACGATGATTGTACCAGTTTTAACAAGAGACATTAGTAGTAATCCCTTGAATATTAACATTCCTGCTAATGAAACTACGAATGAAGGGATTCCTAAATTAGCAACAAAGAATCCATTAATTAGACCAATAATAGCGCCAAATACTAGAACTGCAATGATAGAAATCCAGACTGGCAAACCGTGTGTTAGAAATAGAGCAACTACTGCTCCTAGAAAACCAGCAACGAAACCAACTGATAGGTCAATATGTCTAATGACAATTACTAATGTCATCCCAACTGCAAGGACTGCAACATAACCTGTCATATTGATTAAATCACTTAAGTTACGAGATGACATAAATAATCCATCTGTATTTAAAGTAAATACTAACATTATTACTGCAAGAGCTATATACATTCCATATTCACGGATGTTTTTCCTTAATAACATGCCTGCTTCTTGAAAAAAGTTCATTTTATTCAACCTCTCTTAAACGGTAGCTAGAGCCATAACGCTCTCTTGAGTTGCTTCTTCTCTTGATAATTCTCCGGTTATTTTACCTTCTGCCATTACATAAATTCGGTCACTCATACCAAGGACTTCTGGAAGTTCAGAGGAAATCATGATAATGCTCATGCCTTGTTCAACCAGTAGATTCATAAAACTATAGATTTCAAATTTTGCACCTACGTCTATTCCACGTGTAGGTTCATCAAGAATAAGTACATTCGGATTTGTAAATAACCATTTACTTAACGATACTTTTTGCTGATTTCCCCCACTCAATTTCCCAACAATTGAAGTAATTGAAGGAGCTTTTATGTTTAACTTGTTTAAATAATCATTTGCAACGACAATTTCTTCATGTTGATTAATCACACTTGACTTGGAAATTTCAAATAAGTTCGTAATCGAAATATTATTTTTAATATCTTGTTCAAGGATTAATCCGTCGCCTTTACGATCCTCTGTTACATAGGCTATACCAGCTTTTATTGCATCTTTTGGATGTTTAAAACGCTTTTGTTCACCATGCACTAAAACGGAACCATCAAGTTTAAAATTTGTTGGATTACCAAAAATACTTTTTGCTAGTTCTGTTCGACCCGATCCCATCAATCCAGCAATACCGATAATTTCGCCTTTTCGAACATTTAGATTGATATGATGAAGAATTTTTCGACCTAATTTTGGATCGTATACATCCCAGTCTTTTAATTCTAATGAAACTTCACCAAACTTTTGATTTGGACGCTTCGGATAAATATCATCAATTTCACGCCCAACCATATGTTTGATAATTGTGTTTTCGGTGATTTCTTCTTTATTTAAAGAGCAAATTGTTTTCCCGTCACGAAGTACAGTAACCGTATCTGCAACAGCAATTACTTCTTTAAGTTTGTGCGAAATCATAATACAAGAAATGCCTTGGTTTTTTAATTCTTCCATTAAGAATAGTAGATTTTCACTATCATCTTCATTTAAAGCAGCTGTAGGCTCATCAAGAATCAGCAATTTAACATCTTTACTAAGTGCTTTAGCAATTTCAACAAGCTGCTGTTTCCCAACACCTAATTCCTTAATTTGCACGTCCGGATTTACATCCAACTTTACCTTTTTTAACATTTCGATTGCTTTTACAATCGTTTCATTGAAATCAACCGTCATTCCCTTTTTAATTTCATGTCCAATAAAAATATTTTCATATACGGACAGTTCAGGAAAAAGCGATAATTCCTGATAGATAATTCCAATACCCTTTTTTTCACTATCACTAATTTTTGAAAATTTTTGAACTTCATCTCCAAAAACAATATCACCTGTATAGGTTCCAAATGGATAAATACCACTTAAAACTTTCATTAGGGTCGATTTTCCAGCACCATTTTCACCAACTAAGCAATGTATTTCCCCTTTTCTAACCTTGAAGTTAACATTGCTTAATGCTTTCACCCCTGGAAACTCTTTTGTGATATTTCTCATTTCTAAAATAAATTCACTCATATGATCCGTCTCCCGAATTTGCCATCTACTTGAGTCATTGAAATTGAATAATTAACAAAATAGTGACGGTTAGACCATCACTATTTTGCAAGTTTTTTTCTTCTATTAATTACTTCAATCCAGTGAAGTCTGAAGCACTATAGTATCCAGAATCAACTAAGTCTTTCTTCACTGTGCTTTGATCAACAACAATAATATCTGTTTGTTTTGTTTTGATATCAGCTTTACCGTTGTTTGTAACGCCTGAAGCATCAGGAGTTTCATTTTTTAAGATTGAAGTTGCAGTAGCGATTGCATCTTTAACTAAAGTACGAACATCTTTGAAAACAGTCATAGATTGTTTGCCATCGATAATGTATTGTACAGAAGCTTTTTCAGCATCTTGACCAGAAATTACATATGAAGTTACGTCTTTATCTGATTTAAATGTATCAGCGATTGAACGAGCTGTTCCATCATTTGGAGCAAGAACTAATACATCACCTTTGTCAGCTTTAGTAGCCTTTGTTAAGTTAGATGAAGTTAAGTTTTTAGCTACATTGAAATCCCAGTTAGTTGTAACTTGACCAATAATTTTTGCTTGCTCATCACGAGTTAAATCAGCTTTAGCTTTTAAGCTATTTGCAGCTGCTGAATTCTCAACTTTGAATGTTCCATCAGCAATTTTTGGTTGAAGAACTTTCCAAGCACCTTGGAAGAATAAGAATGCATTGTTATCAGATGCAGCACCTGCGTATAGGTATAAAGGTTGGCCAGTTTTACCTGAAGCATGGTCTACAAGATATTGTGCTTGTGCAGCACCTACAGCAACGCTATCAAATGATACATAGTAATCAACTGCGTCAGTACCTGTAATTAAACGGTCGTAAGAAATTACTTTAACACCAGCAGCTTTTGCAGCTTCAGCTGAAGCAGCAGCAGCAGCACCGTCTTGAGGACAAATAATTAAAACTTTAATGCCTTTTGCAATTAAAGAATCAACGTTTGCTTTTTCTTTAGCAGAGTCACCTTGTGAGAATAAAATTTCAACTGAATAATCTGTATCTTTTAAAGCATTTTTAAAGCGAGTTTCATCTTGAGTCCAACGTGGCTCATCTTTCGTAGGTAAAACGATACCAATATCAACTTTACCATCCTTACTTTTCTTACCAGCAGAAGTGCTATCACTTGATGTTGCTGAAGATCCACATCCAGCTGCGACAAGAGTCATTACTAAAAATACTGAAATTATTGCAAAAATCTTTGATAACTTTTTCAAAGTGTTTCCCCCTTTTTTTCTGGTTACGCTTTCATAAATAAGGTTATCACGATTTTTATTGGAAACGCTTACCCATTTCCTTCACTCTTTTGTCTATTACCTGTACTAATTTACCCCACATCAGAAAACGTTTACATTCAGAATATTAAAACTAGCATTATCTTAACTTTGAGACATATTAGTGCAGTTAATTTCGATTTAATACAAAAAAGAGTCAAACAGAAACTCAATAAAAGTATGTACAAATTTAAAAACAATTCGTAAATACGATCATTAAGTACGTCGTTAGACTCTTTAAACAATAATTATTCAAATAAAGTAATTAATCATTTATTAGTTCAAATTTAAGTTTCCAAATTCTCCTCTAATTCTCTTTAAATATTCATTAAAACTTTCTTCCTATATTCCTTAGGAGACTCATTCGTACATTTTTTAAATACTCGACTAAAGTAATTTGGATCATTATAGCCCACTTGGTAACAAATTTCTTTTAAATTCAATTCTCTTTTTTCCATTAATTGTTTTGCTTTATTGATTCTCAAATTCATTAAATAATCACTGAAAGTCTCACCTGTTTGTTTTTTAAATAGTTTACTAAAGTAGACCGGATTCAATTTTAAATAGTTGGCCACTTGCTCAAGTGAGAGATCCTCTATGAAGTGATGAGCGATATATTCCCTGGCCAATATCATGAGATGATTCGTTTTGATTTCTTTTTCTCGATCGATCTTTGTAATTAAATGAATGATTTGTTGCTCCACAAACATCTTCAATTCACTGATTTCGTTAATTTCTGGAATATGAAATTTCTCAACTTCAATCGATGAACTACGGAGAGATTGGAAAACATGATTAAATAATGAATTTAATTCCCTTCTAACTTGCTTAACATTATAATTAACAAATCTTTCATACAAATAATTAAATTGGTTCATAACGTCTTCTAAATCAGCTTTTCTAAAAGTATCAATTAAAACTTGTTTTTCCTCGTCCGAAATACTTAAAGAAAGATTTACTGAATGCAGATTAACACGTGTTAACTCATCACATTCTAAACTTGCATGAAATGCCTCATTATAAGATTGTCGTAATCCTTCAATCCCTTGCTTTAAAGACCCGATACCAATCACTGTTTGATAACCAGTTTGATTTTCTATATATTCAATGGTTTTTAAAGCATCTTGATAGAGTACAAGCGATTGTAGATCAGCTTCTTGGTTTGGCTGTACTGGAATAAATATGGCTAATTGGCCATCTACAACAGGGCTGATTAAACAATTCCTCGAAGATTTCATAAAATGCCTTACGCATTCATAAATTCTCCTCTGCTCCTTGTCATTTTGACTAATTTCTTTTGGCAATTTAATGACGTTCGCATAACCTAATTCGATTTCAAAACCGAGAATACTAGATAGTTGAGACACATTAAGTTCCTGAACAGTATTAAACATTAACATTAACGTATATTCATTTTCAGTGAGAGGACGTATAATCGATAAATTTTCAATAGCCTCTAATTCTTGTAATCTTTTCTTATGATCTTCTTCTATTTCATCGATCATCTTTTGAAGCAAAGAGATAATATGATCCTTTTTAGCTGGCTTTAAGATATAATCTTTAACCCCTAATGAAATGGCCTCTTGTGCATACGTAAAATAGTCATATGCCGTGACAATGAATATTTTCGTATCAGGTAGTTTTTGTTTTATAACTGAAACAGCTTCAAGTCCTTGAATACCAGGCATTTTTATATCCATAAAGATAATATGAGGCTGGTATTCTATTGATTTTTCAATCGCAACTCGTCCATTTTCAGCTTGTTCAAATTGAAATTGATTAGTCATTGAACGGTTAATCATCAATTCCAGTCCCTCACGCTCTAATGGTTCATCATCAACAATTAATAAACGATACATAGGTTTCCTCCTTCAATTTTAAAATTTTGATGAGACAGGAAGCTTTAAAATAATGGTTGTCCCTTTATTTCTTTCACTTTTGATATCAACAATATCTTCTTCTCCATAAAAGAGGCGCCAGCGTTTAAACACATTTGTTGTACCTAATCCAGTTGAGCTTTTTTGAGAGATGATCGGCATAGACGATGTTAAAAGAGCCTCTCTAGTCTCCTCTTTCATACCAGCACCATTATCATAAATTTCAATGTAAATATAGTTATCATGATTCTTTATCGTAATCCCAATTACAGCTCCTTGTTCCATCCCTTCAATACCGTGTATAAATGCGTTTTCAAGAAGTGGTTGCAATGTTAAACAAGGAACTTTATTTCCTAAACAAGACTCCTCTATATTTAATTCGAAGCGTACACGATCTCTAAACCTCGCCTTTTGAATCGAAAAATATTCCTCAGCATTTCTAACTTCTTCCAAAAGCGTTACAGGCTCGTCTAATTTTCGTAAATTATAACGTAGCAAATTCGAGGTCGATACAGTTAGATCACTCGTCTGTTCAGCCCCTTCAATATAAGCTAACTTAGATATAACGTTTAACGTATTGAACAGGAAATGCGGGTTTATCTGACTTTGTAAAGCTTTTAACTCAAGTTCCTTAACAAGGCGATCCTTCTCTACTATTTCAATATTTTTCATCATTAAATTACTTAAATTTTTGGACATTTCATTCAGGATTTTACCAAGAATACCGATTTCATTATTTCGATACAGTGTAGGAGGATCCACATTAAAATTACCTTTACCAATTTGTTTAGCCATATAAACTAATCGATTGATTGGAATGACAATACTTCTAGACAACCATATTGCAAAAACAATACTAATGATAGTCGTTATAACGAACAACTGGACACCTAATTGATTCATTGACTGAGTATTTGCAATAATCTTTCGAAAAATAGGCTGATAATTACTAAGCTCTAAATCAACTAAGTTTTGACTATCTTCTCTAATAAACCCTGAGATTTTCTCTATATCTCGGTATTGATCTGTATAGCTTGAAAAATTTTGAGAGACTAAATTATCTGTAATGGATGATTCTAATTCTAAAAAAGAATCGATCATATGGGTAAAGTTTTCTAACACAAGCTGATTATTTTTAGTAGCATTATGTGTTAACAATTCCTTTTTTAACTTTTGTAAATTGCTTTTATGCTGCAAAATCGATCGATAGTTTTTTGGCTGTGGATTAATAATATAACTACTCACCAAGCTTAAATTCTCCTGAGTTTCAGAAGAGATTTGTTTATATAAAAATATTTTATTAATCATTAAATTATAACTCTCTTGAACTTTCTTACCATTTTCAAAAATAAAAAATGAAACTAGATTTAATAAAATAACTAGAATAGGAATAAAAATAAACAACTTTGTCCTAATTTTCAACGTTTCTCCTCCTGATCAACGTTTCTTTCGTCACCACCTCGGTTGGTGTAAAATTTTCTTTATTAATCACTTTTCCATGTAACCAGTCGATTAATAATCCTACAGATTGAAAGCCCATTTCATATGGCTTTTGAATCACAGTTGCTTTGATGGAATCATCTTGAACTGCTTGGAGTGTGCCTTCAATGTTATCAAATCCAAATATCTCAACTTGATTTAACTTTAAATTTTTTGATGCATTCAAAATACCAATTGCATCTAATGCACTCGTACCAACCATAACTGAAATGTCTTTATTATTACGTAGCATACTTTCAGTTTGAAGTTTTGCTTGAATAATCGATATATTAGAGGACTCGATATCCTTTACTACTAGTTTCGGATGCTTTTTAACAATACTTAAAAAGCCATTTAATCTCGCCTGCTGACTTTCTGATTTTTCGCTCCCTATAATAACGCCAATTTTTCCAACACCATTCGTTTCCTCTACAACAACTCTACCTAACTGCTCTCCCGCGCTAAAATTATTTGTACCAACATAAGCAATACGCTTACTTTTTGGCGCATCTGTATCAATTGTAATAACAGGAATATGTTGTGTAACCGCTTTATTAATTACGGGCGAAAAAGTATTCTCATCAAGACTTTGTACGATAATACCATCCACCTGAGAAGCAATTGCCTTTTCTAATAACTTAATTTGTTCTTCCGGACTTGTACGTAAAGGACCAATATATTCAACATTTACTCCATATTTTTCTGCAGCAACATCTGCCCCTTCTTGTACTTTCCTCCAATAAGGATTATCAAACTCCTGCGAAATAAGGACAAAATGGAGTTTTTTCTTCGGTTCTACTTCCCGATCCTGTAATTTTTGAACTGAATTTTCAATATTTCTAGCATTTATTTCAAAATGAATAAGTACATAAACAAACAATAAAAAAAGCACGCTTAAAATAATCGACCATTTTTTCTCTTCCATAACGCCCTCCAGTCCTATATTAAAATAGTACATTTTGATTATACAGTTTACAAGACTATTAGACTTTACAATTTTTTCCCTTTTATGTTAATTACTAATTTTCCCAATTGTTTTATAAATAAGTTTGACGTTTTACTACACTTTATTTGTTAGTCAAACATCTCTCATAAAATTTTAAATCGATATATTGAAATTTTTTCAAAAAAAAATGATCTCCTTTCTATAAATAGGAGATCATTTTCATAAATTTTATTGTATCTATGTATTTTATTCCTCTTACAAACCCAAGAATTTTAACCAATCTCAATAACCATTGGTTGACTCAAAAAAGTGCACAAAATATCTGTGCACTTTTACAATATGGTTTCTATAATTTTTTTCTTTCACTTAATTTGTCCAGAATTAAAAATGTTGGATCACATTTTCTAACTTAAACTGTCATTTTTGTTTCCTCAAACTCGTAGATCGGATGATATTCCCCTTCAGACTTTGATACTACAACAGTAGCAACACCGTTTCCAATAAGATTAGTAACTGCGCGTGCTTCCGACATGAAACGGTCAACACCAAGAATGAGTGCCATTCCCTCTACTGGGATGGATGGAAATACCGCTAATGTTGCGGCTAATGTCACAAATCCGGAACCAGTAACTCCCGCAGCGCCTTTAGAAGTCAGCATTAATACTCCTAGTAACGTAATCTGCTGCAAAATGCTTAAATCAGCTCCATAAGCTTGTGCTATAAACAATGCTGCCATTGAGAGATAGATAGATGTTCCATCAAGATTAAAAGAATAACCTGTTGGAATAACTAGCCCTACTACTGATTTTGAACATCCATATTTCTCAAGCTTTTCCATCATTTTCGGCAACGCTGCCTCAGATGATGAAGTTCCAACAACAAGGAGGATTTCTTCTTTTATATAAGCAATAAATTTAAAGATATTAAAACCGAACATTTTAGCAATTCCGCCAAGAACTAGAACAATGAATAAAGCCATTGTTAAGTAAACAGAACCCATTAGTTTTCCAAGATATAACAGAGAGCCGATACCGAATTCTCCAATTGTATATGCCATCGCACCGAATGCGGCTAATGGAGAGACTTTCATGATAATATTTACAATTCCGAAGAACACTTCAGTCAATTTTTCAAAAAGCTCTATAACCGGTTTGCCTTTATTGCCTAAATGGGCAAGAGAAATGCCAAACATTATGGCTAGTAGAAGCACTGGTAGAAGCTGACCATTTGCAAATGCTCCAATAAAGCTATCAGGTATAATTGAGGCGATAAAGTCCATAAAACCATGGCTTGTTTCCGCAGCTGCCTTAGTAAATTGCGTAATATCTCCTTTTCCTGAAGTTGCATCAATCCCTTTACCCGGCTTTAATATATTTGCAACAATGATACCAATCACTAAAGAGATTGTCGAAACGATTTCAAAATAAAGTAAGGCCTTTCCACCAATTTTGCCAACTTTCTTTATATCCCCCATACCCGCAATTCCAATCACAATGGTTAAGAAAATAATCGGTGCAATCACAACTTTTACTAGTTTTATAAAAATATCAGCAATAACCTTTAACTGTGAACCGAAATCTGGAAATGCGAACCCTACCAAAACACCTAGAAAAATACCAAGAATAACTTGAGTTGTAAGACTTTTAAAATTAATCCTCAATGCCCTTATCCTCCAATCACTTTTTTGAAAACGATTACATTTTTTCGAATTATTTACATGTTACAATTTTGTGAACATTATAAATAGTTAAATTAACTTTTTAAATTGTTTTGTAATTAAAGTAAGTAACAAAATCACGATGTTTCGTTCAATTGGGCTATATTTTATAGTAAATTGGAAAAGTATGAATAAAATCATGCTAACTTTTAATAATTACTAGTAATTTTACGGAGGTAAATGTGCGCGATCAGCGATTTAGATTTAAATTAAGTACAATTATCATTTTTTTTGTTTGTTTAGTTGTTCTACTCTCTTTAATGATTACTGATTTATTAATAAGTAACAATGTCAGTAATAAACTTATAAAAAATCAAGAAGAAAAGGCCATAATTGTAGCCAGAACTGTTGCTAAATCACAACTTGTAATTGATGAAATAAGTGACAAACAGCCCACTACTGCAATTCAAGATTATACAAAGGACATTCAAACCGCCACAAATGTATTATTTATTGTTGTAATGGATATGAACGGAATCCGTAAATCCCATCCAAACCCAGAAAAAATTGGCAAACATTTTGTTGGTGGTGATGAAAAAGCAGCACTAAAGGGTAAAGAATATATATCGATTTCACATGGTACATTAGGTGAATCAGTTCGTGCTTTTACCCCTATATACAATGGAAGAAATGAACAAATCGGCGTAGTAGCAGTCGGAATATCACTTAAGAGTGTAGAGTCCGTACTTGGCAAAAGTCATTGGAACATTCTGATCGTTACTGTTCTTGGTTTAATAATAGGCATTATTGGTGCCATTTTACTTGCAAGGTATATTAAAAGGATATTGCTGGGACTCGAACCCTTTGCCATTGCAAGGATTCTTGAGGAGAGGAGTACAATGCTCCAATCCGTTCATGAGGGAATTATCGCAGTCGATAATCAATCAATCATTACCTTGGTAAATAAATCAGCATTACAAATCTTTCAAAAGGCTGGGCTTTCTCAAAAACCTGTTGGCATGAAAATAGATGAATATATGCCATCAACAAGATTGGATTATGTTTTGGAAACAGGTAAACCTGAATTAGATGAAGAACAAAACATAAACGGTATCTCCATCCTCGTTAACCGAGTTCCTCTTCTAGTAAATGGTGAAGTCGTAGGGGCGATTTCCACTTTCCGAGATAAGACCGAAGTAAATCAGTTAGCCGAACAATTAACTGGGGTAAAAATGTATGCGGAATCCCTTCGCGCCCAGTCCCATGAATTTATGAACCGACTTCACGTCATTCTTGGGATGGTCCAAATGAAATCCTATGATGAATTATCAGATTTTATCCGGACTTTAGTAAACTATCAAAATCAAGAATTTGGAAATATTACTCAACATATTAAAGACCCTGCTCTGGCCGGATTTATTATGGGAAAATTAAGTTATGCCAGGGAAGAAAATGTAGAGCTATCTTTTGAATGTAATAATGTCATACCAGAGCCAAAAGACCCTCAGTTCACTCAAGAATTAATAACCATTCTTGGGAATTTGATTGATAATTCGATAGAAGCAATGTCTGATACTGATGAAAAAACATTGGAAGTAAATTTTAATTACACTGAGAAATTTTTAACAATCGAAGTTTTAGATTCAGGACCTGGAATGTCTGATGAACTACAAAAGAAAGTATTTGAAAAAGGTTTTTCCACAAAAGGAGAAAATCGTGGCTATGGCCTTTATTTGGTTGCAAATAGCATTCAAAACCTAAATGGGGGATTAATTATCGACTCAAAATTACAGTTAGGGACTGAATTCCATATACAAATTCCATATGAAGAAAAGAGGTATGATCATGATTAAGGTCTTAATTGTAGAAGATGATCCGATGGTTGCTGAATTCAACAAACGTTATCTTAAAGAGATTAAAGGTTTCAGTTTATTAGGAATTACTCATTCCGTGAAAGATGCCATTAAATTCCTTAAAAATGAACAGGTAGACCTTATTTTACTAGATGTTTACATGCCTGGTTCGACTGGACTTGAATTACTTAGCTTTATTAGAGAACAAAATATGGCAGTAGATGTCATTCTAATAACTGCAGCTGCAGACAAAGAAAAAATCCATACAGCTATAAGATATGGTGCAATAGATTATCTAATTAAACCGTTTGAGTTTGAAAGATTTAATCAGGCCTTGATGAGATATAAAGATAAATATAATTTTTTTGCAACTAAAAATTTGTTTAGTCAGGAAGATTTAGATGAACAGTTCTTTAGTATCGATCAAAAACCTATTGGAGACGCAATGAGTAATTTGCCTAAAGGCTTAACTAGCAGTACTTTACAGGTAGTCCTAAATGTGATCAAGTCAAAAGGAAACAATCAGTTTACAACTGATGATATCTCTGAGACTACCCTTATATCACGAGTGTCGATACGAAAATATTTGAAGTTTCTAACCAGTCTTGGTGCTCTTGAAGAGTCATTAACATATGGAATTGGAAGACCAGTCTATTTGTACACTCTAAAATTAGATAAACTCAATCAAGTGAATACATTACTTTAAAAGTGGCCTTGCCACTTTTTTTAATTTTAGGCTCTGTTAAACTATAATGTTGATTTTTGCGTACTAAAAAAGCCTATTTTCTGATATGATCCCCTTATAGTAGACACGTGAAAAAGCCTATCTGATAAAATGGATAGGCAGTCTACTATAGGGGGATCTATTATGGCTTTAAAAGGAACAAAATTTAAACACTATTCAATTGAACTAAAACTAAAGGCAGTAAAATTATATGAGGATGGCAATGGAAGCAAGAAAAACCCATTTTATAATTCTTAATTAATTGTATACTTCATACGACTTAGATAACTTGAAGGAATTTAACCTTTTTTACATAAAATATCGGTTCATATTTATGAAGATAATCTGTCATTTTGTAGGATTATAATAAATTCTACTCACTGCATTTGTGTATTCAACATCTCCAATTGAGTGCACCTGCTGAAAGACTTTTGGAGAATGAGAACCTAACGGAACTAACATTAATTGTTTTTATCTTTATAGGAACGATCAGCGTTTACTCTGTTATCGAAATTGATTGTAAAAAAGAAAAGGTATGGTAAGATCCAATCGTAGTAAGAAAAGCCATCATTAAATGATTCTTTTATAACTACTGTACTCTTACTGCTCAGGGCTAATTCAACAGCATTTAATGGTTGGTTATTTTTATAGGTAACTACCATTGAACTGAGGATCTGCCATTATCCATTTTCTTATTTTAGAAATATATATTTCTACGACGACGTGACCTGCACCATATTGTCTGGTCTCACAATCCTGTGTTTTTAATGATAATATTCTCGAGCGAAGTCCCAAAGCATTTAAACACCCATTTAGAACTACTGCATATTCACAAACTTGCTCTAAAATATATAAAGGATCAGAGTGATTGGGTACGTTTTCACCATTATGCTCCCATTAACTATTTACCCAATTCATTACAGCTTTCACTTTTGCCAAATCGTCCATATCATCATTAATTAGGCTTCTTAATTTATACCTCTCACGAAGTTCTTTTAGATATTGATGGTTGTAATCAAGCCATAAAAACTTATCTTGAGTCCGAATTTCTTCAAAAGAAAAGGTAATCATTATAAGTCCTCCATATAATTACATAACATTGATTATCTAATAAATTCTACTCAAAAGTCTATTTATCTCTTTGACTAAAAATAACCTTCTAATTCAAAATAAAATTCTCATCATTATCATTCCTTATTCTACTAATCTGCCATTTAGCGTGATAAAAAAATCGACTATAAAGCCGATCATGTTGTTCAACTACATCATAGTTATGGTAAATTCATATCTCGCAATTTAGACTGATGTTTCAGTTGCTTATCCATTTTAAAGAATAGCCAATTCATTTCAAATTATCTTGAACTAGATCTCGAGTCGCTTTAATGAACTAAAGTAGAATTTAGATGAAGAAGAAAATTTTCATTAGATTTTCATTTCATTTTTATATTGTAAGTTTTAGTAGTTATCAAATTTAGGAGGAGTAATCTACTTATGAAAAAGAGAATGGGATTAATATTTACTGCAATAGCTTTGATGGTAATAATGTTAAGTGCTTGTGGAAGTGCTTCTAAAAATACTTCCAAAGATGCAACATCTAACAAAAAGTCGGATACCACAGTACAAACATCAAAAACTGCAAATCCATCATCTAAAAATTCAACAACAGGAAATGTAGTTGATATTAAGGTTATGGCGAAGGATTTTGCATATGATAAAAAAGAAATTCATGTTAAAAAAGGAGATAAGGTAAGAATCACTCTTCATAGTGATGATGGGGGACATGGTTTTACTCTTCCAGCATTTAATGTAAACATTCAAGGTAATAAGAGTGCTGAATTTATAGCAAATAAAACAGGCACTTTTGAATACCACTGTTCTATATTCTGTGGATCAGGACATACTCAAATGACAGGAAAATTAATCGTAGAATAGTCTATAAACTAAAAAGAGAGTTCAAATTGAATGTTAAACGACTGTCAATCATAGACAGTCGTTTTTGATTTAAAAAATCAACATTTTACTTTAACTGAGCCAATATTTTAGTAATAATATACTTGTGTTTTCTTCAACTAAAGCATGCTTTAGTTAAATAAGATACTTAAAGTTTTTCAATTGAAAAAACCAAGTCATCAAAATTCGTTTCAAAACCAAAGTCATTGCAGTAATAAATAAATATACCGTCTTTCTCTTCAACTATCATACCCGATGAGTATGACTGTGATTCCCTTCCATCGCCTTCATCCCAGATATTGTATAAACTTAGATATCCATTTTTTGAATGACATTTGCAAATAATCTCCTTGGGAGAAGTGTCTTCCCATAAATTAATACTCGGGTAGATTTCTTCATTAAGAGCTGGTATTTCAATCCCCTTATCTGTTCTTAACCAAATACCTTGCCTATGTAATGATCCTTTATTAATAAATTTAATTTTTATTAATTGTTGATCTACTATTGGTTGTACTTCCCATTTAATAACGTCGCTCATTCCCTTTTCAGAAAATGACTTACTATAAATTCGCTCAATCCCAATGTCCATTTCTCTTCTCCAATTCGTGTATGTTATATGTATTTTACACTATAAATTTACAAATTCCTTATTCAACTAAACTGTCTGATAGATGAATAAGAAAATCAACAATCTTCATTAACAGAGCCTAATTTTAAAACGTTGAAAAGGGGTAGGTTGAAATGAAGAGTAACCTGAAAGAAGCAGTAATACAGCTATACTCCAAAGTAGTGGCAAAAGCTCTAGCAGAGGCTGCAATTCAGCCAAAGAAAAGAATTACTTCTGCAAATTAAATTAGAAAAAAATAAAAAAGGCACTGACTTTGATGGTCAGTGCCTTTTTCAATACTAGTTTTTTGTTATTTTAGGACGGAGACTGAAATCTCGCAGCTTCAAAATGAGTACTAACATCGCCATCTACATTTGCTCCGATTACACCAGCAATACTACTCTCGGCAAAAATCTCAATCTTATCTAAAGCATTAAGTTTCTGTATCGTCGAAACATTAACAGCATTCCCGAAGTTTATTGGACCAAAGGAATACTATCTCATTTACAAGTTTTTATTAAGGCGACTTTTCCATAAATACGTTATCGTAATAAAGAGATAGATGCAAAGTGTAATAATCGTTACGATAATAGGTGTCGTGAAGATGATTCCGATTAGAATCATCATTAAAGCGATGATCACAGCCCAAGTCGTATATGGAAACCATTTAACTGCATAGTCACTTGACTTAATAGGTGACTGTTTACGTGATTTCAAATGGGCAATAGCAATGATTAACCAGATGAATAATACGGTATATCCTAGCGATCCCATCAAGAAATCAAAGGTCTTGCTTCCTGCAAATAAAGAAATTAGAACACCGCCAAGTAAAGTGGAAGTACACATTAATATTGCGTATACTGGAACTTTCCTTTTAGATAATCTTGAAAAGATCTTTGGAATGCGACCGTCCGCAGATTGCGTATACAGAACGCGGGATGAACCATATAAGCCAGAGTTCATCGATGAAATAATCGCTATTAAAACAACAGCGTTCATTATATGATCAGCTCCAGGAATCCCTATCATTTTAAAGACCATCACAAATGGACTTTCAGGCACCCCGTTTACTTTGTTCCAAGGAATTAAACTAACGATGATGAAAAATGGAATGATATAGAAAGAAATGATTCTGACCAATGTACTTCGAACAGCTTTTGGTACCACTTTTTCGGGATTTTTCGTTTCTGCTAATGTTACCCCAATTATTTCAGTACCACCATATGAATAAATTACCACCAGCATAGCCGAGATCAAACCAGTTGATCCATTCGGAAAGAAACCACCATGGTCTGTTAGATTAGAGAAACCTACTGCTTTATGATCACCAAAATTCACTAGTAACAGCACTAATCCAGCCAAGATGAACACAATGATGACAGTAATTTTAATTAAAGCAAGCCAGTACTCCGTTTCTGCAAAAACCTTTACTGATAGCAAGTTGATTGTTGTAACTACCACAGAAACAATTAATGCTAGTATCCAGATTGGATAGTCAGGTAACCAATATTGGATGAAAATGGCAGCAACGATTGACTCGGCCGTGATGTTCAATACCCACATTTTCCAATAAATCCAATCAAGGAAATAAGCAGGATACTTTCCTAAAATAGATTGGACAAGATCCCTGAATGTTCTTGCATCGCTATTGCGAACCGCCATTTCAGCTAACCCTTGCAAGATAAATAATAAGATGATGCCTCCTAGCAAGTAAGCAATTATTATGGATGGGCCAGCCATATCAATTGCTGAACTACTTCCCTTAAATAAACCTGCCCCAATGGCACCTCCTAATGCCATCATCGTAATATGTCTTGACGTCATTGTCCTTTGTAAATTCCGTTTTTCCGTTTTCATATCCTAACCTCCCCAAAAATCAAAAAAGGCATATCATCTCATTCTTCATAATCAAATGAAGAAAGAGACGATATGCCTTAGCTTACCGCGGTACCACTCTTATTGGCTCTTTTGTGAACCCTACTTTAAAAACCTTATAACGTAGGTCATTCGTTAAAACAAGAGAAAAGATTAAATCTAATCTTTCGCTTTACCACTCCCAGGCAAGTTCAAAGTATCATTGGACTGCGTTGCACCAAACCGCAGCTCTCTTAACCTAATAATTAACTTTTACTACTCCTGATCTTTGCGTTTTGATAAATATTTCTGAATATTTTTTATAATAACTAATACTATACGGACGTGAAGCAAACTTGTCAACAGTTTTTTTAGGATAATTATTTTTAAAAAACAAATCATAAACGTATTGGTTCAATAGCAAAATAAATCTGTAAAATCCTTTTATTTAAGTATCAAAATCCAAATAAATCAAACGATTTTAGTTTCAAATATGACTATTTATCACTTCATTTTTAGTGGTCACATGTAAATAAATCTATGAAAAAAATTACTAAACGAAATGGAGAGTACCAAGAATGAATGAAATAATCGAAAGTTTGAAGAGCATACAAAATGAAATAAGCCTTAAGCTTAGCAATGCCTTCAACTTCTCAGAAGCCAATGATAAGCATAACCAAAATTCACATCACGATTATGCTGAATTATCTAAAGCTGCTAAAGAACAGTTAGAGCAAAATAAAGAACATCAAATAGCTAAGACAATTTTAAAACATTTAGAAACACTACTTAGTGAGGTTGATAAAATAAAAAACGCTTAACTTTAAACGTTACATAACATTATCGAAAAAAAGGATTTTTTCCTTTTGTATCAATAATATTTTTAATCAAAATAGCACTCCCAACATTATAAGTTCAGAACCAACTAATACAAAAAAATCTCTACGGAATCTTCCATAGAGATTTTAAAAAATACATATTTGATTATCTTTTTGCTCCTGTAAAGCGTCTATTTAAAAACTTTGCAAACAATCTAGCAAATAGATTAAATAAAAGGATCATTACAATTAGAACTGCAGCAGATTTTGTAGCAATGCTTTGCGCATCTGGAACGATACCTTCTGAATTTAATTTCCAGATATGAACTGTTAACGTTTCTGCTGGTCTAAAAATATTAAACGGGTTCATCGGTGTATTTAATGGAGCAGCATTATTTAGAATAGGCGTTGTAAGTCCAGCAGTATAAATTAATGCCGCTGCTTCACCAAAAATTCTTCCAGCTGCTAAAATAATTCCCGTAATTAATTGTGGAATTGCAGTTGGGATACTAATTTTAGTAATTGTTTGCCACTTTGTAGCTCCTAATCCAAGACTACCTTCTTTACTAGTTTTAGGAACATTTAATAACGCTGTTTCACTTACCCTTGTTAGACCTGGAAGATTTAAGATTGAAATCGCAAGTGCACCACCAATTAAAGTGTAACCCCATCCAGTCATTGTTACAAATACTAATAAACCGAATAAACCTACTACGATTGAAGGTAATGAAGCCAACGTTTCAATACATAATCTTAAGAAATTTAAAAAACGACCTGGTTTTGCATATTCTGCCATATAAATCCCAGCTCCTACTCCAATCGGAACTGAAATAATTAATGTTAACACTAAAATATAAAATGAATTAAAAAGTTGTGGTCCGATCCCACCACCGGCTTGAATATTACTAGGTTTTCCAAAAAGGAAATTAAAGTCCCAGAATCCCCAACCTTTAAAAATAATTTCGCTTAATAAAAATAATAATAGTATTACAACTAAACCAGCTATTAAACAAAGTATTCCCGTCCATATCTTATCCATTTTTCTTGCAATCATGATTCATATCCTCCTTTTCGTCCAATTAATCGAATGACTAGTATAAAGAGGAAGGATATTAGAAGTAAGATCATTGCTAGAGTCCATAGAGTGTTATTCCAAGCTGTACCATTTAATGTATTTGCCATATCCATTGTTAAAATTCCTGTTAAAGTTGCCGTTGGATCGAAAATACCATTAGGGAACTTAACTGTATTTCCGATTACCATTTGTACTGCTAACGCTTCACCAAAAGCACGAGCTAGACCTAAAACGATCGCAGTTAAAATATTTGTTTTTGCAGCTGGTACAATTGCCAACTTAATTGCTTGCCATCTAGTTGAACCTAGTCCGTATGATGCTTCTAAATATGTTCTAGGAACAGCTCGGACAGCATCAGATGCTATACTTGCAATTGTAGGTAAAATCATGATACTAAGCACAATAATCCCTGCAATTAAGCTAAACCCTACGCCACCTACTGTATTTCTAATTAGAGGAACTAATATTGTTACGCCAAGAAATCCATAAACTACTGAAGGAATACCAACTAGAATTTCCAATACAGGTATTAATACTTTTTCACCAAACTTCGGTGAAATAAAATTCATGAAAATCGCTAATGCAATCGCAATTGGTGCAGCAATAATTACAGCACCAACAGATACTAGTATAGATCCAACAATAAAGATTAAAGCACCATATGTTGGGTTTGAAGCATTATTTGGACTCCAATGTTTTGAAAACAAAATTTCACTTAACGATATATCATTTACTGTAAATGATTGGATTCCTTTACTTACAATAAATCCTATTATTGCTATTGTAATACCAATCATTAAGAAACCACATAAAGTTACAAGAGTTCTTCCAAGGTATTCAATTAGAAATAAGTTTCTTTTTTTGAAATTCATGATAAACCCCTATCATCCATTAATAAATTAGTTTGAGAGTTGGTATAAAACCAACTCCCATTTTTTATATTATTCTAAACCTGTCATTTTTGAAGCTGGGATGTAACCCATCTCTACTAACTTGTTAGCAAACTCATCGCCACTAATGAATTCAATATATTCTTTTACAGGAGATTTTGCATCGCCTTTTGTAATCATGTACTCGTAAGAATAGAATGGGTAATCACCTGCAACGATATTGTCTGTAGTAGATTCTTTTCCATCAATTTTCACAGTTTTTAAAGCATCTTTTTTATCGCCGATTAAATATGAATTAGCAAGATAAGAGATTGCTCCAGGAGTAGAGTTTACAGCTTGTTCAACTGCACCGTTTGAGTCTTGAACAGTTCCTACGCCATCATTAATCTTAACGTCTTTCATAATTTTCTTTTCAAACGCTGCACGAGTACCTGATGATGCTGGACGATTAATTACATTAATTTTCTCATCTTTACCGCCAACTTCTTTCCAGTTCGTTACTTTACCAGCGAAAATATCTTCAATTTGTTGAAGTGTAAGTGAATCTACACCAACGTCTTTATTTGTTACCATTGAGTAACCAACACCAGCAACTTTAGCTTCTACTAATGAACTTGCTAAAGATTTATCTTCTAATTTTTCAGCAGCAGGTACATCTGAGTTACCAATTTGAATTGCTCCAGTAGATACCTGGTTTACACCAGTACCACTACCGCCACCTTGAACTGTAATTGATACTTGTGGGAACTTCGCCATAAATTCAGTTGCCGCTTCGTCTGCTAATGGTTGTAACGCTGTTGATCCTGCAGCACCAATTGTTCCTGTTAATTCTACTTTTTTATCATCTGAAGTCTTGCCAGTTGTTTTTTCATCTTTATTAGAACATCCTGCTAACATACCCGTAATAGCCATTGCTGCAAATGTTAATTTTAATCCACGCTTCATTTTAAATCCCCCTAAAATGTTTGTTTTTATTTTTTATGTTGTTTTTAATTTTTGTTTGTTATCTCTTACAATCTCTACTTTAAAGTTTTTAAGTTAAGCAAGTTTTAATCAATCGTAAAGAAATTGTAAATCTTTTTAAGAGGTAGTATGTTTAATTGATTTATGGGCATTGAATGTAGCGATAAAATACTAATTGCTTATTAAAACTTGCTAAATATACATAAGAAAACTACTTAAAAGTAGCTTAACTTTTTAAGTAGTTTCAGATGCTGATCTATATTAAAAAAAATACGAACACATAGTGAACTTTATAAAGTTACTTCTTTGTTGACATACTAAAAGAAATACAAAAAGCTGACTCAAAAAGTCAAAGACCTTTTGAGTCAGCTTAAATTGAATTATTATTGTAAACCTGACATTTGTGAAGCTGGGATATAACCCATTTCAACTAACTTGTTAGCAAATTCATCGCCACTAATGAATTCAATATATTCTTTAACTGGAGATTTTGCATCGCCTTTTGTAATCATGTACTCATATGAATAGAATGGGTATGCACCAGATGTAATATTATCAGTTGAAGATTCTTTTCCATCAATTTTTACAGTTTTTAAAGCATCTTTTTTATCGCCGATTAAATATGAATTAGCAAGATAAGAAATTGCACCAGGAGTAGAGTTTACAGCTTGTTCAACTGCACCGTTTGAATCTTGAACAGTTCCTACGCCATCATTAATCTTAACGTCTTTCATAATTTTCTTTTCAAACGCTGCACGAGTACCTGATGATGCTGGACGATTAATTACATTAATTTTCTCATCTTTACCGCCAACTTCTTTCCAGTTCGTTACTTTACCAGCGAAAATATCTTCAATTTGTTGAAGTGTAAGTGAATCTACACCAACGTCTTTATTTGTTACCATTGAGTAACCAACACCAGCAACTTTAGCTTCTACTAATGAACTTGCTAAAGATTTATCTTCTAATTTTTCAGCAGCTGGTACATCTGAGTTACCAATTTGAATTGCTCCAGTAGATACTTGGTTTACACCAGTACCACTACCGCCACCTTGAACCGTAATTGAAACTTGTGGGAACTTCGCCATAAATTCAGTAGCCGCTTCATCAGCTAGTGGTTGTAATGCTGTTGATCCTGCAGCACCAATTGTTCCTGTTAATTCTACTTTTTTATCATCTGTAGTAGTCTTGCCAGTTGTTTTTTCATCTTTATTAGAACATCCCGCTAACATACCTGTAATAGCCATTGCTGCAAATGTTAATTTTAATCCACGTTTCATTATTGTTTGTCCTCCTAAGGAAAGTTATTATTTTCTACATCTCTAACTATAAAAAAGAATAATTAACCTAGTTTTAAACGATTGTAAATAATTCGTAAAGTTGGGATAGGAGGATAAATAAATGATAAAAATAAGACTCTCTAATTTTTAGAGAACCTAGCATGTTGTTATAAAACAACCATGCCTATTAATTAACAAATATTCGTAAAAGGAGTAGAGCGATGTTGATTTCCATTACAGGATGCTCGCTTTCCATGGGGCGAGACCTGAGCCTCCTCGGCAAAGCCTGCGGGGTCTCAGCCTTCCCGCTAATCCCATAGGAGTCGAGCACCCCTCCATTCCAATCAACTTATTCATCAAAAAATGACTACGATAAACCCTAATCAAATAGCCTTTACTTAGAGTAATCTAACTGTTTTATATTCATCAGATGTAGGTCAATTAAGATCGAAACTAATATTAAACTAAACAATCGAATTTGTTAAAAAAAGCTCAAAAAAAATAATTTTAACTTCTAAAAAAATCACTTCTATTGTTATTAAAATAATGAAATTGCTCTAACATATTAACTTTTAGAACCATTAAAAGGCCATACAAAAAATGCTATTTATCATAATTAAATGTTCCCTAAAAGTCCATTTTCTCTATTGAAAATTTTTATATTCCACCACTCTGTAAGACTCTCTAATTATTTTAGAGAGTCTAAAGAAGCAATCTATTTCGTTTACGACTAGTGAAAAACATACAAAGTATTACTAGTAGTTTCGAAATAAAGCCTTATTTATTCACTTTTTCAACGCATAGTTTTAATACAGCATTAAGTAAAACATTCGCACCTTTAGTACAATCTTCATATGAAGTTAACTCATCTTCACGATGACTATATCCATTTACACTTGGTACAAAAATCATAGCAGTTGGAATATATGAAGCAATAAATTGAGCATCATGGCCGGCACCGCTATACATACGATTTTCTTTATATCCTAACTCTTTGCAAGCAGATTCCACAGCATTTACGACTTCTTCATCAAAGTTAACTGTGTCTCGATCCCATAGGCGTGTGGATTTGATTGGACAGCCACTTATAGTTTTTGGCAGTTCTTCCACCATTCGTGTAACTTCTGCAATAACACTCGGATCCTTATGTCTCGCCTCTAAAGTAAAGGTTACTTCTGAAGGAATGACCGTGTGAATATTTGGATATGCATTTATACGACCGATTGTGTAAACTAGTTCTGAATCTAGTCTTTGTAATTGCTTTTGTAAATCGACCACAACATTGGCAGCAGTGAACATCGGGTCTTTGCGCATGCTAATTGGTGTCGTACCTGCATGGTTGGATTCTCCAAATACAGAGATTTCATAGCATACCATTCCTAGTACACCTTCTACTACTCCGATTTCTAAGTTTTTCCGTTCCAGTACAGGACCCTGTTCAATATGTAGTTCGATATACGCGCTAGCTTCTTTTAAGCGATTTGCTTTTGAACCTTCGAAACCGCTTTCATTTAGTGATTTTTCGAATGTAATTCCATTTTTATCAGTAGAAGCAATCATTTTCTTTTTATCAAATTTACCTGATAGCACGCCAGAAGACATAAGAGATGGCTCAAATCTTGCTCCTTCTTCATTTGTAAAATTGACAACTGTAATTGGATAATCTAATTCGATCTTTTCATCTATTATTGTATAAACAGTCTCTAAAGCTGTGAGTACACCTAGTACGCCGTCGAAACGTCCTCCCTTAATAACTGAGTCTAAGTGTGAACCAATTACAATTGGAGGCAAGTTTTGTTTCCCCGGTAAAGTGGCATACATATTTCCCATATCATCATGCTTTACTGTCATTCCCACTTCTTCACATAACGCCTGAAATTTCCTCCTTGCAGCAAGATCTTCAGGAGATAATGCTAGTCTAGTTACTCCATTGTTTTCCGTTTTACCATACTCACTAAACAACTCAATTAATTTTTGAAGCCGATTAGCATTCGCCTTGATCATATGAAGGCCTCCTTTAATTATTGGGCAATTTCTTCTGCTCCTTGCTCAGCTTTTTCTCTTTCAACCAATGTGTTAGTTACTAAACTTACGCCAACACTGATGATAATATTAATGCCAATTGCTACAAATCCAATGTTAATATCATTAATTGAACTTGGAATATTAGGGAAAATATTGACTAATTTAAATGAAGTTATTGCATTAAATAATACGATAGAAACCCCTGTAATAATACCTGCAATCGCACCGTACTTATTCATTAGTTTTGTGTTAAAGAAACCAAAGATCAGAGCGGGCACTAATTGAGTAATTAAACCATATGACATAATGTTTAAAACAGCCAGCGCTTCTCCGCCCGTAATAGTAAATACATACGCTACTAAAATAATAAATAAAACAAATAATTTAGATACATTCAGTTGCTGACGATCACTTGAGTTCGGCTTAATTAATTTGTAAAATCCCGTCATTAACCCTACTGCTCCTGACATAACCATTACAGATACAGGAACTAATGCAGTTAAAAGTCCTGCCCCACCAACAATTCCTACAAACCAAGGATCAAATGTTTTCATTGTAAGACGTAAAAGAGAAAGATCACCTTCAGGGTCTTGTAATCCTGGCACTTGAATGATTGCGGCAAATCCAATAAAGAAGGCAAATAAAATTAAGATTGTGTACAAAGGCAATGTGATCGCATTTTTCTTTAATGCACGTTCACTTTTAGCTGCTAATACGACACTAAAAGATTGTGGTAAAAGGTAAAAACCAAACGCATTTAGAACAATCGTCGAAATAAACCAAGTCATACTATACCCTTCAGATGCGAATGTTAAAGCTTCTGGCTTAGCTGTTTGGACAGCTTCAAATAATGGTCGAATACCACCAAAATAATGATAAGGAATATAGATCCCTAAGAATACAATGACAAATAAGATTAAAATATCTTTTAATACCGCATTCCAAGCAGATCCATGGATACCTGAGTTAATAACATAAATAGTAACAATAACTGCACCGATTGTAGAAGCAATTAATGGCGAAATCACACCATAAGAAGCTTCGGATACGATAATCCCTAATCCTTTTAACTGGATTACGATGTACGGTACAAGTGCGATTAAACCGATGAAAGCGACAACCATACCTAAAGCCTTACTATTATAGGTTTTCATAAAGTATTGGGGCTGTGAAATAACATCATTCTTCTTTGCGAAACGCCAAATTTTTGGGATAATCCAATAGGAAAGTACATATGCCAAGCAAATATATGCCGGCACATAATAAGCTGCCGCACCATTTGAATAGGCCCATCCGCTGCCACCTAAAAAAGTAAAAGTCGTATAAACTTCACCAGCAATTAATAAGAATACGAATATTGTACCGAATCCTTTATTCCCTACCGCAAACTCATTTACATTCATTTCTTTCCCACGACTTGCACGAATCCCTAAATATAACGCAATGGCCCCAATAAAAAAGATAATCAGTAAGGCAACATTCATTCAAATTCACTTCCTTTATTGGTAGGATCTAATATATAAACGATCAACAGAACGATAGACGATAAAATCATCCATAATACAATCCAAAATAATAAGAATGGCACTCCTAAAATAAAAGGCTCTATACGATTAGCTAAAGGCAGAAGGACACACATCCCTATGAAGGGAATAATCAGTAATAATTTAAAATAATTTCTCACTTACTACTCACACTCCATTCCTCAAATTGATTTGCATACACTATTTCACCATTTAAGATTGTTGAATCTACTTTTACTTCGAGTAAATCTTCCACGTGACAATCTAATATGGAAGTATTTAAAATTACTAAATCAGCCAATTTTCCTGGTTCTATGCTTCCTTTCGAATCTTCATCAAAGCTTGCAAATGCTCCGTTATACGTATACATTCGAATCGCATCCATTAGGGATACTTTTTGTTGTTGTCCAAAAGCTGTGTTTTGTCGCGTTAAACGAGTAACAGCTGTGTATATGCCAACTAATGGATTAACTGTCGTGATTGGAGCGTCTGAACCAGCCGCTGTAATGATGCCTTGGTTCAATAAATCACTTGCCGCGTACATATAATTGATTCTTTCACCATAGTTACGAATATAACTTTCTCCGAATTCATAAGGGAATGAAGGGTTGAGTATAGGAATGACATTTAGTGCTTTGGCTTTTTCTTGCAAGTCTGGTGGACAGACGCCTAAATGTTCAACACGATGACGATGATCATCACGTGGAAATTCATTTAAGACTTTTTCTATGACACTCAAATATTGCTCAATCGCCCGGTCACCTTGAGCATGTACTGTTATTTGATAGCCATTTCGATGTGCTGGGGAAAAGATAGAATAAAGTTCTTCTTCTGTATACTGTAAATAACCGTAATTATTTCCATCGCTTGTGTATGGTTCACGAGTAGCAATTGTCGGGCCTGTACTACTGCCATCAGTGAAAAGTTTAGCTGGTCCAATTTTGAAAAAGTCATTTCCTGTATTAGTCATTACCCCAGCCGCTAACATATTTTTAGTAAAATTCTCGCAATCGTTCAAACTGCCGATTAATGCATAAACTCGAGCTTTTAATTGCTTATTATTTGAAGCAATTTGCATAATTCTAAAGCTATTTTCGTCGAATCCACCAGCATCATGAACACTTGTAATACCATAAGCAAATAATTGTTCCTGCGCTTTCATTAGCGCATTATATAATTCTTCATTACTATAAGTCACATTTTGATTAAATTCTAAAAAGGCATTTTCAATGAGGCGACCAGTAAACTTGCCGTTATTATCTTTTTCAATTGTTCCGCCTTTTGGATTAGGAGTGGTTGAATCAATGTTGGCGACCTTTAAGGCAGTTGAATTAACAATTCCAATATGCCCACAAGTGCGGGTAATGACAATTGGGTGTTCCTGTGTAAGATCATCAAGTTCTCCAATTGTAGGATATCGTTGTTCCTTTACCATTAACTCATTAAATCCAAATACGCGTATTATTTGTCCATTTTTAGTATTTTGAACGATGTCAGCTAATTTATCTTTTAGCTCTTCAATCGAATTAATTGTGGGATTTTTACAGTCGAGGTGCATTAATGTATTACCGTATAAAAAAAGATGCATATGAGCATCAATAAAACCTGGTAATACAGATCTTCCATGCAAATCAATGACTTCCGTTGAGGTAGTTATATATTTTTTTATTTCTTCTGTTGTTCCTACAGCTGCAATTTTATTCCCCTTGATTAGACATGCTTCAAAGACTTCATTTTTACTATTTACTGTAATCACTTCACCATTTAATAAAGCCGTCTTTTTCATTCACGCACCCTCTTTATCTAAATTTTATGAATATACAAAAAATATAACATAGCTTTTTAATTGCTCGATATAAACATAATGTAAAAAAGTTCCCTTTGTCGTTTTACATTATGTTATATTTTCTGTATAAAGCATTGATAAACCTTTTTCTAAAGAGGAGGCTATATATTGTCTTATTCACTTAGAGTTCAAGATTTATTTGATAAAAAACATTTCAAAAAGGCTAAAATTCTAGCTGGTCATAACGGGGTTTTGAATGCTATTAAGTGGGTTCATATACTGGAGTCGAAAGAGATTGGTACCTTCATTAAAGGTAATGAATTAGTATTAACTACTGGCATACAACTAACTAACGAAAAGACGCTTTTCGAATTTGTAGAACAACTGATTAGTAAAGAAGCAGCCGGATTATGTATTGAATTTGGTGAACATATACAAACAGTACCGGATAATGTCATCGAGTTGGCCAATTTGTATAATCTCCCAATTATCGTGTTTAAAGAAATCATCCCATTTATAGAGATCACACAAGAAATACATAGTATGTTAATTAATCAACAATATGAAATGATTAAACGGTTGGAAAACTATTCGCAAGAAATTAATAAATTAACTTTGAAAATAACCCACTACGAGCATATATTAATGAGGCTTTATAAATATTTAAACATTAACGTTGCATTTATCATTAACGGTCAGCAACCTTCCTTTATACCAAATGAAAAACAGCATATGTATATGAACTTACGAGACAAATACGAAAAGAAAAACGAAAGAAAACATTTTGCAAAATGTGAAGTAAATATACTAGAGGAAAGCTATGGTGAGGTATGTATTTTCACCGAAAACCGTACAATAAATGAATTCGAGTTATTAGTATTAGACAGAACTGTAACCGCTTTATCTCAATATTTGTTACGCAGTCTATACATAGAGGAGAAACAAAATATTTACTCCCGCGTATTATTAGAATCTTGGTTAAATGGATCATTTGAAGATTCCGTCATTACCTCCTTCTTACAAGAACAAAGCTTTCATAATTTAGTAGATTGTTCTTATTTCGTCTTAATCGATCACATAAAGAATTCAAAAAAAGAATACGATTTAAATTATTATAAATTATACTCCCGTAATGTTTTTGAAAATAAGGGCTTCGTTATATTTTTATTGGAGGAAAAACAAAGACTGATTTATATCATTGCAGATATTTACGGATACGATACAAAAAAGCGTATTTTAGACTGCATTGAAAAAATCAAGAACTTCAGAAAGAATAATAATTATATAGACCTAACTGTCACTTCTGCTGTTGGGCAGATTGTAAATGATTATAAATTAGTGCACCAAAGTTTCGAAACTGCACAGGATACATTATTAATCCGCCAAAACGCTCTTCAACTTTCTTATTTTTATGAAGATCTCTACTTACATCAATTAATTCTTCAAATGCAAAAAAATAAAGCAATTATGGATTTAGCAAAGAACTATTTATATCCCCTCTATGAATATGATGCAAAAAATAATGGAAATTTAATAGAAACCTTACAAGTTTATTTGCAATGTAATTGTTTAAAAAATGAGACTGCTAAAAAGCTGTTTATTGTCCGTCAAACGTTATATCATCGCTTGTCCAAAATTGAAAGCTTAATAGGAACTGATTATATGCTTCCACCAAAACGACTCGCTGTTGAATTAATGTTGTTGGCAACTCAAGATAATTTCCAAATTACAGACTTAGAAAAACTTTCTTTGTAAAAAGATTTCAAATCCCCTTTCTTTCTCTCAAGTCAATTTAAGTTTGCTTGAATGAAAAGAAGGGGATTTTTTTACTTAACAAAGTGTCAATATGTGAAACAGTTTTTAGTTAACATTTTACATTCTGTCTGATGCTAATCGCATTAAAAAACTTCACAATAAAGACAGATAAACAGTTTACTAAAGGAGTGACTCAAATGGAAAACGTTCGTATTGCTGAAAATTTGGTTACAAAAGATGAGAAATATCTATGGCATGCAATGAAGCCTTATAACCCGCAAGCTACAACCATTATTCAAAAAGCAAAAGGAGCTTGGCTAACAGATATTGATGGTAATCGCTATTTAGATGCAATGTCTGGATTATGGTGTGTAAATGTTGGCTATGGAAGAGAAGAAATTGCAAAAGCAGCATATGACCAGCTTCTAGAGAACAACTATACACCATTATCGCTTAGTCATCCTTCTGCAATTTTACTTGCCGAAAAAATCAATGAATTACTAGGCGGAGATTATGTAGTCTTCTTCTCTAATAGCGGCTCAGAGGCAAATGAAACAGCATTTAAAATTGCCCGTCAATATTTTCAGCAAAAAGGACAAGGAAATCGATATAAGTTTGTTTCGCGCTACCGCGCATATCACGGGAACACTATGGGAGCACTCGCTGCAACAGGGCAAGCCGAGCGAAAATATAAATACGAACCTTTAGCACCTGGGTTTATTCATGTGAAAGCACCGGATCAGTATCGCTACAATGAGGATGGCTTTAAGAAAGCTAGCGAATTACCTTCCGTTAAAGCGGTAGACGAAATCATGACATGGGAACACTCTGAAACAATTGCGGCTATGATTTTAGAGCCAATTATTACAGGTGGTGGTATCATTATGCCTCCTGAAGATTACTTAAAAGGCGTCAGAGAAGTTTGCGATAAACATGGCGCACTATTAATTGTTGATGAAGTAATTTGTGGCTTTGGACGCACAGGAAAAGCCTTTGGTCATCAACATTACGGAGTGCAACCTGACATCATTACAATGGCAAAAGGACTTACGAGTGCATACATGCCCCTATCAGCAACTGCAGTAAAGAGAGAAATTTATGAAGAGTTTACTAAAAATGGAAACTATGACTATTTCCGCCATGTAAATACATTCGGGGGTTCACCAGCAGCATGCGCAGTTGCCCTAAAAAACCTAGAAATTATGGAACGTGAAAATTTATTTGAACAGTCTTCGAAAATGGGTGCGATTCTAATTGATGAATTAAAAGAGAACATTGCACACCACCCACACGTTGGCGATATTCGTGGAAAAGGCTTACTAATCGGAATCGAGTTAGTAGAAGATCACTATACAAAAAATCCTTTAAATATAGAGAAGGTCAATCAAGTAATTGCTAAATGCAAAGAACGAGGACTAATTATTGGTAAAAACGGTGTAACAGTAGCAGGATATAACAATGTATTAACGCTATCACCACCCTTAAACATTACAATGGATGAAAAAGATTTCATTCTATCTGTTTTAGCGCAAGCAATTACTGAAACTTTATAAAATCAATAGTAATCGAAGTGAACTCTAA
Organism: Bacillus sp. UNCCL81; assembly: GCF_900112535.1. Taxonomy (NCBI): domain Bacteria; kingdom Bacillati; phylum Bacillota; class Bacilli; order Caryophanales; family Bacillaceae; genus Bacillus; species Bacillus sp. UNCCL81. The sequence goes on along the minus strand of NZ_FOMF01000005.1, from coordinate 256,915 downwards.
CCGTGCTTTATTGAAATGATAGCTGAACATTGAAGGGAGAACTAGAAGATGACAAACATTACTGAAGTAAAAGAACTTACACATTATATAGATGGAAAAATGATTGCTGGCAAAAGCGGTCGTTTCCAAGAAGTATTCAATCCTGCGACTGGAGAAGTTATTGCCAATGTTCCATTAGCTTCCGTAGAAGAAGTGAAATATGCAATTAAAAAAGCAGAAGCTGCCTTCCCTGCTTGGCGTGACCTTTCAGTTGCTAAACGAGCAGAAATTGTAATGGCATTTCGAAACTTGCTAATAGAAAATAAAGATAAAGTAATCGAATTAATTTGTACGGAAAGCGGAAAAACAGAAGAAGATGCATTGGGCGAAATTACTCGAGGTATTGAATCCGTAGATTTAGCAATTAATGCCCCCCACTTGATGAAAGGCGAATATTCAGTAAATGTTGGCGGACAAATTAATGCTTATTCTGCTAAATACCCTCTTGGAGTAGTTGCAGCAATCTCTCCATTCAACTTTCCAATTATGGTGCCACTAGCGCAAACTTGTATGGCAGTAGCAGTTGGAAATGCTGTCATTTTAAAAGCTTCTGAGCGTGTACCTATGACAGCTTTATATATCAGTGAGTTATGGACTAAAGCTGGTCTCCCAGATGGAATTTGGACAGTAATCAATGGAGATAAAGAAGCAGTAAACGAATTACTTGAAAACCCAGCAGTACAGGCAATTTCATTCGTTGGTTCTACACCTGTCGCACGTTATATTTATGAAACAAGCGCTAAGTATGGCAAACGAGTTGTTGCTTTAGGCGGTGGTAAAAATAATATGGTCGTCATGCCAGATGCCGACTTAGAACAAGTAGCCAATGCCTTCATTAGTGCTGGATATGGAGCTGCCTCCCAACGCTGTATGGCAATTTCAACATTAATGCCTGTAGGACAAGAAACAGCTGATCGTTTAGTAGAAATTTTAGAAGAAAAGATTAATAGATTAAAAGTCGGAGCCTACACTCAGGGTGCCGATTATGGACCAGTTATCTCGCAACAAGCGAAAGAGACTATCCTAAAAGCGATTGATCGCAGTGAACAAGAAGGCGCGAAAATAGTATGTGATGGCCGTAATAAAGACATTACTAAAAATAGCAAAGGCTTCTTCCTTGCCCCAACTTTACTAGACTATGTAAAACCAGGAATGGAAATTTATGATGAAGAAGTTTTCGGCCCTGTACGTAATATTGTACGTGTGGATTCATTAGAAGAAGCAATTAAATTAATCAACCAGCATGAATTAGGAAATGGCGTAACGATTTTTACAAACAATGGTTTAGCCGCTAGGAAATTTACGACTGAAATTGATGTTGGGATGGTCGGCGTAAATGTACCAATTCCAATTCCTGTGGGATACCATAACTTCGCCGGTTTTAAAGGCTCAAAATTTGGCGACGGACAAATGTTTGGTCCTGACCAAGCGCGCTTCTATACAAAGACGAAGATGATTTCGGAGCGTTGGTTGACTCCTAGTGAAAATAGTAGTTTATCGTTTGCGTTTCCAAGTAATAAGTAACTATCTAGTTTAATAGACACAAAAAGACGCGGTCCCAGTATTTTAATTGGGACCGTTCCTTTTGTGTTTGAGGTATGAATGCTCTCCTCTAAGCTTTTACAGTCATATCGTGTGCAAACAATTTCTCTACTCCACTCCAAACCGAAAACACGAAATAGGAAAAATGCTCCCCCACTCTACTACTTCTCTAATATCATCTATTTTGATTAGTTTGTTTACAAAATCACTATTCCATAAATCTACTATCGCTTCATTTACGATTATCTCCCTTTATACTTTAGTTCCCTTAAGCACATATGAACCTTATCTTGAATTGACATTAAGTGTGTTTAATTCAGAAAATTTGTATTATTTTGCTATTTTTGATTGATTTGTGTTAATAAACAGTTATAATTATTTTGAAAACAATTTGTGCAAACGCTTGCAATAAATAAGCATTACCTACATACATATTTTTATTGCATCTTTGTATAAACGTTTTCCTAATTAAAAAAGAGAAAGGGGTTTTTTCATGAGGAGAAAACAGAGAACATTTTTATCGCTCGTCACTATATTCGGATTAATTTTCCAGATGTTTCCGGGAATTTTTACAAATGCAGCAAAAGCAGCAGAAACAACAGCTAGACAAGTTGTACTTGTAGGAAGCATGCAAAAATTGTTAGGAAATTCTGGGGATTGGGACCCATCCTCGCAACAAACAGAAATGGTGTATAAAGGTAATGGTCTCTATACATTTACTGGTACTTTACCGGCTGGTGAATATGAGTACAAAATCGCCATTGGTGGAAACTGGTCAGAAAATTACGGTGAAGGCGGAAATCCTGGAGGCAACAACATTAAACTAATACTATCCGAACAAAAGGCTGTCACTTTCTACTATAATGACAACACTCATTCAATTACTGATAGCACTCATTACACCCCTATAGCAGAGGAAAAACAACCTCGTCTTGTTGGAACGATCCAACCTGCAATTAATGCAGGATCAGCTTGGAGCCCAGCAGAATCAACAGCCTTTTTAAAAGATGATAATTTCAAAAATATCTATTCCTTTACCACAAAAGTGCCAAGTGGTACATATGAATACAAGATTGTACTAGGAAAAGATTGGACCGAGTCCTACCCTACTTCCAATCTGAAGTTAACTGTACTCTCTGAATCTACTATTACATTTTTCTATAATAGTGAAACAAAAGAAGTTTATACAGATTATAAACCAGCAGGCTCTGATGGCCTGATTGACCAGAATACCCTCTCTCATGATTCATGGGACGAAGTATACAAAAAGCCATTCGGGGCTGTTCCAGAAAAGACACCTGTCACCTTACGGATATCGGCTAAGAAAGGAGATTTGACAGGTGCGAGCCTTTATGTAAAAAATTATAATTCTGGCACAACAAAGATCTTGGCTATGAAGAATGTAGGCTGGTCAAATACAAATGGCAAAGGTGACCTTGAGTATTGGGAAGCTACGTTTACGCCAACAGACAAAGGGGTTCATGGGTATAAGTTCATTGTCAGGGATCAAGATACAACAGCTGAATATGGAGAAGACACACAAGAAGGTCATACTGGAAAAGCAGTAGATAAAAATGCAAGCCTTTTCCAACTGACAGTATATGACCCTAGTTACCAAACGCCAGATTGGATGAAAGAAGCTGTAGTTTATCAAATCTTCCCCGATCGCTTTTTTAACGGAAACAAGACAAATGACAATGTAAAAGATAAAATTGGTGCTCGTGGTAATCAGCCAATCGAACATCCCGCTTCTTGGTCAAGCTTACCTGATAATCCTTATGAACAAGGAACTGGATCATATACTGGAGACGGAGAGTTTAGTAATGATTTTTATGGCGGAGACATCGCTGGAATCAAATCTAAACTTGATTACCTTCAATCACTAGGAGTTAACACACTCTATTTAAATCCGATTGCTCTTGCACCATCTAACCATAAATATGATGCAACAGATTACAAATTGGTTGACCCGATGTTCGGCTCAGAAAAAGAATTTAAGGATTTCACTAAAGAATTAGCAAAACGTAATATGCATTTAATTTTGGACGGTGTTTTTAATCACGTATCAGACGATTCCATCTACTTTGACCGCTATAACAAATACAATACCGTCGGTGCATATGAATATTGGTCTCGTATTTATGATTTGATGAATAATGAAAAATTGTCCGAGGCTACTGCCAAAGAGAAAGCGAAAAAGCAATTTATCTCCGAAGGCCAATCTTTTAGTCCGTACGGTTTTGAAAACTGGTTCCATATTGAAAATGTTAAAGTACCGAATGAAAAAGTCAACGGTGTTTCAAATGGAGAACATTACAAGTATGAAGGTTGGTGGGGCTATGACAGTCTCCCAGTATTTGAATCAAAAGAAGGTTCAAAGGTTGATCACCCTAGTGAACTTAACAACACTGCATTTGCTAACTATATAATGTATGATAAAGACTCTGTGAGCAAATCATGGATTGATCGAGGTTCTTCCGGTTGGCGTTTAGATGTAGCGAATGAAGTAGACAGCTCATTTTGGCAGGAATTTCGAAAAGAAATTAAATCCAAGACGATGACCGGTGCAGGACAAACTCTTCAAAAAGATGAAAAACCACTTATTTTGGGAGAAATTTGGGATGATGCTTCCAAATACTTCCTCGGAGATCAATATGACTCTGTAATGAATTATCGTTTCCGAGGTGCCATACTAGATTATTTAAAGAATGGTAATGCAGAAAATGCACAAAACTCACTCCTTGCAGTACAAGAGGATTATCCAAAGGAAGCTTTCTATGCTCTAATGAATTTAATGGGATCACATGATACCGCACGAGCTATATTCCTGTTAGGCAACGGGACAGATACTTATAACAGAGCTGAACAGGATCCGAACTATAACTACAATGAAGGTGTAAAACGATTAAAGCTAGCCTCTATCCTTCAAATGGGTTATCCTGGTGCACCGACCATTTATTATGGAGATGAAGCAGGGCAAACAGGTTCAAAAGATCCAGATGATCGCCGTACGTATCCATGGGGAAATGAAAACCAAGATTTGATTAAACATTATCAAACGATTGGTCAAATTCGTAGTAAAAATACCGATTTATTTAGTCATGGAGATCTTCACCATATTTATGCTAAAGACGATGTATTAGCTTACGTTCGTACTAAAGGAACAAAATCAGCTCTTATCATCATCAACAGAGGAAAAACTGCACAAACTGTTGAAGTTGACACTAAAAAAATGATTGCAAACGGAATTCGTCTAGAAGACCAACTAGATAAAAAATACGCTGCTACAGTGAAGGATGGCAAGCTGACATTGACCATACCTGCTGAATCAGGAAGAATGTTACTTTCTAGTAATGACGTGAAAAATCCACAATCAGTTAAAAATGTACTCGGTACTGTAGGCTCTAAACAAATTACTTTAAATTGGACAGGAACTGGCACAAAATTTAACGTTTATCAAACAACTGTTGCTGGCGGATTATGGACAAAAGTAAAAGAAACTAAAGACACTAATGTAACCATTTCAGATTTAAATAATGGTCGTAACTACTATTTTTCTGTAACTGCTGTAGATTCAAATGGGAATGAATCTGAACCTGCTGTCTCAGTTGGTCTCGTGCCTCATTACGATGTTAGCAAAGCTAGCGTGTCCAACATGACAGCCTTAGCTAATCAGGAGCTGAATTTAGCACTTGATTCAACTGTTAAAGCAACTTTTTACTTGCCAGGTGCAACAGAAACAGGTCCAGCTGAAGGAATTACCGCTGAGCTTCAAGTAAGAATGAAAGGCCAAACTGCTTGGGAATCATACAAAGCTCTATATAATGGTCAATCTCAGGAAAATCAAGCTAATGAGTTCCAAGGCAGCTTCACTCCATTAGAGGCTGGCATATATGAATACCGAATGGCCTTTACACCTGATTTAGGAAATACTTGGGTATACTCTGAAACAGGAGAAGTGAATTACACACGTAGCACTTTAGATACTACTCCCCCTGCTAGTAAGGTCACTTTGGAGACACCAATTCAAGAATCTGGCCAGGTTAACTTGAACTGGAAACTTACCCAGCCAGATCAGCCATATAAAACGGTCATTTACCGTGACGGTCATATCCTTACTTCAGTAAACGGGGATACTACTACCTTCCGTGATTATCAGGTCACAAACGGTACAACATATACCTACCAAATCCGCGTCTTTGATCAAGCAGGAAACTATGTGGATTCAAATAATGTAAATGTCACACCTGATATTGTCATGGTACAAGTCACATTTAAAGTACATGCACCAAGTGACACTCCATTGTCAGCACAAATGAATATACCAAACAGCTTAAATGGTTGGAATACAGGTGCATGGTCAATGAGCCGAAATGGCGCAGTTACACCGGATTGGGAATATACAGTTGAGCTTGAAGAAGGAACTGAAATTACCTATAAATATACGAGAGACAACACATGGGATCATGAAGGATTAGCAGACCATACACCATCTGACACATCAGATGATGATATCAGTTACTATGGTTACGGTGCGACTGGAACCGATATGAAAATAGTTGTTTCAAATCAAGGTGGCAACAAAATGACAGTCCAAGATACGATCTTACGCTGGATTGATAATCCACTTGTTGTAAGCCAAATTGATGTGAATGGTTCAACTCTAACTGTCAAAGGGAATGCTATTAAAGGAGCTAACCTCACAATCAATGGGGAAAAAGTAACTGTAAATAATGAGATGAATTTCACCCAATCTTTTAATCTAAAAGAAGGTCAGACACAAGTACCAGTTCACATTGAACCAACAGATACAACCAAAACCACAATTTTTAAAGGTGATGGTGGTTCGATTAATAAAAACACTAAAAACTATGTGATTGATGTTATTAATAAAACGATTAGTGAGTCCAAATAAATAGAAAGAAGAAGGTCTACCGATTTTGGTAGACCTTTTTTTGAATTATTTTTGCCGTCATTTAAATTATTCAATTAATCCTAAAAAGTTTTTTCCGAGTATGTATTCCTTTTCATTATCTGGAATTAGAAGGGATTCCACCCATCTCTTCTTGTCCGAATAGTCATATTCATTAAATGTCTTCATTCCATATGGACCATCACAGCCAAAAAGAACTTTACGGTAACCTAAAGCCTTTACTGCTTGTTTTACAATTGACGGATCGAGATAATCACTAGATGTATCAACATATACATTTGGTTGATCCTTAACGTATTTCCATAGTTTTTTCCAAAATGGAAGACCAGCATGAGCATAAATTAATTTAAGTTTAGGAAAATTTTCAGGTAGATATTTATAACTGTCAATTTCTGAAGAAAGATGAATAATCATAGGTACACCTCTTGATTCACATAAAGCAGCAACTGGTTCAAGAGCTTTAATACTATAACCATGCATGAATGGATGAGCCTTTACACCAATAAAACTAGGGTTTTTAAGATAGAATTCTATTTCTTCCATAAAATTAGGAATCATAGGGTTCACTGCTACCCAACCTAGAAAACGATCTGGAAATCTTGCAATTGCAGTAGCCACGATATCGTTGTTCGGTTTAGTAAAAATCTTATATGAGTTACCATAAAGTTTTAAATAGCCATCTTTCACAAGGCCATCGTAAATTTTATGCCCAATTTGAGGTGTATTAAGTATTAGAAAACGGAATAATTGTTGGATATGATACTGAATGGTACTATCCGATTCAAACATTGTTTCACTCATTGGGGGGATCAGAGCAGTTTTTGCTATATTATTTTGATCCATCCCCTCTATCATTTTTTCTAAAGTCAACATGGATTCATCAACATGAAAATGGCAATCAATAATTATATAAATCTCCCCTTTTCTACTCTATTATTTTCTATTTATTGCTTTATCAACTTTTAAATGATTCACTATAAACTGTTTTTACTATTATCATATATATGCTATGAAAAAAACGTTATTAAATTAAAGGCTTCTGAGCAGCTTCAAGACACCTTTAACAGCAAAAGAATTGCTCTTTCTTTTTTACGAATAAATTTAGAAGCTCTCTTTAGGGGATTTTTCAGCTATTCAGTGTGGGATTAAGAATTGGGATACATAGTTTTACGAGATATTATGTACTGTGATCCAAAAAAAATCAGCAGAACCGCTAGTAGCCGAGTGAAATACAGCTACTAAAATAAGAAGTTTCGTATTTTATGAGACTAGTTCAACCCAATAGCTTAAAAAAGAAAAAGGCTTATACAATTTTTTTATAAGCCTTTTTTGTAGTTAGGTTATCTATAGTCTTTTAATTGAATTGAGTGGTATCTAGTAGTTTTACTAATTAATTTAGTACGTTTGCTTTCTGAGTATGAATAATAATTTATTTTACTCCTTTTGTAATAAGCGTCATTCTTCACATAAATTACCGCTTTTAGATATTTAGGGGTATAGTTACCAAATCCAGGGAAAACTAATATACCATTCCAAACAGCTTTTACTTTATTAATATAATAACCTCCTGGTAATCCATTAATCAGAGTAGTTTCTTTTTTGGTTTGTTTTTAATTTGTTTTTCTATCTTTCAAAAAACAAATTAAATCTGTCATCCGACACAGCTTGCATTAAAATTGTATTTCTATCAGTTTACATTTTTTTATTACTTTATTTTCTTTTTTAAATTCTTCAACAGGTCATTTGTAAACTTCAAATGCTCCAATATTGTATCAAGTTTTTCGTTCATTATAAAAGCTGTTACAGGATTATAAAGGCTAACTGAAGCTCCCTTTAATAACTTGTTTAACAGCTTCTTCTACCTTCATAACTTCTTTTAATATAATTGACTGTTCAAAACAATCCATATCTTTAGCACTAAAGGAGTCTAGAGCCACTTTCTCGATCCGTTTTATATTCATAATCGTACCCTAACAAACAACAAAGAAAAAATAGGGAAAAGGGTAGAGGTGACTACTTCAATCCCTCTACCCTTCCCCCTACTTAAGCCTACGTTCAAAACTGAACAAAAAATCGCCTTTTTTTGTTTTACATATGTTTGATGAGACTGGATAGTTCAACAGACTTTTGCGTACAACGCTTTATAGCTGAAATGATAGCTGTTCTTAAGCCTTTTTCCTCTAATATTGCTACAGCTTCTATTGACGTTCCACCTGGGGAACAAACCATGTCTTTCAATTCACCTGGATGAATTCCCGTTTCCAGTACCATTTTTGCAGAGCCTAATACAGCTTGAGCTGCGAATTTATATGCTTGATTTCTTGGCATACCATCTAATACAGCAGCATCTGCCATGGCTTCTATAAACATAAATACATATGCTGGCGAAGAACCACTTACAGATGTTACAACATCCATTAATTTTTCGTTTACTATCTCTGTTTGGCCAAAACTATTAAAAATGTTCAGTATATCCTCTAAATCTTTTTCTGTAACCATTTCATTAGGACATAACGCAGACATTCCTTCTCCAACAAGAGCCGGTGTATTAGGCATTACTCTTACAACCTTTAATTTTTTATTAAAAGCTTCCTCAGTACTTTTAATGCTTTTTCCTGCAGCGATAGTTACGACTATAACATCGTTTTTTATCTGTTCGTTTATTTCGTTAATTACTGATGAGTATAGGTCTGGTTTGATAGATAAAATTAAAATGTCAGCATTTTTAGCTACCTCATTGTTGTCAGTAGTTGTAGTTATACCATATTTTTTACTAGCATTTTTTAAATTTGAATGGTTTAAATCAGAACAAATTATTTTATCCGAAGGCACTATATTTTTGGTTATCATCCCACCAATCATAGCTATCCCCATATTTCCGCATCCAATGAATCCAATTTGTTTATCCATATTTACTCAATTTTGCTCCTTCTAAAATAAATTATATCGGTTCGAAATTATTATTCTGAAAAAACTAATAATATCCCATACAATATAAAAAACCATTTTAAGAGAGTACATTGTTTTTTGCAATATAAAAAAATATAGAAATCAGTTTTATTCTGAAAATTAATTTAACTTTAAAAATGCCTCTTGACATAAAAACGCGCTATATTGCATAATGTATAAAAATCAAATTGAAAATCGTCGAAGGGAACTAGTACATATATCTTCTTGCGAAAGAGAGTGGAATTCACCGGCTGAAAGATTCCTCGTATAGAAAGTATGGAACCTATCCCTGAGTCTTAAACGAAAGTTTAGGCGTATACCTTCGTTATAGGTGTCAAGCGGATATATATATTTATATCAATAAAGGTGGTACCGCGGAACAATGACCGTTTCGTCCTTTTTATTAAGGGCGAAGCGGTCATTTTTATTTTGCTCTTTATTGCTAAATAGCATGTTAAAAGTTTAATTTACAAAAAAATTCGCATTTAGAATAGGAGGTACAAAAGTGAAAAAACAACGAATTGTCGTGAAAATTGGAAGCAGTTCCTTGGCAGTTGATCATGGAGGTATCTCTGAGGAACAGCTTTCTGATCATGTTGCTGCTTTGGCGAAATTGAAACAGGAAGGACATGAAGTGTTGCTGGTTACATCTGGGGCAATTGCTGCAGGTTTTTCTGCTCTTGGGTATCCAAGTCGACCTGTAACAATTAAAGGGAAGCAGGCTGCCGCGGCTGTAGGACAAAGTCTGTTAATGCAGGCGTATACGGAGGAATTTCGTAAATATGGTATCGTTACCGCGCAGCTTTTGCTGACGAGAAGTGATTTTTCTAGAAAAGATCAATACAGTAATGCATATGCCACTTTAGGAGAGCTACTAAATCGTTCCGCTCTTCCAATAATCAATGAAAATGATTCAATTTCTTTAGAGGAGCTGACTTTTGGTGATAATGATATGCTGTCAGCTTTAGTGAGTGGGCTTGTTTCGGCGGATATGCTCATGATTTTTACGGATGTGAACGGCTTATATGACCAAAACCCTCAGAAAAATGCGGACGCGAAAAAGTATTATTTCCTTCCTGAGGTTACGGAAGAAATTACTTCTCTTGCTGAAGATGCGGGCTCAAAACTTGGGACTGGCGGTATGAGATCAAAAATCGATGCTGCAAAGACAGCACTATCTCTTGGAGTGAGTGTATTTATCGGAACAGGACGTGGACAGGAGAAGTTTTTAGATGTTTTGAAGGGTAAAGGTGATGGAACGTATATCGGTAATGCTCCTCAAAAAGTGATTAAGATGAACAAGCAATGGATCGCGCTACATTCACTTGTTAATGGACAAATTGAAGTAGATGCTGGGGCAGCCTCTGCCATCATTCATCATGGAAAAAGTCTTCTTCCTGCTGGTGTTACTAATGTGTCTGGATTCTTTCGAGCGGGCGAAGTTGTGGAGGTCATCACACAACAAGGACTCTTGATAGGGAAAGGTCTATGTAGATATAGTGCAGAGGAACTACAGGATATAAAAGGGATGCAGAGTCACGTCATTCAGGCTCAAGGCGTAAGACATAGCTATGAAGTCATTCATAGGGATAATTGGGTTTCATTTTAAGAAGAAAGAGGATCCGTTCACGTAAAGAGGGCGGAATCCTCCGTCCTAAATCTGATAGATTCACCTAATATCTATGTAGAAGAGTCTTGGATGATCGTTCCAAGTTATCAAAGTTAAACATGCCTCAAGTTTTTATATTTTGAATCTTTAAAAGGGGGAAATGAAGATGAATGAAGTATTAGAAAAGGGACAAAAAGCGAAAAAGATAGCTGGAGAACTTGTTCTAAAATCCACAGTTCAAAAAAACAAGGCACTTGCTGCGATTGCGAATCAATTGATAATAGAAACACCTTATATTTTGGAGGAGAACAAAAGAGATATTGAAGTAGGTAAAGCAAAAGGAATGTCCGCTTCTATTCTTGACCGCCTTACGCTGAATGAACAGCGCATTATTGATATGACAGAGGGTATCCGGCAGCTAATTGATTTGCGTGATCCTGTTGGAGAATGTGTAACCACATGGGAAAGACCGAATGGATTGTCTATTCAAGAAATGCGTGTGCCACTAGGTGTTGTCGGGATGATTTACGAAGCGCGACCGAATGTAACTGTGGATGCGGCCACAATTTGCTTGAAAACAGGAAACGCAGTGATCTTGCGTGGCAGTTCTTCCGCTACTTATTCTAACAAAGCCATCGTAGCTGTCATTCACCGAGCCCTTAAACAAACAAGCTTGCCTCCAGAAAGCGTTCAGCTCATTGAAGATACGTCACGATATAGTGCAAAGCAGCTGTTTACATTAAATGAGTATTTGGATGTTCTTATCCCAAGAGGTGGCAAACAGCTAATAGATACTGTAGTTAGAGAAGCGTCTGTTCCTGTATTGGAAACAGGTGCGGGAAATTGTCACATATTCATTGATGAAACAGCGGATAAACAGATGGCATTTGATATTATTATAAATGCAAAAACACAGCGACCATCTGTATGTAATGCAATTGAAACAATTATACTTCATGAGGAGTGGGCGCACCGATTTGGTACAGAGCTCTTTTCTTCCTTAAAGGAAAAAGGAGTAGAGTTACGTGGAGATAAGAAGGCACTGGCTATCGATTCTTCTATTGTACCTGCTTCAGAAGAAGACTGGGGAACTGAATTTTTGTCTCTCACGCTGGCAGTTAAAATGGTCTCCTCTGTTGAAGAAGCTATTAACCACATCAATACTTATGGATCCATGCATTCCGAAGCGATTATTACAGAAAGGGAAGAAAGTGTGAACAAGTTTTTCACGTCCGTAGATGCCGCGGCTCTCTACCATAATGCTTCGACTCGCTTTACTGATGGTTTTGAATTCGGCTTTGGTGCAGAAATCGGCATCAGTACGCAAAAGCTACATGTAAGGGGACCAATGGGACTTCCTGCATTGACTTCTACAAAATACGTGATTCGTGGAAATGGACAAATTCGGAGATAAGGAATGTCATTTGTTCACTAATGTATTGTTCTGTGAAAATTGCCAAAAAGGAATGTGGTACAAGGCAAATCAAAAAGTGTATAGATGCGGAGGTAATATTAAGTACGGTGATCCTTTCTGTTTAAATAGAGTTGTTATCCGTGAGAAAGAGCTAAAACACATTATCCTAGAGGATCTACAGGAGTTATTCCATTCCATTCAAGATGATGAGTTTATAAAGAGTTTACACAAAAGATTGGATCAAAAGAAGGTTTCGATTTCAAACGAACTAACAAAAATCAAAAATAAAGCAAATAAATTACGTTCTAGAAAGAGAGATTACCTTGATGATATGTACGCTGACCAAATTATATCTCGAGAAGAACTGGTTGAATATAGAAAGCAGATAGACCAGGAAGTAGCTGAACTCGAAACAGCCAAGATTGAGTATCAAGAAAAGCTTGAAGAGTGCGAAAGTGAGAACTATGCAATTGATTTAGGAAAAAAGCTTAAAGACGTTTCATTACTAGATGATTTAACTCCTCAAATCTTGTACTCTTTGGTGAATAAAATAACCTGTAGCATTGAAGGTAATCTACGTATTCATTACAACTTTGTAAATCCTTTCGAAGAACAAGAATAGGCAACAACCGCAAGGGTTAGTTGCCTTCTTTTAAAATGAGTTGCGAGATACACTCCACGTCCGCAGTACGTAATTGACAATACATGAGATGATGTTGAGTTTACATCTAATCTCTAAATATAAAGGACATTCGACCGTTAGTATGAATACGAATTGGTGCCAAGTACTAAAAGATCAGTTTATTGGTATCTAAATTATTAAGTACTCATACCGCTCTTCCCTAAAAGCCGTAAAGCTTTTAAATAACTGATTTATTAACTGATCTAACTCTTGGCTACATTGAATGGTATTAGAATGAAGAAATCCATACTGCTTACAAAAATTATATAATTCATTTCTCTTTTTCTCTACCTCAAGTTTTGCTTGTTGTTGTAATAAAGTAGCCATCCCTAAACCCCTCCACCCGGTTCTTGCTATCATGTAAGTCAACTAGGATCTATCAGTAGTTACACATATGATGTCAAAGCATACCAGTTGCTGTACTTGTTTCTTTTTTAGGTCAAGACCAATCAAACGAATGGAGTAATCTAAGACTTTTTCATTTGCATTCTGAATGATCGTATTGAACCTAATTTATTTTTTCACTACAACTTTTTTCGCTTTACCTGTATTCCCTGCTTTATCTTTTGCATAAACGTAAAGGACTGTTCCCACTTTTTGTTTTTTATAAGAAACAGTATAAATTCCTTTACTGTTAGCAGTACTAGAACCAATGATTACTTTTCCTTTTTTCACATAAACTTTAGCACCTGGTTCGGCTTTCCCTGTTACTTTTGTATTAGATAAACTTTTAACAGAAGGAATTGCTGGTGGTGTTATGTCTTTTATTACTACCTTTTTTGCCACTCCAACATTCCCCGATTTGTCTACTGCGTATACATTAATGATTGTTCCTACTTTTTGACTTTTGAAGGTAATAGAATAAATTCCTTTGCTGTTTACAACTGAGGAACCTATGATTAATTTGCCTGCTTTAGCGTATACTTTGGAACCTATCTCAGCTTTTCCAGATATTCCTGTATATGTCACCTTACTTACCAAAGGAATACTCGGTGCTGTTTTGTCTGGAACAGGCTTAGGAATTGGTTTGCAATTTACATATAGCTTTCCTGCTGCCGTGGAACTTAATGAATTTCCATACATATCTTCAACTTTTACCACTATTTGTGCACCGTTTAATGTAAGCTTCTTAGTTGCTGTCCAGTTGCCCTTATAGTGTCCAGTGCCATTTCCTTTTGCATCCTTTACTTCGGTCATAACTACCTCAAAGTTGTTTAAACTTGCTGTTGGCACATATACTGCACTTGTTATGCCGTTAATCGGAGCGTTAATTGTAAATACTGCCTTTTTTAATCCAGGCTCACTGTCGAACTCGACCTTTAATGTTTGATCTGCCTTTAATATTACATCACTCGATGGCATTATATTTTTAATTTCATGTATTGAGTATTTTACATTAACTGTTATGCTCTTTGCAGTTTCATTTCCTGCCTTGTCTCTAGCAACAATATTTATTACATTTTCCCCTTCCTTGGACATAAGCTTTACTGTCCAATTCCCATTTGAATCTATGTCTGTCTTTGTTCCGTTAACTTCAACATAATCTAAATAATCATCTTTAGCTGTTCCTGTTACAGTTATAACCTGATCATTTATATTTGCGTTATTTTGTGGGCTTGTAATTTCTAAAACTGGTTCTGTCTTGTCTACTATAACCTTTATCTCCTTCGAATAAGGAGTAGATCCGATTTCTGTAATAGTTTTCGCCTTTAGAATATTAACTCCCTCTTGAAGTACAGCATCAATTGAGAAACTTCCATCAACATTTGTCTTTCCATTTGCTATATCTTTATCACCGCTAAATAGATGAACGTCCATTCCTGGAGCTGCCTTACCTTTTATTGTTGCGTTTTCATTATTCAAATATGAGCTGTCCGCTGGTGATGTTATAACTGGAGCTAGTGCTTCCTGTTTAACTGTTGCTCTAATCATCATATTTCCAAAATCTTTATTTGCTAAAGTGAATGGCCCACCCTTTACAAACCACCATGATCTTTGTGCTACTATTGGGTTATTTTTATCCAATGAAATTTGTGGGCTTTGAGGAGCAAACTTATCCTGTATAAAAACCATATAAAAATCACCTGTTACCACTATTTGCTCCGAGGTTAAATCAACAACTGTCCATTTTCCTGCCTCCCTAGTAGTAGTTGCACTAAATGGTCCTGCTACCATTTTTCCAGGGGCGCCATCCTGTCCACTTGCATCATAAACTGCCACCTTAAATGTATTTCCACCTGATCTTGGATCAATCATAAATAATCCAGAGGTTACTATTGCTTTGGTCTGTCCTTCCGGAAGTGACATTCTTACTGCATAGCCACCTCCTGCTTCCCATTGAGCCACTGAATATTCTGGTGTTCCATCATCATAGCCTATCTCTCCTAGGAAATTTATAAATGGTTTTAGCTGAATATCATGCGACACATGTTCATTACCCGTAATATCTACAGTAAATCTCTCATCAAAATAATTCTCAGCAATAACCTGTACTGTATATTTACCTTCATATCCAGTTATTGAGTAGTTACCCTCTGCATCAGTCGTAACTGGTGCTACTGCTGCATCCTCAATTAAGTAAATTTTTGCGTTTTTAACTGGTTTTCCCGTTTGGGCATTAATGATTTTACCTGTTACTGTTCCCTTAGGTATTGGAGCCATTGTAATGTTTGTATTTTCAAGAACTTGGTTAGCTGCTACTTGAACCTGCTTATCCTGTGGATAGTATCCATACTTTTCAGCTCTTAGTGTATACTCTCCTTCTTTAACCTTAAAACTATATGATCCGTCTTGCGGATTTGTTTTTGTTGAACGACCATTTTCAAGAATAGATACTGTAGCTGATAATGGAATTTTCGTTATCTCAGCATTTGTCTCCGCAGAATTTATTATTTGTTCTTTTGGGCTGTTGCTTAAAGCGGATGTATCACCTGATGCTGCAAACAGGTTTGTTAAACTAAACTGTTCTTTAGGTCTGCTGCTTAAAGCTGATGTGCCACCTGGTGCTAAAGATTTGTTTGTTAATCTAACATCATCTATAAACCATCCCTGCTTATTATTGGAGTCATTAGATATAAAGGCAAATGCGATATTTATTTTCTTTCCTGCGTATTCGCTAAGATTTATTTCCTCATTTGAATATCCTTCTGTCTTAGTGCCTCCATATGATGCTAATATATACCAATTATCATCGTCATCACCTTTAGCCAGAACAAACGCACGGTCATTATTTTCTTCTACATCATACCAATTTTTAAACTGTAAATAAGCACTTCCATTTGGCAGGACAATAGGAGGTGATTTTATTAGCATTCTTTCATTTTCTGAATAAGTTCCTTCAAGATTAGTAGCTAAAACTTTTTCTCCTGAGACTGCTGCATTAGGTCCTGTTGTTGGTTTTCCCCAGTTCCATTGATCCTTAAATGGAGCCTCCAAGACGTTTTCCCATCCTGTTATATTTGCTTCAAAATCATTAAAGTATCCTATTGTAATTGCAGGTTTAACAAGTATTGTATAGATATCACTTGTAACCTCGTTCTTTCCAAAGTCAACAATTCTCCATCTGTAAGATAGATTTGATACTACTCTATCAGCTGGAATTACAGCTTCATAGCTTCCTGACTTGTAGTCCCCACTCTTCCTATCAGCTGCCACTGTTGTCCACTCATCTGCAGAATTTCTATATTGAAGCTCAACTGACTCAACACTTACATTATCCTGTACATCTATTTTTAATTTTTGTTCCAATCCTTCGTATGTCACTGTAACAGGTGTATGGTTAAATGTTGGTGGAACTGTATCCTCTGCATCTTGTAATACCTGGCCTTTAATCTCAGAAATTCCTTGCATAACTGATGTTACAGCCTTAAATGCATTAATAACACCATATCCATATCCATTGTTAGGATTTGTAGGATATTCAGAGTTAGTACAAGGAGTTGCTGTTTCCTTTATTATTTTTTCAATTTCACTAACTGTTAAAGAAGAATTGGCTTGAAGTAATAATGCTACAAGTCCTGATGTATGTGGACCTGCCATCGAGGTTCCATTCCATCCACCCTCATATTTACTTCCTGGAACTGATGATCTTATATTAACTCCAGGTGCTGAAATATCTGGCTTAAGTATTCCACCATATGGTGATGGTCCCCTTAAAGAAAAGCCAGCTAAATTGTTGTTTATGTCAGTCGCTCCTGTTGCAAAGGATTCTTGATAGTTTGCAGGATTAGCGACTGATCCTGGTCCACCAGAATTGTAAGGGGTTGTATTTCCTGCTGAAAATTCCGGGAATATATCTGCTGCTCTCCAATTTGTTATAATAGTTTTATACCAATCATCTATTCCAGGACCGCCTCCCCATGAGTTATTAATTACATCAGGAGCCATTTCTGGATGTGGTACTCCATTTTTATCTTTAGGAGCAAGCATCCATTCACCAGCTTCTATTAAATCTTCATCTGTTCCACCATCTTTTGTAAATGCCTTAGCAGCAATCCACTTTGCTCCTGGTGCAACACCTATCTTATTTGTACCATTTGGTTCTGAACCAACCATAGTACCTACTGTATGGGTTCCATGACCTACATCATCGTATGGTGCTGAACCGTTATTTTCAGTTGCATCAAACCAATTGTATTCATTATTTGGATTATCTGGATTAGCTGGGTCAAATCCTCTATATTTTGTCTTTAATGCAGGGTGATCCCACTGAACTCCTGTATCTATGCTACCAACAACTATTCCTGTTCCATCTATTCCCAAACTCCAAACATCAGGCACTCCAATTTTTTCAAGGTTCCATTCTACATTATTAGCCGCTGTAATAGTAGCTTCAGTAGTTTTTGCAGGCTCAATTAACTTTGTAATTCCATTAGGTCTTATACTTTCAACCTCGGGCATATCTGCTATGTTTTTCATAACTGCCTCTGTTGCTGTAACTACCATACCATTTACTATATAAAATGAATTAAAATCCTTTACATTTCCGTTACTCTTTTCTTTTTCAATATACTTCCTCAAATTTCTCTGTGATGAATCTGCTTTAATTTTTAATTCAGAAACGATTGATGAACGTACTACTAACTCTTTTTTCACATTTGATAGATTTTTATTCTTAGCCTTAACTTCCTTAGCGACCTTTACTGTATCTACCTGATCCTTAAATTTTACAAGAAAGGTAGTTTGAGAGTTATTCGCAAATTCTTTTATAAGTTCTGGACTTATTTTATTCTCTATTACTTCTTTAGCTTCGGGGTTATAGCTTGTCTCAATATTGTCCTTTGCATAAGCTTTAATATAATTTCCAGCTGGTGCAGCAAATGAACTTACGGTAACTATTAAAGCTGTCGACAATGTAAGCAATTTTTTGGTGATTTTTATCATGTTTATCCCTCCATATTTAGATTGAATTTACATAAATAATCCTTTAGTCTCCTTTCCATTAACTTTAAAATAGGTTTTGCGATGGGTCTTACAACATTAACTGCATTTTCATCAATTAGTGAAGCAAGGATAGCCGTGGATCATGTTGCAGCTAGTAACGTCTTCAATTTCTTTTTTTACCAAACATCCTCTTAGTGGATATAAATTAAGATACAAATGGTAAGAAATATCTTAAAATATGATTCATAGTTGAATAGGGTAAATTAAAAGATTGCTAACAAGATGAAAAGGGCACCTCCTATACCAATTACCGATTCTGTATTAGAGTTATGTAGTTTCTAGCTGTGTACTAAATGAATAGGTAACATTGAATTTAAAAGAATTATATATTTGCTAGATTGGGATGACAAATGGGGTTTTTACGAGGGAATCGTCCTATATTTTTACAATTTTTTACATTTTTTTAATCTTTTTAATATTTCGACAAATAATGACATTGCAAATCTATATTCAGCGTACGATTAATATAGATTTTGACTTAGGGCTATAATTTAATAGATTGACTTGGGGTTTTAAATCAGTTTGTTGACAATTAAGGTATTTTGTGATCAAGGGTATAAGAAGTGTAAATATGGAGCAATGGAAAGTATAAAAAAGAAGAGGATGCTTTTTTCTGCGTGAAAAACATATTCTCCTCATAAACGAATGTATAAGTGTTGTTACCACCTATTATTAAATCTTTCCGTGCCGTTTCATGAAGAGAACGATTTCGCTTTTCTTTAGGCTCTTTTTGCATTAATAATTGTTTTTGATTATATAGTTTGTCCGCTGATTTCAACTACAGGCAATTACTTTCCACAGGGAGGGATAGAGTTCCTCAGTGCTACCGTCTGCGGGGTTTAATGATCCCTTACGTGAATCATTTAACTAGGTTTCCCATTTCCCGAAGGAGTAAAGTGCCTACGCTACAATCAACTCCCATGATTAAAGCTACAAACTTTTCGAAAACAGCCTTTCTTTAAAATGTACGTAGTAACATGACTTCCTTAAAGGTATTAGTTTAAAAATCAAGCAAATTTATCGTTTCTACGGTATTTTTCCACGAGATACGCTGCGTATTGATTTGCTTCTTCGACATTGCCTTTTTCCATATGATAGTCGAACAACTTTATCCCATAATGTTCAATCAAGCGAACATGTTCCATTTTCTGGTAATAAGGAAATGCTTCTTTTTCAAGGTAATGGTAGTAAAGCTCTTTTTCGTTTTGAATATTATATTTATGTAAATAAAAGAAATGTATATAGATTGGATCGCTTATTTCTTCAGAAAGAGCAATACCCTTTTCGACCAATTGGAGCAATTCTTCGGTTGATTTCGATCCTTGTTTCGTTAATGCATTTATATAGCCTTCCAAAGAGGCTATATGAAGGGCTGTATGAGGATCTTTTATGTCCATAGATTGTTTATAGTATTCACAAGCTTTATCATAATTTCCTTGGCGAACTTTCTGGTATGCAAGATTGTGAGACAGCATTGCTCTTTGATGGTCTAATCCAATGTTTTCGGTCATCTCGATTAATCTTTGGTATTCCGTATTTTTTGGATCGTAAAACTCGTCCTGCTCTACTTGTATCAGCATAAGCAATTCTGCTTCAATCATTCGCGTAAGACTGCGCACTTCTGTGAAAAAGCGCAGGGACTTTTCGGCAAAATAATAAGCCAATACTCGTGAATTCAGAGAATGATAGGCAAAAGCCAAATGATAATAGTACTCTTGGTTGTTGTAATAGGTTATATCGATTCCTTGAAAATATGAAATTGCCTTATAATATTCCTTATTCATCAATGCATTGATCCCTTTAATGTGAAGAAGCATGTTTGTTTCATATGGTGAAAGATTAGACCATTTGTCCATTTCATCAATTTGAGACTTAGCTTCATGCCCCTGCCCTATCAATAAATAATATCTTGTGAGTACGAGCGTATAGGAACGATAAATAACCGGCATTTGTAGAAGAGCAATAGCCTCTAATTGTTTCTTAATTCTCTCAGCCTTTTTATTCAATTTTAAAATAATCGATTCATGCCATTTTTTTAAAAGGGAATCTAGACCAATGTAAGTTTTAATTTCTGTTTCCATATCAATACAAAGGCGCTTTGACAGCAAGTTTATCGTTTCTTTAGAAACTTCTGTTAATCCCCGTTCAATTTTGCTAATATGTGTACTCGAACAGATTCCAATTCCTAAATCCTTCTGCATCATGCTCTGACGTTCACGATAGAATTTGATTATTTGTCCCTCAAGCATGGTGATCACCTCACTTAATCCCATCAATATTAATTTTTTTGGTTTTATTTTATTAAAGAAAACCCCACTCAAAATAATACATTTGAGTCTCTATGATTAAAATAACACAAAGAGAAACGACTGCGACTTACCATTTTCTTCCAATTAACAACTTCAGACTGAAGTAGTCCAATGCTTGATTAACATCATAGATACCATCTATTTATTTCTCTAGACAGAATTAATTAAGCAAATCGTAGGTTTCACTATTGGATAATGAGTAACTGGTAGAGCTTAAGAGTTTGTCTGTTTCTGTTTTGCTGAGCTCAGGGGGAAAAGGAAAGGACTATAATGGTATTCTTCCCTGGTCAGTAGTTTATGTTTTGGATATAAATATTCAGCAAGAAAATACTGCCATTCGATCTGTGAAAGTTGCAGGAATAGAATTTATTTGATTCAAATAAACGTGAACAAAGCCACACTCTTCCGTTCCCATATTTCCTATTCAATATAAAACCTTGCTACAAAACCCGCTTTTTCTCATTTTTCATTCTACTTTTTTTAGCAAATTATTATTTTTCGAATAAAGTCTTGATAAATAAAAAAAGGAAAAGGCTTGAGGTGACTGCGATTGTCCCTTTTTCCTTTTCCCTGTTCGTGCCTTTTGTCAGTTGTCTATTCTGATTTTGGCAAAGGCTTTTTATTTTAATACAAGCTCAGCCACACATTCAACATGTATAGTCTGCAATTGGCACTACATGAGATGATGATGAGTTTACGTATAATCACTAAATACTAGAATAAAGTTACTTCAATTTGTAAGAAAAACATCAAAAGAAGCCTTTACAATTGATAAATTTTGTATATAGGTTGGCTTAAAACCACATCCCAACATGCCTTTCTTTGAATAACTGATTTAATAACTTATCTAGCTCTTGACTACATTGAATGGTTTTGGAATGAAGTAATCCATACCGCTTATTAATATCAAATAATTCATATCTCTTTTCTTCTATCTCTTTTGTTATCTGGTGTAATAAAGTAGCCACCCCTATACCCCTCCATCCAAATAACTCTCCAGTAAGAATTCTATCTTGATATGACTGCCGAATTTAGCTGCCCCGTTATTATCTTTTGCATATGTTACAGTGTAATTGGCAAGTAGATGAACGTCCTTGATTTTTAAAGTAATTTTATGATTAATTGGAAGCCGCGCTCCATTGTGCCACTTTGCTTAATTTCGTCAACTCTCATCACAACTGCTGGTCGACGCTCAAATCCAAAGTATCATCTGCAACCCCTTTTCTCCGCTTATTCCTAAAGAATAGAAATATAAAGCGTAAAAAACCAGCAACGTCATAATGAAGCGTCACCGGTTCTTGGGAATCATGAAATTATCTAGGATCTAACTATAGTTTGCACAACAGAGGTTTTTACGTACCATTTGCTGTACCTGCTTATGATCATTACATTACTCGTATAAAGCACATCGTCTTTTTGTTTAGCTATTACAGATAGATTAGCAGAGTATGTTACACCTTGATAATCATTTGTTGCTGACTCATCATGCTTTACGCCAAACGAAATATCAATGTATTCATTTTTTTCTAAATTCCAGAATTTGTTGCCTTTCCTGATTCTTGCACCATCACCCAACAGAGTTTGTTTTTCGCCGACAGCTGAAGCAACTTAACTACTATAGAAGTAGCTGACTTTGCTGCTACAAAAGCATTCAGGAAGCCAGTTACTATTTCTATACCTTCTGTACCAACTGCTCCTTTCTTAAAATTCTGAATTTTCCATACCGACCATACCTCATTTTTAGAGTAATATTATCCATATGTCCAAGAGTTAGAGATTCATTGCAAGTGCTTTGAAGTTCTTGCACAAGAACCAAATAAATAATATAAGCTGCTTCAGTTAGTGTTCTTGGCTACTGCATCTTATATTAAAACATTAAATTTTTACGCGTTTATTGTAAAATCATTAAATATTATGGTAACCATAACATTATTTTATTGATATTCAGCACTATACTAATCTGCTCAATCCAAAAAATCTGGTTATATTACAAGTGGTCTGGCAACATACGAAAAAGCCAAGGCTTTTTTCAAAAAGCGCTTGGCTGATTTGGCATCCCTCACTAAGGAAAAAGTCAATGGTATTTCCTCTTGAATTGACTGCACGATGTAAATACATCCATTATCCTTGTTTGAGTTGACGAAAGATTCTCTTATTCAGTTCAGGACAGTATTGATGTTCCCATCGCATAATAATTGTGTGAGTAATGGATAGGCCTCGTTCCCCATCATTTCCACCTAATCACGAAAACCGTAGATAGCATCTCACCGTTAAATAATAATGTCAGCTTGAATACTTCCATTTGAAAAAAATTTTGTTTTTTCATACCATTTACGCAGCATTTTAGAATAATTGTATCAGTATGTTCGAGAGTTAAAGATTCATAGCAATTATTCTAAAGTTATTGCATCCGTTCCGTTCCACTTGTCATAACTCAACTACTTCCCCACTAATATCAGTGTTATATCACAACTAAAAGAATAGCGTTAGGCTTTTTTACCCAATTGTAGAAATGCTGTTCCAATTTTTTTGAATTAAATTAATAAAAGATTGAATTATTACTAATTTTTCTTTTTCCTTCAACGAAATGATAGAGGTTTTTATTTTCACCTTTTTATTAGTAACTAAGATTGGGATTAAATCACCATTACTAATTTCTTTTTTTATGCACCCATTGGTTCCCAGCCCTACTCCAATATTATTTAATACGGCCTTTTTGATCCCGTCTAAACTTCCAAATTCTATAACATTTTGCTGTGAGAGTTTCAATTGTCTCAAATATTTCTCCATCATAGATTCATAATATCCGTCATCTCGATATTTAATTAAAGGAAATTTCGTCAGTAATTGGTCCTCCGGGTAATTATCATATAAATCTTTAGAAGCCACTAAAACTATGTCTTCCTCAGCAATCACGATATTTGAAAATCCATTTTTACTTAGTTCACCTGAAATAATCCCTATATCGTATTTTTTGGATTCTACCCCTTTTATAACTTCATCCCTTTTACAGGAAATCAATTTTATTTGTACATGTGGGTATAGCTTTAAATATTCAGAAATAACATAAGGAAAATAATTTGTGCAATAGCTTTCACCAGCAGCAATTGTTACACTTCCCGACGAATTTGAAAGTTCAGCGAATGATGATTGAATCTCCTCTACTATGGAAAAAAGCTGATCCGCATATGTTTTAAGGATTTCACCTTCAGGCGTTAAAAAAGTCTTTTTTCCTATTCGTATAAATAACTCCCGTTTCAATTCTTGTTCCAGCGTCTGAATTTGTGCGGTTACAGCAGGTTGTGTGAAGTTTAACTGTTGCGCAGCCTTTGTAAAATTTAAGTGCTCTGCTACGAATTTGAAACTTTTCAGATGTCTTAATTCCATAATAGCTACTCTCCATCTATCAAAATTTTTCGTACTGGTAAAATAAGATAATATTACAGTTACCATAATATCTTTTAATTTTACAAAAAGTCCCCTTTAAAGGTTCAACAACGTGAGTTTCTTTTCCATTTCTGTATCAGAGTTTTGTAGTTTCTAGCTATATATGAAATGAATGGGTAACATTGGATTTTAAAAGAATTATATATTTGTTAGACTAGGATGACAAATGGGGTTTTATAAGGGGGGAGCGACCTATTTTTTTACACTTTTTTATATTTTTAATAATTTTTAATATGATTACTTTGTAAATCTATCAATCGTACTATTAATAAAGATATTGACTTGGGTTTATCAATGTATCTATTGACAATTAAGATATTATGTAATAACGGGTTTATAAGAAGTATCAAAAAAGGCATATTTATCATGCATTTTCAGGAGCTTTGTAACTGCTTTTTATTAAATTGAACTACCCGTTAGGGTAATAAAAAAAGACCGCTTTAGCAGTCATTGTAATTCATCAACGTTTGCGTTAGTTGTATAAGAAAGCCTTTTAACTAATTTCAAAATCTCTCCATAACCCAACTCCATAAACTTCATATTTTTCATTTTTCACTCGTTTAACCATCAATTCATTTGCATTTATTATCTTTTTGCCAGAAGCAGATTTTTTGTATTTTGCATATTAGTATAGTGCCGAATATCAATAAAATATTGTTATGGTTACCATAATATTTCATGATTTTACAATAAATTCGTAAAATCATAAAGTTTTTAATATAAGATGCAGTAGCCAAAAACTTGAACTAAAGCAGCTTATCAACACTTGCAATGAACTCTAAATCTTAGACATACTGAAACTATTACTCTAATAAGAGGCAAAATCAGTATGGGGAATTCAAAATTTTAAGAAAGGATAGTTGATTACTAATTCTGAAAAGTTTATCAAAATTATTCATTAATGAAGAAAGCAACTTCTATGGCATTTTTCAGCAGCCTCAATATTCATTCGGTACTTTCCACTAAAGTAATAGCAAGAGAGCAAAAAGATATATAAATCTATTAAATTCGATGTTACCAATTCATTTCATGTACAGCTAGAAACTACATATCTCTGATACAGAATCGGTAATTGGTCCAGAAGGTGTTCCTTTTAACCTGTTAGGAATCTCTTAATTTACACTATTCAATTCTACTTTAAGATATTTCTCAACATTTGTAACTTATTCATATCTACTAGGAGGATGTATGATGAAAAAAATCAAATTGAATACGTTTTTAGCTGCCTCTTTATCTACGGTTGTTTTTGCTTCTTCGTCTTATAACGTAAAAGCCTATGATAAATCGTCATTAGACAAAACACTTAATAGTACTGCCGTTGTTAACGCTTTGAGCGGTTCCGATGAACAAACCATTACCTTAATTACGGGTGACGTCGTAAAGGTTAAAAAGATTGAAAACGGTAAAAGTGTCATAAACGTGGAACCTGCCGATCCGAACAATGCAGGCGTACAAATGTATACAATTGGTGAAGATACGTATGTCATACCAAGTTCAGCTATACCTTATCTGGCTGCTGACAAACTGGACGAGGATTTGTTTAATGTAACGAAATTAATAGCGGACGGCTATGATGATAATAGTCTCTCTTCCCTGCTATTTATCGTGGAATACACAGATTCCAAAGCGAGCTCCGTCCAAACAAAGAAGGAATACACAGAGTCCAAAGCAAGCTCCGTCCAAACAAAGAAGGCCCCAAAAGGAGCAAAAAAGGTTCGTGTGTTAGAAAGTATTAATGGTGCCGCTCTTGCAACATCTAAAAAAGAAGCCGATACGTTCTGGAAGGATATCACACATGAGGCTTCCCAGATCCCCAATTCTAAATCAGTATTATTCGACGAGGGTATTAAAAAGATCTGGCTTGATGGTCGTGTGGAAGCCACATTAGACCAAAGCGTACCTCAGATTGGTGCGCCAACGGCTTGGGAATCTGGTTTTACAGGTAAGGGGGTTAAGGTAGCGGTACTTGATTCAGGCATCGATCCTAATCATCCCGATCTTGTAAATCAAATAGAAGAGGCAAAAAACTTTGTACCTGGAGAAACGGTTGAAGATTTTCATGGGCATGGTACACACGTTGCTTCAACGGTATTAGGGACAGGTGCTGCTTCTGATGGCAAGTACAAAGGAGTTGCTCCTGAAGCACGTTTGCTTGTAGGTAAAGTGTTAGACAAAGGAGGACGCGGTTTCGAATCATGGATTCTTGACGGTATGGAGTGGGCTGCACACAACGCCAAGATTGTAAGCATGAGTTTGGGAGGCGGGAAAAGTGACGGAACAGACCCGATGTCCCAAGCCGTAAATAACCTAAGTGAAGAAACAGGTGCACTATTTGTTATTGCTGCCGGTAACGATGGTAGCGAAGGATCCATCGGTTCACCAGGAGCTGCAGATGCTGCTTTAACGATCGGTGCTGTGGATAAGGCAGACAAAATTGCTCCTTACTCATCAAGAGGACCTCGTCTTGGAGATGGGGGATTGAAACCTGACCTGTCTGCACCAGGTACTGATATTGTTGCTGCTCGATCTGGACTATCAAGACTAGGAAGCGGATCTTACCTGAGTATGAGTGGTACATCCATGGCAACCCCACATGTGGCGGGTGCTGCTGCGATCCTTCTGCAGAAGCATCCTGAGTGGAATGGCACTCAGCTAAAAGAAGCGTTGATGAATACCTCTAAAAGATTAGATTACTCGCCTTATTATATCGGTACGGGCCGATTGGATATACCTGCAGCTCTAAACAGCACTGTTCGTGCAACGGGTTCTCTGTCGTTCGGCTTCCTTCAGTGGCCATACGATCATGCGCAGCCTATACAAAAAACAGTCACGTATACAAACGACAGTGACTCCGCTGTCACTCTAGATCTTCAAGCGGAATTTAAGAGTACAAAAGGTGATGCTGTACCAAATGGTATGTTAACCATTTCTGAGAGCAAGATCACGGTTCCAGCTAATGGTACGAAGACAATAACAGTTACAGTAGATCCGAAGCTTGGTAACTGGGGTCGTTATGAGGGGCAACTAACAGCAACTGATTCTGAAGGCAAGCAAGTGGCTCATACTTCAATGGGCATAGAGAAAGAAGATGAGAGGTATCCGCTAACGTTAAAGGCTACGGACCTTATTGGAGATCCAGTTCCTGCGATAGTCGCAATCGTTGGCGATAACATGAAACCTATATTCATTCCGATAGTAGGAACAAAAACAATTCGTGTAGCACCTGGTACGTATTCAGCCATGACTCGTATAGAATCGGACTTTGACACCGATCATGGTAGTAATGCAATAGTCGGTAATCCTGAATTCAAGGTAGACGGTCCTCAAACCGTGGAACTTGATGCACGAAATGCAAAAGAAATTACAGTTGAAGTGCCAAAGAAGACAGAATCACAATATAGTCGCTTGCAATTCCACCGTTCCTTTGGTAACAATGAAATAACCGCTGCGTATTTTATGTCTGCAGACACGGATAAAATATATGCACAACCAACAGAGAAAGTTAAGACAGGAGACTTCGAATTTCTGACTCGCTGGCATTTAATAAAACCTCAACTTGAGATCCAGTTTAAAGAAACAGTGTTGGACGATATACTGGAGTGGGGAACTACACCTTTTGACGGTAAATATAACTTAGAAACGGTTTATGTAGGAAAAGGAACACCAGCTGACTATGAGGGTCTGGACGCAAACGGCAAAGTAGTTGTCGTCGATCGTAGCACGAAAAGTAAGCCTTCTGAGTATATACCTGAGACACAAGCACAGGCCACTACGGCACTTGCCGCTGGTGCAAAACTGATGATTATCGTAAACTATAATGAAGAGGAGTTCATTCCGTCGATGGGAAATGCAAAAGGAAATCCAAGAGGCACGAACATCCCACTTACCGTTACTGGAATCAGTAAGGTTGTAGGCGATAAATTGATTGCAGCAGCACGTTCCGGTAACCTGCACCTGCATGTTGAAGGTGTACCATATACACCATATGTATATGATTTGGTGGATGTTCACCAAGGTCAGATTCCAGAGAATTTAAAATATAAACCATCTAACAATGAACTCGTTAAGATCGACACGAGTTACAAATCAGATGGTGAAGCAGTTGGTGAAGATGTCCGTTATGATTTACGTCCGTATCAAAAGGACACTTTTAATTTAATGAATTGGGAACCACTGCAGTTGCCTTCTGATCGAACAGAGTGGGTTTCAGCAGTGAAAGATACTCGCTGGTCTCACCAAGGCAGAGTAGTAGGATTTCCTTACCATCCATGGCAAATTCAGCCTTTTGTTACTTATGAAAAAGGACAAAAACTTCAGGAAGACTGGTTTCTCCAATAGTTCGTCCGCGTTTGGGTCAAGGCTATTGGACACCTAACCGCCAAGGGAACAATTTCCAATTTGATATTCCTGCTTGGGCAGATTCAGGGAATGGCTCTACAGGTCAGGTCACATCTGCGGAATCGTAAAAAATTTCAAACACTTAAATTGTACCAAGGAAATACTCTTCTTATAGAAGGAAAAGGACAAACTATTATAAATAAACCAATCCCAGAAGAAAAAACATAATACCGTCTAGTAAGTGATGCGAAGCGAGACCCGAATCGCTAGAAAACATCATTAAGTACGCATCATACCTCTTTGACTAATTAAACTTGGTTGACCGACCGGGTTTAATTAGATCAAGGAGGTTTTATTTTTTTCAAAGGTTTATAAGCCTTTTGCCATTACATTTAATCAAGCTACCCATTGGGCTAAGCAATTTTTCTTCGAATCATGCCAACCAACAACAACAGTAAGGGAATCCCTAGCTCATAGACGGGAAATGCAATTGGGATCACGAAAAACATGTAATAATAATGGGTAAATATCTGGATATTTTTAATCGACACAGCCATGATTAACGAAATAGGAGCAACAAACCAAGCTACTTTTCGCCAATCCTTTAGGTGAAACATTTGTGCTGTTCCATAACAAGCGAGAAACATATATAACGCCAGTTTAACAAAAATACTGAAGAACCAAATAATAACAATCAGAATATCCACATTTTGAATGAATCCCATTACGGATATGTACCGACTCAAATCGTAAACTGGATACAGAAACCTAGAAGGCAAATTCGGACCGAATGTTAAAATCACCGCTAATGTTCCAATTGTTACAATGAAAACTGCCAGTCCTACTCCCCACATCGCTCTTGATGACGCTTTGTCCGGTTTGTCCATAAAGAAGACAAACATTGTCATCATGACAGACTCTCCAAAAAAAGCGGCTACAGGGGTATAGGATCCTTTAAGGATTGGAAGCCATCCAGAATCTTGATAAATAGGTAGCATATAATGCCAATTCATATTGCTAAGATTCAAAATGATTACAGACAATATCATTAAAAGCACCATCGGTCCAAAGATTTCACTTAAGCGTCCAATGCCTTCCACACCACCTTGGTATATGATAAAAATAAGCAGTAACATGGCAGGAAAGACAATGACCCACAGAGGTGTATTATGAAACAACGATGTAATAATAAAATCACCAAATTCACGGACTGTTATCCCATTAATCCAGTACCATGTGAGTAAATAGGGAATCACCATCAGCTTTCCTAGCCATTTGCCGAGAAGTGTTTGACTAAATTCAATCATGGTTTGATTCGGATAAAGCGAACTGAGTTTGGTTGCCAGAAAAGTAATGGCAATCCCAGCAAGCCCTGCAATAACCATCGAGATCCACGCATCTTGTTTGACAGTACGAATCGTAGATGGGATGATCAGAAGAATTGTTTGTCCCACTTCTAATGTGAACATCATCCAAAAGATTTGCGTGCCAGAGATTTTCATTGAATTTCTCACAAACCATTTGCCTCCTTATTTTTTTATTTCATTTTGCTTTACCTGCAAAGATGGCCCGGTCAGACCCACTCGCCGAATAGTCAGTTTTGCATGGACAGAGACCTGTACTTTTGAAAACTGTTTGTCCCACTCCTTCTTTAGTACTTTCCATTTGGATGGATTAATTTGATGAATAGCTTCTCCCAAGCCAAAGATATCGGTTCCAAATTGTTTTTGAACCTTTCCGACTGTCTGGAGAGCTTGTTTTTCGGCCTTTTTTTCCAATACATGTTCTAAAAGGGTAAGATTTTTAGGCTGCGTAATATCTAAATTCGTATTGTTCTCCTGAATGGTTCCTTCACCAGAAAGAACAATGTCACACTTGATGGTGTTCCCGTGAATACTGGGTTTTATTTTACTGGCGATTTTTGACATATATAAACTGGCATTTCCATTTCCTTGGGGGACAGTTTCTGTAATAGTATGTTTACTCAAACGATTAGCCACCCAAAGCGTAGTTGATTCTTCCTGATTATTTAAATATCCTATCAATTTAAGGTCTTTATTAAAAACCGCTCCACCTACATATTGAAATTCTTTGACACCCGGTTGATCTTGGTCATTAGAACTAGGGATCAATTTAATAACGGGTAGGATAGGGTTGATTCCATCACTAGCACCGGCAATAAGAAAATTTACTAAAGAACTGTCTCCTAATCGACCCGATTGCGCATGTTCCTTTTGTGCCCCAATTGCCGGGATATTTTCTAAAGGTGAAGATGCTTCCAGAAACTCTTTTGCAGAACTTCCTTTTACTACGAGCGCATCTGCTCGTAATCTAATATCAGGATCGCGGCTATAGTTATCTAATACATTAGCAAGACCTTGTTTAGCTAATGGTTCTCCAATCAAAATCACACGATGATGCCCTCGAAAGACTTCTCTTGACAATTTTGTTTGCATCTTTTGTACAGCTTCAAGTGTGTCCCTTCCAGTACCCGATTCTATAAAAAACGGTTTTCCTGAATCACTTCTTCCACTCTGGCCCATCCCCATCATTGAAGGTATGATAAATTGAGCGCTGACTTCAAGCTTGTTATTTTTCGCTTGATCAAGCCCCAAACCTAACTCTATTGCCAGGTCGTTTAACTCGGTACGATCCCAACAGCCCGTCAAGAAAAATAAAGAAACGATCAACATCATACAAAGTAACTTGTGCTTGCTCATTCTGTCTCTTTCCCCCGTTTTGGACCTGGTTGTTGTCCATCTGGAATACGTGTTTTATCCTCACCCGAAATCATTAATGGACGACGAGTCATATTCCACCGAGGTGTTCGGAGTAAAACGTCCTTCAAATCGCGAGTAATCTGAGGAGCAACCGGACTTAGATAAGGAATACCAAAAGAACGAATGTTTGTAAGATGGATCACAATCGCAATGGTGCTTATAGCAATGCCATACAGCCCAAGCATCCCTGCCAATATCAGCATCGGAAAGCGTAACATACGATAGGCTGTTCCCAAGTTGTAGCGTGGAAAAGCAAACGACGCAATACCAGTTGTAGCCACAACAATGACCAATGGTGCCGAAATAATGCCTGCTTGCACGGCAGCTTGTCCGATGACAAGTGCTCCCACGATACTAACTGCTGATCCAATCGGCTTTGGCAATCGAACGCCTGCTTCCCTCAAACCCTCAAACAAAAATTCCATCATCAGTGCTTCTATGACAGCCGGGAAAGGTATGCTTTCTCGCGCCGATGCAATACTAATAAGTAGATTTGTTGGGATCAATTTCGGATGAAAGGTTGTAATCGCAACGTAGAGGGAAGGAAGAAATAAAGAAACATTGATTAAAATAAAACGTATCCATCGAACAAAGGTTGTGTAAATGGATCGTTCATAATAATCCTCCGCTGCTTGTAGACCTGTCCAGAATGTCATAGGAACGATCAGAACGAATGGTGTGTTATCTACTAAAATAGCGATTTTCCCTTCTAATAGGCTTGCACACACTACATCCGGCCGCTCGGTATTCTGAATTTGAGGAAAGGGAGAAAAAGGTTGGTCCTCGATAAACTCTTCAATGAAGGCTGACTCTAATACCCCATCAATTTTAATTCGCTCGACCCTTTGTCGTACTTCCTCCAATACCGAATCTGGAGCAATTCCTTCAATGTAAGCAATAACCACATCTGTCTGAGATAAATCCCCAATCGTATAGGGTTCCATTTTTAGTCTTGGGCTCCGAATTCTTCGACGAATAAGACTCGTATTGACTCTTAACGTTTCTGTAAAACCATCACGAGGCCCACGAACAGAGATTTCGGCAGATGGTTCTTCAATACTACGTTTTTCAAACCCTTTTAAATCAGCAACTAGAGCTTGATTCTCCCCGTATGTTAGAACGACGATATTAGCTTTCATTATTTCATCTATAACCTCACGAACCTTTGAAACCGTCTTTATTTGAGAAACAGCGATAAGCCGATCATGCATGATATCCCCTATTGAGTCCACACTCTTTAGTCCATTAGGCATTCCTTCGTACATCATTGGTTTTAAAACAACCTGATCCAATGTTTTTGTATCCACTAATCCATCTATATAAATTAGAAGCATTTTGGTTTGCCCATTTACGAGGATTGGACGAAAAACAATATCGGAACAATTCTCAAAAACTTGTTTCAAAAGCTCTTCATTCACGTATATATTCTGTTCGAGTTCACAATCTTGACCATTTTGGAGCAGTATGTCGGAGGACTCAAGTTCTTGAATATCCTTTTTTAAACGCTTTATATTACGATTTTTTTTCATCATACCACCTCAAGACATATGTTTTATAAAGGATGTCTTCTTATTTTGCTATTTTGAATATGTTAGTTGATTACAACTCCAGGTGGCTCTTTAAAGGTAAAATTATTTATTTAAAAAATTTCAACAAGAAAATACACCCTAGACATCCTTCTTATTGTCCCCACCTACACAAGAAAATTATTCAAGTATTTCTGTAAGTTAGTTACCTACAAATTGGGAACCTAACCTTGCTGTTTCTTTAATTTAAGTAACTTTGAAATAGTGTTTGGTCAACTTTTTATAATGTCCTAAACAACAAATAAACCACCTTTCCTTAGGTGGCTAAAACATATCTTTCGATTAGTATTCTTCTCTTCATAACTAAACAAAACATCATTACTCTCACTCTGCTACCCAAAATGAACAGCATTACCTTTTCAACATACTTTATTTAGGGCCTGCTGCCTTTTTTTTGTTCAGAAATAATAAACTCTTGCTATTTATCCACCCTCTCACCTTTTTAGCAAAACATCATAATTTTCAGAGTAAAGGATTGTTAAAAAATAGGGAAAAGGATTGAGGTGACTACGTACGCCCCTTTTTCCTTTTCCCAACTCTTTCCTTTTATCAGATGTTTATTCTGATTTTAGCAAAGAATTATTTAATCTATCAAAAATTTTTTTGTTGGTTATAACTTTAAAGTGAGTTGTGCCACGCACTCAACGTGCGCAGTATGCGGAAACATATCAACAGGCTGTAAATACTTCACATCATAATTCTTACTCAATACCTTTAAATCCCTAGCTAAAGTAGAAGGATTACAAGAAACATATACTAATTTCTTCGGTTTAATTTTTAATACAGTATTCAAAAATTCCTCATCACAACCAGTTCTCGGTGGATCGGTTATAATAACATCAGGTTTCCAGCCTTCGTTTAACCATTTCGGTAATACTTGTTCAGCTTTACCTGCTTCGTAATGAGTATTTGTAAATCCATGGCTTAGGGCATTTGTTTTCGCATCGATGATTGCTTCTTTCGTTACGTCCATGCCTCGAACTTCTTTTGCGTCTTTTGCTAGCCATAGTCCGATTGTCCCTACTCCACAATAAGCATCTACGACTTTTTCTGTTCCAGTAAGTGCCGCTGCTTTTTTGACTTCATCATATAGCTTAACTGTTTGTTCAGGATTTAATTGGAAAAACGCTCTTGCTGAAAGTTCGAATGATAAATCTCCAAGCTTTTCTTCAATTACTTCTTCACCTGATAAATAGACAGTTTCACGGCCAAAGATTACTGAAGTCATTTGATTATTAATGTTTTGCATTAAGCTTGTTACTTCAGGAATTCGCTTTTTAATTTCACTGATTAGTTCATTTTTCTGAGGAAAATCTTTCGTTCCAGTTACTAGTACTAATTGGATTTGACCTGTACGTAAACCAACTCGCGCAACGATTGTTCGGATTACCCCTTTATTTTTTCGTTCATTATAAACAGGGATATTTAAACGAGTTAAAATTTTCTTCACTTTACCTGTGATTTTATTTAAATCCTCATGTTGGATTGGGCAATGGCCAATATCAACAACATTATGAGAGTTTTGTGTATATAATCCAGCGATGATTTTATTTTTTTCAAGCCCAGCTTGTAGCTGACTTTTGTTACGATAGTTCCATGGATTTTCCATACCGATCGTTTCTTTAATTGGTGTTTTTTCTAGTAAATCTTTTGCATACTTTTCCATTGCTTGGATGACAATGTCGCGTTTATATCGAAGTTGTCCTTCATAAGAAGCATGCTGAATTTGACAGCCACCACATTTTTCGTAGATTTTACAAGTCGGCTCTACACGATCAGGTGATGCTTTTCGAATACGTTGAATTTTCCCTTCAGCAAAGCCGTTGCGAACATTTGTTACCTCTGCAACTACTTCCTCTCCAGGTAATGCACCTTTAATAAATACTACTTGTCTTTTGAAGTAACCAACACCTTCACCATTAATCCCAATACGTTTAATTGTTATAGGAAAGGATTGGCCTACTTCTAATTTATTTTCTAACTGATTGCTCATATATACAACTCCATTATTCTATGCTCTTCCAAAGATAAAGGGCAGCGTAGCTTCCAAACGGAGAAACTTGCTCTTTTACATAATCCATTATTTCTTTCGAAGGCTTTTCATCTAAATTTAAAAGCTTTTGAAGTGCGATTTGAATGCCAACATCACCAACTGGGAAAATATCTTTTCGACCTAGACCAAATAATAAGAAGTTTTCAACTGTCCAAGGACCGACTCCCTTAAGCTTGATTAACTCCTTTGAAATGTCCTCCGAAGATAATGTCCGATAATCTTGATGACTTAAAACTCCTTCACTCCAAGCTTTAGCAATTCCAATCATATATTCAGCTTTTCTCGTACTAAGCTGCAAATCTCTTAACTCATCTATAGTTAAATTAGCAATTATTTCAGGAGATGGAAAAAACCATGAATTACCAATTCTTTCACCATACATTCGAACAAATCGTTTTGTTACTTGGATTGCAAATGTACGCTGTATTTGTTGATGAATAATACATGTAATTAAACAGGCAAAAGGATCATTTGAAACGGTAATTGGTGTATGTCCAAAAAGGTCAATAAGAGGAGAAATTGTAGTTTGTCTTAAATGATGATGTAGTTCTTCAAATTCTGTTTGCCATTGCAAAATAGTAGCAACTTCTTCGAGAATTTTCTCTTTATTTTCATGTTCACTAATGACTTCAAACTGCACTGGAACATCATTTATTTTCTTAACCTTTACAACTACTTGATCCCCATCAATATACAGTGGAATGCTTAATCGCTTTTCAGCAGAATGCACTGTAAATGTTGGCTCATGCTCTAATCTCTTTAAAACTTCTTCCCATTGATATGGTGTTTCTAAAGCAACCTCTTCCTTCCACATTCACCCGTTCCTCCTTAATTACTCTGAAGTGTATTATAGCATAACAAGTACCGCTTAATAAAATTTGTGACAAATGCAAAAAAACTAGAGAATGATCTCTAGTTAAGGTCTGAAACAAAAATTTTAAAATTTGATTTTCAGACTGATTGCAAGCGCATGTCAAAGGTCCGAAAAACGCAAAAAAAGCTTGGGGACTAGTCAAGCTTTCTTTGACACATTAAATTTTAAGGGAATGGGGAAACTTTCAAGTCCAATCAGGTTTCAAAACTTATCAAATATCGCAACAGCTGTGTTGATATTTGCCATACTTAAATGATAACGATTATCATTATCAAAGTCAAGGTGTTGAATAAAAATAATTTTAATCTTTTTCTATCATTAATTTATATACTCTCTTCTCCCTTAAAATCTCTATAAATAATTAGAGATAGCAGTATAAAGACCAATAACTAAAAACTTGATGATCAGACTGATTGCGGGCGATTGGCGGGCAGTCTGATATCTCCATAAATAATTGGAGATAATACAAGTACGATACCTACTTACCATTCGTAAATTATGTTCAAGAAGACGCATTGGGTTATAATTTATGATAAACTATTTAATTGAAAGTAGAGACTAGTGAGGTAAGACTATAATGGAAAAAGCCAAAGTTAGTGTAGTCGTTGTTGCACATAATCATGAAGATGTCTTAAAAGATTGCCTAAACAGTTTACAAGGTCAATCATTAACTGATATTGAAACGATTATTATAGACAACGGTTCATCTGATAATAGTAAAAAAATAATAGAAGAATACTCGAATTCACATAAAAATATTCGCTTTATATCATTAGAGCTAATGTCAAAAAACAAAGCACGAAACATAGGTTTACATGAAGCTACTGGAGAATTTGTGGCGTTTATCGATGCGGATGATATTGTAAATCCATCAACCTATGAACATTTATATAACAGTGCAATAAAGGATCATACTGATATTGCTTTAGGAAATATACAATTATTCAATGGTACAAGAAAATGGGAGCACCATGAATTAAAATCAATCATAAAAAAAGATTTACCAACATTACGTGAGTTTCATAAACATCCAGAACTTCTGTTAAATCCTTCTATTAAAAATATGATGATTAAAAGAAGTTTAATAATCGACAATCAATTGCAATTCAATGAGCTTTTAACAGAACAACAAGATTTATTATTTACTCAACAATGTTTTATTTGTTCAAATAAAGTTTACGTAACAACAGATATCGTCATAAAAGTGAGAGATTTAACAAACAGTGATGTTATTAAACAAACTAGTACTTTAGAATTTTTTGATAATCTTCTCGTTACTCAAACTGAATTAATAAACTATTATAATCTGAAAGATATCACATCTCATTACTCGCATGTTGAGAAAAAATTATGGGATTATTATTTAACGTCTTTACTGACAAAGGCATATTATTTCCCTTCTGAAAAATACAATGATCTTCTAAGGATTTCATCTGATTTTGCTAAAAACTTATCTGAAAATCTAATGGAAAATAATACTTCTAAAATTAGTAAAGTATTTTATACTATTTTTCTTAATCAAAATCCAGAAGAATTTCATTTATTGATGAATCTATTATCAGATCGTTCCTTACAAAAAGGAGCAGTGATGATAGAGGGAAAATATTATCATTATTTTGCAAAGTATTTTCCGAAATATAAAGAATACCTAGAAATTAAGGAATTTAATTTGCATCAAAAAATCGAAATCCTTTCGTTACGAGGTGACCGCTTACAAGTTGGTGGCTTCGCATTTATCGAGGAAATTGATAATTTAGCTTCTGTTAAGGAATTGCAGTTTAAAAACAAATCAAATGGGCAACTAATATCAGTTACACTCGAAACGCTTGAGCGTTCTGATTTATCTTATCTTTTCTCAAAAAATAGTATTAATTATAGCGATGGGGGCTATAAAACAACTACATTTGAGCTAAGTAAAATATTACCTGATGGCGATTATGAAGTGTTTATTTCAGTAAAAGTTGGAGATATTTCATTAAAAAAACCACTTCATATTTTCTATTTTTCAACAAAGGCAAATTCAAAACCAGCAACAACTAAAACACATAGTATCGTACCCTATTTTCCAAAGAAAAATTTACACATTCGAATCAAAAAAACAGGCCTACTTGGAAAATTAAAAACAAAGATCCAAAAATCATTCCGTGATATCGTTTATGAATTTGGGTTACTTGTACTAAGAAGAGAATGGAAGTCATTCCTTATTTTTTACCTTTACCGTTTAACCCAAAGATACTATCGAAATAAACATATTTGGTTAATTGGAGAACGAAAAGATACGGCACAAGATAATTCATACCATTTATTCAAGTACATTCAAAAAAATAAAATAAGAGATAACTGTTATTACTTGATTGATAAAAAGGCCAAGGATTATGAATATATAAAAGAATACGGAAACATTGTACAATATGGAAGTTTAAAGCATACACTCTACTTATTAACTTGTGATAAAACAATTAATGCCTATTCAGAGCGTGCTAACATGTACACACACGAGTACTTACAAGTTTTAAAATGTCATCCTGAGTGGCAGCAAAATCAAAAAATCCTTATTCAACATGGCGTTATTGGAGTTAGTCGTGTAAATCATGTACTGAATAAAAATCGAATGGGCTATTCATTGTTTATCGTTTCATCTGATTTTGAAAAAGATCATATTGTTAACGAATTCGGTTATGCTGAAAACGAAGTGGCCGTGACTGGATTAGCTAGATGGGATGCGCTTGAAAATACAGGAAATGGCAAAACCATTTTAATCATGCCTACATGGAGAAACTGGAATAAAAGTACTCAGCAATTAATGAACTCTGAATACTTTAACCGTT
Source organism: Bacillus sp. UNCCL81 (assembly GCF_900112535.1). Classification (NCBI taxonomy): domain Bacteria; kingdom Bacillati; phylum Bacillota; class Bacilli; order Caryophanales; family Bacillaceae; genus Bacillus; species Bacillus sp. UNCCL81. The sequence continues at coordinate 218,090 of NZ_FOMF01000005.1, read as the reverse complement.
ATTTTTCTTTACTTAGTAATCCTGAGTTACATCAAATCTTAGAAAAAAATGACTTAAATATCATTTTCTATCCGCACTACCAGACTCAAATTTATATGAAGGATGTTCCTGATTTCCATAAAAGAATAAAAACGATCCGTCAAGGTGAAGAGACTGTCCAATCTCTATTAAAAAGATCAGATTTATTAATCACTGATTACTCAACAGTTTCATTTGATTTTTCATATATGGAAAAACCAGTTATTTTCTATCAGTTTGACTATAAGCGATTTTATTATGAGCATTACAACCAAGGACCAATTACACAAGACTTACTTTTTGGAGAAGTTGTAACGGAAGAAGAGCAAGTTCTAAACGGAATAAAAAAATTCGCTAATAAAGATAAACAATTCTTAGAAAATACAGTCGAGAACCCATTTGTTATCAAAACACCTAAGCAACATGCTAAACTAAATTACGAAGCAATCGCAAACCGATAAAGAAATTCGTCCTTTAAAGTGTAAAAAAGCTAATGATTTAAGCAGTTAATAAAACTACTTAATCATTAGCTTTTTATTTTTTAGGTAGATAAAAGCTCGGATCAAATCCGCTTCTCTCCATCATTAAGTCATCTAAACTTTTAAATTGATACCCTCGTTTATGTAGGCCAGTAATAATCGCATCCATCGCTTCTGCATTATCCTTCGATACTGTATGCATTAATATAACTGCCCCAGGATGAATCATTTTCATCACATTATCATAAGCATATTTCCAACCTCTTTGTTGATCAACCTTCCAATCAACATATGCCAATGACCAGAAAATATTTTCATATCCTTGTTTATTAACTAGTTGCAAAGTACGTTCGCTAAAAACACCTCTTGCAGGTCTGAAATATTTCATTTCTGTTTTCCCAGTCAATTCCTGGTATGCCATTTTAACTTGTTCCAATTCCTCAACAATCTTTTGATCACCTATCGTTGTCATATCAGGATGACTCCATGAATGGTTTCCGACTATATGCCCCTCATTAACCATTCGTTTCACTAATTCAGGATTTTCCTTAATGTAATGCCCGGTTATAAAAAAAGTCCCGTGAACACCATGCTTCTTTAAAACATCCAAAAACTTTGGTGTAAAGCCATTTTCATACCCATTGTCAAAAGTTAAATAAACATCTTTTTTTGTAGTATCCCCTAAATAAACTGACCCCGTATTTGATAATAATTTATTAAGTTGCTCACCTGCATCAGGTGGAGTCTCATTTTTCGCAGGAACAATCCCCCAGCCATGTGGCGCATTACTATAAGCAAATGTTGTACTAGGAAATACTAAGAAGAAAGTAAGAATATATACAATAATTTTTTTCAATTCATTCACCTCACTTTAAAAATAGTATCTGTAAATAAATTAGAAATATGAAAAGAATTGGTGTAATTTTGATATAAAACTAAATTTTTCTAAAAGGATTTTTGATGAAAAAAAGATGCGGATTCGCTTCTCGATTTGATTTGAATTTTTTTGACCTTAGGACCATTAATTTACCCTAAAATGAAACTTTTTCTTCATGATTTAACTACTTATTTGCGCACTTGGCGGGGTTTATTTGCAGTTTTCATTTATTTAATTGCAGATATGAATTTTTTATTTGCTGTTTTCGTATTTTTAATTGCAGATATGTCTTTTTAATTGCAGTTTTCCTATTTTTATTTGCAGCTCTTCTTTTATTTGCAGGGTTGGAACGTTTATTTGCACTAAACACATGTTTATTTGCGGGTCTGATTCTTTAATTGCAGAATTGGGACACTTATTTGCAGCTGTGTTCTTATTTTCAGAATCAGGACACTTATTTGCACTAACCACATGTTTATTTGCAGATTTCATTGCTTTATTTGCAGATCTGTTCTCATAGCTGCATTTCCCTTCTCAAACAAAAAAAAAGCAATGCCAAAAAAATGACATTGCCCTTAAAACCCAATAATTAAAATACCTTCTCAGCCATAGTAGCCAATTTCTCAAGTGAACTCTTATCTACATCTTTATGCAATGAATTACCATGAGAATCCATTGTTACTACTGCTTTGAAGTCTTCAACTTGTAAGTGCCACATAGCTTCAGGAATACCAAACTCTAGGTAGTTTACGTCTTTTACTTCTTTAATACATTGTGAGTAGTATTGTGCTGCTCCACCGATTGCATTTAAATAAACACCGCCGTGTTCTTCTAGAGCTTTTAATGTTTTTGCACCCATTCCGCCTTTTCCAATTACAGCGCGAATGCCGAATTTTTTCATGATATCGCCTTGGTATGGCTCCTCACGTATACTTGTTGTTGGACCAGCTGCTTTAATGTGATATTTGCCTTCTTCATCTTTTAATACTACAGGTCCACAGTGGTAAATAATTTGTCCATTTAAATCAACTGGACAATCGTGGTCTTTTAAATGATGGTGGATTGCGTCGCGTCCTGTGTACATCATGCCACTAATTGAAACTACATCTCCAACTTTTAAATCACGAATTTGTTCTTCTGTAATTGGAGCTACTAATTTCACTTCGCGAGGTGCTTCAGTTGTTTCATCAGTTTCATTTGTAAAGCTAATTTCTTCGCCTTCCTTATATAACCATTCTGAAATATCACCAGTTTCAGGATTGATTTTCATTCCTAAACGGCGGAATGCCCAGCAGTTATACGCTACTGAAACGAAGAAGCTCGCAGGTAGACGGTTCATTACACCGATTTTACAGCCAAGTAGAGTTGTTTCTCCACCAAAGCCCATTGTTCCTACGCCAAGCTTGTTAGCATTTTCCATAATATAATCTTCCATTGCTTTAAGCTCTGGAATTGAATTTTCATCATCAGATAAACGGAATAATTGATCCTTTGCAAGTTCATAACCGCTAGTACGGTCTCCACCAATACCAACACCGATGAAACCTGCGCTGCAGCCTTGTCCTTGTGCCTGGTATACGCTGTGTAAAATACATTTACGGATACCATCTAAATCACGACCTGCTTTTCCAAGTCCTTCAAGTTCGCATGGTAGACTGTATTGGATGTTTTTATTTTCACATCCGCCACCTTTTAAAATTAGGCGAATATCGATATAGTCACCCTCGTGTTGCTCAAATTTAACAACAGGAGTACCTGGGCCTAAGTTATTTCCGCTGTTTTTACCAAATAAAGAATCTACAGAGTTAGAACGAAGCTTACCATCTTTTGTAGCTTGTTCAATTGCTGCATAAATTGCTTCTTTTATCACAAGTTGGTTTACCCCAACTGGCGTTTTCACTTTAAAAGTTGGCATACCAGTATCTTGGCAAATAGGTGAAACATCGCCTTCAGCCATCATGATATTGTTTGTAATCGTTTCCAATGCGATGGCACTTCTTGTACCTGCTGTTTCACTTGCTTTAGCTTTTCTGATTGCTTTACGTACGTCTTTTGGTAGATTTGTTGAAGTTTCTACAATTAATTGATAAATACTTTCCTGTATGTGTTGCATTCTTGCTCCCCCTTAAAACCCTTTATAAAAATACTGAATGTTCCCCTCTTCATTATAATACAATTTTTAATAAACGGAATAAAAAAAGCCCTTCAGAATTAGTTTCTGATTTGGGCAAATATTTAGCTACTTCTATTGTTAACAATTAAACAATGTGCACTTTCCAATAAAAAAAGCCCATTACAATGGACTCAATCTAGGCGATTAACTTCACGACATTTACTTTCTAAGTCATCTAGAACTGATAATAATTGATCTAGCTCTTCTAAGCTTACTTCTTCAGCTTCTAATGATTCGATTGTTTCCATTACTGAATTAAAACGTTCTTTAATATAGGATAATTGTTCTGTGTTTGACATGAAATGATCGTCCTTTCTAATACAATTGCTAATTATATTATACCCTTATTCTCCTATATATCGTAAACTTTCGACATTTTTTTAAATTTTAGGAAGTTATTCCTATACAAGGTTTCACTTTCTTTCTTATAATAGTTGAGGAAAATTAAATTAGTCTAATACTTATGGGTACAGTTGTGTGCCTAAAGGAGTAATCAAATGAAAAAATTATTACAACAAATAACACCTACATATGATCCTTGGGAAGCATATTTAGATGTTGAAGAGTATGGTAAGAACATGCTGACAAATGTAGAGTTTACGACTACAACGATTTGTAATATGCGCTGTGAGCATTGTGCTGTCGGATATACTTTGCAACCTAAGGATCCAAATCCACTACCGATTGATCTAGTTTTAAATCGTTTAGAAGAGATTGAAAAGCTTCGTTGTATTAGTATCACTGGTGGAGAACCGATGCTTTCAAATAAAATGTTGAACGGTTATGTTGTGCCTTTATTGAAATATGCACATGAACGTGGCGTACGTACTCAAATTAATTCAAATCTAACATTAGATTTTGAAAGATACGAAAAAATAATTCCTTATTTAGACGTGTTACATATCTCTCATAACTGGGGAACCGTTGATGAATTTGTAGAAGCAGGTTTTGCGATGATGGAACGTAAACCGACATATGCACAGCGCGCGAAATTATTCGAAAACATGATTGAAAATAGCCGACGCCTTGCTGATGCTGGTGTTATGGTATCCGCTGAAACAATGTTAAACAAACGTACTCTTCCATACTTAGAAAAAATCCATCGACAAATTATAGAAGAAATGAAATGTCAGAGGCACGAAGTTCACCCGATGTATGCCAGTGATTTCGCTAGTACATTAGAAGTCCTAACTAAATCAGAGCTTCGCGAAGCAATTTCAACTTTACTTGATGTACGTGATGAAAATATTTGGATGTTATTTGGTACTCTACCATTTTATCCATGTAGCGATGATCAAAACGATTTAGACATCATTCAGAGATTATATAATAGTAAAAATGTAACATTACGAAATGACCCTGATGGTCGTTCTCGCTTAAATGTAAATGTATTTGATGGTAGCATCATCGTTACTGACTTTGGTGATGTCCCTCATCTAGGAAATATTCAAACCCATACATTACAAGAAGCATATGATACTTGGACATTATCAAAAACTGCAAATGAACTTAGCTGTCATTGTCCAGCAGTTAAATGCTTAGGACCTAATATTCTTGTAAAAAACAGCTATTATCCTGAAACTGATTTTTCGAATAGAAGTACTAAGATTTTAAAGGGAAATTAAATACTTAATAAAGAGCATGTCATATTTATGGCATGTTTTTTTTGTATATACAACGCTTAGTATTTGCCCAAAACAAAAACCACAAGGAAAATGATTTACCCTTGTGGATTTCTCTATTATCTAGGGTGTGGCGAAGCGAAATAACCAAATGAAACATAATCCTGAACAGGGATCCATGCACCTACACCTTGTGATACTACATTTTTAACTTGTAGAGTTCTTTTATTACCTTTTAAGATGAGGTACACTTCTCCAAATGTAACTTTTCCTTTTTCGTTAACTGCAGGAGCATAAGCATATAGATAGCCGAGTTGCTTTGGTGGTACATTATATACTCTTTCGTTTTTAGTTCCAGCTCCGACTACTGTTTGGAATGCTAGTGGGAGAGTTGTTTTTTCTGATGCATCATGCATCATTAAATTAATCACGTCATCCGCATTTCTTACTTTAGCAGTTAAACCACCTTTAACGATCTGTTGCGAATTTTGGTAGTATTTTATTCGTCTGTACGCTTTTTCTCCTCTATTATCTAGAAAGTTTGTATTTATTTTTTTATATTGCCAATTAATTGTTGTCTCATTTGATTCGTAATTTAAAGGCCAAACTCCTAAGAAAATTTTCGCATTATAGCCTACTGCAAACGGTGCTTTGCTGACATAGGATTCATTAAACATACGAATTAGATTTGGATTCTCAATTTTTACATTTGATGAATTTAATAACTGCTTTGCTAATCCCCCTGGTTGAAGTTCTGGCAGGTCCTGAGTTGGATTAGGGTAAGTATTCTCTTTTGTCACATTTGCAGCCGAACGTGGGACTTTAATATCTGTATTAGCTGCAAAAGTTGTTTGTCCATTATTTAAAGAAATAATTAAAATAGCTATATTAACAAGAACGAATGGCTTAAACCATTTAGACATATTCATGCCCCTTTCACAAATAAGGAAATTATTACTCTTAGCATGAACATTTTATGTAAATATATGTATTCCTTAAAATGAAAAATTTTGCTATGAACTCAGCTTAATATATAGTTTCTCAATTGGCCCTCTTAGCTTCTGCAAAATAGGTCCAATACTGAATGTAATTAAGACGGTTCCGATTCCAATTGGACCTTTTAGAAGAAAGGCCAATACTAACGCAAACACTTCACCAATCGTTTTTGCGACGCCTAAACTTACTCCGAACCGCTTATTTAAAGAGATCATTAAATCATCTATTGGACTTAACGGAAACTTAGCTTGCAAATAAATCGCAATGCCTATAGTCATACTTAAAATAGCTAGTACTAATTGAATATATCTAGTGACCATATTTGAATCAAATAAATGCTCCGACTCAACAGTTAACCAAAAATCAAGAAATCGTCCAATTAAAATAAACGTAATCGCAGCGAGCCAATCCGGTCTTTTCTTTTGTAAAAAAGCATTAACAAACAACAGTATTGACGAGTTAATGATAATCCAATTTCCAACAGATAAGCCAAAGGTTTTCGACTCACCAACAGCTAATGCATCCCAAGCACTAGCTCCTAGTCCAGCTTTAATCGCTAAACTAATTCCTAAAGTTAAAAATAGTAATCCAATTAAATAAAATAGAATCCTTATTATTATTTTCAAGTATTACCACCTTCAATTTTTTTGTTTTTATAATAAGTAGAAACCGATCCCCATAATTAAATATGCAGCTAATAAGGTTAACCCTTCAAACCAGTTTGTATCTCCGTCATTCATAATCGCAATTGTTAAAAATACAGAAGTGATCATCGAAATTAATTCCGGCATGGAAAATATTAATGGCATTCTTTCTCCAATAAACAATGAACAAATCACTAAAACTGGCGCTACGAACATGGCAATTTGTAATGATGAACCAACAGCAATTTCGACGGAAACCCCTACTTTATTTTTATATGCCATCACAATTGCAGACGCATGTTCAGCAGCGTTACCAACGATTGCTACAACGATAATACCGATAAATAATTCAGTCCATCCGAACTTATCTCCCACAGTCGTAAACGTATGAACTAGCTTCTCTGAAACATATCCAACCGCTACAGTCGCTAACGCTAAAATAATCATGGCTTTCCCTGTTTTCCACTCAGCTTCTTCATGCTCTTCTACGATCTCTTGATTTTTAGCTACGTAAACCCCTCGATGTGTAACTAATTTAAAGTAAAGTGCAGCTAAGTATAAAACCATTAAAACAATCGAAACACCTACACTAAGTGTCATCTTATCATTTGCAGTCATTTTAACTGAAAAAATTTCGGGAATGACAAAGGCTAGTACCACCGCAAAAATCAACAATCCTGAATTATGTCTCGCATCGTAAACATTAAAGCTTTGACGTTTATATTTTAATCCACCAATAAAAAAGGATAGTCCACCTACAAGTAGTAAGTTTCCTATTACAGAACCTGTTAGTGATGCTAACACTACTTCCGATAAGCCATTTTGCAATGCAAAAATCGCGATAATTAACTCTACCGCATTCCCGAATGTTGCATTTAAAAGTCCCCCAATTCTCGGGCCAGCTGCAATCGCTAAACTTTCAGTAGCTCTTCCCATAATGCCAGCTAATGCAATAATCGTTAAACAGTAAATGATAAATAATAAAATCTCGCTCCAATGCATCAAGCTCCCAATTACCGATAATGGTACACCGATAAATGTAACAATAAAAAATAAACGATGAGCCATAATAACCTCCTAATTAAATATCCTTATAAATATCATATGCAAAAGACTTAAAAAAATAGGTTTAAATGTAAAACAATTAACAAACACTTAAAGTGTTGATGGCAAAATCATCGTTCCATTGGATAAAAGTTTGCTTATATTGCTCAAAGGATTATGACCTTGAGAACTAGAATAACTTATGTTGGAGATTCAGTTGGTAGAAAAGTTTTCTACCTTCTCTTCTTCTGAACTAGGAGGGAGTTAATAAAAATGATTCAACAAAATATTATGAAAGTGCTTAAAGCGAAACAATTAGGTCTATTTACAACCATTCGTGAAGACTTTCCACATAGCTGTTATATGGTATTTTTCTTTAAAGGCCTAACACCTTATATCGCTACAAATAAGAATTCTCAAAAAGTAGAAGATATAAAAAAGAATCCAAACGTACATATACTACTTGGTCATGATGGTGACCGATTAGATGATAACTTTGTTGAGATGTTTGCAAGAGCTGAAGTAATTGAAAATGCAGGTCCTGAAGAGAAAGTTTGGACTGAGGAATTGTCTAGATGGCTTGAAGGTCCCGAGGATCCTAACTATGTATTGATTCAAATGACTCCAGTTAAAATTGGTTATGTTGAGAAAGCAGGTACAGAACCTACTTTTATAAAGCTTTGAAATATGAAATCTTATCTAATTGAATTTAGGTAAGATTTTTTTTTGGTGAAAAAATAATCAAATTTTCGTAAAAGGAGTATAGTGATGTTGATTTCCACTGCGGGATGCTCGCTTTCCATGGGGCGAGATTCTTTAGCCTCCTCGGCAAGCCTGCGGGGTCTCAGCCTTCCCGCATATCCCATAGGAGTCGAGCATCCCTCCGTTCCAATCAACTTAATCTTTAAAATAAGTCTTCATTAAAAAGCTTCTTTATATCTTTTACTTAGAGTAATAAAAGTTCATTAACCAGGTTTACTTCAATTAAGTCGAAAATTAACTTATAAACTAATCATTTGAACTTACTTCTAAAAATTAGTTCTTAATGTTTAAAATTCCTAAGTTATAAAATGTTTTTATCATTAATAATGTTCACTTAATTTACGCTTTCACTATTAACCCTTAATATTCCATCACTTTGAAAATGGTTTTTCTTTAAAACATCTTTCTTGTTACTATTTATTATTTCAAACAAAAAAATCCATTCGATTAAACTCGAATGGATTTTTGAACTTTTGCTTTAAGCTTCTTACTTATTAATAAAAATAAAGATGCTCCTATTAGTGCTCCGATCGAATCGATTACTACGTCTTGAACTAGCGGAGTTCGGTTTGCAGTGAAGGATTGGTGAAATTCATCAGAAGCTGCATATAGGATTGAAAAAATTACGCCTATTATAAAGGCTCTGTTTACATAAAGCTTTGCTAATCTTGTAGCAAAAAAGGCAAGTAAAAGATAGATTGAAAAATGGCATAGTTTACGAATAAAGAACTCTGTAAATCCTGCCACTCCAAGCTCTTTTATACTTACTATATGTCCAGCATAGTTAAAGTGGACAAAGGTGAAATGCTTCATTAGATCATATAAAAATGTAAAATGACTTATTTCTGGTCTTATATCTTGTTTTTCATACGGGGTTGCTGATGAATAAAAGATAATGCCAGCTATAAGGATAACAGGTATCCAATAACCAATAAAAATTCTAAACTTACTTTTGGATTCCATAATATTCCTTTCCAACACGACTTTTGTATAGATAAAACTCTATTAAAATAGACACTATTATGAAAAAAAATCTATTTCATAAAGTGTCTATTTACATTATTGATTTACATGCATGTTCTTTTCACGGTCTGCTGCACGTTCTGCAGGTGTTAATTTATTATAATCAGTTAGGAAATTTTGGTAGTTATCGCATACTTCATTAATTTCACCATACTCAACTAATTTTCCATAATGAATCCATAAGCCTTTTGTACAGAAGCTTCTAACCTGACCTAATGAGTGACTAATAAAGAAGATTGTTTTACCTTGTTCTTTAAAATCATTCATTTTATCTAAACAACGTTTTGTAAAGGTAGGATCACCAACAGATAATGCTTCGTCGATTACCATGATGTCTGGATCGATATTTACAGAGATCGCAAACCCTAGTCTTGATCTCATACCACTTGAATATGATTTTACTGGTTGATTAATAAATTTTCCAATTTCGGCAAATTCAATAATATCAGGAGTGATTTTTTCAATTTGCTTAATCGTAAGACCCATCATCAAACCTTTTAATCGAATATTTTCTAAACCAGTTAATCGGTTATCTAATCCAGCTTGAATGGCAATTAGTGAAGCAACTCCATTTACTTCAACTTCGCCATCATTTGGCATTGTAACACCAGCAATTAAATTAGACATTGTACTTTTACCTGAACCATTTAAACCAATAATCCCTACAATTTCACCTTGTTCAATTTCGAATGAAATGTTTTTTAACGCATGAAAATATTCTCCGCCTCTACCACCAAAGAATAAATCCTTTAACTTGTCAGTCGGTTTATTATAAATTTTAAATTTCTTTGTAACATTTTTAAAGACAACTTTTTTTGTCATTCAGTTCACCTTCTATAGGAAATCAACAAACTGCTTCCTGAATTTAACATGAAAAATAGAGCCGATAATGAAAAAGGCTAGCAATACACACCAAAAATAAATAGTTATTTTAGAAAAAATCAAATTAGAATGTCCATATAATAAAGCGCCACGATATCCTTCTATAATATAGTAGAGAGGATTTAGCTTCATTAATTTAGTTAAAATATTTGCACCCTTAGGCTCCCATAAAATAGGTGATAAATATAATAGCATTCTAGTTAATGATTGAATTAATAAATGAACATCCCTAACCATCGTTGATAAAGTAGATGTAAGTAATGCAAGTGCGATATTAAACAGTAAGCCCACAATCATAAAATAAATTAGTGCAAAAATATTTATATGTTCGATTCCTCGATTTACAATTACACCAATTAATAAGATGAGCATCATAAATACATGTGTATTAAACCTAGATAAAACTACATATGATGGGATAATACTTAATGGAAAGTTCATTTTAGATACTGTTCCGATTCGGTTAAAAATCGAACTTGATCCTTGCATAATTGCTGCACTAATAAAGAACCACGGTATTAAACCACAAAGCATCCAAATAATAAACGGGATACCATTTACTGGAGCTCCATTTCTTATTCCCGTTCCGAAAGTTACCCAGTAAACAGCTATTTGAAAAAGCGGGTTTAAAAATACCCAAATTACGCCAAGTTGGCTATCTGCATATTCTTTACGTGTCTCATAGGATGAAAGACGAAAAATTAATGATAAGTTTTTAGCATGTTCTTGTAAAACTGTTTTTATACTACTCATAAATCAACCACATTCTTTTTAATTTCTTTATATAAATTTCCGTAATTAACAAATTTCATATCAGAATCATTTGAAGTTGGTACACAATTACGTGTATCAAATAGTACTGCTTGCTTCATTTGTTTAGCAAGTTTATTATAGTCCATTGTTTTAAATTCATTGTGATCTGTTAATACAAGAATTAAGCTTGCATCTTCCACAGCTTCCTCAGCAGATAAAACATCAATTTTCTCAGAAGTTACATGAGGATCGTGAATTGTGACATTTAGTCCCTCTTCGTTCAATAACTCAATAATTTCCATTGCAGGACTTTCTCTCATATCATCTACATTACCTTTGTATGTCACACCAAATGCTGCAATCTTAGGATTTTCTATACCTGAAACTAGTTCTTTTACTGAATCAACAACATATTTAGGCATCGATACATTTGTATCACGAGATAATTTGATCATACCAGCTAATTCAGGAGTTTTAGCTACAATAAAGTATGGGTCAACAGCAAGACAGTGACCTCCAACACCTGGTCCTGGTGAATGAATGTTTACACGTGGATGTTTGTTTGCCATTTGAATAACATCTAATACGTTGATTTCTAATGAGTTACAAATCTTTGTTAGTTCATTTGCCAACGCAATATTTACATCACGGAATGTATTTTCCATTAGTTTAGACATCTCAGCAGTTTTTGCATCTGTTTGAATAATTTCGCCTTCAACAAATGTACGATACACTTTTGCTCCAGCTTCACTACATGCAGCTGTAATCCCGCCTACAATACGATTATTATGAATTAATTCGTGTAAAATTTGGCCTGGTAATACACGTTCTGGACAATGAACAAGATAAATATCTTCACCTACAGTAAATCCAGCTTGTTCTACTAGTGGTTTTACAAAGTCATCCATACTTCTAGGTGCGATTGTTGATTCAACGATTAATACATTCCCTTTTTTTAAGAAAGGAATTACTTTATGAACTGCGTCTAATACATATGATAAATCACAAGATTTATTCTCATCATCATTATTAGGTGTTGGTACTGCAACAATAAATGCGTCAGCCTCTTCTGGTGTTAAAGATGCTCTGAAAAATCCTTTTTCTACAACTTCTTTAACCATTTCGCCTAATCCAGGCTCTTCTATATGAATTTCTCCAGAATTTAATTTATCTACAACGCTTTTTTGTACGTCTACACCTACAACACTTGCGCCATATTTCGCAAACATCGCAGAAGTTGGTAATCCTATATACCCTAGTCCAATTGTGCAAATTTTCATTTTACTATAACCTCTTTCAGAAATTTTACTAATTTCTACTCTTTTGCTTTACTAATAGTTTACTGATATTTAGATTATAGTAAACGTCTTATTAGTAAACTTTTTGGATAATTGGATAAAACTTAAATCACTATAACTTACCTTTTCTATTAAAGAAACGAATAAATTAGAAAAAGCACCAATCATCATTTTAAATTAGTAGAAATTATATTTCAATAAATATCTATTTATTGTATTAATTAATCTTACAATTAATTTTCATGATTCGACTCTATTTTACATTAAATTAACTAAGATTTAACAAACTTGTATCTTAAAGAAAATAGTGAAAGAAGGTAAACTACTTTTCTTAACTTACTATTCGTCATTTTAGGGTTTGATTTTAAGGATAAATAAATTTTTAAACCTCTTTTATCATTTAATCGTAAAGTCTCAGCAACAAACTTTGGAACAACACTAAGCTCATCTTTAATCGATTCATTTCGAATTGTTTTCATAAATTCATTCCCAACATATGCAAGATTCAACTTCTCATCATCTGGTAGTTTATTTGCCTTTAGATTAATTGAGTTAATAAAAAATTTAAGTTGTCTTCTTTCGATATGTATTAATTCTTTTGTAAAACCATTGTCTTCATAATAAGCTCGTAGCTCTTTTTGTAGCACAACTAATTGTTTAAAAAATTGTATTGTTCCAGATTTGATTAAACTATTTTCTGGATCTTCAATTCGATAACCAATTACATCTACATCGCATACGACTGTGCAGTTTGATTTCAACAATGATTTCTCCGTAAAAAATAAATCTTCGCCGACTCGAAGTTCATCATGAAATCGAATACCCTCGCGTTCTAGTAGTTCTTTTTTAAATAATTTATTACTTGCAGATGGTGTAAGATGTAATTCTGGGTTCTTTAGAATCTGTCTATTTTCAGGTAAACCTTCTTTGAAAATTTCTTTCATATAATTTAAACGCCAAGTTTTTTCGCCGTTAAAACATAAAATATTACCTACTGCCGTATCAGCGTTATATTTTTTTGCTAAAGAATATAATTGGCCATATGCATCAGGGTAAGCAATGTCATCTCCATCTAAAAATGCAATATATTCGCCACTTGCATGAGATAAACCTGTATTTCTTGCAGCACTTGGTCCCTTATTTTCTTGTTTTATAAACTTAGCATTTTGATATTTATTTGTGAATTCTTCTGCTAAAACACTACTTTTATCAGTCGATCCATCATCGACAACGATCAGTTCAATATTTTCTAATGACTGATCAATGACAGATTGTAAACTTTCCTCAATAAATTTCTCTTTGTTATAGTTAATGACTACAACACTTAACTTATAATTGATCATTTTAGCTACCTCTCTATGCATAGAAAGGTAAAAAGAAATATGGCGTAATCCCTAGTTCTTTTTACCTTCTCTACTAAAATATTCACATAATCAAACTCTTTTAGCTTACCATTGTTGCCTTTTCACCGTATAAAACTTTTTCGTAAATTCCGATGAAAACTTTCTTCTCATTATTCCAATTGTATTTATGTCTTGCTTTTAAACAATTTTTGCTCATTTCGTCACGAACTTCAGGGTTGTCTAATAAATAGTTCACACCTTCAGCGATTGAATCGATATCGTGGGAGTCTACACATACACCAGTATATTCACCTTCAACTACCTTTTGAATTTCTGGGAAGCTACAAGCAACAACTGGTACACCGCTCATCATGTACTCAAATAATTTATTCGAAGACGCTGAATAATGATTGAAATTGATATTATTTAATACTTGAAATCCTAAATAAGCATTTCTTGTATAATTTAGTAATTCATCTACTGGCACTTTATCAATAAATTTCACTCGATTTTGTAGTTGTAACTCTTCTACTAAATTTAAGAGTGTAGGCTTTATCTTTCCATCACCAATAAAAACAACGATCCCTCTTTTATATAAAGGTGCAGCTTTTACAATTAATTCTAATCCACGCCCTTTTTGTATACCACCTTGATAAAGAAGTATTGGTTCATCTTCACTAATTCCTAGTTTTTCATGAAGATTAATCGCTTTACTTTCTTCCGGCTTAGACACAAATGGGTAATTATGAATGACCTCAGGATAGTCAATATCGTATAAATCTTGAGTATATTTTGCCCTAGTATTATTTTCGTGAATCATCACATCAATATATTTAATTAAAAACTTCTCAATCTTTCCGAAAATCGGATTCTCATAACCAGATCTACTAGATTGAACTTCATGTGAATCATAAACTAATTTACTTTTTTTGAATACTTTTGCACAAATGATACCTTGAGGTAAAGTATTTAAATCATTCGCATGATAAATATCGTAATCCCTTTTAAGCCCATGATAGATCATTTGTAAAATATTATAGCCTCTAGTTAATAGTACTTTCATATAACGATTACCAAAAAGAACGATCACAGCAGCAATAATAATCGTTGCAACTGCATTTAAAAATAAACCAAGTAAAATCAATAAAATAGCAACTAGTTTCATTAATAAACTACTTTTTACTAAATTAAAGATCTTTGCACAATAATGAACAAGATGATAGATTCCAAATGGTAAACGATTGTTTACTCGGATTACATTAAATCCTTCTTCCATACGTTCTCTTTTTGGTAATTCTTTTGAATCATCATGTAAAGCAATTAAATCAACATCATATCCGACTTCTGCTAAAGCAGAGCATTCACGCAGTACGCGTGCATCATTCGTAAAATGATTAAATACAAACGCACAAACCTTTTTATTCATGGATATCCTCCATCACTTTTAATAACACATTAATATTCGTTTTCCAACGTAGATTTTTGTATGCATATTGATAGCCATTTTCTCCATAATTTTTTCGGAGGTTAGGATCATTTGCAAGTTTATATATATTTTCAACCAATTCTTCAGGCGTATCTTCTTTTAAGATCATTCCACAGTTTGCTTCATGAATAATTTCACTTGCATACCCTGCTACATCTCCAATGATTGGTTTCTTAACACACATATAATCAATTATTTTTCCTGGTAAGACGGTTTTAAACACCTCTTGGTTTACTAAGCTTACATAAGCAATATCAGCACTTGCTACAAGTTTTAAAGTTTCGTTTCGGGATTTTGCAGTATGTAATGTTACATTCGATAATCCATTCGATTCAATATAATTTTTCACTTCATTTGTATTTTTTCCATAACCAATAATTGAAAAATTAATTGAAGTATTTTCCTTTAATAATGCAGCTGTTTTCATAAACTTATGCAAATCCTGTGCTAAGCCTAAATTCCCAGTATAAATAACGGTTATATTTTCTTTTTCTAATTGGTCCTCTTTATATGCTAATTCACTTTCAGTTAATGAATTAGGTAGAAATGTAATTTTATCCTTATTTACATTTTTATTTGTCATATATTCAATAAAACTTCGGCTATTAACGATTATTTTCGTTGCTTTTTTATATAATATTTCTTCTACTTTATATGCAGTTTTTAAGATTAATGGATTAGAGAAAACTTGTACGCCGGTTAGAGACTCTGGCCATAAATCTCTTATATCTAATATTAGTGGAGCTTTTAACTTCCATTTAGCAATTAAACCTGCCACACCTACAAATATTGGCGGAGATGTCACAAAAATATAATCAAATTCAGCCTTTTGTTTAAAAATAGTACCGATAAATCGAACCATAACTTCCAGATATAAATATAATCTCTTTAAAATACTTCCAGAGTGTTTTTTTATAGAAGGATCAATTCGAATGATATCCTTTTCGTCGATTAGTGGTTCATTCCAAAATTGTTTATCTTCATATAGTTCACGACTAGGATATCTAGGCTCTAATGTTAGTACTTTTACATCAAACCCCTTTTCCTTCAACTCTATATAAATATTTTTCATACGGTTTGCTGCACTACCTATTTCTGGATAAAAGTGTTGTGAAATAAGTAAAATCTTCTTTTTATGTAAACCCAAGAATGTCTTACCTCCTGAATAGAATTAATCATCAATTCTAACTTGACAAAATATACGATATTTTACCATAAACCTTCCTTTTTTACCATTTTTCTAATAGTCAATCAGTTTATTTGAAGCTACTTGTACTATAACATCGAATAATATAGTATAATGTCGACTAATTATTTTTTATTTGATATTATAATACTTATGTAAATTCAACAATTGACGTAATGTAATTTTTTTGTATACTTTGGGTATTTTATTAAAATATCCTTACTTGACATATTAATTCCAAAATAAAAAAGCAGGTGAAATGAATGATTTATGCAGAAATATTAGCGGGTGGAAAAGGTACTCGCATGGGAAATGTTAGTATGCCAAAACAATTTCTTGCACTGAATAACCGTCCAATTATTATCCATACAATAGAAAAATTCATCTTAAATGACGACTTTAAAAAGATTTTAGTTGTAACGCCAAAAGAATGGATTCAACATACAAAAGATATTATCAAAAAATATATCGGTACGAATGACCGTATAGCTGTTGTTGAGGGTGGTAGCGACCGTAATGAATCAATTATGAGTGGTATTCGCTATTTACAACAAAACTTTGAAATAACTGATGAAGATATTATCGTAACGCATGATGCTGTTAGACCGTTCTTAACTCATCGAATTATAGAAGAAAATATTGATGCTGCTTTAAAATATGGAGCTGTTGATACTGTTATTGAGGCTGTTGATACAATCATTCAATCTTCTAATCACGATACGATTACAGATATCCCAGTAAGAAATACAATGTATCAAGGACAAACTCCTCAGAGTTTTAATATTAATCTACTTACAAATCACTATTCTGAATTAGATTCAGAACAAAAAGCAATCTTAACTGATGCTTGTAAAATTTGTCTTCTTAAAGGTGTAGACGTAAAGCTAGTTAAAGGTGAAGTTTTTAATATGAAAATTACGACTCCGTATGACTTAAAAGTAGCAAATGCACTTTTAAAGGATCAGGTGACGGCAAAATGATTAATCAAATCTATCGTTTAGTTTCAACAAAACAAATTGAGATCACTTATAAAGAACAATCTCTAGAAGGTGACTATATCGTTGTACGTCCAACACATTTATCAATCTGTGCTGCTGATCAACGATACTATACTGGTACTCGTGGCAAAGAAGCGATGGCAAAAAAATTACCAATGGCACTGATCCATGAAGGTGTCGGAAAAGTTGTTTATGATCCAAAAGGTGATTTCAAAACAGGCTCTCATGTCGTGATGATTCCAAATACACCTACT
Source organism: Bacillus sp. UNCCL81 (assembly GCF_900112535.1). NCBI lineage: Bacteria > Bacillati > Bacillota > Bacilli > Caryophanales > Bacillaceae > Bacillus > Bacillus sp. UNCCL81. The sequence goes on along the minus strand of NZ_FOMF01000005.1, from coordinate 200,252 downwards.
CAGGTTGATGATGTCATTGCTGAAAATTATTTAAAAACGAGTAAGTTTCGTTCAAGTGGCTATGATGGTTTCATGCAAGACTATGTATTCCTTGAAAGAGACCGTGTAGTAGGATTATCTGAAGACATTAACTTGCAGGTTGCAGCGTTTTCTGAATTGATCAGTGTAAGTATGCATGCAGTTGTCCGATTTGAAGAACGTGCACATCAACGTCGTGATGTTTTAGGCGTTTGGGGTGATGGAAACTTAGGATTTATAACTGCTCTAATCCTAAAAAAGCGTTATCCAGAAAGTAAAGTATATGTATTTGGTAAAAACCATTCAAAGTTAAGCTACTTCTCATTTGCAGATGAAACGTATCAAATTGATGAAGTTCCTGAAGATGTAACAGTCGACCATGCTTTTGAATGTGTAGGTGGTATTGGTAGTCAATACGCTGTAGAACAAATTATTAACCACATTCAACCAGAAGGCTCGATTCCATTACTTGGCGTATCTGAATATCCTGTTGAAATCAATACGCGAATGATCCTTGAAAGAGGAATTACTTTAATAGGTAGCAGTCGAAGCGGACGCTCTGACTTCGTTGAAACTGTTAATTTCCTTCATGAGAATCCTGAAGTAGTCGAATACTTAGAGACTCTAATTGGAGATGTAAATGAAATTCGTAGTATTGATGATATTCATAATGCATTCGAACGTGATTTAACAACTAACTGGGGAAAATCAGTTATGGAATGGAAAATATAATATAAAATTAGAGGGGATACTGCTCTCCTCTTTTTTATGTTAATCATATAACTCATACACTATTTTAATAATGAGGAGAAATTACCTAAAATGAATTTTGAAGTAGTAAGACCATCTAAAATAGATCAACCTAAGGTTAGTATCATTATTCCTGTATATAATGTAGAAAATTATATTAAAGAGACAATTGAATCACTTGCCAAACAAACATTAAGTCCGATTGAAATTATATTAGTTGATGATGGTTCAACTGATCAGACGCCAAACATCATTAATGACCTTTTAAACTTATATCCAAATATACTGTATGCAATTCAGAAAAACGCTGGTCCTGGTGTTGCAAGAAATAATGGATTGACTTTGGCTAAAGGTGAATACATTAGTTTTGTTGATTCAGATGATTTATTACCTGAGGATGCATTAGAAACTATGTATCTAGCAGCAAAAACTGAGGATGCTGAAGTAGTTACAGGAGCTTCTCTAAGCTTTAATAGTACTCGTTCTTGGTATATTGCTAGTCATGTCAACAATGGTGTTTATACTCCTGGTACGAAATCACTTGTTGCAAATAAAGGACTATTATATTCATTAGGTCCTTGTAACAAAATGTTTAAAGCTACTCTAATTAAAGATATGTCATTCCCAACTGATATTAGAGTAACAGAAGACCATCCATTTATTATTGAAGCTTATTTAAAAGCAAATAAAATTTTTACAGTTGATAAAGTAATCTATCATTACCGTAATCGTGAAGAAGAGTCAAATCTTTCTCTTTCACAAGTAGTACGTGTTGATTCAGTTAAGGTTTTACGTGATATCTTAAAAAGTTTGAGCTATTCTAATCAATTATGGAATAATTTAATACCGAACGAGCTAGAGCGATTAGATGTAATGGGTGTTTATTACCATCGTATCGTTACAGCTGATTTATGGCCTGCTATTATGAGCGCGGTTCGTTCAAAAAATGCTTCAATCCAAGAAGAAGCATTTCAATTAATTTATGATTGGCTAAAGACCATTGACTTTAAGTTATATAATAAAGTACCTGCTTTAACTAGAATCACTTCATACGAATTGGTTCCTCATTATAGCTTATTATCGCAAAAGGCAAAGGAACTGCATTTAAACTGGTTAAAAGAATGGGTAAAACTTAGTAACCCAGGTACTATGCATACATTGAAAAACTCTAATAGAAAATTTGATACACAGTTGTGTTTAAAAGCATTACAAAAAAATTCGATCAAGCCAATTCAGAGTCATATTAGCAAACGAGATCGCAGAAAACGTATTAATAAAATTAAGAGCCGTTTTAAGAGTGCATTTGCACGTCGAGTAGTTTTTAAGTTTGCTAGTTTACTACCTGCAGATAATACAATCGTTTTTGCATCAAATAAATCGAAAGGTCTGGATGATTCATATCCTTTCATTTACGAGCAAATTAGAACGAAGCGCCCACAATATAAAGTAGTTGATGACTTCTTTAAGAAACGTGAGTTCGCTGATTTATGTAAAACATACTACCAATTTGGCCGTGCTAAATATATTATTCTAAACGATTATCACCGCCAAATTTATAAAATGAATTTTAGAAAAGAAACAGAAGTAATTCAAATGTGGCATGCTTGTGGTGCATTTAAAAAGTTTGGACATAGTGCAGTAGGTTTTGCAGATAGTAATCCAAAACAGTTTGAAACAAATGCTCACAAACCTTATACAAAAGTTGTTGTTTCAACGAATGAAGTTGTACCTCATTACGCTGAAGCATTTGATATTGATCAAAAAAATGTTTTACCTTTAGGACTACCTAGAACTGACCTTTTCTTTGACGATGAAACAAAGGAGTATGTTCGTAGAAAATTCCTTAATAGGTTTTCAAAGTTAAAAGATAAAAAAATTATTACTTATGCTCCAACATTCCGTGGAAACCCAAGAGATCGAAAAACGTTCCATTTGGAACTTGATTTAGCTGCAATGCAAGAAAAATTAGGGGAAGATTACGTACTTGTACTAAAATTGCATCCAGCAGTTACGAATAATGTAAAAATCCCTGAATCTGCTCGTGATTTTGTATTGAATTTAGGTAATGAAAATATTAATGAAGTATTATTAATGACAGATATTTTAATAAGCGACTATTCTTCTTTATTATTTGAGTATACATTACTTGAAAGACCTGTTATTTTCTTTGCATATGATTATGAGAACTACATGAAAGAAAGAAGTTTCTTCTATGATTATCATGATTTTGTACCAGGTCCAATTACTTCAACTACAAATGAGATTATCGATTTAATTCAAAAAGATCAGTTTGATTTAAATAAAGTGAAAGAATTCAACCAACGTTTCAATGAAATAGCTGACGGACGAGCTTCAGAAAGATTCGTAGAAACGCTAATTAAATAATTTGTTTAAGGCAAGTAAGTATTTAAATCCGTGGATTTATCTGTTTACTTGCCTTTTCTTTTGCTTAACCTATGCATAAATCCTTTAAGAAGGAATAATTTCCAATATTTTTGACAAAATTACTTTTAACTAATAAATAAACTTTTATTTAATCGTTTGAAATGAGGAAAAATTGATGAGTTTTGAATTAATAATCAACCCTGATTTAAAGGACGTTAAAGTTAGTTTAATCATCCCTGTATACAATGTAGAGGAATATATTGAAGTAACCTGTTCATCCTTAGTGAATCAATCACTAAAAAATATAGAAATTATATTTATAGACGATGGTTCAAGTGATCAAAGTGTTGAATTAATAAAACAATATGCAAAAGATTACCCTAATATTGTATTAGGTATTCAAGACAATAGCGGACCTGGTGTAGCTAGAAATAATGGAAAGAAGATTGCTAGAGGTGAGTATATCGGCTTTGTCGATTCTGATGATTTATTACCTCACGATGCGATCGAAGCAATGTACCAAGCAGCCCTTGATGAAAATGCAGATGTTGTTACAGGGCAATCGTTAAGCTTTAATAGTACTCATAAATGGTTTATTGGTAGTCATGTTAGTAATGGAGTAAATATACCTGGAGAAAAGTCATTAATCTCAACCCCAGGACTACTCTATTCTCTTGGACCATGTAATAAACTTTTCAAAGCTACCCACGTCAAAAATATCAATTTTCCTAAAAATATTAAAGTAACTGAGGACCACCCTTTTATTATAGAAGCATACTTAAAGGCCAATCGAATTTTCACCGTTGATAAAGTTATTTATTACTATCGTTCTAGAGAAGCTGAAGACAATATTTCTTTATCTCAAATTGTCAGAGTTAATTCTGTTAAGGTCTTAAATGATATCCTAAAGAGTCTTTCAATTTCCGATCCTCTTTGGGATCAATACATTGTAAACAAATTTGAACGCAATCAATTAAAAGCGCATTACTACCAAAGAATTGTAATGGCAGACATCTGGCCTGCAGTTAACAGTGCTATTCGAAGTATGGAATCAGAGACACAAGTCGAGAGTTTAAAACTATTTTTGGAATTTGTAAATAAAATTGATATTCATCTTTATAACAAAATCCCAGCGATACCTCGGATTCTTTCCTACGAAATCGTTAATCGATATCATTTTATGAGTCCAGAAGCAAAACGAATTCATTTAGACTTACTAAAAGTTTGGGAAGAAAGATTAAATCCAGAAATGGCTCATCAATTAATAACTTCTAAATTTAAACTAGAGGTTAATTCTTGTTTGGAGGCCGTCAGAAAAAATAGTTTATCTCCTATTAATAGCCTTGTTAGAATGAAAGCAAATAAAAAAAGGAAAAACAAATTCTCAAGTCGGTTAAAAAGTGCCTTCGCTAGACGGGTTGTCCTAAATTTTGCAAAAATGCTCCCAATGAAAGATGAGATTATATTTGCTTCAAATAAATCAACTGGACTTCAAGACTCTTATTATTTTATATACGAAGAACTGATTAAAACTAAACCAGAGTACAAAATTATTGGCCATTTTATTCGAAAGCGTAATTTCTCTGAACTATGTAAAATGTATTATGATTTTGGACGTGCTAAATATGTAATACTGAATGATTATCACAGACCTCTTTATAATGTAAATTTACGAAAAGATACGAAAGTCATTCAAGTATGGCATGCATGTGGAGCCTTCAAAAAATTTGGACTTAGCGCAGTAGGCTATAAAGATAGTAATAGTAAGGAATTTGAAATAAAAGCACATACTTCCTATTCCAATGTGATCGTTTCTTGCGATGAAATTATTCCCTTTTATGCAGAGGCATTTAACGTTCCTGAATCGAGGGTTTTAGCTTTAGGCTTACCAAGAACTGACTTTTTTTATAATGAAGAGATGTTAGAGTCAGTAAAAAATAGATATTTTAATAAGTATCCAATGTTGAAAGGTAAAAAAATTATTACTTATGCTCCTACATTTAGAGGTAGCCCTAAAGAGCGAAAGAATTTTAATTTACAATTAGATCTAATCCAAATGGCCAATAAACTCCAAGATGAGTATGTACTAGTCCTTAAACTACATCCAGCCGTAAAAAAAGGGATTGTCATTCCACAAGAAGCAAGAGATTTTGTCATTGACCTAGGCAATCATGATATGAACGAAGTACTTTATCTTACAGATATACTAATCAGTGATTACTCATCCCTTGTATTTGAGTATGCAATTTTGGAACGACCAATGATCTTTTATGCATATGACCTTGAAGAATACTTAGATGAAAGAAGCTTTTTCTATGATTACGATGAGTTTGTTCCAGGACCGATTGTCAGAACAACGGATGAAATCATTAACATTATAAAAGAAGATAACTATGATCTTCAAAAAGTAACTGAATTTAATCATCGATTTAACAAATATCAAGACGGTCAATCAGCTAAACGATTAATTCAAACTTTAATTAAATAATGAAAGCTCTTCAAGTACTAGTTATTTTACATGGTCTAGTTTGTATTACTATGGTAAAATTAATATCATAATTTTAGTTAATATATAAGGAAATCTATGATTGCTAGTCCATTATTTAAGGAGAAGTTTTATGAAAAAGATCTTAATTACAGGCGGTGCTGGTTTTATTGGTTCGAATCTTGTAAAAATGTATATAGACAAAGGTTACCAAGTTGTAGTTGTAGATGATCTTTCAAGTGGAAACATAGCTACTCTTCCACCAAATGTTACTTTTTACGAAGAAAGTATTTGTAATTCTAAATTTATTGATATTGTACTAAAAGAAAAACCAGATATAATCAATCATCACGCTGCACAAATCGATGTTCAATTTTCAATCCAACATCCTTTAGAAGACGCAAAAATTAATATTTTAGGTACACTCAATTTATTAGAGGCTGTACGCAAACTAAAAGAAGAAAAAGAAGTAGCACTTGTCTATGCTTCTTCAGCAGCTGTTTATGGTAATCCGGTTTATTTAGGAGTGGATGAGAACCATCAAAAACACCCTATTTCTTATTATGGCATTTCAAAATTAACACCTGAATATTACATAAATGTATACCATCAATTATATGAAATCCCTTTTACTATTCTTAGATATGCCAATGTTTATGGTATTGGCCAAGATCCAAAAGGTGAAGGTGGAGTTATTAGTATTCTGATGGATAAAATCATATCAAATTCTACTTTTACGGTTTTCGGAGACGGCGAGCAAACTAGAGATTATATCTACGTAGAAGATATTGCTTCAGCAAACTTTAATGCAGGAGAACAACCAGCAAATGATGTATGTAATGTTGGTACAAACATAAAAACATCTTTAAATACATTATTAGAGGTTACTGAACAAATTCTTAACCGAAAAATTGAAGTTCAATACCAAGATGAACGTAGTGGCGATATTCGTGATAGCTATTTAACAAATGAAAAAATACACTCATTATTAAATTGGCAGCCAGCCTACACTTTGTATGAAGGTCTTGAAAAAACATTGAACTATTACATTCAACAAGCTAACAAGGATGTTGAATGATTAAGGAATTAAAACCATATCGAAAAAAACGACTAAACTTTGTTTTACTGTAACAAAAGGTTTAGTCGTTTTTATTTGTAATGATTAAAGCTGAACTTCTACTGAAAGAATCTTTTTTAAATAGTTAATCAAATCTTCTCTTATTTCTTCTTTCTTTAATGCAAATTCAATGTTTGTTTTTATAAACCCTAGTTTTTCACCTACATCATATCTTGTTCCTTCAAAATCATAAGCGAATACACGTTGAATTCGATTTAATTTTTGAATTGCATCAGTTAATTGAATTTCTCCGCCAGCACCAATATTTTGTTCTTCTAAGAACATAAAAATTTCTGGTGTCAGTACATATCTACCCAAAATGGCTAAATTCGAATCAATTGTTCCAGGAGCTGGTTTTTCAACAAAATTCTTTACTTCGTATCTCCTACCATTTTGTAATAATGGGTCAACTATACCGTATCGATGAGTCTCTTCACTAGCTACAGATTGAACACCAATGACCGATGAATAGGTTGTATTGTATTGATCAATTAATTGTTTTAAAGCTGGAATTTCTCCATCAACGATATCATCACCAAGTAAAACCGCAAATGGTTCATCTCCAATAAAATTACGTGCACACCAAACTGCGTGACCTAATCCTCTTGGTTCTTTTTGACGTATATAATGAATCTCAATATTTGAAGGAATTTTTACTTCTTCTAAAAGAGAGTACTTTTCTTTCTCATATAAAGTTTGTTCTAACTCAAATGCTCGATCAAAATGGTCTTCAATCGCGCGCTTTCCTTTACCAGTTACAATGATAATATCTTCTATACCCGATTCAATTGCTTCTTCAACGATGTATTGAATAGTTGGCTTATCTACGATCGGTAACATTTCTTTCGGCATTGCTTTTGTTGCAGGTAAAAATCGTGTACCAAGGCCCGCAGCTGGAATAATCGCTTTTCTTACTTTCTTCATATTAATCACTCCTAGAGTTTAATCATTAGACCCCTTTATTGAATGGCTAAACCATTATATTAGAAATGAAAGACTATAAATCTATTTTACTTTAAAAACGAATAAATGCCTATTAATCTTGTGATTAATGAATAAAGTACAGTATAGAATATGTTTGCAAATTTTTTACTTCTATTTTTCTATTTAATTGTTTTTGAGTTTTCTTCCCAATTAGAAAAAAGGGATGCATAAAGAATTTTCTCTTATGACATCCCTTTTCAATTGTCCCACCCGGAAGATACATTGTATTTATTGATTTTCTCCTTGACCAGGATTATCAAAATTTGTTAATGTCGGTGTTACATAAATAGAATTAACATTATTCATAATGACTACATCATCTATTTTATACTTTTTAATATAATCAATGATAGGCATTTTATTATAATATCTCAAGTCAAGAACCCTTGTTTCTTTATAATGGTTAACAAAAAATTGTATACTTGCATTTGCATAAGAATCTTTAATAATCAATAATTTTCGATTCTTTACTTTATCGTTATAAATCGCTGTTTCAGGATGATCCCCACCCATGTAAGTAACATATCGATTTGTATAGAGACTAACATTTTTCAATGGTTCTTCTGCATATAAACCTCTATTACATATAGCATTGTAACAGACATTTAAATCCTGTTTTTCCTTACTTTTTACGACAGTTATTGTATCTGTTTTCGTTACATTTGCTCTCGTCGTTTTACGAGCATCCGAACCGTAAAAAGGTAAGCCTTCTTCTTTCCAAATGAAATCATCCGCGTTCATTGCTTTTCCAACTTCATTTGAATTCATATAAATTGTATTAATGATTGTTTGATATGAATAAAATGCAGCCTTTGCCTTCCAATGATGATCAGTAAAAGGATATAAATTGGGTTCATTTTTATGTTTATTCATTGTAATTCTGAGATCTAAAGGGTGTGCAATCGGATCAATATAACTAAAAAGATAATCTGACGCCTCATTCCCATAACTAGGAAAGTATGAAGGGAATTGGTCTTCAAATGTCACTGATTTATTTGGTGCTAGACTAAAATAAGTGTTCACTCCAAGTTTTGATGCTTGTAGTGCAAATTTATTAATTCTATTTGCAATGACTTTTGCACTTTCTTTTGTTTGTTTAGGCACAGTAGATAATAATAAACCATTATTGGCAACATATACATCTTGTACAACATTCTGACCTAATAAATCTTTATTGATTGTTGCATTCGCTTCAATTAATTTCAATCTACCAGGAAATTGATCATTAAAATAAAGCTCAAATTCTTTTGAATATTCTCCTGAAGCTAACTTTTTTAAACTCATTTTTGGCATTTGTGCAAGTTCTCTATTTTCAATCGTAGAATACTTCAAATCACCTTTAACCCAAACATAAATAGCCCCAGCAAAAATGATAAATAGGAAACTTATAACTAAGAAATTATTAACCTGAAATCGATTACTTTGCATTTTAAACCTCCAACTTACTAGAAACGGAAATAGATAAATGGATTGAATGTGTTAGAAACAACACAAATAATTGAAATACCAAGAACTAATAAATAATAACCTGTTAACCCAATATTACGACCGAAAATTCTTACAGCAAAACTGGATTCTGACTGAATCATGATTTTATCTGCGAAGATTTTCAATAAAGGAGTTGCCCCAATTATAGCTAGTCCTATTAGAACACCATATTCAACAAAATAATATGCTGCATTTGAATCCCAAACAACTGTATGATTTAAACCGAACATTGTTTTAATATAATCAAACGCATAACTAAATGTTTCTGAACGAAAAAATACCCATCCAATTACGACTAGGAATGTAGCGTAAATATGCTGAATTGCATTAGGCAACTTTCGTAAAATATCACCGAGGAAAGCTTTTTCTAGCATGATTAGTATACCGTAATAAATACCCCATGCGATAAATGTCCAACTTGCTCCATGCCAAAAACCTGTAGCAAACCACACAATAAAAAGATTAATATACGTTCGTAAAGGAGAAATACGATTTCCACCTAACGGGATATATAGATAGTCCCTGAACCATGTTCCTAATGAAATGTGCCATCTTCTCCAAAACTCAGTTACTGATTTTGAAATATACGGGTAGTTGAAATTTTCTAGAAAATCAAATCCGAACATTTTTCCTAAACCAATCGCCATATCTGAATAACCGGAAAAATCAAAGTAAATTTGTAAAGAATAAGCAATAATGCCAATCCAAGCTAAACCAATGGACATGTCATGTGGATTTTGTGCAAAAATTTGATCTGCGACCCAACCGCAATTATTAGCCAAAAACATTTTCTTACCTAATCCAATAATAAATCGCTTCGTTCCATAAGCAAATTTCTCTAAAGTTTCTTTTCGATCTGTAATTTGATGTGAAACAGTTTGATAACGAACAATCGGACCTGCAATTAATTGTGGAAATAATGTTTTATAGGTAGCCATATTCAATGGATTTCTTTGTAGAGCACCATCTTTTCTATAAACATCGACTACATAACTAATTCCTTGGAAAGTAAAAAAAGAAATTCCCAACGGTAAAGGTATTAGAGGAATCGTAATATTTGTGTTAAACAATAAATTTATATTATCAACAAAGAAGTTGGAGTATTTGAAGAAACATAATAATCCCAAATTGGCCACAAGCATCGCTGCCATAATCCACTTTATTTTCGTTTTCTTATTTCGATTTGCATCAACAATTAACGCAAATACATAATTGATAATAATTGAAAGGAACATAACCAATACAAACCTTGGCTCTCCCCATGCATAAAAAACTAAACTAGATACTAACAACCATGCGTTTCGAAAAATACGTGGTAGTACAAAATATACTAGTAAAACGATAGGTAGAAATACAAACAAAAATACAGTTGAACTGAAAAGCATAATCTAGTCCTTTCTATTGTTGAATTTATCACTAACAAACATAAATTTTATCAACAGACACAATTATCATATAGTTAACTTTAGAGATTTAATTTAAATTTATTCAAAATGTAACAAAATAAATAACTTTTTAAATATAGTAATACTCATTCAAACTAAAAACCTAATACACAGAAAAAATCCCTTTTAATCGTATCTATCTTTATTTAGGAAAAGTACTTAATTAAAAGGGGTTATTTTTAATCACGATCTTTTTCCACTTAAAATAGTTAAAAATAAAAAAGACTATCTTTGAAAATTTTTCAAAGATAGTCTTTCCTTACATATGATTACTTTGTTTTATTTTTAAAATGTTGAATAATCACTTCAACAATTCTTCTAGAAGCTTCGCCATCTCCATACGGATTAGATGCCTTTGACATTTTTGCATGTGCCTCATCATCTGACAACAGTTCATCAGCTAACGAGAAAATCACTTCTTCGTCAGTTCCAGCAAGCTTTAAAGTACCAGCATCAATTCCCTCAGGGCGTTCGGTCGTATCACGTAAAACAAGAACTGGTACGCCTAATGAAGGTGCCTCTTCTTGTACACCACCAGAATCAGTTAGGATTAAATGCGATCTTGCCGCAAAGTTGTGGAAATCAATCACATCTAGTGGTTCGATTAAATGGATTCGATTGTCATTTCCTAAAACTTCATTAGCAATTTCACGAACAACAGGATTCATGTGTACAGGGTACACAACTTGAATATCGTTATGTTTTTCGACTAAGCGCTTAATCGCTTTAAACATATTTCTCATTGGTTCTCCTAAATTTTCACGACGATGAGCAGTCATTAAGACTAATCTGTCATTACCAATTTGATCAAGAACAGGATGAGCATACTCTTCTTTTACTGTTGTTTTAAGTGCATCAATCGCAGTATTACCAGTAATAAAAATTGTTTCTTCCTTTTTATTTTCAGCTAACAAATTTTGTGCTGATTTTGTCGTAGGAGAAAAATGTAAATCCGTCATGACACCAGTTAATTGACGGTTCATTTCTTCTGGGTAAGGCGAATACTTATCCCAAGTACGTAAACCAGCTTCAACATGACCAATTGCAATTTGATTATAAAAAGCTGCAAGACTAGCAATAAAAGTAGTTGTCGTATCACCATGAACTAATACAATATCCGGCTTTACTTCTTGCATAATCTTATTTAAACCTTCCAAACCTCGCGTTGTTACATCGATTAAAGTTTGGCGATCCTTCATTATATTTAAATCATAATCAGGTGTGATTTCAAAAATTTCGAGAACTTGATCTAACATTTGACGATGCTGAGCTGTAACCGTCACAATGGATTCTATTTGATCAGGATGCTTAGCTAGCTCAAGCACTAGTGGCGCCATCTTAATCGCTTCTGGTCTTGTTCCAAAAATTGTCATTACTTTAACAGTCAAAATTCTTTCCCCTTTCAAAACAAATCGGCTTATTGAAATATGTATCTATCTATTGTATCTTAACTGAGGAAATAAAGACATTTTTTACCATGAAAAATAACGTTTATTCCTCTATCTACAGGACTAATTTTAAAAGTTAATCGTCTTAATCCCTAAAATGTTCTTTAACTAGTAATGATTTAATTCTATACACTTAGTTTCCCACATTTTGAAATCATTCATACTCGCTGTAATAATAATAGAAGAAAAAAGCACAGTTCCTTCTACTTAAGAATTCACTGTGCTCTTTCGAAATACTTAATGAACTAATTTTACTTGTAACTCATCAATTAGACTCAAAATCTCTGAACACATTTTATCCATACAGTAATTTTCCTTCACAAATTCAACTAGTTCTTTCCTAGAACTTTTTCTACTATCCGCGATGTACTGCGCTGCTTGATCGAGTGATTCAAAAATATACTCATCAGGGAATATCGTTCGAGCTCCTTCACGATTTAATACAATTGGCACAGCACAAGAAGCCATCCCTTCAACGGGTGCTAAGTGAAAACTTTCATAATCGCTAACTGATAAGACATAACCAATCGACTCAAGCCATTCCGCTGAATCTCCCCACTCTTCAAACTGAACTTGATTACGATAGTGGGATTTCTCAATTTTTCTAAATAAACTTGTATAATAATCCTGCTCTTGTTGATTATTCCAGACCCACGGAAACTCTTTCGGATGCTTTCCTTTTATCGAAAGAGTATATCGGTTGTCTTTTTCGTATAACTTTTCAAATATCTCAAGCGCTCGATCTAATCGTTTTAACTTCGGTACATAACCAAGTAATCCAATTCGAAAATCCGCATCATATTGCTTAGGTAAATGGAATCGATCTACATCAACACCATTTTGAATGACAATCATCTTTTCTCTAGGAATTTTTGCAACTCGATGGAATTCCTCAAATATATAAGAAGAAATCGCAATAATCTTATCAATTTTCGTGAAATCAAATTTTTCCGGGAAAGGCGTATTCATTTCAAAACGATGCATTCTAACAATCAATAGTTGATGATCTTTTTTATGCTCCTGATACCAAAGTACATTTCCAAGTCCCCACTCGCAAAAAAGAACATCCGCCCAATTAACGATTTCCAAACTTTTGCCAACTTGATGAATTGTATGGCCTTCCCATAAATCTATTTTTATTTCAATGTCACTTCTAGCTTCAAACCTCTTAATCGCTTCGTTAATAAATTTCAAATCATGCCCTATAACCGCCAGTTTCATAAAAACAGCTCCTTATACTAAAATACTCTCAATTTTGTCTCGGCTAATGGCTTGTTCATAGGCATCTCGATAAAAATTAAACTCATCAATTTCAAAAAATTGAACGCCAGCTTTTGAGAAATGGCCAATTGTTGATTTGTTGTCTAAAAGACTGATAAATTCACTTGGACGAATAAATCTTGTCGCCTTTTTACAAATCAATGCTTCATCAATATGGCAATCATTTACATAGTTATAGCTATTTCCATTGCCTTTTGCAATAATCGTATCATTCGTATATTTGGTAGCTAACATCATGTCTCTTAAATAATTTTCTCCATAATAATGATCTAGATTAATTGGAGCAATATAATTCGAATCAACAAGATCATTCAAACTAAAATAATGATGGCAGTAGTCAATAAGGTAAGTTTTTATATCTCCGTGATTGTTTTGATTAAAAATGTCTAAATAGCCATCAAATAAATCGAGTAAGATTACTAGCTTTTTTTGTTTAATTCCTTGTCTATTGTAAATCGCGATTAACTTTTCATAATCAGCTTTACTTCTAACGATCCCTACTAACGTAGCACTTTCTGCATATTTCTCATATGGCAGATTGATAATATTTAATAAATCTTCCACTCGATTCGTATAAGTGTGTTCTTCTAATACTTTTCGCAATGTGAGTAAACGATTTTTCTTATAGAAGGTCTCATCTGCATAATAGTTTGAAAGTCGTTGCTTCATCAGTTTTTCATCATCTGTAGCCGTTACAATGTCTCCAAACATTCTATGAATCCCCTCTGAATGAGAGCTAATGATTGGGGTATTGCTTGCTAACAACTCAAATACTCTCCGGGCAAACATTGTCGGAGATTTCGTAATACTATTTACGTTTAGTGCTACTTTATATCCTTTATAGGCAATATCGATTTCATTTTGTTTTAAGTTTCCAACAATAAATGGCTTATACTCATCTGGAAATTGATTAGGACTTGATGGATTATGATAGTTTCGGTCATAAATATCTAGTCCATATTCCTTCGAAGAATTTACTAGCTTCTCCATAGCACTCGTACGCTCGGGAAACTTTTTACCGTAATATGCTCCAGCGAAAACTACTTTCTCTTTACGTGGAATATATTCAATTGGATTGTGAATTTTTGGTTGAGCTGCAAAAGGTAAGCAATAAACATTTTCGCAGCCTTCTGCTACATAGTTCTGTACTGATTCAAAATCAGTCGTGAACACATAGTCAAAATGCTTAGCAGTATCGATAAAAGCTTGGTAATGGAACGGATCTTCTTTATTCCAAAAAACGGTGGGGATATAGTGTTCTTTACACCAATAAACTAGTTTTAATAGCTTAGTGTGATTTCTGTGATTTTTCGTACCGATCTTATCCTTCCAAGCTCCTTCGTTTCCAAGCCATGCAGACTCACAAAAGAAGAAATCGATTCGATGCTTTTTGAACTCATCTAACCAATTCTCAGGAGTAACTTTTACAAGTTGAAATTCATAATCGAAGCATCGTGTTGTAAATTCGTCCGCAATAAACCCAACTCGAAAGTCCTTAATTTCTTTCTTTTGTTTAATTAAATGAATATTTTCGCTTTCATTCTTTTTATATGAACCCATTAATTTAGCATGGAATAAATGAAGCGTTGCAGCACCTGTCATGTAAATCGAAAAAGAAACCGATTGAATCCCTTTTTGACTAAATTCAGATAGATCAATTACCTCGTCTATCTGAAAACTTAATGTACTTGAGTTGTTTTCGTAATCTACTAGTCGTAACTCACAAACAACCTCACTTTTACCGCTGACAAAGCCTGTGATCGCAAATCTAGTAAATAATTTACTTCTACCTTCATTAAAAAGTAAATTCCTTAATTTTGTTTCATCTATATAATCAATGACAGCAGTCTGCCTAACTAGTTTATTATTAAATAGAACTTCCTTTTCCTTCTGAAATTTTTGAACTCCCTTACTAACTATAAAATCATCCGCTGAAAAAGAAAGTAACTCATGGTTTCTAAAATAGAAGGGTTCATCCACATTCATTAATTTTTGCAGCATCATTTTTGTATCATACTTTTCATTACGTAATCGAGTAATTTGTTTTTCTATTGATTCTTTTAGCATGAATGTCCCCTCATTTTCTTTTTAAATACTTCAACAACTTCCAATACTTCCTTGCCAATTTTCCAAACTTTGAGTTCCTAAACGTTTCATAATTTAATTGCAGCTTTTGATATTCCTCCTGCAATTTTTCGTATTCATACGAACCAAATGACTGTTTTACTTCGTTTACAAGAACATAATCATCGAGCCCCATCATAAACTCCTCATGCTCTACAATTAAATCCAACTGCCGAAATAATTGCTCTTCCATTCTTTTTTCCAATTCCATTACCTTATCAGAGAGGAACTGATTTTGTTTCATTAACAATTCATTTTGTCGTTCAAGATTCGCATCGAAATCCTCATTCGAAACCTCTATTAAATTTGGTTTAAAATTTACAGTTGTTGAATCTACATGACTACTATTCAATAATTCACTATTCTTCATTTCAAACCTCCAGAACAATAAGATAAACACCGTAAGTAAGACGTGTTTATTAAAAAAAGAAAATTTTATTAATTAAAGATTAACGATTTTTTGTGAATTTACATGAGTATCCATGTTAAAAGTATGTAAAAAGTATAATGATAAGATTTTCTAAATTAGTAGTGCATCAGAATGTTTTAAAATATAAAAAATCCCCAACTGTATTGTTCTTTTTCCAATGGTAAGAGAATGCAATCACCGAAGTGTAGCTTCTTGTAATATATGATTCTTAGAAAATAATCTTAAATTCTAGTTAACATTCATTTAGGTAATTATTAAAAAAACTATTGTCTTGTTTAATAATAATAATCATAATGTTAATGTTAATATCTGTTAGCGTTTCGTAAATTTTTTTACGAATTCAAAAAATATTTTAATTAAATGGGATGGGCGGCTTTATGCTAAAAAAAATTGAATACTTAAAAGATGGAATTAGACTTTACATAGAAGATACAAACGGGGTTTTAAATGAATCCTCCTCATTAGTCTTAAAACAGAGGCCAAATAAACATATGAAAGTAAGTAGTGAAATATTGCAAAGCTTAAACAAAAAGATTGATAATCAATATATAGTAGATATTAACTTTTCTGATATAAAAAATATCAAATTATATCCAATCGAGATTTTTGATTTATATTTAGCTAAAGATGCTGAATTATTACCATTAGAAATTAATCGTAATCTTGAAATGCCAACTAAATATATGAGCTCAAAACTTCTAAACATTTATTATGTAAAGACATATATAACAAGTGATAATCGTATTGCTCTTTACTTAACACAAGATAAATTACATTTTAATCTAGTTAAAGCAGATTGTTATGAAGATTTTGTCCAACTTTCTATTACTAATCAAAAACAATTCAATCAAATCAAAACCGAACTAGCGATTAATACTCATTCATATAGTACACATATTGGAAATAACAATGAAATTTTGTGTTCAACCTTTAATGTATTTGATTTATTAAATAGCTATCCTGAATCTACCGACTTAGAACTTTTTGTACAAATTACATTAAACAAAAATATTATAGTTTTAATTAACTTATTAACTGAGAATGAAGCTAATCATCAAACTAAACATTTTTCTCTTTTATTAAATAAGAACATTATTTCTATAAAAAGCAATGAAAAGAAATTAAAAATCGCTGCATTCGGATCTTGTGTTACACGAGATAATTTTAATAGTAAATTTAACTTAAATTATAGAAATCATTTTGAAGTACTTCGCTATCAAAATCAATCGTCAATCATTAGTTTAATGAGTAATCCGATTCCATATAATAGAGAGAAAATTGACAACTTAAATGAATATGAGCAAAATGATGTTTTCGATGACTTAGAAAAGAACTTTTTAAATGATTTAATCAGTAAGCAGCCTGAAGCTCTCATTCTTGATTTCTTTGGGGATGTATATTTTGGTTGTTTAAAGACGAATAGTTCATATATTACTAATAATCGTTGGAAAATCACTAAAACATCATTTTATAGAGAATTAAACGAAGTCAATACATTTAATTTGAATACTAACCTTAGCGAATATTTTACACTTTGGAAGCAAACAATTGATCAATTTTTACAAATTATTAATAGAGAACTTCCGAATTGTAAAATAATACTTCACAAAGCTAGATTTACTGGTATGTACTATGATAAGGACCATAGCATTAAGAAAATTATTTCTAACACTGATATCGATTTATTAAATGCCTTTTGGGACCAATTGGATGACTACGTGGTTTCAAATTACGAGGTTTCAACAATAAATGTAAAACAAAACTATATTTCTATTGCAGATCATGCTTGGGGTATTTTCCACTTGCATTTTGAACCAAATTATTATAAGAATTTTATTGCTCAATTAATAAAATTAACGAAATAAAAAAAGAGGGTGATATTCAATCACCCTCTTTTTGATTTATTTAATGTTCTTCTTAGTTTTGAAATTGTGATAAGACGTTTCAATTGCTTCAAATATTCTCTTTGAATTATTTGTGTCTTTATATTTAAATATTTTTCTCGAATTTTGTTGATATACTTGATCTGCTGTAAAATCCCTATTTGAGATTTTAATGATTTCATCAAGCAACTTTTCTTCATTATTAACTATAATTCCTAGATCACTATATTTAATTTGTTCAGTAGGTGCATGATGATTTTTATGTGGATCAAATTGATAAAATACTACTGGTTTATTCATATAAAAGAAATCACTTGAAACTGATGAGTAATCAGTCAATAATAACTTCGATTCTTTTAGTAGATCTGAAACTTTGGCATCTTTTTTTAATAAGAATTCAATATTTGGATGTTCTACAATAAAGTTTTCCAAGAACCGTTGCATCTGATGATGAATATAGAATTTAACCTGAATATTTTCCTTACTAATAAAATCTTGAAACTTTTTATTTGATATTAACTTTTTATACGTCTTAAAGTATTCCGAATTAGAGAATTGTTTTTTATTTATTTTAAATAAATGACGTCTCCAAGTTGGCATAATTAATATTTGTCTTTTCGTAATCGCATCATGTAAATTATCAAATCTAGCTAAACCGGTTACTTCAACTTCATCGCTTGGATAGTTTAGAGTTTCCATAATAATTTCTTTTTCAAATTCTGAACTAGCTATAATTAAATTTTGTTGATACTTTTTCTTGGATAAATACGGAGAAATATTATGAATAATAACGCCATGCTGGATACATACTTGAAACTTGTTCTTTAATTGCTCTCTAAATCTTGAGGTGAAATATTTTGAAGGATTTGGAAAACCACTTTCACTAAATGTCCAAGCACTAACATATACATCCGCTAATAGTGTGTAAATTTTATGTTTAAAGGAAGAGTGATGAATAATATTTCCTAATTTAGCTACTTTATCATAATGCGGAGAATTTTTTTCAATTATATAATAGATTTTCCTATTTGGATATTGCTCTCTACAATACTTAAAAAAGAAATATCCA
This sequence comes from Bacillus sp. UNCCL81, assembly GCF_900112535.1. NCBI lineage: Bacteria > Bacillati > Bacillota > Bacilli > Caryophanales > Bacillaceae > Bacillus > Bacillus sp. UNCCL81. Next base: position 181,345 of record NZ_FOMF01000005.1, on the reverse strand, counting down.
TTATCTTCAGCTTGATCGGCTCTTTCACAAACTAACCAAACCACTTTATTTAAATATAGAAGTTTATAGAAAGATACAATTAGAAGTAATAAATATTTAAATATTAATCCTTTTACTTTGCGCATTGCAGGTTTTACTATACGTAATGGTTTCGTCATTTTCCATGTTAAGTCTTCACTGGGATCGCCTGGATGCTTCTCTAAATAGTTACTATATTTATTAGCCGTATGATATTGGTATCTCTTACTCCGGAACAACTTCATATAACTAATGGCTTCAGTATATTTGTTCATGTTTAAGATTGCAAAAAATCCTTTATAGCCTTCTAGTTTTATATTCTTTAAGGTTTCAGGTAAATTTACTTCTTTTATTATTAATTGTAATAGTTCTAATAATTGAATTTGAATCTCTTCATCTATTTCATCGACAAATATCTTTTTATCAACTAAAAATATTAGTTGCTTAATTAATATACTATATGCAAATTTTTGAAGATCTTTATCGGATTCTTCTCTTATTTTTACAAACAAATAGTTAATTTCTTGAAATTGATTATGAATATACTCGTCATTAATCTCAGTATTTTTAATTGCTAATACATCATTCGTTCCAATATTTTTATTTGTAAAATATTGCCTTAATTGAAAATACTTTAATTCAAAATAATTAAACTCTTGAATTTTATTTTTTACAAAATAGTCCTTTAAGGTAATAGTTCTCATTAAATTCATACTCATTAGATCTGAATAAGTAAAATCATTCATATTTACTGGCTTCACTTCTAATTTTTTTGTATTTTCAGTAGGAAAAATGCAATCATATTTACCAGAATCAGCTATTCTTAAAAGTACTTCTAATAACTGCTTATTTATTTTAGTTTTTCGATCATAAATGAAGACATATTTGCCATTTAGGTCATTTGGCTTCAATTTTGTATTTATTACACTTAGGTCATTAAACTGATGAGTTAATGTTTTCTCAGTCTCTTCATTCAGTACTTCATTTTCAGTATTAAAAAGGATTAATTCAATTTGATTTTGTTTAATACTTTGAACCTTAACTGAATTAATACAATCAAGAGTTTGATTGATTTCCTCTTTTACGAATGGAATTATGATGCTAATTTGCAACTTACGACACCCTCTTCACAAGTCTGATAACTTTTCTTAATGGACTGGTCACTTTCCAAAAATTACTATTTCTTATTTTTGATGACTTTTTATAATCTTTCTCTAGTTCTTTGCTTATTTTAAACCACCATCTTCTAGAAATTAATAAAAGATTATAATCTAAAGCTTCCACGATATGACCAGAGCTAATTAAACTAATAATTGGTTCCTCTACTTCCATATATTCCTTAGTTATATCTGAATCATATCCTACCGCTACATCTTTTATTAAATTTAATAGATAATGTTGTTGATCTTTTGTTAACTTCTTAAAATCCGCATCTCCAATTTTCCAAAAAATAGATCTAAACACATTTATTTGAAAATATTTAAATTCTTTTTGTGTAAGTAAAGGTTTAATAATTAAAGCCGATTTTACATCGTTTTCTACAGTACTAATAATATCTCTTTGTGTTAGAGATAAATTTTTCTCATCATTTCTTGCTCGATATAAATAAATTACTTCAGGAATATAACTGAACTTTTTGGCTTTAGAGAATAATTGAATGTCATAATATTTGTCTTCACCATTTTTCATACCTTCAATAAAATTTATTTTATTTTTTAATAAAAACTCAGTTTTAACTAACTTTAAAATAATTGCTGTTTTAACTTGATAGAAAAATGGAACATTATCAATATTTACATCTATATATTTCTTTTGTAATTGGTATTGCTTAAATGTAACGTGTTCATGCCTACGTTTAGTTTCATCATCAAAACTTTGCATCTTACCCATTACAAAATCAGACTCACTATTTTCAATTACGTTAATTAATCTTTCATATGCATCCGCAGGTACAATGTCATCCGGGTCTAAAAAGATTGTATACTTACCTGTGGCATTTTCTATTCCAACATTCCTTGGTTTACCTGGAGCACCAGAATTCTCTGTGAAATGAATTACTTTAAATTTTTCATATTTCGCAGCATATTCATCAATAATGATAGGGGTACGATCTGTAGAGCTATCGTTCACCATAATTACTTCTAAATTTTCATAACCAATCGTTTGGTTTAATAATGAATTTAAGCATTCATGAATATAATTTTCGACATTATAAATAGGTAAAATTACCGAGATTAACGGTTGATTCATCCCTTATCCTCCTTGAATTAAAATTTAATTTCTCATTAAAATAAGCAGTTTTTTTTAATCAGTTTTTAATGATATAACTAGTAATCTACGACATTATATTTTTCTGAAAAAACATAACATTAAGAATTATATTTGAGCATAAAAAAATTGTAAATTTCGCATAAAAAAAAACTTACAATTTTGTAATAGAATTGTCATTTATTGATATAAAATGTATTATAACATAAAAAAATGTTACTTATAAACGGTAAATAAAATTATAGTTAGAAAATGATTAAAAGAATCTTATTTAGGGATATTTACCAAAACATTAGAAAAAAATTGGAATTAACTAAGCTATTAGTTCTAGTTAAAATTACTCATAAACCACATATATAAAGAAGCCTAAATTACTATACTCTGAAATAAAAAAAGACGTTTTCAAATGAAAAGAAAACGTCTAAATTACTCTTATTATTTATAATGAAATTTCCTCATCAAGTTCATTTCTATTTATTTACCATATTGTTTTTCAAAATACTGTTTATACTCACCTGAAACAATCATTTCCCACCATTCCTTATTATCTACATACCATTGAACAGTTTGAACAATACCGGTATCAAAATTATAAGTTGGTTTCCAGCCTAGTCTTTCTAGTTTACTTGGATCAATCGCATATCTTTTGTCATGACCTAAGCGATCTTGTACAAATTGGATTAATTCTTCAGATTTTCCAAGAGTAGATATGATTGTTTTAACAACCTCTAAATTTGTCCGTTCATTATGGCCACCTACATTGTAAACTTCTCCATTTTCTCCTTTATGCATTACTAGATCAATAGCTGAGCAATGATCAAGAACATGTAACCAGTCACGAATATTTTCACCAGTACCATAAACAGGAACTTTTTGGTCATTTAGAACTCGTGAAATTGTTAATGGAATTAACTTCTCTGGAAAGTGATAGGGTCCGTAATTATTTGAACAACGTGTGATATTCATAGGAAAGCCATATGTTTCATGATAGGCACGAACTAGTAAATCAGATGATGCTTTACTTGCAGAGTAAGGGCTATTCGGTTGTAGAGGTGTATCTTCTGTAAAAAAGGTTGTAGGGTCAAAATCTAGATCACCGTACACTTCATCTGTAGATACATGTACAAATTTTTTAACGTTTATCGCTTTTGAAGCATCTAGTAAAACTTGAGTTCCTAAAACATTTGTTGTCACGAATATACCTGGGTCTGTAATTGAGCGATCAACATGACTTTCTGCTGCGAAGTGGATGACATAGTCGAACTTTTCTTTTTTAAATAATGTCATGATTTCTTCACGGTTTGAAATATCAATTTTGATAAAATGATATTTTTCATTTTGTTCGATGTTTTTATGCTTTGTTAAGTCACCTGCATAGGTTAATGCATCTAGATTATATATTGAATAGGATGGGTATTTATTGATCATGTATTGAACAAAGTTTCCACCGATAAATCCGGCACCGCCAGTAACAGCTACTTTCATGTTTTACTGTACCTCGTCTCTTTTATTTAATTGAACTAAATATCTAGCTAATGCGTCTTGCCATGAAGGTAAGGATTGAAAGCCATTCTCTACTAGCTTTTGTTTTGATAATCTCGAATTTTTCGGTCTAGCTGCTCGAGTAGGGTAATCTTCGGATGCAATCGATTTTACGAAAGTTTTACTATTGGTTTGTTTAAAGATTTCTTTTGCAAAACCAGCCCAACTAGTATAGCCATCATTAGTTGCGTGATAGATTCCATATTTATCAGTTTTAATTAAATCTACTATTAATCTAGCTAAATCAACTGTATAGGTTGGAGAACCGATTTGATCTCCGACTATATTTAATTCATCTCTAGTTTCTGATAACCTTATCATTGTTTTAATAAAATTATTCCCATTAACCCCAAATACCCACGAAATGCGGATGATAAAATAGTTTTCGATTAATGATTGAACAACTTTTTCGCCTTCGTACTTTGTTAATCCATAATAACCGATTGGATCCGGTTGGTCATCTTCATTAAAAGGACGTTCACCTTTCCCATTAAATACATAGTCCGTACTAATATAAATGAACTTTGAATGATGATTTTTCGCAGCTTCAACTAAATATCTCGTTCCTTCAACATTTACATTCCAGCAATTCTCTTTATCATCTTCAGCTTTGTCTACCGCTGTATAGGCAGCACAGTGGATAATAACATCTGGTTCATATGAATCTATAATAGAAGAAACAGCTTCCTTTTCAGTAATATTCAGTTCTTTTCGACTGACTCCTTTTACAACTAATCCATGTTGTTCACATGCCCAAACGACATCATAGCCTAATTGCCCACCGTAACCAGTTACTAAAACCTTCATATATATTACTCCTTATAGAAAAAATTATTTTCAGCATCCTTTAATAATGGTGCGATTTTGTCTTTTGCGGATAATAATGGAGAAATATTATTTGGCCATTTCACCTGAATTACAGGGTCATTCCAAACAATGCCACGATCACATTCAGGTGAATATAGCTCATCAACTTTATATTGGACTTCCACATCATCTGTTAAAGTCATAAAACCGTGAGCAAACCCTTTTGGAATCAATAATTGTTTTTTATTTTCGGCACTTAACTCAATACCGAACCATTTTCCATATGTTGGACTCCCTTTCCGAATATCGACAGCCACATCAAATATGGAACCCCTTGTACAACGAACTAATTTCGTTTGTGCTTTTGGAGACAACTGATAATGTAACCCACGCAATGTTCCCTTCAATGCAGAAAATGATTGATTATCTTGAACAAAATTTAAATCCAATCCATAATCCTTCATTTTAGAATCATTATATGTTTCCATAAACCAACCACGGTGATCACCAAAAACAGTCGGTTCAATAACTACAATTCCTTTTATAAAAGTTTCTGTAATTTTCATTGATAATGACTCCTTAAGCTAATATTTAATCTCTCCATTTGCAACTTTTCGTAAATAGTTACCATAACTTGTTTTACTAAGCGATTCGCTTAAATGTAATAATTGTTCTTTGTTAATCCACCCATTAATATAAGCGACCTCTTCTGGAGCAGATATTTTAATTCCTTGATGCTCTTCTATTGTTTTGACAAAATTTGTTGCCGATACTAAACTTTCATGTGTTCCAGTATCTAACCACGTATAACCGCGACCAAGTAACTCCACTTCTAAATCACTCAAATTTAAATAAGCTTCATTTACAGAAGTAATCTCCAACTCACCACGATTGGATGGTTTTACGTTTTTAGCAATTTCAATGACACGATTATCATAAAAATACAATCCAGTTACTGCATAATTTGATTTCGGAGCCACTGGCTTTTCTTCAATACTCAAAACCTTCCCAGACTCATCAAATTCTACAACTCCAAATCGCTCAGGATCCTGTACATGATAACCGAACACTGTTGCACCTTTTTCCTTCATCGCCGCTTTCTTTAAAATACTTCGCAACCCGCTGCCATAATAAATATTGTCACCTAATATCATCGCAACAGAATCGTTTCCTATAAACTCTTCACCAATAATAAACGCTTGAGCCAACCCATCCGGACTAGGTTGTACTTTATATTTCAACGAAACTCCAAACTGAGAACCATCACCTAATAACGCCTCAAAACGTGGCAAATCCTCTGGAGTCGATATAATTAAAATCTCTCTAATACCTGCCAGCATTAAAGTAGATAACGGATAATAAATCATTGGTTTATCATACACAGGCAATAGCTGCTTACTAGTCACCATCGTTAATGGATAAAGTCGAGTACCACTACCACCTGCAAGTATAATCCCTTTTATCGCAAAGACCTCCTAAACATTTAGGAATATATATATTATTATGATGGTAGTTAAAGGGTTGTGTAGGTTAAATTCTTAGGGGATTTGAATGAAATGGTGAATTCAGTTGAAATCTTCGTAGAGGGAAAGTAGGTTCCTAGGGGTAAAAAAGACATAAAAAAAGAACCACCGTTAAAAAGTCATCTTTTAACGGTGGTTCTAGAATAAGTAATAAAAATTATTTTGTTTCCACTGGTAGTTCTAAATGCTGACGAAGATCCTTTGATATATTATCTTGCTCTTCTTTCGCTACAAGCACATACCAGATTCCATCAATCTTCTTACTGTCACCTTTAACTTGGATTTCAGTAATATTCTTTGCAGCTACACGATAATCTTTTTGAATTGAAATCATGTCGTTTAAACTGATATTCGTCACTACATTTTTTTGAATAGCTTGTAATACAGATTGATAGTTTGTTAAAGAAGAAATCGTTGCTCCTTTTTTTACTACTGCTTCAATAACTTGTCTTTGTCGAAGTTGACGTCCAAAGTCACCTCGTGTGTCTAATTTACGCATGCGAGAAAACACTAAAGCATCGTCACCATTTAGATGGATATTCCCTTTTGTGAAATGGATACCTTGATCAGTAAAGTCTAAGTCATTATTCACATCAACTCCACCAACTGCTTCAACGATGTCTTTAAAGCCTTCCATATTTACTTCAAGATAATAATCAATAGGAATGTTCAAGAAATTTTCAACTGTATCAACGGACATTTGGATTCCACCAAATGCATATGCATGGTTAATTTTATCTACTTTGCCTTTTCCGACTATCTCTGTTCTTGTATCTCGTGGAATGCTGACCATTTTTGTTGTATTTGTATTCGGATTAACCGTCAATACAATAATAGAATCAGAACGACCTTTATCACCAGGGCGATGATCCACACCTAATAGTAAAATGGAGAAAGGTTCTTTCTTTTCAACACTTACTTCTTCTTTTCGTTTATCTGTTTTCTTTATGTCTTTATAGATTGCGTCTGTTGTTTTATTTACATTGTGATAGATTGAATATGCATAACCGCCTATTCCTAAACCGATGACAACTAGTACACTTAATACAAAAAATAGTACTTTTTTTGGTGTGGACATTTTTTTAGTTGAGTGTTTTTCTGTTCTGGACAAGAATTTTCTCCTTTAATTATGAACTTAAATTTTTAAGATATTAGGATTACTAATTTCTATCCTACAAGATCAAACAATTTTTTACATTTTTTGTTAATTAATTTTCACTTAAGGCTAAATAAAAAACTTAAACGACCACTGATTGGGTTCAACTACAAATACTTCAAGACTTGCAATCTCATTTGGTGGGGCTCATACAAGTACTTAATGAAACAGTCAGTTATTAAGTATTATTTTCTTTAATTCTTTTAACTCACCTGTAACGACTAACCCTAAAATAAAAACTAATAGATAGATAAATAATTTTATAACAAAACTTAAATATATATTATTGATGTGGAAGTAGGAAAATATAAAAAATACTGCAATCATTACTAGAGAAATAAGAAACGGCTTATATAACACTTTATAAAATTCCCTCATTTTTGATTCAAATAATACTCTCATTAGTAAGTAATTCGCTTGTATAAAGTTTACTAAAAATGAAATAACAAGTACAAGTGCTACATACTCTATTCTTCCTGAAATAATACCAGCAATAATACTTGAAACATTTAATATAGAAGAGAATATACCCGCTTTTAACAGCAAATCTGTTCGATTAGCAGATTGGAAAATTGCTCCTGTACTACTTAATATGATTTGTATCCAAATAGAAACTCCTAATACTTTAAACGTTCCTACGCTACCTGCCCATTGATTTCCAAACATAATATAGATAATTTCATTGGCTGAGAAAAATAGGAATACAGTTAAAGGCATACCTATTGTTCCAAGTATTTTACTTATTTTTAAATAAACATTTTTAATTACACTTCTATCATTCTGATAATCTGACATAATTGGCTGAATTACTGGTCCAATAACGCTTGTCAGCAACTGATTTGGGTAAAGTGATAGCTGGTAAGCTTTATCATAATAAGCTAAAGCATTTGGTGATATAATTTTACCAATTAATATATTATCTAAGTTTCTTGAAAAATAATTTATAAAACTAAACATAAATTGATTACGTGAAAACTCATAGATTGATTTTAGTGGCGTAAGAGAAATTTTAAGTGGTACCTTTACCTCTACTTTATTATAAAATACGAAAAATACTATGACATTTTTTATGATGTAACTAAATAATAATGAGTAATAACTAAAATGATTTATTGCCATAATAATCGCTGCAACACCTGAAATAGCATTTGCAATGACAATCGTCATATTTACTTCAAAAAAATCTTTATTCTTTAGCATAAGAGATTGTGGAATAACAATAATTCCTGTTGTAAAAATACTGATAGCAAGTACCGAACATACCTTTGTATAAACAGGATTATGGTAAAATATACTAATTGGTTTAGCTAGGATCAGAAATAAAATACCTAAACACAAAGATAATAATAAGGAGAAACTAAAAATAGAATTTATATCTTTTTTCTCTAGTGATTTATTTTGAATTACTGCCGGACCAATTCCCACATCCGTTAGCATTGTAAAAAATATTAGAAATACATTTACTACAGCAACCACGCCATATTCAAGTGGTGTTAAAATTCGGGATAATACTGCTGTCACACCTAGCTGAATTAAGACATTCGAATATTTTCCTATGGCACTAAATAAAATTCCTTTTTTAAACTCTGACTGAATTTTCATAAACTTATTCCTTTTTTAATTACAAACCTACTTTTAAAAAGACTAACAAAATTATAAACACTGTTAATAAAGAGATTTTTTAAACATTGTTTATCCAATATATATTTGACATCTAAGTATTTTAGATTTGTACTAATTTAATTTTCTTTTATTACAACTCTAATTGCTGACAATCTTTCAAAGTATTATTAAGTTCTTCATCCGTAACAAATACAGGTATATAACAATTTCCGTCAAGCTTCCTTCTTTCCCCTTTAACTTAAGTTTTAGTAATATTTCTCCAAATCTAACGATACTCTATTTGGATTGAAATTATATCTCAAGCGTTATATTATTTTTACATATTTTGAATCGCTTTTTAAAATAATTTGATAGATAGTTAGATAAGATGAGAATGTAGCGCCTATTTTAATAAACTATTCCAAGTATCACCTTTAGATTCACCCGTGCATCAGCTTCTTATTTGTCAAAACGACTTAATACATCTTTTTTAATTGCTTCTAATTTTTCATCGCTATCTTCTAAAGTATATCCTTTAACTCCGAAATAGAATTTAATTTTTGGCTCAGTACCTGATGGTCGTAATGCGCACCATGTTTCATCAGTTAGGATGTATTTTAGTACATTTGATTTAGGTAGATTGATTTCAACAGTCGTACCATCCTCAAAATTTGTTTTAGCACTTTCCTTATAATCTTCTATTATTGCAATTCCAATACTAGCAAACTCTTTCGGTGGATTCATACGGAACTCATTCATCATTTGTTGAATTTGCTCAGCCCCGTCTTTCCCCTTCAACGTCATAGAAACTAAGTCTTCTTTAAAGAAACCATACTTTTCAAAGATTACTAGTAAACCATCATATAATGTTTTACCCTGGGACTTATAGTATGCAGCTACTTCACAAGCTAAAATTACAGATTGAACTGCATCTTTATCTCTTACAAAATCACGAATTAAATAGCCATAGCTTTCTTCATAGCCAAATTGGAACTTGTATTCACCAGTTTGTTCATACTCTTTAATTTTCTCGCCAATAAACTTAAAGCCAGTAAGTGTATCAATCGTATCAATGCCATAGTTTTGTGCAATTACTCGTCCAATTTCAGAAGTAACAATTGTTTTTAAAACTACACCATTCTCAGGTAAAGTACCAAGTGATTTCTTTTGTGATAATAAATACTCAAGCATTAACGCACCCGTTTGGTTACCTGTTAGAATCGTAAACTCACCTTCAGAATTACGCACAGCAACACCTAAACGGTCTGCATCAGGGTCAGTTGTAATTAATACGTCTGCATTTACTTGCTCACCGTACAGAATACTTAGTTCGAATGCCGCGTGTTCTTCTGGATTCGGAGATTTTATAGTTGTAAAGTTTGGGTCTGGAAGTTCCTGCTCTTTGACTACAGTTACATTCGTATAACCTAATATACTTAACCCGTTACGAACAGGAATGTTAGATGTTCCGTGTAATGGTGAGAAAACAATATTTAAATCCTTCGCATGCTTTTCTACAATTTCAGCATTCACAACAACTGTTTTTAACTTTTCTAAATAAGCTGAGTCTACTTTGTCGCCTATTATTTCTAGTAAACCATTAGCTAGTAAATCTTCTTTTGAAGCTACTTCTACTGATAATTCATCTTCAACTTGATCTACGAAGCTAGTTAATGCATCAGCTTCTGCTGGAGGAAGTTGACCACCATCAGGACCGTATACTTTGTATCCGTTGTATTCCGGTGGGTTATGACTTGCTGTTAGTACGATCCCACTAAATGCACCTAAATACCGAACAGCGAATGATAAAACTGGTGTTGGTCGTAAGCTTTCGAAAACATACGTCTTTATACCATGTGCACCAAGAGTTGTTGCTGCTTCTATTGCAAATTCAGGTGATTTGTGACGAGAATCGTATGCAATTACTACACCTTGGCGTTTTGCTTCTTCACCTTGATTTTCGATGAAACGAGCTAGCCCTTCTGATGCTTTTCGTACAGTGTAGATGTTTAGGCGGTTTGTTCCGGCTCCTAGTTCTCCTCTCATTCCACCTGTTCCGAATTCTAGGTTTTTGTAGAAGCTGTCTTCTATTAGTTTTTCGTTTGATTTAATTTGTTCTAGTAATGATTTTATTTCATTGTCTAATGATGGATGTTTGTACCATCTTTCAAATTGATTTATATGATTCATTTATCGTAACCTCTTTTTTAAATTATAGAGAATCAAAAAATTAAGCGTATGAATTATGCCTCTTTAAACATGAGAAGTAATTAAATCCATTTCACCATTAATAGAGAATTCTTTTACGTAGCATGGGATCAAGAAGTGCATTCCCTTTTTTAGTGAATGAGTTTCATCATTAATAGTAATATTTCCTTCACCTTCAACAACACTAGCTAAAAGGAAAGGATTATTATTTAGTAGATTTGTAGTTGCAGTAACTTTCCATCTTTCCACGGAGAAGAATTCGTTGTCTATAAATTCTGTAATTACAGTCCCTTCTTGTTGATATTCATTTCTTATTGGATCGGCATCAGCATGAGGAAAAGTAATGACGTCCATTGATTTTTCTATATGTAGTTCTCTTAAATTACCGCTATCGTCACGTCGATCATAATCATATAAACGGTAGGTTGTGTCTGAGTTTTGTTGTGTTTCTAGAATTAATGTACCTTTACATATTGCGTGTACCGTTCCGCTTGGTATATAGAAAAAATCTCCTGGCCTTATCTTAATTCGACGAAGAATTTCATCCCATTTGTTCTCCTCAATTGCGGAAAGAAATTCAACTTTTGACTGAGCATTATGCCCAATTATCAATTCAGCGTCTTCTTCACATTCAAGAACATACCAGCACTCAGTTTTTCCTAACTCACCGTTTTCATTGATTTGAGCATATGTATCGTTAGGATGAACTTGTACTGATAAATCATCCTTAGCATCTAGAATTTTTGTTAATAGTGGAAATTTTTCCCCTTCTAAATTTCCAAATAAGTGCCTTTGCTGACTCCATAGTTCGCTTAAAGTTAAACCTTTATGCTCACCATTAGCTACAATACTAGGGCCATTTTCATGAGCCGAAATAGCCCAACATTCTCCGATTTTGTTATTAGGAATTTCATAACCAAAGATTTCATTTAGTTGAATTCCACCCCAAATACGTTCTTGAAAGACCGGACTAAAAAAGAAAAGATCCTGTTTTTCTACTAATGCGTTCATTTACATAAACCTTCCCCTTAATTATTCTAATAACAAAAGGCCATCTAGAAATTCTAGATGGCTTTTTGTTTAAACTTTAAGTTTAATATTTCACAAATTTTATTTACAATTAATTCTACTTCATTTTCACATTTAACTTCATTTCTAATTGTTAAATCATTAATTGAATATAATTTTTCTAAAGTAATCGTTTCAGCTAAATTATATTGCTTTAAATATGAAATAGTATTACGATCTTCATTTAATGATTGCCTGTCAATGACATACAATGTCTTACCTTGATTTACAGCCTCACTAACTGTACCCCAGCCTGCTTTCGTTATTATGATGTCACTTGCTGCGATATAGTTTTGTGACTCTGTATATTCGAAAGGTATCTTAAATATATCGTTGCCTTCAGCTTGAACATTGGCTGAAACAATATAGACATTTTCAGCATTTGACCATATAGGTAAATTCATTAATGGCATATCTATTTTCATACCTATACCAACAAAAATTATCTTTTTGTTGCCAGATGGATTTACAATTTGTCTTATTCTATTTACTTCATTTAGATCAACTGTCCTACTGAAAAATGAAAAATTGAATTCTCCAACTCTACCCCATTTCTCTTGATTAGTTGCAAGAGAAAAATAGTAATCAAGTTGTTCATATGACTTTCTTAACTTTTCTAATTCCTGTTCTTTTAGCAAGTCTTTGTATGCAGAATACCATGTGAAATTGGAAATACCTATTGTAGGAACATCGATAATAGATCCTACCTCTATTCCAATTGGAGATATGTCAGATAGAATACCTACAATACTTTTATCTTTAAAATATTCTAGTTCATTTTCAACTATTTCTTCCCAATTATGATAGTAATCAGAAAGTCTATTTTTAAGTGCAATTGGGTCTGGCTCTATTGAATCTTTTTTAAGCACATATCCGATATCCGTCTTAACTTCATGATAAACAACACGTTCACCATATTCAACTAAAGATTCTTTTAAAAATTCTATAGCGAACGAATTACAAATAATTACCCTAACATCTGATGTTCTATTTAAAAAATTACGGATAACAGCAATACTTCTGGAAGCATGACCATATCCGTAATCTGAAATATAATATACGATTGTTTTCATACTAAATTACCCTATACTATATAATATTTCCAAGCATCTTTTATGATTTCTTCTAGGTCATTATAACGGGGGGTCCATCCTAGAATATTTTGAGCCTTTTTACTTGAAGCAACCGAATTAATCGGATCACCTTGTCTTCTTTCAACTATCTTATATGGAATTGACACATTTGTAACTTTCTTTGCAGTTTCAAATGTTTTTAAAACGGAAAAACCTTTTTCACTTCCTAAATTAAAAATCCCACTTTGAATATTGTTTTCAAACATTTTTTCTGCGGCTAATATATGAGCCAAAACTAAATCTTCAACGTGTACAAAATCCCGTATACAGGTTCCATCACCAGTTGGATAATCGTTACCAAATATTAATAATTCATCAATTAATCCTTTTGCTGCACATAATATACGAGGTATTAAAACCGTTTGATTAACCGGTGAAAAACCAACTTTATTACCTCCAGCTACGTTAAAATATCTAAAAATTACATATTCTAATCCATATGCACTATGACACCATTGTATCATTTTTTCACTTACTAGCTTGGTCTCACCATATGGATTAATTGGAGTTGTAATATCTTCTTCAGAAATTGATTTTTTATCTAAAAGTCCATAAACTGCTGCAGTAGATGAAAATACTATTTTATTGACACTTGCTAATTTCATTGCTTTCAATAGTGAATTTGTACCAGTAACATTATTATCATAATAGTCTAAGGGCTTTTCAATACTCTCAGGTACTACTAATTTTGCTGCAAAATGTAAAACAACATCAATATTTTCTCTATCAAAGAGCTCATTTAATATTTTGAAATTTCTAATGTCGCCCTTATAAAACGGAACACCCTCAATTAAAGCCTCTTCAGAACCTGTTGAAAGATTGTCTAGTACTACCACATCATGTTGTCTTTTTAATAATGCTTTAACTGCATACCTTCCAATATACCCAGCTCCACCTGTAACTAATACTTTCATTTGTATCCTCCAGTATCCAAGAGTTTAAATAAATTTATAATAATAAGATAAATTTTATAAATAAAAAACCAATTTAATTTATTTTTTTACTTTACTGTAGCACTCGCGCTCAATATCTAACCATTCTAAATATTTGCGCTCAATATCGCCTTCCACAACAGGAAAGCCAGTTTGAACTTCAATAAATTCTAAATTAGTAATGGCTTTTAATGAGTGGAAGTACCCAAACGGAATAGTTAAGACATCACCTTCACGAACCACACTTATTTGTCCATCAATTACAAATATTCCTTCACCTTTTACAATCGTCCAGACTTTTTCGCAGTGTTGGTGACAATGATAGCTTAAATTCTTTCCTGGTTGCATACTAATTCTTTTAGTTACGTTATGTGTCCCATCATCATATACCATATGGTCAAGTACACGATAAGAGCCCCAACGACGCTCTTCAAACATAGGACGCCGGTCTAAATTTTCAACAACTTCTTTTATCTTCTGACTTGCCATTTTTTCAGAAACTAAAATCCCGTCTGGACTCACTGAAACTATAGCATCTTGAATACCCATTATTGTTACAGGAATATGTAATTCATTAATGACATGAGTATTTCCACAATTGCCCCATTTAAAAACTTGTCCTATTGTATCAGAACCCATTTCCTCTGTTAAAGTGTTCCAAGTTCCAAGGTCTTTCCAATAGCCTTCATAGCCAATCGCAACAATCTTGTCTGTTTTTTCAACAACTTCATAGTCAAAGCTAATTTTTGGAAGTTTACTATAATTTGAAGAAAGTTCACTATAAACTAACGGCAAATCTTTTTCTTCAAGAATTTTTAACATTGCTCCTAAACGGAATGCAAATACACCACTATTCCAAATTGCACCGTCAATAATTAATTCTTCTGCTTCAATTTCAGAAGGTTTTTCTTTAAAATGACTTACTTTGATAACCCCGTTATTTACTGTTGATGGAACTATATAACCATACTTTGATGATGGATAAGTTGGGTTAATTCCCATTAAAGCTAAGTCCGCATCAGAATTTTTCAAAACATTTTCTAAATCTAAAACACGTTGAAAAAATGCTTTATCAACGTATGGATCAACTGGTAATACTGCAACAATTTCATTTTCGTCAATCAGTTCTTCTGAAAATAAAAAAGAAGAAGCTAATGCAATCGCTGGGAACGTATCTCGACGTTCTGGTTCAACAATTATTTTAACTTCTTCACCTATTTGACTTTTTATCATTTCTGTTTGTGTTTTACTAGTAGCAATTACAGTGTTTTCTGCTACCCCTAAGCTTTCTAATTGGTTCCAGACTCTTTGAACCATTGACTCTAACTCATTATGTTCATTAGATAATACTTTTAAAAATTGCTTTGAGCGTGAATCATTAGATAATGGCCATAATCGTTTACCTGAACCGCCTGATAATAGGACTAAACGCATCATATCTCTCCCCACTATTTATATAATTAATCCCAATTAAAATAGCCCTCATTTTCTTAATTAGAAAATAGGACTATTTTAATTTAATATACTCTCTAGAACAGGAACTCCCACTTCACGACCTATTGAATGATATTCAACTCCTGCTTGTGCCATGTCTTTAGGGTTATAACAATTTCTACCATCAAAAACGATTGGATTCTTCATTAAATTACTGAATTGATTAATGTCAAAATTCATAACATCTTTCCACTCAGTCATAATGAAGCACATTTCACTTTGATCCAATGCTTCAATTATTGAGGTAGTATACGTAATTTTGTCACCAAAATATTTCTTTGCATTTTCTATCCCAACTGGGTCATATGCTATTACATTTGCGCCACGTTCAGTAAGATAATTAATATTAGGAATCGAAGGTGCTTCTCGCATATCGTCTGTTCCCGGTTTAAATGTCAAGCCTAAGACCGCTATTTTCATCCCATCAAAATTTTCAACCATATTTCGTGCTTTTTTAATTAACTTCATTTTTTGATTTTGATTCACTTCAATTGCAGCCTTGATTGTTTTTAATTCATAATCATGATCACTTGCTAACCAATGCAAGGCTTTCGTATCTTTAGGAAAGCACGATCCACCATAGCCTAATCCTGCTTTCAGGAATCTATTACCAATGCGATCATCATAGCTCATCCCTTTAGCTACATCTTCAACATTTGCACTAACAATCTCACAAAGATTTGCTATGTCATTCATGAACGAAATTTTCAGAGCTAAGAAATCATTTGAAGCATACTTAATCATCTCCGCACTGCGACGATTCGTAACAACAATAGGTTGTTTAAAAGGTTGATAGATTTGTTCTAAACGTTCACGAGCCCAGTCACTTTCTACACCAATTACTATTCTTGAAGCATTTAAAGTATCACGAACTGCAGTTCCTTGTGCGAGAAATTCAGGATTGGATGCTACTTCAATATGCACATTATTCTTTAAATATTTTCTTAAGTTTGTTTCAATTTCATCATTGGTACCGATTGGAACAGTAGATTTAACAACGACTAATACATCATTTTCTACGTTTTCTGCAATTTGACGTGCTACTTTTTTTACATAATCTAAGTTCGCAGATCCATCACTTCGTTCGGGAGTTCCAACAGCGATCATAATAATATCTGCATCTTTATATGCATTTTCATAATCAGTAGTATAATCAATACGACTAGATTCATAGTTTATTTGCATTAAATCTTGAAGTCCTTCTTCATATATTGGAGAAAATCCTTGTTTCATTTTTTCAATTTTTTCTTTGTCTATATCTACACAAAGAACAGTGTTTCCTACTTCTGCAAGACACACGCCTGTGACTAACCCAACATAACCTGTACCAGCAATTGCAATCTTCATTTCTGAACCTCCAATAATTTTGAGTAAATCTCATATTTCAATTCTATAATTTGCAATTTCTTATATTTTTACGTCGAGCAGTATAATAAAATGTAGAATATATATATTCAACCTATGTTTTTTTAATCGTTATTTTTAAATAAAAGATATTCAAGTTGCCTAGTTTATACAGAAACAAATCTTATATAATATTGATGATTCATGGAGAAGTTTCTGCTAATCTATTGGACTCATTTGGGTAATCGTTCTTAGCATCACAAAAACTGTTTTTATCATAATTAATGCTTTACTTATTAATGTTTAAGTTTATCAATATTATTAATACTCACCCTCAAGAATCTCTGTCTATCTCTTTTATGATTCCATAAATTTTATTATAATAAATCGAATTGTCAGGGATACTCTTATTAACTATAGCTCCGGCTCCAATAACCACATTATTCCCGATTCTCACACCCGGTAGAATTATGGCATTGCTGCCTATCCAAACATTATTACCTATGTGTACTTCAGCTATAGTGAAACCTTGTTTCGAAATAGAGATATTCTCTTTATAGTTATGGTTATTATCATAAATGCAAACATTTTGACCAATTAAACAATCATTACCTATGTTTATACTTTTACGACTAACTAATGAACAATTATCATTAATAAAAACATTATTTCCAAATGTTAGATTTCCCCCAGTAACCCTTAGGCTAACATTATTTCTTATTACATTATTTCTCCCCACTATTAACGAAGAGCTTTTACCAATTATTAGTATTTCACCACCTTTTCCCATAGAAAATAAAGGTCCTTTTAAATATTTATTATAAATAATCTTATAGTTTATTGATTTGAATATACCTTTAGCTTTTCTGTAACCCCTAACTAATAACATCTACTATTCCTTCTTTTCATAAAATTGACTAAATATTAAATTATAGTCTGCGGATATTTTATTAATACTATATTCGCGCTCCATAATTTTAAGTAGGTTATTACCCTTATCAAAAAGAACTTCCTTAGGTTTTTGATAATTCAATATTTTTTTAATTTGACCAATAATTTTATTAATATGATCATTTTCATCTTGATAAATATAACTATACATATTCTCATATGAATTCACTTCATTTAAAGTGCCTATTCTTGGACAAATAACAGTTTTTCCTAATGAAAACGCTAGAATTGCAGCGCCTGAATTTAAACTGCTATTAATGTCATATGGCAATAATACTACATCACTTGCATATAAAAAATTTGGTATTTCCTCATTTTCAATAAATCTGAAAATAGGTATTATACTTTCATTTCCTCTTATTAATCGTTGCAGCTTATCTTCATATTCTTTACTTACGCATTTACCAGCAATAATAAACTTGATATTATTAACTTTAAATTCACTTGCTGCTTTTATAATTAATTCAATGTTTTTATACGGCTTTATCTGCCCTAAAAACAAAAATACTATATCCGAGGTACTTATATTATAATAATCTCTTAAATTAACATTCGGCTGATTGTATAGCCCAATATAATTAGGATGATTTACTTTTCTTACCTTATTTAATAATTTATTATTACCTGTTAAATTTGTTAATTCTAAATTTGTATCTTCACAGTGTGTAATTATTATATTTGACAAGTTTGCAAGTTTTATCATCATCTTTTTACTTAACTTTTCATTATTCGTGTTATGTGGAATTTTATTATGAACAGTCCATATTATTTTTTTATTGAATATCTTCAAAAAGAAAAGAAAACACAACTTAAATAAGTAATGTATATAAGCTTTAATGCTATTTTTATCGTATATATTTTCATACCAATTTAAATTAAAAACTTTTACCTCTTTAAAATTTTTAATATTCTTAATTGTTTCTCTAACACTCAAAACTTCAAATCCAGATTTTTCCATGGACTTAGTTACCTGATATATATATTTATTTTGATCCATTGCTTCTTCATTATATGGACTATAACATACCTTCATATGATTCTCCTTTTAAAAAACCTTTTCTACTTTTTGAATACTTTTACCAAATTAAGCACAATAAAGTAAGTAAGAATTTGAAGAGATTTATTATTATAAATTTGTTTTAATATATTTATAATTAGAATACTATTTAATTATAATGTGAAATTGATTTTGACGATTTATCTAAAGTTACTAAAATAATTAAAAAAAGAAAGAGAGTTTGATACCCCATATTCCATAAACTTCTTTCTGTAATAAAATAAATTAGTATATATATATAATAGAAAGAAGAAAATTGATAAAAATTCTTATCTTTTATTTTTCTTAGTTTCATTCCTGAGTAAATTAATATACCAATAAATATCATTGTTCCAATTATTCCAATTTGTAACATCAGTTCTAAAAATCCATTATGTGATCCACTTACGATTACTCCACCTATATATCCTGAGTAATTTGAAATAATAGATTGTTCTAATAGCGGATTATATCCCCAAAACGTCCCATATCCGTATCCAAAGATCAACCCCCTACCGGTTTGACTTATTATTGCATCCCATATATAAGTTCTCCCAGTAAATGTTAAATCTCTTCCTAAATACTGTAAAAAATATTCTTCAAAAATAGATTGGAGTTTTATTATAAAAATGACCGAGAGATTAATAAACAACCCAACATTTACTATATTAAGTTTATTCCGTAATAATTTGTTTATAT
This sequence comes from Bacillus sp. UNCCL81, assembly GCF_900112535.1. Classification (NCBI taxonomy): domain Bacteria; kingdom Bacillati; phylum Bacillota; class Bacilli; order Caryophanales; family Bacillaceae; genus Bacillus; species Bacillus sp. UNCCL81. Next base: position 161,564 of record NZ_FOMF01000005.1, on the reverse strand, counting down.
AATATATAATTACAATAAGCACTAACGTAACTACAGAAGTTACACTATCACTCATGAACAGGAATATTGCCGAAGTAATAAGTGACATCAAGCCTAATATCTTCTTAAAAATATTACTGTTTCCTCTTAAATATATCAGATTAATTATCACAGAAAATATCATATAAGTAGCAAAGTTATTCTTATTCGGGAAAGATCCTGATAAAACTAACTGATCTTTATATCCTTCGAACGCTAAATTAGGTTCAAAAATTATAAATGCTAATGTTACAAGGTTTACAATTAAACTGCCCCACATGCTAATTTTTATTATCTCACCAAATCGATAACGTTTTATTAAACTTAGTGCGTAAACACATGTTCCTAAAAGAATTACTATTTTATATAATGAGTCAATCCTAGAATTTGAAAAAATTGCAGACTGAATAAATATATAAATAAAAAACAACATTAAACTTAACGGTAAAGTAAATTTCTTATCTCCTTTAAATGTGCTACCAATAAATAACAATAAACATAAATATATAGCTGTATAGTATAACATTTGATGTATATGAATAATATTATTAATAGTATTATTATTAAATTTGGTTAAAAAAGGAATGGTCCCTAATACAAGGAAAATATCAATAAAATAGAGGAAAATTTTTATAGTTTTCTGTTTCATTAGTTAGGCTTTATTGGCGTATTTATTATATATTTGTTGCATAAGTACACCTTTATTTTCCCATATATATTTTTCTTGAATTCTATTAAATGAACTTATTCCCATTTCGATTCTCTTATTATAATCGTTTCCTAATAATTCAATTGACTTTACCAAATCATCAACAACTTGCTCTTTATTATTAATATTAATTTTGATAGCACAATTTTCATCTAACATATCCGCAGCACCATGATGATTTAAAGAAATTACAGGTAAACAATTAGACATTGCCTCCAAGACAACGTTACCAGAAGTATCTCTTAAGCTTGTAAATAAAAAAATATCTGAATACCTATATTCATTAAGCGTGTCAGCATAGCTTAACTTTCCTTTAAAACTAAAATAATTGGACATACCGTTTTTTTCTAGAAGTTCTATATATTTTGATTTTAATTTACCTTCACCAATTACAATAACTTCATATTTATCTTTATTTGCTATTCTACTAAATGCATCTATCAATAATTTAAAACCCTTTATATAGATTAAATTTCCAACCCATAGGATTCTAATCTTATTATTTTCTTTCCGAACTATATAATTACAGCTCTCTTTTTTTACCCCAGTCTCTAGCATTACTTCATATTTATCATCAGGTAAATCTAAAAATCTTGCAGTATCATTATTTGCAACAATTATTTTCGATGAGTTTGCTATTGATTGGGCTAAATATTTGCTCTTTTTACTTCTATTGTTGACAAAACTTCTTATTTTCTCTAATTTTTTATTCCAGTTTCCTTCACAATAATCAATCAATTCGTTCTCGATTTCTTGAGCGCCACCAATAGGACCTAGTATAAAAGGTACACCAATTTTCCATAGATATCCGGGATTACGAAACTCGTTATATGTTACATGATGAATAATTTGAAACTTCTCTTTTTCATTTAATTTTTTTAAGTATTTCACTATATATCTCTGCCATAAATAATAATAGAAATGTATTATTTTGCTATGTGTATATTTTTCCATCAAAGATATGAATGGTATACTTAAATAAATGAATTTTATATTTTCATTTTCACTATTCATTTCAATTTCACTTCTATTACTACTACGAGTGACTACCCATACTTCATTGAATTTTGACATCTCTCTTGCCCAGTTCCAACCCACACCTGGTTCAGAACCTCTTATTGGACTACATGCAAAAGCTGACATTAATATTTTCATAAATACTCTTTACCTTCCTTACATGTATCAATTAGATTTTTTAACTTTCCTATATAAACTTCACGGGAAAATTCCTTGTTACTTTTTCTTATACAATTACTTCTCATCTTTAAGTAATCTTCAGAATTAACATTCCAAATTTTTGTGATTTTCGAACTGAACCCAGCTTTATTTTTGCTATTAAATTTGTATCCAGTTATTCCTTCATCTACTAGTTCTCCTAATCCACCTCTATCAGACGCAATAACTGGTGTCCCTAATCCATAACTTTCAATAACTATACGGCCAAATGGCTCATCCCAGTCTGATGGTATAACTAAACAAAGAGCATTCTTCACTAGATTTTCTTTTTCAATACCATTTTTAAATCCTAAATATTCTATATTACTACAGTTATTTTTAGCTATAAATCCTTCAACTTCATCCTTCATAGGACCTTCACCAATAATAAATAACTTTTTATCTTGATGATCCTTAAATGTTTCCAAAAGAATATTTACTCCTTTTTCTTCACTTAATCTCCCCATATATAGAAAATATTTTACCTTTGGATTAAAACTTGTATCTGAGCTTATATTATTAATAAAATGATATAATACTTCAAATTTATCTTTATTTAGTCCATATTTTAAATGTTCTTCTTTAACAAAATGTGATATAGCCACGTATTTTGTTATATTATTTTTGAAATATTTCTCAAATACTTTTTTGTTAATTAGTTTTAGAATAGTGTAAATATAACTTTCTTTATAACATTTATTTTTTACGCCAATCATACTACTACTTTTTATACATTTATTACATATATTTGCATTCAAGTTTTTGCTTCCATTCATACATAATAGGTTATAATTTTGAACATACTTTAATATAGGAATATTATATTTACTCAATATGTAGTAGATACTATTACTAATTAGTGGCGATGTATTATGAACAATTGCAAAATCAATATCATTTTTCTTCAATATTTCTTCTACTTCAACTATTGTAGAAAGGTTATATACTGATTTTAGTCCATATTTTATTTTAGAAAATATATTTTTCTTATTAGATATCTCTCTGTTATTTTTATAATACCTTATTACTTCTACTCCATTATTCTCCAATTCCTTTGCAATTAGTTTTGCTGAAGTTGTTTCCCCCCCAGGTACTAAATAATCATTATGAATTTGAATGCATTTCATCAATATTCTTCCTTTTGAATATAATTTCTTTTAATACATAAAAAATAAATTTTGTATTAGTTTCTAAATATCTCTTAAATAACCTTTTTGGATCCTGATATAACCTATACAACCACTCTAAAGAACACCTTTGCATAACTAAAGGAGCTCTTTTAATTTTATTAGCATGATAATCAAAACCTGCACCTACACCTATCATTAGTGAATTAATTTTACTTTTTTGATTGTACATCCATATTTCTTGCTTCGGGGCACCTAATCCTACCCATAAAAAATCCGCATTTGTTTCATTAATTTTATTTATCACACTCAAATTTTCTTCTTTAGTCAAAGGACGAAAAGGTGGAGAAATTGTACCCACAATATTTATTTTCGGAAATCTACTTTTTAGATTTTTTTCTAATTCTTCTAAAGTCTCTTTAGTACTGCCGTAAAAAAAATGACTATAACCTTCTTTTTCAGAAATATTAAATATCTCACTCATAAAGTCTGGTCCAGTCACTCTCTCTGACTCGTCAAAACCTCTTTTTTTGATAATTACAGAAAGAGGCGCACCATCTGGTAACGCCAACAAAGCGGAATTTTGAACTTTTAAATAGTCTTCTCTTTCATAAGCCATTACGGTGGTGTGCACATTAGAAAAACAAATATAATCTCCTTTAATTTCTTGTAAGTGATTTTTAATAAGGGACACTAGTTTTTTCATTGTTATTACACTAATATTAACTTTTAATATCTTACTTTTTTTCATATAGATTATCCTTTATAATTAATTAAACATTATCTTTACTTTATCTTCATTAGAAACTTTTTCTTCATCATGAGTCACCATAATTTTAACTAATTCCTCAAATGAAGTTTTAGTTGGATTCCAACTTAGTAAAGTCTTCGCTTTAGTTGGATCACCTAACAGTTGATCTACTTCTGATGGACGGAAGAATTTTTCATCAACTTCGACAATTACTTCACCTGTTGATTTATTTATACCTTTTTCTTCTATCCCCGTTCCATTCCATTCAATTTCAATACCAACATGTCTAAAAGCTAATTCTACAAACTCACGAACTGAATGCATTTCTCCAGTCGCTATTACGAAGTCTTCGGGTTTATCATGTTGAAGGATTAACCACATGCATTCTACATAATCTTTTGCATACCCCCAGTCACGTAAAGCGTCTAAATTACCTAACTTTAGTCTCTTCTGTTTATTTTGAGCGATTCGGGCTGCTGCAAGTGTGATTTTACGAGTAACGAATGTTTCACCACGACGCTCAGATTCATGGTTAAAAAGTATACCGTTTACTGCAAACATGTTGTAAGATTCGCGATAGTTTTTTGTAATCCAGAATCCATATATCTTTGCCACACCATATGGAGAACGAGGATAAAATGGAGTTGTTTCTTTTTGTGGTACTTCTTGGACTTTTCCAAATAGTTCAGATGTTGAAGCTTGATACACACGAGTTTTTTCTGTTAAACCCAAGATTCGTACAGCTTCTAGAATATTAAGAGTACCCTTTCCATCTACATCTAGGGTATATCCAGGCGTATCAAATGATACTCGGACATGTGATTGCGCAGCCAAATTGTAAATCTCATCCGGACGAATTTCGCTAATTAGACGAATCACATTTGAAGTATCAGTTACATCACCATAATGTAAAATAAAATTTTTATTTGTCATAAACGCGTATTTCTCATCATTAAATAGAACTTCTAGGCGCTCTTGATTATAAGAAGAACTGCGTCGGATAATTCCATGAACTTCATAATTTTTTTCTAATAAATATTCTGCTAAATAAGACCCATCCTGTCCTGTAACACCAGTTATTAAAGCTATTTTCTTCATTGACATTTTGTTGTTCTCCCCGCTCTCTTAATTCGTTAACTGAAATTGTGCTAAAAATGCTGCATATGCTTTTACTAATCCTTCATCTAATGAGGTTTTTGCCGTCCAACCTAAAGAATTAACTTTTGTTGTATCTACTAATTTACGTGGTGTACCATCCGGTTTTGTTATATCAAATACTATTTCTCCTTCAAAGCCCACTACATTTTTTATTTTGTCAGCTAATTCACCAATGGAAATATCTTTCCCAACTCCCACGTTTACAATTTCATTTCCTTCATAATTGTTCATTAAGAAAATACATGCATCTGCTAAATCATCTGAGTATAAGAATTCACGTAGAGGTGTACCTGTTCCCCATACAGTTACAGTTGGATCATTGTTTTCTTTTGCTTCATGGAATTTGCGTAATAATGCCGGTAACACGTGTGATGTATGTAAATCAAAGTTATCGTTAGGTCCGTACATATTTGTAGGCATTGCAGAAATATACTTTGTACCATATTGACGGTTATAAGATTCACACATTTTAATCCCTGCAATTTTCGCTACTGCATAGGCATCGTTTGTTGGTTCTAGCTCACCAGTTAATAAATATTCTTCTTTTAATGGCTGAGGTGCCAATTTTGGATATATACATGTACTTCCTAAGAATAATAGTTTTTGTACACTATTTTTATAGGCAGCATCAATGACACTAGTTTGAATTAATATATTGTCACGAATAAAATCTGCTGGATACTCGTTGTTTGCAACAATTCCTCCAACTTTAGCTGCTGCTAGAAAAACATATTCTATTTTTTCCACAGCAAAAAATTCTTCAACTGCTTTAAAATCACGCAAATCTAGTTCTTTACTATTACGAAAAACTAAATTTGTATAGCCTTCTTCTTGTAATTTTCTTAAAATTGCTGAACCTACTAAGCCACGATGACCAGCTACATATATTTTCGAATCCTTCTTCAATTTTCTCTCTCCTCATTAAAACGCGTTGTTTGAACCGAATAATACACCAATCGTTTTTAAGATAACCTTAATGTCATAAATTATTGATCGATTATTTATGTAAGTTAGATCTAGTTGAACCATTTCATCGAAACCTACACTGTTACGGGCACTAACTTGCCATAGCCCAGTACAACCAGGCGTAACTAGTAATCTCTGTTTATCATAATCAGTATATTCATCAACTTCTCGAGGAAGTGGTGGTCTTGGACCAACGAGTGACATGTCACCTAACAAAACATTAATGAATTGAGGTAACTCGTCAATCGATGTTTTTCGAATAAATCTACCAATGTTAGTAATTCTAGGATCATCCTTCATTTTGAACATTGCACCAGAAACCTCATTATACTTTAGGAGTTCCTTTAATCGTTCTTCTGCATCAGTTACCATTGAACGGAACTTGTACATTTTAAATTCTTTTCCATTTTTACCGACTCTTGTTTGATAAAAGAATACCGGTCCTTTCGGATCTTCTAACTTTATAAAAATTGCTACTACAATAAATACTGGTAATAATAATAGAAGACCCAAGATTGCTCCGATTAAATCCATTAATCTCTTTGTTATCAAATAGATCCTTCTTTTTTCAACTATTTCTTTCGATAAGAGTGGTTGAGAAGCATATTCTGATTTTTCAAATCTCATTGCTTTCAATCTAATCATCCATCCTTATTTAATATTTACTGCTAACATTTCATGTAAATACTTCAATAAATCTTCTCTTAATTCTTCATTCTTTAATGCAAAGTCAATTGTTGTTTTAATAAAGCCTAATTTCTCTCCAACGTCATGGCGTTTTCCTTCAAAGTCATATGCAAACACACGTTGAATTGAATTTAACTTTTGAATGGCATCTGTTAATTGAATTTCTCCACCTGCACCAATTGATTGTTCTTCCAAGTACATAAAAATTTCAGGTGTAAATACATAACGTCCCATAATCGCTAAATTAGAAGGCGCTGTTCCTGGTGCTGGCTTTTCAACAAAGTTTTTTACTTCGTATCTTCTACCTTCTTGCATAATAGGTTCAACAATGCCATATCGATGCGTTTCTTCTTCTGGTACTGTTTGAACACCAATTACTGAAGAATATGTATTGTCATATTGGTCCATTAGCTGTTTTAATCCTGGTGTTTCAGCTTCTACAATGTCATCACCAAGTAAAACTGCAAATGGTTCATTCCCAATAAAATTACGAGCACACCATACTGCATGACCTAAACCTTTAGGTTCTTTTTGTCTTATGTAATGAATGTCGATATTTGATGGAGCTTTAACTTGTTCTAATAATGCATATTTTTCTTTTTCTAATAAATTTTGTTCCAGCTCATATGAATAATCAAAATGATCTTCAATTGCGCGTTTTCCTTTACCTGTTACGATAATGATATCTTCAATACCTGATTCAATTGCTTCTTCAACAATGTATTGAATTGTTGGTTTGTCTACGATTGGTAGCATTTCTTTCGGCATTGCTTTTGTTGCAGGTAAAAAGCGTGTCCCTAAACCCGCTGCTGGTATAATTGCTTTTCTTACTTTCTTCATTCACTAAGTCCCTCCATTGCTTTCCCCAAATTAATAAAGTTTCCACTTCTATATTCATGTGAATAAATACACAAGAAGAAACTCTATATTTTTTTAAATTAAATATAATTTAGGGCATCTAACCCCTCCTCACACTATACCTCTGACGACTGGCGTCTAAGCAGATCATTTCAAGTTTGTTACTCCTTTTCTCGAATACGCATAGCCTGTTTTGTTTGAGTGATTTCATAAGGTCTATTTGTATTAAGATAAATGGAAAACTAATCAATTTCATCATCTACCACAATATAGCCGAGTACCCCCATTAATAACGGTAAGGAGATATCACCGATCATTTATTAGATTCCTAGTAAACGAACAAAAATATTCTGTTTTAATTTAAGAGGTTCTTCTGGATAAAGAATGTCTCCATTCACAATTGATTGAGCATTTTCCCTCATTTGAAACTCGGTATCGATCCCAAATTTTTCTCGGATGATTTCATACGCCTCAATTAATTCAAAATTCCGATTTTTGGTGTTATGTGCATCTGATGCAATAGTATGTACCCAATTTGCCTCAATACATTTAAAGGCAAACTTTTGAATTTTTTTACCAAAATTACCAGTTATTGAAGAAGCAGTTAGTTGAGTTAATATACCTTTTTGGACAAGGTCAAAAAGAATATATGGTTCGTTTATAAGAACCTTGTTTCGTTCAGGATGAACAAGAATTGGTGTAATGCGGTTTGCTTGCATCTCATAAAATAACCGATTTGCAAAATGCGGTATATGGGATGATGGAAGCTCACATAATACATACCTTCTTCCATCATTAATTGAAACAATTTGATTAAGTTCAAAGTCTTGAATCAATTCACCATATAGCCTTACCTCTTGTCCAGGTAGAATCGTTAAAGGGATATCTTTTTGTTTTAATACAAGATTTAACTCTTCTACCTTTTCAAGTATTGTTTTTCTGTCTGTATTGTATCGTCCGTTCTGATGATGAGGTGATGCAACAATTGTATGTATCCCATTGTCCACAGCTGCTCGAGCCATATTAATACTATCTTCCATTGTAATTGGACCGTCATCTAGGCCAGGTAAAATATGACAGTGAAGGTCAATCATTTTTCGCTACCATAATAATCGTAATAACCGTCTTTATCCTGTTCCGCTCGATTTAATACAACTCCTAGGATATTGGCGTTTACTAGTGTTAATAGCTCTTTTGCTTTTTTAATTTTTTCTTTTGCCGTGTATCCTCTGCGGACAACTAAAATCGTTCCATCACATACTTGTGAAATGATTTGAGCATCAGTAACTGCTAACAATGGAGGCGCATCAAAAAGAATCACATCATATTGTTCATGCATTTGTGCAATCAATTTCTTCATTCTCTCTGAAGATAATAGTTCAGATGGATTTGGTGGAATAGGACCCGAAGTTAGAATTGATAGATTGCTAATATCAGTTTTTTGTATAACGTCCTTTAAGGACTTTTCTTGCGCAATAGCCGTTGTTAAACCTTTAAAATTCTCTAATTTAAAATCAGAATGCAATTGAGGTTTACGAAGATCTGCATCTACTAAGAGAACTTTCTTTTCTTGCTGAGCATATGTCACTGCTAGATTTGCGATTGTCGTTGTTTTCCCTTCAGACGGTTCTGAAGATGTCACTAAAATTGATTTTATTTTTTTGTCGACCGAAGAAAATTGAATGTTCGTACGAACTGTTCGATATTGCTCTGCAAATGGTGATTTAGGGTTTGTTAATGTAATAAGAAATCTTTTTAATTTTTCTTTTGCTGTTTTTTTAACCATTTTACGCACCCTTTCTCAATTTCAAATTTATTTTAGGTGTAATATTTCCCTTTGATATTTCAGAAATAACACCTAAAATTGGTAGCTCTAATAATTCTTCTAGTTGTTTTTCAGTTTTAACTGTGTTATCTAAATACTCCAGTAAGAATGCAACACCAACTGAAATCATTAAACCAACAACAAATCCAATTGCAATATTTAATTTCTTGTTAGGTTTTATAGGGCTTGGATTTTCAATTGAATCTGCTTTTGCTAAAACAGTTACATTATTTACGCTCATAATTGTTTTAATTTTTGCCTGAAATACACTTGCTATCGTGTTTGTAATGTCACGTGCTTGCTCAGGATTTGGATCTTGTACTGTAACAGTAAATACTTGAGAATCCTTTTCGCTTGCAACTGTGATTTTTTTAGTCAATTCTGCAACTGTATAATCTAAATTTAATTGATTAATAACTTCATCTAAAATAGCTGGACTCTTAATAACGACATTATATGTATTGATCAATTGAACATTTGTTTGTACCTGGTTATTCTGGTAAATCGAAGAATCTTTTGTTTCTTTTTGATTAACTAATAATTGAGTTGAAGATTGATAAATCGGGGTTAAAAATAAATAGCTAATAGCTCCTGTAACCACTGTGGCTACAACTGTAATACTAATTATCATGATTAGACGTTTCTTAATAACGCCGAACAATTCCTGTAAACTAATCGTCTCTTCCATCGTTTCCTCCTTAAATTCTATACATTTATTATTCTATTAAAATATACCCTTATATTCAACAGTGCCTAGTATAACAATTACTTAACGAAAAGTTAAGTAAAAATTAATCTAGATATAGGGAAATTTGGTTAAATTTCCCATAAAACAAGGTATTTTGTCGGATTAATTATCCACATTATGGAAACCCTTGCAAACTGGTCTAGTTATGTTACATTCATTAATGAAAATTGTAACATTAGATATTATTTAAGAATAATTAATGAGCTGTAAATTGAATAATAATCAATGAAATGATAAAAATAATTTTTTCCTTATTTAGTAAAAATCACTAGCACATTTCGCTTTTTCTGTTATATAATAAAATATAAATAAATACACTGTATTAATACAGAATTAAGACAAATTAATCATTAATTTAAATCAAAGGGAGTGTTGTTAATGATGAGTAGAGAAGAGCGTAAAAACATGGTTCAATTTTTGGAATTAACAAAAGGATTTTCAACTGAGGACTTAGTTTTCATGACGGATGCTGATTTAGAGCACCTTTACGACACAGCTTATACGTATATGTTACATCACGCTGAGTAAGATCTTACAACTTTGGTTTACTGCACTTATAAAATAAAAAGCTAGGTGAACATCCTAATTTGGATTCACCTAGCTTTTTCATTTGCCAATTTTTCTATCGTTAAAGCTGTATCCAATTACTTATATTTACTCTTTTTTTGTTAAAACAAAAGACAACAAAATTCCTACTTCTCTGACTATTCCCCTCAACTTGAGATAAAACAATTTAAAAAAAGTATTTACTATGCATCTTTTTGTTATATCGAAATTTTAATTTTTCCAATATATGGTAAACAAACAGATTAGCAATTTTTGTTGTTTAGTGTTAAAAATTGTATACAATTTGTACGTTTTTTTCTAGCCATTTTGTCTAATAGGGTTTGTACAAAAAAAATTTTTTTTATTTAATTTTTAATAAAAAAATTTGTCTATTTTTTAATTAAAAACAACAAAAGTGTATTTCTCTATCAATACCTTTGCCTTATAAAAATAAAAAAGCTAAAATGCATCCTTTAAAAGAATTCACCTAGCTTTTTAATTACCCTTTATTCAATTAACTAGCGTTTCAAACCGATAGCCTTTTCCCTTAATCGTTTAATATATTTAGGATAATTTGGCAGTTCCTCTATATTATGTTGTAAACTATGAATATAAATATCGATAAATCTTCTATTTTTACATACTTGAATTGTAGTGAACCCATAAAGTTAGACTGGTGACTTCAATTAGGCAGCTTGTTGGGCATGAACTCGCTATTTTACTGGGCTCATGCCTTTTAATTTTGCCTTATTTCGTTTGTTATTGTCGTAATCTATATATTTGGCTAGTTCTTGTTTATAGTGCCAGCCTTGATCTGAATGAACTAGTAGTATATCGGAATCTGTTAAACGTTCAAGAGACTGTTCTAACATAGTTGATACAAGTGAATAAGTTGGACGTGAACCAATTGTATAAGCAATTATTTCACCATCATATAAGTCCAAAATAGGTGAAAAATATAGCTTCTCTCCAAATAATTTAAATTCAGTAATATCTGTAACCCATTTCTCATTTGGTTTATCTGCTTGGAAATTTCTATCTAAAATATTCGGGGCAACCTTACCCATTTCACCTTTGTAAGAGCGATATTTCTTTACTTTTACAAGTGATTTTATCCCTAGTACTTTCCTGAGTCATTGAACTTTTTTATGATTTATTTTATAACCACGATTAGTAAGCTCGTCTCGAATTTTACGATAGCCATAACGACCTTCATATTCCTCTTAAATTTCTTTTATCATTACTTTTATCTCTGTGTCTGGATCAGGACGCTCTAGATTTTTCATCCAATAATAGTACGTACTACGCGGAATACTGGCGAGCAGTAGAAGTTTTTTTAACGAAAACTCATGCCTATGGAACGTTCCAAATAACTTACCAATAGAATGAAATCTTTCCTTACCTTCTAAATATCCTTTAACTACCGCTAATTTATGATCAATAGTAAATTTTGTCATAAAAAATGCACCTCCAAATGTTAGTCTTGTCTAACATTTGGGGTGCACTTCAAATGTGGAAAGCTTTTAAATAGGTTCATATACCAGTTAATCGGCATTTCTGGTATATGGACTTTCATATTGTTTCAGCATAAGCCTAACCATCATTATTTGTTAATTTCCTTCAACACTTTCTTAATTTCATCTTGAGTCAACTGTTTCCATGGTGCTGCATCATCATTAGCAAGTGGTTTTTCAGGATTTTCATCTTTGTTCCACCATTTTGCCTCATACGGGATGCCATTAAACATTACCCGATCACCACCATTATAGACTTGTCCTTCTTCCCATTGCTGATAGGTTCCTTTCGGCAAGCTAACTATTGGCAATGGTTTTTCTCCAGGCAATACCGGACCAACAAGTTCCCAAGGAATTGTATTTTCATCCAAGATAGGTGCATCAGGAGCATCTCCTTTTGTCCACCATTTTGCTCTATATACATTGTGTCTCCAGACAACACGAGTACCTTTTAAATAGGTTGTCGATTCACTCCATATCTCATATGGGGAAGTTTTCGGATCATCCGGCTTATTCAAATCTACGTTCGTTACATCTGACTTGGTTGTCCGTTTTGCATCACCAGAAACACTACCATTCATATTCTCTTTCAAAATCGTTGCAAACTCTTGATTGTTTTGTCTAACACCACTGTAAAAGTTAGAAACACTTTGAATTCCAACACTATTCTCACTTGACTTCCTGTCACGGTTTGCTGACCACATAGACAATCGTCCTAAACCATTATCTACGGCAAATTTATTCAGCTTAGCAGCATCTTCTAAATCAAAAACTTCACCTTGGATATCATTTTGGCCAATCATTGGTGTTGCGCCTAGTTTTCTCCATAACGCTTTATCACTCAAGTTAACCCCTTGTTTTTGATAAATAATCCTTAGTTGGCGATGAGTTTTTTTCAAGGCATTAATCGAATTGTCTGCCATAGAAAGTGCTGAATTACGACTTTCTCCATAATTCATTGTCATAATATTGACGCCAGCTAAGTCTACTCCAGCTTTCAATAATGCTGTTACAGCATCCGTACCATCCTCAGTCAAACCTTGCGGGGTTACTGGTAATGTTACCCAAATAGCTAAGTCTTTTTTATCTTTCTTTCGTTCTTGCTGCAATTTTGCCAAAGCTTCCCCACGAAGTTTAGCGGCATGCTTATTTGTCAATCCTTCTTGCTCTAAATCCACATCAATCGTATTCAGATCATAACGCTTTACTACTTTTGCATATGCATTTTTCATTTTTCCAACATCTGTTGTTGTAATTCCTAATTCCGAATTGGATAAGCCACCAAATGAAACAATGACTTCCCCACCTTTTTGTCGTAGGCGAGCAATTCTACGGTCCATATCTAAATCCTCAGATGCCTGATCCAACGAATAGGCGCCTCCCCAACTAGGAACAGCACTATTTTTATTCTCAGCTGTTATGAAACCAAGCACAACATTACCATCGACTTTTTCAAATTCATATTGCGGTGTCAGTGTAGCATCGACATAAGCGGCAAACCAAGGGCTCGATTCTACTGCTGTTTTTTCTGTTTTTTTTGTTTTTTCTATTTTACTAACTACGACTATACTATCTCGATAAAAATAACTTACTCCTACAGCTACCACAACTAAACATACCAACATTAAACGCGGTATAGACAATTTCTTTTTATTTTGCATAATCTTTAATCATCCTATTTTTTTATTGCTGAAATTAAGTTTATCTTCAACTTCAGTTGTCTCTGTATTTTCCATTTTGCCAAGTGAAATACTTAATGGGACTTCTGTTCGACCTTTATCATCACCATAGTATAAAACCGATTGCCAATTGATTTCTGATTGATTTTGTTCAACTTTTTCAGTTTGCTTAGGTTTTACTTCTACGAATATCCATTCTTTAAAGTTATGAACTAAATCCACAAGCATATTGACAGGTCCGATAAATATTAATGCAGCCCACCCACAAGTAAAGGCGTTAAAAAAGGAAAATAAAGCATTTGGCCAATTTCCGAGCATGAAAGAGCGATAGCAAATAAAAATAGAATAAGCAATAATAATGATTGGCGCTAAGATATAAAGTGTTGGCGTGCCAGTCCGGTCATTAACCTTCGGTGTTCGTGCAAAAGGAATTTTTTCACTTGTTAATAACTGTTGGATTGACTTTAGTACTCCAGCCAAATTAACAGCCAACAAGATTAAATTGAGACCATAAATTCGGAAGATGTCCATTCGTTTATAACGATTGTATTTTAAATCACTCGCCATAGCAGTAAAGTAAGGGACAGCTGCTCCAACAATAAAAATACTCAATAAACGATCGTCAAAGGGATAAGCTAATAGGAAGATTAAGCCAAAACTAGCCCAAGCAATAGATGCCATGTAATTGACTCGCAACAAGATTTCCATTAACTTGATTGGATTCCCTTCTTGACGGCGTTGGCGAATAGTAGCAAATAGTTTCGACATAATGATTAATCCACCATTTGCCCAACGACGACGTTGGATAACTAAAGAACCGAAATCTGGTGGAGTTGCTGAGTAACTCATACGCTCCGGATAATTCGCCAAGGTCCAACCATTTTTTTCTAAATCAATACTAGACTCCGTATCCTCAATTACTGTACGGTCTTGGATAAAACGGCGAATTTTAAATCCATTTACATATTCTGTTTCAGCAATTTCCTCGATTGCACGTTTACGAATAACCGCGTTCGCCCCTACCCAAAAAGTCGCGCCATAATACGTTGTTCCTTGGTGTAAGGTATGTTGAATATCTGTTGTAGCACCAGCAATTCGTTCAATTCGAGTTGGACATCCACGGAAAGAAGAATAAGGAGTTTGTGTTACAGCTACATTTTCATTTCCTTCTTGATTCAATAGATAGACCAGACGTAAACAATACTCTCTTAGCAGAATAGAATCGGCATCAAGCGTTAGTAAAAATTCAGTATCTGGAATTACTAAATCTGCTTCTGCCTCTGAAGATACTCTCTGTAATACTTTACCAGCTGGTGTTTGGAGAATCTTGTAGCTCCCTCCCATTAAATCAATATAAGAGTTAAGATTCATAGCTTTATTGGCTTCATCAGATAAAGAAACAAACTGTTTTCGTTGGAAATACCCTACTTTTCCGGTAAAAATCCAAACTAATCGAGAATAAAACTGATAGATCCGTTCATAGCTCATGTAATAATTTTCTTTTGTAGATTTCTCTAATGCTACTGCTGTTACATCTAATTCATCAGCTAAAGCTCTTAAAACTTGATTATTAAAGAAATCATCTACATGAGTCTCCGAAGGTTCTTCATCAGCAAATTTATTAATCCATTTGGCAGCATATTTATATTGCTTTATTAAATCATTTAAAGTAGAAGAAGTGATTTCTCCTGTTTTGTTATATGTATTTTCAAAATCGTCACGAGCTTTTGCTAGCTTTGTATAAGGGACTTCCAAAAGCTCTGTTATTTCTTTTGCAAGATTCATAGTTGCTTGCAATTTTTCCCTTTTTTGCGGATCTGTTGGATTCGGCTTATCATCAATCAAAAGTTGTACATTAATTTCCGGATATTCTTGTAAAACAGCTGATAGTAATGTTTTGCGAATAACGTCAATCTCTTCATCATACGAAGGAACCAAAACAGTAATTCCTGGTTGATTCTCAGAAAAATAAGCAGATAAGGTTTCCCGTGGGACCCGAGTATGCTCTTTAAATCGGATCAATGCCCCTTGTCTAGAATAAAGATACATCAATGCGGAAAAACATAGTGTCGTAACAATCAAAATATATAATCCCGCTTCAACGACTTGTTTAAAACTACCATTCCCATTATGCAGTTGATCAAAAATTGTGGATGCTACATAAAGCAGCCAAAATCCAATCGTAAACAAAATATAGATTCGATTCAATGTCAATTTTGCAGTGGATGGTTTTTCATGCACTCTTGGTAATGGTTCCAAATTGCTTTCAGTGTTAAATTGTCTTTTCATTTTGTTCATCCCTCTTGTTAGTCAACTCCCTATTTTAGGGTAAATAAAAAAATACAATGTTTTAACTATTTATAGGTGGGCAGATTAATTTGTCACGTCAAAAATCTCCCATCCTTTTCCGAATAAACTCTTTCCATTTTTACCGGAGTTTAAAAAAAGAAAATTGGACCTTTAGGATCTTCTAACTTTAAAATAATAGCAATAATAATATGAACTGGTAATAGTAGTATAAGACCCAAAAAAGCGCCAGATAAATCCACTAAGCGCTTAGTAAATAAATAGATCCTTCTTTTTTCAATTGTTTCTTTCGATAAGAGTGGCTTTAGAAGCATATTCTGATTGTTCAAATCTCTTTGCTTTCAAACTAATCTTCCATCCTTATTTAATATTTA
Source organism: Bacillus sp. UNCCL81 (assembly GCF_900112535.1). NCBI lineage: Bacteria > Bacillati > Bacillota > Bacilli > Caryophanales > Bacillaceae > Bacillus > Bacillus sp. UNCCL81. Next base: position 145,082 of record NZ_FOMF01000005.1, on the reverse strand, counting down.
CTGTTAACATATCGTGTAAATACTTCAATAAATCTTCTCTAAGTTCTTCATTCTTTAATGCAAAATCAATTGTCGTTTTAATAAACCCTAATTTCTCTCCAACGTCATGGCGTTTCCCTTCAAAATCATATGCAAACACACGTTGAATTGAATTTAATTTTTGAATTGCGTCTGTTAATTGAATTTCGCCACCTGCACCGATATTTTGTTCTTCTAAATACATAAAAATTTCAGGTGTAAATACATAACGACCCATGATTGCTAAATTAGAAGGTGCTGTACCTGGTGCTGGCTTTTCGACAAAGTTTTTTACTTCGTATCTTCTACCCTCTTGCACAATTGGTTCAACAATGCCATATCGATGCGTTTCTTCTTCTGGTACTGTTTGAACACCAATTACTGAAGAATATGTATTATCATATTGGTCCATTAGCTGCTTTAAACCTGGTGTTTGTGCTTCAACAATGTCATCACCAAGTAATACTGCAAATGGTTCGTTGCCGATAAAATTACGCGCACACCATACAGCATGACCTAATCCTTTAGGTTCTTTTTGTCTTATGTAATGAATGTCGATATTAGATGGAGCTTTAACTTGTTCTAATAACGCATATTTTTCTTTTTCTAATAAATTTTGTTCTAGCTCAAATGAATAATCAAAATGATCTTCAATTGCGCGTTTTCCTTTACCTGTTACGATAATGATATCTTCAATTCCTGATGTTTTGTTTTCGTTTGTCTACGATTGGTAGCATTTCTTTCGGCATTGCTTTTGTTGCAGGTAAAAAGCGTGTCCCTAAACCTGCTGCTGGTATAATCGCTTTTCTTACTTTTTTCATTTACAAATTCCCTTCATTGCTTTCTTTCCCCAAATTAATAAAGTTTTCACTTCTATATTCATGTGAGTAAATGAACAAGAAGAAACTCTATTTTCTTTTAAAATAAATATAATATAGAGCATCGAACCCCTGCTGACACTCATTGTGAGGAGTTACTGATGCTCAAATCATTTCACAAGTATGTGATGACTTGTAATGATCTGCTTAGACGCTAGTTGTCAGAGGTATTAAGGAGCATCAAACAGAATCTCATCATATTGTTCATGTATTTGTACAATCTAAATTTAATTGATTACTAACTTCGTCTAAAATAGATGGACTCCTAATAACGACAATTGTATGTTGATCAATTGAATATTTGTTTACATTTGATTATTCTGATAAATGAAAGAATCTTTTGTTTCTTTTTGGTTAACTAATAATTGAGTTGAAGATTGATAAATTGGGGATGTAAATAAATAGCTAATGACTCCTGTAATCCATTTATTATTCTATTAAAATATACCCTCAGATTCAACAATGCCAAGTATAACAATTACTTAACAAAAAGTTAAGTAAAAATTAACCTAAAAATAGAAAGTTTTAGTTAAATTTACCATAAAATAAAACTTTTTGTCGATTTTTTTACTAATTTATGGAAACTCTTGCAAACCGGTCTATTATTTTTGTTACATTATTTAATGAAAATTGTAACAATAGATATTTTTCTAGAATAATTAATACGTTATAATATGAATAATAATTAATGAAATGATTAAATTATCTTTTTTACTTTTCCATTAAAAATCTCTAGCATATTTCAACTTTTTTGTTATACGATAATTAGCATATAAATACACTGTATTAAAACAGATTGAAAACAAATTAGTCAGTCATTTAAATCAAAGAGAGTGTTGTTAATAATTAGTGGAGAAGAGAGAAAAACATGGTTCAATTTTTGGAATTAACAAAAAGATTTTCAACTGAAGACTAATTTTCCCTGATTTAGAGCACCTTTACGACACAGATTGTACGTTTATGTTACATCACGCTGAGTTGATTTTATAACTTTGGTTTACTGCACTTATAAAATAAAAAACTAAGTGTACATCCTTATTTGGATTCACCTAGCTTTTTCATTTCCCAATTTTTCGATCGTTAATGCTGTGTCTAATTACTTATATATCCTCTTTTTTTCAAATTTACAAAAAACAACAAAAGTCCTACTCCTTCGACTAGATTCCTCAAATTGAGACAAAAAAATTAAAAAAGATTATATACGATGCATCATTTTGTTATATTAAAATTTTAATATTTCCATAATATGGTAAATAAACAAATTAGGTGTTTTTGTTGTTTAAGTTGCGAAAGCGTATAAATCCACCCGCTTTTAACTTAGTTTTTTGGTCTATTTGGGTTTATACATAAAAAAATTTTTTTCTAATTTTACTAAAAAAAGTTGTCTCTTAATTATAGAAAAAAACTGCTTTTAAATAAAAACATATATTACGAATTCCCTACTCTCCCCAAAGCTCTGCCATATAAAAATAAAAAAGCTAAATGACATCCTTAAAAAAGAATGCACCTAGCTTTTTTACACACGTGTTCAATTAACAAGCGTTTCAAACCGATACCCTTTTCCCTTAATCGTTTTAATATATTTAGGATAATTCGGAAGTTCCTCAATTTTATGTCGTAAACTATGAATATAAATATCAATTAATCTTCTATTTTTATAAACAGAAATGACATCCATTAATTCTTCTCTTGTTACAATAAAGCCAGCCTTTTTTATTAAAAAAAGTAAAATTGCATATTCTCTTCCATTTAATTCAATCCTCATTTTGTTTTTATAAACCTCTTCTCGATTTAAATAGAAGGAAATCTCGCCAAAATTCAAAACTTTTTCTCGGTCTTCTTCAATTTTTTCGTTGCCTGCCCTCCTCATTACTGCTTTTATTCTTGCGGATAAGTCTCTAGGATGAATCGGATATTTAACATATTGATCCGCTCCCGCTTCAATGCAAATCGCTGCTTCGTATGAATCGTAAGTTTCAACTAATAAGATGATTGGTATTTCTGTTATCCGTCTTATTCTCATGATTAATGGAATAAACTCGTCCAAAACTTGGCTTTTCATTAATACTATGCAACCTTTTAAGAAACCTAAATGAGTTTCTTCATTAAACTCTCCATATCGATATGTGCTGATTTTAATTAATCCGAATTGTTTACTTTGTTGAAGCACATGTTCAATCTCGTTTTGATCTTGGATGATGACAATTTGCTCCACCGTATATCTCTCCCATTTTTTACTGTTTATACGGTCATTTTAATTGGTTATTAACAAAAAAGGGGGACTTTCACTATACCTTTACAAATTCTTTACGTTGCGTTAAAAGCAAGTTAATCTTTGTGGGATATTGTAAGAAATGTAGCAAAAACAACGAAGGGGGAAACTGTAGATGCATCATAGAAAAATACTTTTATTAGTCGTCGTAATCACAGCTATGTTATCTTTAGCAGCTTGTGGGATTGCTTATCATCCTAATTCAAATACATCAGAAAAACAATTAACTGGTAGCATACTAATCGATGGTTCTTCTACCGTTTTCCCGATTATGCAAAAAATAACGAAACAATATAGATCTGCACAACCTGAAGTAACTATTTCATTAGGTAATAGTGGTACAATTGATGGCTTTAAAAAATTCGCAAATGGCGTAACAGATATAAATGACGCATCTCGCCCAATAACAAATAAAGAAAATGCAATCGCTAAACATAATAACATTGATTATATTCAATTAAAATTAGCTTACGACGGTCTATCAGTCGTAATAAATAAAGACAATGATTTTGTTAATCAATTAACAGTTGAACAATTAAGAAAGTTGTGGTCAGTAAAAAGCAAAATAAAAACATGGAACGAACTAAACTCAGCTTGGCCAAAGGAAGAAATTAAATTCTTCAGCCCTGGTACTGAGTCAGGAACTTACGAATACTTTAATAAAACCATCTTAAATCAAACTGGCGAACGGAAAGATGCAAAAACGTCTGAAGATGACAAAAATCTTGCAGTTGATGTTGCTAGTGAAAAAGGTGCAATTGGATACTTTGGTCATGCTTACTATGAAGAAAACAAAGACAAATTAAAAATCGTACCAATCGTTAATCAAAAAACAGGTAAAGCAGTTTTACCAACTGAAGAGACAATCAAAAATGGGACATACCCATTTTCTCGTGAACTCTACACATATGTAAATATAGACTCACTTAAACGTCCTGTTGTTTTAGACTATTTGAAATTTGCTAATGAAAATGCTCCAATATTAGCTGAGCAAGTTGGTTATATCCCATTAGAAGATGATCAATATGAAAGCAATATTAATAAGATCGAAGAAGCTAGACATAAATAAATTTACTTACCCCCCATTTAAATATAAAAAAAGCTACGATTGTGTTTGAATCGTAGCTTTTTGTTTAATTTATAGATCAATTATCGTCTTCTTATTAACAATTCTCTCTTTAAGTTCTTCACAAAGTTCAATAACCCTTTGCGTTTTCTCTTCATATTTCATATTCAATACATGATAAAGCGTAAGATCACGACATTTTAAAAATGAAGGAATTCGGCTATACCATTCTTCATCTAATACATACTCGGTTTCATAACCTTTTCGAAAGATTTCTAACTGTCTTTTTGCGAATTTAGATTTTTCTTCGAATGATGCCTTACTACCCCAAGCAGTATAATATAAGACGATTGCGATATCTGAAATGAAATAATTATATTGCAAATCATCGAAATCAAAAGCCGTTATTTCACCTTTATCATTTACGAAGAAATTGTGGAGATGTAAGTCACTATGAATTAATCCATATGAATCTTTCTTTCTGTCATAAGCTTGGATTTCTTCAATTAAATCCTTCGTAAAAATGCCAAGTTCTTCATCAGCTAACATTTCATTTAAATACGCTTCTTCGTCCCAATGCTCACGAAGGTTTGTTACAGGGTAATCCACTGTTAACGCGTGAAGTTTTCCGATCGTTTTTCCCCATGTGTACATTAAGTCATCATTCCACACAGCTGGGTTTGTACGATCTACTAATTGTCCGTCTGCCCATTCAAACATTGAAGCATAAAAACTCGTGCCATCACTTGCATGTTGGACTTCTACTAAATTACCGTTTAAGGACGTTAAAGAACCTGCTGCATTTGCTCCGTTTTCTCTAGCATATTTTAAAAATTTAAGCTCTGCCTCAATTTCTTCCTTTGAGCGATGAGATGAATGCGTTAATCGTAAAATGCGATCCGTTCCATCTGCCAGCTTACCTTTAAATAGATAGTTCTCAAATTCTCCGACTGGTTTTTCATCTACTGTAATACCAAATTGTGCTGCTGCATTCGTTAAAATTTCTTTTGTAAAAACACTTTCAACTGCCTGTTCCATTTTTTAATCCCCCGAAACGTAAGAATAAATATCTAATTACTTATTCCTCAGTTTCCAAGGATTTCCTGCAACTTTTTTACTAATCATTCATATTTCGGTATTCGTTTGGGGTCATCCCAACGATTTTCTTAAACACTTTTCGAAAGTATTTGTCATCCTGATAGCCAATTTTCCCAGCTATTTCATAAATTTTCAAATTGGGGAACTTCAATAATTCCTTTGCCTTTTCAATCCGAATTGAAACAATATAATCTGAAATATTCACACCGTAAATTTGTTTAAACTTACGGGATATATATTCACGACTTAAATAAAATTTCTCTGAAAACTCCTGGAGTGAAATTTCTTCGGCATAGTTAAGCTGAATATAATTGGAGATTGCCTCGATACTATTTAGTTCTTGGTTCGTTTGATTTTTCTCTTGAATGATCGATTGTACTCTTTCCCTTTGAGTCGCTACATAATCACCAATTTCAAAATGCCCTCTCGCATTCCAGAACAATTCTAGATTCACTTCCTGAATGGTTTGAAGCGATAGTTTATTTATCCAGTGATTAAGGAAAATTAGAAACTCCTGATGTAATGAAAGTAACTGTGCAAAAGGAAGATAATTCTTCTGTGCGATTCGTTTACTAAACAGTTGAATGACTTCATCGTAAATATAAATATCCTGTTTCTCAACCATTTGTTCAAATAGGTTGATGATTTCTACTAGATTAATCGGATGATACTCTTTTATATCTTCATAAGAATAAACTGGTACATCTCGCTTTTCTAAAATATTTACATGCTGTAGAACATTTACAACTTCCTCATACCCAGACTGGATCGATTCAATTGTTAACTTTCTACTGATTGCAAAATGAAACGGAAAAGGCACAACTGTCGATAAAATTTTAGCAATATGTTGGATACTGTCAGTGACTTGTTCTCCCCAATATAGTAAACAAATCTCCTTTGTGCCTTGTAAATTACGAAATGCAATTCCTCCATTTTGACTTTGAAGAACTTCATTTACAATATTCAATAGGGCAAAAAAGCATAAATCCTCTGGCCAAATATCTTTGAATGTCTCTAGATTTCGTAATTTTAGTAAAGAAACATGTAAAGTTTGCCCTTCTTCATATCCTAATTGGTTTAGCATATTCTGATTAAATTCTTTCCCGTAAATTGCATTTGTTAATTGTTTATCTCTGTAAACAGGTAAAACTTCCTGCAGCAAACGAAAATCATTTAAGGCATCAATTCTCTCTTTTTCTTTTTCATTCCAATCTGATACAACTTTTACTAAAGTTTCATTCAATATATCCGGATCAATTGGCTTCAATAAGTAATCAGACGCACCGAACTGAATGGCTTCTCTCATATAATGATAGTCATCATATCCCGTTACAACGATTACCTTGCAATTAATATTTTCTGAATGAAGCCACTTTAATAATCCTCTACCGTCTAGCTCTGGCATCATTAAATCGGTAAAGATAATTGTCGGTCTTTCCTTTCTAATGATGTCTTGGGCAATCGCTCCATTTTCTGCTTCTAATATTTCAGTAACACCAATTGCATCCCAATCTGCAAGAAGTTTTACACCTTCTCGTACATGCTTTTCGTCATCTATTAGTAGAACCTTCATGATTAACTTCTCCTCTTGTCATTTCAATCGGTAAGATTATCGTTACAACAAAGTTTTCATGCTTCACACTTTCTATTTTTACTTCTGCTTTTTTACCATAATAAAAATGAAGGCGATCAGAAATATTTTTTAACCCGATACTCTCGTTCGTATTTAATCCATCTTCTGATAGCGACGAATTGATGTTTTCTAATTCCTCTTCTGTTGCCCCTTCACCATTATCAGCAATGACTATTTTTAAACGATTATCTTGTTGTCTATGAATCGAAATATTTAATTCACCAAGCTTTTGTTGTTTTTCAAAGCCGTGTTTAAAGAAATTTTCTACGATTGGCTGTAAAATCATTTTTGGCATTTTTACTTTGTTTAACCCTTCATCCACTTCCAGGTTATAGACAAATTTGCCATCATATCGTTCATTTTGAAGCGATAAATAATCTTTTATATGGTTTAATTCATCCTTAAGCGTCACAAAATCCTCATTATTTTTCATGCTATATCTCATGATTTTCGATAGTGACATAATTAATCGATACACTTTAATTCCGTCATTTTTTAGTGAAAGAGTTCCAATTGACTGCAAGGCGTTGTATAAAAAATGCGGATTAATTTGAGACTGAAGTACTTTTAATTGATTTGTTTTATTTTCTATTTGAAGCTTGTACTCTTTTATATATAAATCATTTAACGTATCGACCATTGAAGTAAAATGTTTACCTAACTGCCCAAACTCATCATTTCCTAACGTATCAAAGGAAACAGCAAGTTCTCCCTTCTCAATTCGCTGCATATCTCGAATTAAGATTCGTATTGGTCGTGTAAATCTAAAGGATACGATAATTGTTAAAATGATGACTAATAAGACTGAAATCGCTCCTAGTGTAACTGTAATTTTTAATAATTGATTCGAATTATGATAGAGATTCTTATAAGGAATGCTTTTAATGACCGTCCATTGTTGATGATTACTTGTGATTTTGTCATACACATAAACACCACTAAAGTCCTTATCCTTCCAATCAAAACTTGCTTCACCCGATCGATCTGAGGTTATTTTTTTATACCATTTTGTTTCTAGCTTTTTACCAATTAGTCTTTTTTCAGAAGAATACAAAACAACATTCCCATCACCAACAACGAAAAGATGTTCCTCTCCTTTTTTATAAATTCGATCGAAAATCTCTTTAATTCTACTTAATTCAATATCAATCGATAAGAAACCTAACCATTGGTCTGAAGTAACATTATTCAAAAAATAATGAAATGATACAACCTGTTTAACTGGCTCGATTCGAAAATCGGATAAATTATTATAGTTTTGAATCGGATGAGTCGGTTGAATATAATACGAGTCCCTCGAATAACTTAAATTTCGATATGCAGGAATTTGATTAAAATTATACAATTTCCCACGACTACTCACCTTTGCATTGTAGACGGTGTAATCATCCTTACCTTTCGTTAAATACAAATGTAACTGCACGAACTCTCTTCTAGAAAAATAAAGTCCTAATAAACTACGTTGAATTTCAGCAGAATTTTGTTCGATGTAAGCAGTAGCACCATTTTCTAACACAGACAAAAACGGTCTATTACTATAAATGGACAATGGAATACCGTAAATCTCATTATAATAATTCAATAAATCATTCCCACTACGCTTCAATAAATCATGGTTTGTATTTACAAATTCCTTTGTTACCGTGTTTTTTGTATAAAAATAATTTGCGATAATTGATAATCCAAAAGGAATAATCGTGGCGATTAATAATAAGATTATTAGCTTACTTCTAATACTGTTTTTCATGATAACATCCTTTGCGGAAACGTTTGCACTTTCTACTATCTAGTTTATCAGAAAGTTTAAATTTTAAATATAGAAAACTGGAGGTTAGCTCTTATTCTTGATACGTGCAAGAGGGGTTCATTTTAATGGGAAGGCTTTTTCGCGTGTCTACTAAATGAGATAAACATAAACTTTTTTTCCAAGGCTTTTATGATAATTCGCTTCCTTCTTTGACTAACCTGCCAAATACATAAATAATAAAGTAGGGAAATCTCTCACGAGACTTCCCCCTTATCAAACCGTACGTGCCCTATTAAGGCATACGGCTTACCCATATGTTATAGTGATTATCAAGAGAATGCGTTCCAGGCATTTTGCATCTTTTGGATTCTTTTAAGGGTGAAGTATTCTTCGCCCCTCTCTTTTGCTCTCTTTTTCGCAAGTTGGTGCTTTCTTTTTCTTTTAGTTTTCATTTCATCTAGATAGTCTTCTAAAGAGTAGTTGTAAGTTTTGTTTAAATAAAGCCAGTAACTCGAGATTAACTTAATACCTACAAAGAAACTATTATTCCATTTACTTCGCATCATGGCTTCTTTCCTCTGATTAGGATGTTTATGAATAAATGCTACTCGTAATCTCTTTCTTATATAACCATCTATTGACGATAAAATCCATCTCATCTTTCTAGTTATACAGTGGCTTTTCTGTCCCAGTTCTTCGTTCGCCTTAATCGCTTTGACTATCGTTACATAGTAATTTACTTTTCCTCGTATGATTGGATTTACTCGATTAATCCATTCTTCTTTACTTAGAGTTAACAGTTTTCGTGTCTTCTCTTTAATTTTCATTCGGAAGTCTTTAACCGATTCTTCTTTAGGAGTTACATGAAATTCAAGTTTATTGTTGTTTTCATTTGTTCCCCAATGATGAAATGTAAATCCCAGAAAGTCGAAGTCATCTTTCTTAAAATCAACAATTCTTGTTTTCTCTTTTGAAATTTCTAATCCTAATTCCTTCAACTTTTCTTTAGTTAGGGTAGCTGCCTTTTCGATTGACTCCTTTGATTTGGCAAACAAAAGAAAATCATCCGCGTAACGAACGAAGCGAATACCATTCAAATCCCATTCCCAATCCAATTCATTTAGATAGGCATTTGCTAAAAGTGGGGAAATTACTCCACCTTGAGGAGTGCCATAATCAGAATGAATGAGTTTACCTTGTTCCATATGTCCAACCTTTAGCCACTGTTCAATTAGACTTAGGACCGTTCGGTCCGAAACGTATTTCTTTAATACCCCTATTAGTTTCTTGTGTGGAATATTATCGAAGAAACCCTTTATATCACAATCGTAGATATGATTGTATCCTTGTTCTATATTCCATAAGATGATTTGAAGTGCTCTTTGAACTCCTCGGTTTGGTCGATATCCAACTGACCAATTATGAAATAATAGATCTTCGAATTTTGGTTGTAACACGTTTACTAGACTCTGTTGAACAATTCGGTCTTGGATTGTTGGAATTCCTAGAGGTCGTTTCTTTCCATTCTTCTTGGGTATGTATACTCTTTTAACTGGTTGTGCTTTGTATGTCTTTGTTTTCAGTTTTTCAAGTAATGACATAATATTTTCAGTCAGGTTCAATTCATAGCTTTCAATGGATTCACCATCAATTCCACCTGTTCCTTTATTCATCTTTACTTGTTCAAAACTTTGAGTTAGTTTTCGGTCGAATAATAATTGACCGTAAACACTATGTAGCTTAAATTTCCACTCTTGATTCATTACATATTCCATGCCTTTCCTTGATGTTCATTCAAACGGTTTTACCTAAGTAACTTGATTGTTAACATTCCATCTTGTCCATGACTTGGAGCCATAGGTCGTTCCCCTTCCGTTCATTCGATGTTATGGTCATCGAACTACTTCCGTACTATGAGAACGTCTGACTTCTCCACCCGTTCTTCATCACTTCGGATTACCCTTATAGATTAGAACCCTGCCTGTTTGGTAAGGTGGAGACCTCACGGGGTCATCGCATTTTCCTTCAAGACATACCCTGCACCATCACGTTATAAGCCACATTTCCTCGTTCTGACTTCTAAAGAAAATGCCATTTTAGTGGGCTTCCTCACTCTTCGAAAAGTCGCCAACTTACTCCGCCGCCGTGCTTCACACTTCTTGCATTAGGGTCTATCTTTTCGTCTACGGGTCTCTCGATTTACCGCATCTCCTTCAGACAATACCTCGCGATAATGCCCTAGATTAGACTTCTCGAGCTAGGTCAGTCTCCTCGAGAATGGATTTTCACCATCTGGAATTCATTAATTTATCCTTCATTCAGTCGTTACACCGAGGTGTCGTCTCTGTCTAGATAAGCAAATGAAGGGCGCTGACTAGGTCAGCACCCTATGCGACTGCCCGTCGCACAAAAAGCAACCGAATGGCTGCTCTTGTTGTTCAACTTAATCACGTCGATAGTGCAAGAAATGATATTCTTATTGCAAATAATATGTTACCAATTTGGATTATTTAAGGACTTGTGTTCATCGACATTCCTTCCATCGTCTTTGGCTAGTCATTAATACACTGGTTATTCAATACATATTATTCGACCATCCACACGACAACAAAATACACCTCTAAACTCAAAACAATCAGTAGGATCTAAATTTTCAATATCGTCTTCATCTAGCTTTCTAAGTTTATTTAGTATTTCTTGCATTCGTTGTATATCTACCTTTGTCACCTTATTTCCACAAGAGCAATTACATTTTCTCTTTTTCATTTAAAATCACTCCTTTATTTCAAATATATGTTCGAAATGAAGGAGGGCTTGTACAAACTACTATTAATGAAAAAAAGAGTCTAAAAAATTTATTAACTTTTGTACTTAGATCGATCTTATTCGAAATACTAATTTATTCCTTAACAGGGCATAAAAAATTAAAAACCCACAAGGAATTAATTCCTTGTGGGTTGCCTTAATCTATAGGGTATTTCAGGGAAGCCTAAAATTAAGAACTTATTTTTTTAATTTCATCCAAGTATCTTCAAGAGATTTTAACATTTCATCAGCAGATTTTTGCTTTCCAACGTAAGCTTGCATTGATGCACCAAACTCATTTGTAGCGCCATCTGGGTATTTGAACCAGTTCCAAGATAATGTTTTACCTTCAGCAGAGTATTTTTGTAAGTCGTCTGCGATTGGTCCTAAGTTTTTACCTTGAATTGTTTTTAAAGCAGGGATGAACTTGAATTTTTCTACAATGTATTTCTTACCTGTATCAGAAGTAACCATCCACTCTAAGAATTTCTTAGCTTCTTCTTTGTTTTTAGAGTTTTTGTTAACTACCCAGTTATTTGGTACTCCCATTGGTAATTTGTCCATAGCTGCTTTGTCATCGTTGATTGGAATTGGTAACACACCTAAGTTCATGTTTGGAGTAATTCCATCAATCATACCTTGAATCCAGTTACCTTGTTGGATCATAGCAGTTTTACCTTGAGCAAAGTTTGTAACTTGAGTGTTGTAATCAGTTGTTAAAGGATTTTTATTTCCGTATTTGATTGTTAAATCAAATAGTTTCATAAATTGTTTAAATTTCTCGTTGTCTTGAATTTTCACTTTACCTGAATTTACATCAGCCATGAATTTATCTGGATCTTGTTGTTGAGCGAAAGGAATATTTAATAAGTGAATTCCTAGAATCCACCACTCACCGTATCCAACTGAGAATGGTGTGATACCTGCTTTTTGAAGCTTTTCAGCTGCAGCAGTTAATTCGCTTAACGTTTTTGGTGCTTCAGTAATACCAGCTTTTGCGAATAAATCTTTATTGTAAATAAATCCATAACCTTCAGTATTCATTGGCATACCGTAAAGTTTGCCGTCAATTGTCATTGGTTTTTCAGTTCCTGGATATAAATCTTTTACCCATGATTGATCAGAAAGATCTTCTAATTTATCTTTCCAAGTAACTGCTTCTTGGAATCCACCGTTGTTAAAGATATCTGGCTCGTTACCTGAAGCAAATTGAGCTTTTAATGCAGCACCGTAGTCAGCACCGCCGCCAACAGTTTGAATTTTAACTGTTACGTTTGGATTTTCCTTATGGTAATCCTTCGCCATTTGTTCTAAATCTTTCGCAATCTCAGCTTTAAACTGGAATACGTTTAATGTTACTTTTTTATCCTTTGAATCATTTGAACCTTTGTCTGAAGATCCTCCAGAACAAGCAGAGAATAACATCACTGAAGTTGTTAATGCTGCTGCTACCTTTAGCATCTTTTTCATCCTAAAAACCCCCGTCTCAATATTCTATATTTTGAATACGCTTTCATTATACCTTTAAAAATAAACAACTATGGATAGCCTATATTGACATGATGGGTGGAATATATTGATAGCTTCCACCCAATCACATTATTTAATTGAACCGCTCGTAATACCTTTAATAATATGTTTCTGTGCTGCAAAGTAGAAAATTAATAGTGGCGTTATGCCTAAAACAAGTCCAGATAACGCTAAGTTCCACTGTTTTGTATATGCTCCAAAGAAGTAGAATGTAGCAAGAGGAATTGTTCTTAACTCCATATCTCTTAATACAAGTGATGGTAATAAGAAGTCATTCCAAATCCATAAAGTATTTAAGATAACAATTGTAACCGTAATTGGTTTTAATAGTGGGAAAACAACTTTCCAGAAAACCATAGTCGGTGAACAACCATCAATAATTGCTGCTTCCTCTAACTCAATTGGAATTGTTTTAATAAATCCATGATATAGGAAGATTGATAATGCTGATCCGAAACCTAAATACATTATGACTAGTCCCCAATGGCTATTCATTAAATGAAGCGTACTTCCAACTTTCACTAATGGGATCATAATTGATTGGAACGGGATAACCATTGTTGCTACAAAGATAAAGAAAATGATATTTGAAATCTTACTTTTTGAACGAACTAATTTATAAGCTGCCATTGAACAGAAAAAGACGATTACAACATTACTAACAATTGTCACGATTAACGAGTTCATTAGCGCTTTCCAGAAATTCATAACTTCAATTGCTTGTTGATAGTTTGTAAAATCTAAGCTTTTTGGAAGCGAAGATGTATTTTGTAAAATATCAGCAAATGATTTAAATGAGTTACCTAACACATAATAAAAAGGAACTAAGAAGATGAGAGCAAGTATAATTGCCGCTATTTCTAATATAAGAGTAAAGCCTGTATATCGTTCTTTTAGCATTATGCCTCAACCTCCCTCTTCTTCGTAATGTAAACTTGAATTACTGAAATTAACGCAACGACTACGAAGAATACAATCGCTTTTGCTTCACCTAATCCATAACGGTTATTTACAAAAGCTTCAGTGTAAATGTTTAAAGCCAACATCTCAGTAGACTTAAATGGTCCACCATTTGTTAATGAAAGGTTTGTATCAAATACTTTAAATGACCATGAAATTGTTAAGAATAAACAAACTGTTACAGCTGGTGCTACCATTGGAATAATGATTTTACGTAACACTTGGAATTTATTCGCACCATCAATTTGAGCTGCTTCAATTAATTCCTGAGGTACACCTTGCAGAGCCGCTACATAAATAACCATTATATAACCTGCACCTTGCCAAACTGCTACGATGACAATTGCCCAGAACGCACCTTTTTCTTCACCTAAAAGTGCTCTTTGTAAAAAGTCTGAATGCAATAATTGTCCAATTGAAATTAAACCTTTATTAAAGATGAACTGCCAAATGAAACCTAATAATAATCCACCGATTAAATTTGGAAGGAAAAAGACCGTTCTTAAAATATTGCTAGTCTTTAAGCTTTGCGTTACGATCAACGCTAAACCAAAACCAATCACATTGGTTAGGATTACAGCGAAAAATGTATATTTACCAGTTAATATAAACGAATGGATAAAATCCGTATCTTTCGTAAAAATGTATTTATAATTTTCAAGTCCGACCCACTTAGCAGAATCAGCTACACCATCCCACTGAGTAAATGAATAGAAAAAGCCGATTAAAAATGGCGTTAACACGATCGCTGCAAAAACAATAGTTGCTGGTCCTACAAACGTAAGATAATTTAAAAAATCTCTTAATTTTTTAGATGACTTCTTTGTCTTAGCATCTGTTAAATTTGTATCAATCACTTTTTTCGTTTCAATCATCTGTAACACCTCCACTATCATCATAAAATACCTCCGGGGTTGTGAAAACGTATTCATTTGAACAGTAGGGTGGAATATATTGACCAACTGAAAATTTAGCATGAAGACTCCAATTCTACCCTCCCTCTAAAATGAACCATATAAATTCTTTTAGATGCATTGCCATTCTTTCAAAATAGCAATCTTTAAATTAGATATTCATAGACAAATTCAGCTAAATTAAGTGATTTTTTTTCAAATCTCTAGTCAACTTCAATAGAATTTTGTCAAAACTAAGTAAAATTATTAGATTTTTCAGAAAATGAAGGGTTTTTGTATTAAAATAGCGAAATCAGAATGTGTTAAGAACAAAATGGAAAATTTAGGAGGAGGAGAACCCATGAAACACACTTGGAAAGTAGTAGCACTTAGTAGTGTACTTGCACTAGCGTTAACAGGTTGTGGCAAAGCCGATAGTATCAAAGTTGGTCAAGACGGCCAAAAAACACATAAGTTAGTATTTGCTACAACTGCAGATGGTGGAGCGTTTGGAAATTTAGAAAATGGAAAGTTTACTGGATTTGACATCGACGTTGTCGAAAGCATCGCGAAAAAGGAAGGCTATACAATCGAATGGAAAGACATGAAGTTTGATGGTATTATCCCTTCACTGAAAACAAAACAAATTGATGGCGCGGCTGCAGCCATTACGATTCGTGATGATCGAAAAGCTGTTACAAACTTCACCGATAGCTATTTTGAAAGTGGATTGGTGCTCGTTGTAAAAGATGGTAGTTCAATTAAAGACGTATCTGACTTAAAAGGCAAAACCATTGTCGCGAAAAACGGTACCTCCGGCTTAGAAAAAGCAAATGAACTTGCGAAAAAGTACGGTGCGAAAGTGAAGATTTTAGAAGATGAGCCAACGCTTTATTTAGACGTTCAAAATGGACAAAGTGACGCATTGATCAATGATTATCCATTTGTGGCGGATAAAATGAAATCAGGGACTGCAAAAGGCTTGAAAATTGTTGGCGAGCGCTTAACAGGGGAAGATTACGGAATTGCAATCGCTAAAAATGAGCCTAAAGTTTTAAAAGACTTTAACGAAGGATTAAAAGAGTTAAAAGAAGACGGTACATACGACAAGTTACATAAGCAATACTTCGGTGAATAACCAACTTCACAAAAAAGGCGCATAAGACCTGCGCCTTTTTTCACATCAATTGAATAAGGAGTGAAAATATGAGAGGTTTTGAATTGGTTTGGGATGACATGCCATTTTTGCTAGATGGTGCCCTTCATACGATCGAAATTGCGATCATCGCGCTATTTTTCGCAACTATTTTAGGTTTAATCTTCGGTGTATTTGCCATTAGTGGGAATAGGGTGTTAACAAATATCACACGAGTATATGTAAGTATCATCCGCGGAACTCCTCTGTATGTACAAGTCATCTTTTTGTATTTCGCGATTTTCCCGCTCTTATTTAAAGGTGGACTACCAGCAATGGTAGTTGGGTCACTGGCCTTATCTGTCAATGGTGGTGCGTATTTGTCCGAGGTATTTAAAGCAGGGATTCAATCGATTGATAAGGGGCAAGAAGAAGCAAGTCGCGCCATTGGATTTACGAATGCACAAACGTTTCGTCTTGTCATCTTGCCACAAGCGGTGAAACGAATGATTCCAGCTTTTTTAAATCAATTTAGTACGACCTTAAAAGATACTTCACTACTAGCAGTCATCAGCATCGTTGAGCTCATGTACAGTGCACAAATTAAGTATTCGAATAACTTCGAGATTTTTGCCTATTTATTCGTAATTTCTTTGATGTACTGGGTCATGGTAACCTCGATGAATATGTTCGCTGAAACCGTCGAAAGGAGAATCCTGAAATGATGATCGTATTAAAAGACATCGAAAAAGCATTTGGTGAAAACGTCGTGTTAAGAAACATCAATCTAACGATTCCAAAAGGACAAGTGGTGTGTTTAATTGGAGCGTCAGGGTCAGGGAAATCGACACTACTCCGTTGTATCAATCAATTAGAAATCCCGACAAAAGGAGACGTTTTTTTTGAAGGAGAGCTAATAACCGCTCCTAATCATGACATGACCAAAACGCGCCAACAAATGGGTATGGTATTTCAGCAATTTAATTTATTTCCACACAAAACGGTGCTTGAAAATATCACACTCGCACTTTGTCACATCAAAAAAATGGATAAATCGGAAGCTGAAAGACTGGCCCTTGAATACTTAGCAAAAGTAGATCTCGTTGAGAAAAAGGATACTTATCCACGCAGTTTATCCGGTGGGCAGCAGCAACGAGTAGCTATTGCACGGGCACTGGCCATGAACCCAAAAGTAATGCTATTTGATGAACCAACGAGTGCGCTTGATCCTGAAACGGTTGGAGAGGTTCTAACCGTAATGCGTAAACTCGCTAACGAAGGTATGACGATGATTATTGTGACGCACGAAATGGGCTTTGCGAAAGAAGTAGCCGACCGAATTTTATTTTTACATAATGGTACAATCGAAGAAGACGACATACCAATAGCTATTTTTGGTGGGGCGAAAAGCCAACGACTTCGTGCATTTTTAGATAAAGTGTTGTAACGAAATCGAAAGGATGAAAAAACATGACAAAACCAATCATCGGGATTACAACATCCTATGTGAAACATAACAATAATATGGAAGGAGTGTATATCCACCAGGATTACCACCAAGCCATTGAACGTGGTGGTGGCATTCCACTTCTACTACCGACAATTAGCGATCCAGATGCAATCAATTGCTATGTAAATCTTTGTGACGGGTTCATTTTCAGTGGGGGTGAAGACTTGGACCCGGTCTTTTTCGGGCAAGATCCACATCCGAAAATCGGCTTTTTTAAAACCGATCGCGATGAATTTGAGCTCACTTTATTTCACGCCGTTCGAAAAACAGGAAAACCAATCTTTGGTGTGTGCCGTGGACTGCAACTTATTAATGTCGCATGTGGTGGGACGCTCATTCAAGATATCGAAACACATTGCTCGCACATGATGCGACATGAGCAGACAGTTCCGCGCTCCCTCCCTTTTCACACTGTATCAATTAGAGAAAGCAAGTTGCATGAGATCATTGGCACAAATGAGATCAAAGTGAACTCCCTGCACCATCAGGCAATTGATGAACTTGGTGACGGTCTGGTAATCACCGCACGATCAAATGACGGGATAATTGAAGCAATCGAAGGAAGTGACGATCCATATTTGGTGGCGGTCCAGTGGCATCCAGAATCAATGAGCGAGAAACACGAAACAATGCAGCGTCTGTTTGATACGCTTATCAAAACAGCTTGTGAAAAAAGAGAAAGAGTTGTCCATAAGTCAGAGTAACTGACTTATGAACAACCTTTTTTTTATAAATTTTACAATCCTATGAACACTAAAAAACCGCCTTTAACAAGGCGGTCATACTCTTTATAACCTATCGCTAATACTTAGGATTCGCCCCAAATCGATTATCTCCCTCTTCACTATCCAAACAGAAGAAAACTATAAGAATAATCGTACCAATAAACGGAATGATTCCAATTAACAGCCACCAGCCACTTCTACCTGAATCATGTAATCTGCGGGCCCCTACTGCTAAAGATGGCAATATCGTCAAAAGTCCGTAAATTCCAGTTAATATATTATCGATATCCGCAATGCTTTGTAAAATCGAAAGTATAATAGTGATAATGGCATTAAACAGGAAAAACATCCAATACTCTGTTCTTCTAGCTCTTCCGCTGAATACTACGTAATTCTTTAATACTTTTAAATACCATTCCACGATGGATCCCTCCTAAGAAGTAAATACGGTACATTTAAGTCTATTCTTAATACCCATGTAACATTATTAATTTTTAATAATAGGACAATCAATTTTGAATTAACACAAAAAACCGCCTAAAAATAGGCGGGTATTAAGCTTAGATTATTTCGGTGCTGGGCCAAAGCGATCATCATTTAATGAACAGTTTATTGAGGAAATTTAAAATTATTAATGTATAATAGCTTATTATTAATTAAAACATTTTTTGGGAGATTTATTTTGAAACCTATTTTCATAAAATATTTACTGTTAATTTTTTCACTTTTGTTTATTTTTAGGTTTACATTTTTTCCAGTCGCTTCTTTAGGAATAGGTGTTTCTGAGGGTGGATTAAATTTAATCCCATTAATCAAACTGTTTAATGAGTTTAGCAGCATTAAACAATTTATCGTTAATATCTTTGGAAACATCATTCTTTTTGTACCATTTGGGTTTATTTTGACATCCATTAAGAAATCAAAAAAAATTATACTGATTGGCTTATTTTTATCCATAAGCATAGAAGTTGTCCAATTTATGATGTCTTTTAGAACCTCAGATATAGATGATGTTATTTTAAATACGATAGGGACATACATTGGGTATAAAATTTCAATGATCAATTTATTTAAGAAGTAATACATTTAAGTCTTATCCTAATACCCAATGAACATTATTAAATTGAATCTATCTTGGAACTGGTCCAAAACGATTCTCGTGATCTTCACTTTTAAAACAAGCAAGTATTAATAAAATAATTGTTCCTATAAACGGAATTAAACTAATTAAATACCACCAACCACTTTTACCAATATCATGTAATCTGCGAACACCGACTGCAATTAGTGGTAGCAAAGTAAGCAAACCATAAATTCCTGAAATCATGTTATCTGTATTTGCAAAGTTATCTAATAAACTAAGTAAAAAAGTAATAATTGCATTAATCAAGAAGAACATCCAAAATTCAGTTCGACTCGCTCTACCATGAAATCCTACATAATTTTTTAATACTTTTAAATACCATTGCACAACTAATCTCTCCTATGAAATTATTTTATCCAAAAGCTAGTGTATACTTCTTTTTTAATATTCCCATAAAAAAATCAAATCACATATTTCTTTTAAAAAAATTGAAAGATAATCAGTGAACAAATAAAAAAGGAAGTCCAAAATCTCGGACTCCCTCATCAAATAACTTATTTATTAACATGTGTTAACGTCGCACCATACGGAGTTACATCAAAGAAATCTCCATAACCAACAACTGTTCCGCTGCCGTTCGCAATTACTGATTTTCTAGATTTCCAAGTTTCTCTCCATTGTTCATTTACATCTGCAGCACGACGATTTACGATAATATTCATTTTTTTCGTTTCGATTTGTTCTTTTGTCATGTTTTTTGTATCAATTTTTTTAAAGTCATTTAATATTAAATTTGTCGTTTTATCCGATATCGCACCACTTTGAACAAATATATCAAACATTAGTGCATATCCTCTTTTTGTCCATAATCCGAATGTTTTGTAATACTTTTCTGTTTGATCGAAGTACCATTTTGAAGCATTAATTTGTTCATCAATACATTCTTTACTCGTACCTAGATTTTTAAAATAAGTCTTCCAAGGCTCTACAACTTGGTATTTATTATTAGGGTCACTTATTGAATCTCCCCAAGCTACCTGTTCTTTTGTCGATTTGTTCATAATGACATCTTTAAATGTATTATAAGAATCCGTATCTCCATTAAAAGCTTTTAAGACAACATCATTATGATTTGCAAACATATTTTTCATTATTGGTTGTAAAGTTTCTGTTCCAAAGTTTTCTTGAAGTGCGCCAAAAGATAATCCTGCTCCATCGAAATTACCACTTGTTGCACCAAATGCATCAGCTTCAGATGATGATGTTTCATACCATGAAGTGATTTCTAATGCCATCTTTTTTACTGATTCACTTGCTGGAAGCTTCACGGGACTAATCGTTTTTGTAGCTGGCTTTTTTGTAGCAACTTTATATTTAGTAGGAATAATTAATTTTTGTCCAATTCGAATTGAATTCGATTTTAATTTATTCTGCTTTTTAAGCTCTGTAACAGTTGTTTTATATGTTTTTGAAATTTTGTAAAGCGTGTCCCCTTTTTTAACTTTATAAACAACAGAAGCAGCATTAGCTGGTCCAACTACTGTTCCTAAAGAAATGACAATCGCAGTTGATAAAATAACATTTTTAATCGATTTTTTCATATTTGATTACTCTCCCTTACTATTAATCTATTGATCTAGGTTAAACTCAGGAATTTCATTTATATTCGCAACGATAATTACTATATCACGATAATTAATTGAGTTCATCACATAAAATCTTCCAATTGATAAATCTTCAACAAACAAAAGGTTTAAAAATGCATACAAAAAAGACAAACCTCATTCGAAATTATTTCGAAATAAGATTCGCCTTGGTTTTCACTATTCTACTGTTTCTTTAACTTATCCCAAGTATCCTGAAGTGATTGTAGTAATTGCTGTGGATTTTTTTGTCCTCCAACATATGCTTGCATTGAAGCACCGAATTCATTTGTTGCTCCGTTTGGATACTTAAACCAGTTCCATGAAAGTACTTTGCCTTCAGCTGAGTACTTTTGAATATCATCAGCAATTGGGCCTAAGCCTTTTCCTTCAATTGTTTTAACTGCTGGAATGAATTTAAACTTTTCAACGATATATTTTTTGCCTGTATCAGAGGAAACCATCCAATTTAAAAACTTCTTCGCTTCTTCTTTGTTTTTTGAATTTTTGTTAACTACCCAGTTATTAGGTACACCGACAGGGATTTTATCCATTGCATTTTTGTCATCATTAATCGGCATTGGTAGAAGACCAAGTTTCATATTTGGTGTAATGCCATCAATCATACCTTGTGTCCAGTTTCCTTGTTGCATCATAGCTGTTTTTCCAGATGCAAAATTTGTAACTTGTGTATTGTAATCCGTTGTTAATGGATTTTTATTTCCATATTTAATCGTTAAATCAAATAATTTTATAAACTCCTTAAATTTATCATTATCAGGGATTTTTACTTTCCCTGCATTTAAATCGGCGATAAATTTATCTGGGTCAGGTTGTTGTGCGAATGGAATATTTAATAAATGAATACCTAAAATCCACCACTCACCATAGCCAACTGAAAATGGTGTAATGCCAGCGTCTTTTAATTTTTTTGCTGTTGCCTCTAATTCAGTTAATGTTTTTGGCAATTGGGTTATTCCAGCTTTATCAAATAAGTCTTTATTGTAAATGAATCCATAACCTTCCGTGTTCATAGGCATTCCGAGTAATTTGCCATCAACTGTCATCGGTTTTTCTGTTTCCGGATATAAATCCTTCACCCAATCTTGATCTGACAGGTCCTCGAGTTTATCCTTCCAAGTAACAGCCTCTTGGTATCCACCATTATTGAAAATATCCGGTTCATTTCCTGATGCAAATTGAGCTTTTAATGCTGCTCCATAATCGGCACCCCCACCCACTGTTTGAACCTTTACCGTTACATTTTTATTTTCCTTTTGATATTCCTTTGCTAAAGCCTCTAGATCTTTTGCAATTTCAGCTTTAAATTGAAAAATATTTAATGTAATTTTTTCATTAGCACCAGGCTTTTTTGTTTCTTCTTTTTTATTATTACATCCAGTAAACAACAACATACTAGTTGATAAAACGGCAATCGACTTAAATAATTTTTTATTCATATGATCCTCCTTAACTTACTTTATTGAGCCACTTGTAATACCACGAATAATTTGCTTTTGGGCAGCGAAGAAAAAGATTAATAACGGTGTAATGCCTAAAACTAATCCGGCAAGTGCTAAATTCCATTGTTTTGTATACGCGCCAAAAAAATAAAAAGTAGCCAGTGGTATTGTGCGTAGCTCCTCATCACGCAAAACTAGAGATGGTAACAAGAAATCATTCCAAATCCATAACGTATTTAATATAACTATTGTTACGGTGATCGGTTTTAATAAAGGAAACACCACTTTCCAAAACACCATATATGGTGAACATCCATCAATAATCGCTGCTTCTTCAAGCTCAATTGGAATACCTTTTATAAAACCGTGATAGAGAAAAATTGAAAGTGCTGAGCCAAACGCTAAATACATAACAACAAGTCCATAATGACTATTCATTAAATGAAGTGTACTTCCAACTTTAACAAGTGGAATCATAATTGATTGGAAAGGAATTACCATTGTTGCAACAAAAATAAAGAAAATAATCGTTGAAATTTTATGCCTTGTGCGAACGAGCTTATAAGCTGCCATTGAGCAAAATAAAACGATCAACACATTACTGGCTACTGTTACAATTAAAGAATTCAATAAAGCCCTCCAGAAATCCATGACGGCAATCGCTTGGGAGTAATTTGTAAAATCTAAGGATTTTGGTAGCGATGATGTATTTTGCAAAATATCTGCAAAGGATTTAAACGAGTTCCCTAATACATAGTAGAAGGGTACAAGGAAAAATATCGCTAAAATAATCCCAAATAGCTCAAGCAAAAACGTCAGTCCGGTATATCGTTCATTTTCCACTATGCTTCAACCTCCCTTTTCTTCGTTAAATAAACTTGGAGAATTGAAATAGCTGCGACAACGACGAAGAAGACAATAGCTTTTGCTTCTCCTAATCCGTATCGATTGTTTACAAATGCTTCTGTATAAATGTTTAACGCAAGCATTTCGGTCGATTTAAATGGTCCACCACCAGTAAGTGATAAATTTTGATCAAATACTTTGAACGACCATGAGATTGTTAAAAATAAACAAACAGTTACAGCTGGTGCTACCATTGGAATGATGATTTTCCTTAAAGTCGTAAAACGATCTGCGCCGTCAACTTGAGCTGCTTCAATCAATTCCTGAGGTACACCTTGGAGTGCCGCTACATAAATAATCATGATATATCCTGCACCTTGCCAAATAGCTACAATAATAATTGCCCAAAACGCTCCGTTTGCAGTACCTAATAATGACTGCATTAGAGAATCGATACCTAGCGCAGCTCCTAATGAAGTGAGACCTTTATTAAAAATGAATTGCCAAATAAAACCGAGTAATAACCCACCTATTAAGTTAGGTAAAAAGAAAATCGTTCTAAGGATATTTCTTGATTTGAGCCCCTTCGTAACTAATAGGGCTAAGCCAAAGCCAATCAAATTCGTTAAGATTACTGCAAAAAACGTATACTTTGTGGTAATAATAAAAGACTGTTTAAAGTCTGCATCTTGCGTAAATATGTACTTATAATTATCAAAACCGACATAATGGATATTTCCGACTACCCCATTCCAATTTGTAAAGGAATAATAAAGACCCATTAAAAATGGAATAAGTACTAAAGCTGCAAATACTAGAAATGCTGGACCAACAAATACGATAAAACTTCCACTATTTCTACGTTTCTTTCGATAGGAGACCTTAAAGTCAGTAGCATCATCTACAACTGTTTCAACTTCTTTATTCATTGCTTTATCAAACTTTGACAACTATGTACCTCCCTTCATAACGATCTATAAAAAAAAAGCAACTCTACCTTATTATTAAAAAGTAGAGTTGCTTTTATTCGGAATGCATTCTATTCTAAGTCAAGATGCACTCTTCATATGAGTGCTTCGTTGATCCTTTTGATAATTCACAATAATAATACCTGACGTAACCATTATTAAACCAATAAACACAAGATAAGATAACACTTCATTCAGCATGATTGATGATAAAATAACACCAAAAACAGGAACTAAGAATAAGTACATTGATACTTTTCCAACCTGGTTATATTTCATGACATTGTTCCACAGTATGAAACCTACAGATGAAAGCACCGATAAATAAACTAGCATGCCAAACGTTTTTAAATCAAAGTGAAACGGTAAAAACCCTGCCGTTAATCCACCAATTAATAACAATCCAATTGAACCGATCATCATTTGATATGCCGTTAAATAGGCAACATCGACTTTCTTTGCAGCTTCCTTAGCAAGTACATTACCATAGCCACCAAACGCCATTGCAAACAATAATAAAATTTCGCCAATTCCTAAATGTAAAGAAAGAGTGCCCTTTGTAATATTCACGATAATTACACCAGCAAACCCTACTGTTACACCAAGAATCTTACGCAAATTTAACCGATCATTTTTATACATAAAATGCGCTGCTAAAAGTTGAAAAAACGAAGTCGTTCCAGCAATAATTGAGCCTTGGACTCCAGTTGAAAAACTCAATCCAATATAAAACAACACATATTGTAAAAATGTTTGAAACAAGCCTACTTTTCCTACTACAAAAAAAGTATCTCGCTTAAAAGTTAACTTTCTACCGATTATCGTAAAAAATATTAAAATTAATAATGAGGCCAAAAAGAAACGATAACCCGCAAAAATCATTTGTTTCCAAATCTCATTCTTCCCAATATGCAAGTGCTCATAACTTAGCTTAATAAACGGAAATGCGCTTCCCCATAAAAAAGTTGTAATAACCGCTGATGCAATCACTCCCAAAGGATGTGTAAAAAATCTCTTTGCAGACATTGTTTCCCTCCATAAGCCTTTTTCTCTCTATAGAATACAGTTTATTCTATCATCTATAGGACATTCCTTCTATCTGTTTGATTTTAAGATTGGCCTGAAGTTAAAGACAATTGTTGGAAATCTTTATATGAGATTTTAAATTATGATTTTAATCGCTTATACCCTAAAAAATGATTTTTCCAATATGAGTCATTTATATTAGAAATCGTAACGCCAGTACTGCTACCAGCTTGAATAAATTCATTTTTATTTATCATAATACCCATGTGTGATGGCCCATACGTATATGTATTTTGAAAAAATATTAAATCACCGGGCTGTGAAGTTGTTACTTTTTGGAATAAGGTATTGTTATGCCAATAACCCGATACATTTGTTCTTCCATACGGCTTACCATTTTCCTTAAGGACATAATAAATAAAACCACTGCAATCAAAACCCGTAGGAGATACTCCTGCCCATTTGTAAGGAACTCCTAAAAATTGTTTTGCAAAAGAAATCATATTTTGCTCATCGTATGTCGAATCATTTGAATGATCAATTTCTTTTTTAGTATATCCAGCACTTATATAAGCGGTTTTTCTTTGAAAGATGATCTTGTGCCAACCATTTGAAGTTGAAATAACGTCTAATTTCTGATCTTTTATCGCACTACCTATTATATTGTAATTCGTTCCCGCTCCTGAGCGAATATTTACTGTAGCTCCAGTTACAATATATTTACTCGTATTTGATACTGGTTCTTCATCTTCAATTTTTCTTTGTTTTTGAACATAACTGCCGCTTATATATCCGGTTCTTCCTTGATAAGTAATCTTGTACCAACCATTTGAGGAAGATATGACATCTAATTTAGCATTCTTATTTACGCTTCCTAAAATACGATAATTCGTTCCTGCCCCTGAACGAATACGTACGCCGTCCCCTGTTGAGATATAGTGATCCACGTATGAAATCAATTCTTTAGGTTGATTTGTAATTGTACTTTCTGCATCCGCTTCTAATAGATCCATAGAATTAATACATGAAACAGATCCTATAATTGCAATCGATTGTATAATTTTTTTTTTCAAAATCTCCACCAGCTTTTTATTTTTATTTATATTTGCTATACTTTTTTGAATTTGAAATAGATAAACTAGGATTTAATGTAGTAACAAATATGTATTTAATGTCCTTACTGTATAAATATCGGTTGGAAGCTTAAAATTCTTTAATGAACATCAGAAAATTTATTAATCAAAAGAACCGTTAAAATTAAATAAGCGGACTGAAGTCATGTCTGCCCACCCGTACCTCTATTTTCACAACTCGATCACATTCATTAAAAAATTTTTAATCTAAAAGTAAATTTTTTTCTACACATTTAAAGTAATGTGGTAATATATATTTAATAAGAATTATTTTAATTAAGAAATCTGTGAACTACACAACTAAGAGATTAAATAAATAGTAAGGGGTCTTATAAAATGTACGCTGCTGTCCTAGGACGGCAGCTTTCGTCGTTTTATAAGGATAGTGAATTTGATTATTTTTCTCAATTAAAAAAAAGAAAGGGGTATTTATTATGGAAGCAAGTCCAAAAGTTACTACGATTCATGCTACTTATGAAGCCGACCATGTAGAATCTACATCATTTCTTTCAAAACATGGAGAATTAATTGCTGCATTAGTTTCTGGTGTATTAATTCTAATTGCTTCATTCGTTAAAAACGATAATTCAATCATGTCGATCATTTTATATGTTTTAGCATTTTGTATTGGAGGATATGCAAAGGCAAAGGAAGGTATTGAAGATACGATTGCTGAAAAGGAACTAAACGTTGAAATGCTAATGATTATTGCGGCAGTTGGTTCAGCTGCAATTGGATATTGGACTGAAGGGGCAGTACTGATTTTCATATTTGCATTAAGCGGCGCACTCGAAACATATACGTTAAATAAAACAAATAAAGAGATTTCTTCATTATTATCTCTTCAGCCACAAACAGCAATTCGATTAGTTGATGAAGTTGAAGAAGTTGTCAGCATTAAAAGTTTAAACATTGGTGATTATATTTTAATTAAAGCTGGAGAACGTATTCCTGCTGATGGTCAGATCGTTAAGGGCGAAACATTAGTAGATGAAGCTGCTCTTACAGGCGAATCAATACCAGTTGTTAAAAACTTAAATGATGAAGTGTTTGCAGGAACAATCAACATTAAAGGAACACTAGTAGTAGAAATTACGAAACATAGTGATGAGACTCTTTTCCAAAAAATCATTAATCTTGTTCAAACAGCTCAAAGTGAACAAACACCTTCTCAACAATTCATTGAAAAATTTGAAGGTGTTTATGTTAAAGGAGTATTAATTGCCGTAGTATTCATGATGTTTTTACCGCATTTTGTATTAGATTGGTCATGGACAACAACATTTTATCGAGCAATGATTTTACTAGTTGTTGCATCACCTTGTGCATTAGTAGCATCGATTACACCAGCTGTTTTATCTGCAATCTCGAATGGAGCAAAGTCGGGAATTCTTGTTAAAGGCGGTATTCATTTAGAGCGATTAGGTGTATTAAAAGCAATCGCATTCGATAAAACTGGTACTTTAACGATTGGTAAGCCAGAAGTAACTGGTTTTGAGAAAATAGAAGATTTTGATCGTACAGAGTTATTATCGATCGTTGCTTCAATTGAAAGATACTCAACTCATCCTCTAGCTTCAGCAATTGTTGAATACGCTACGAAACAAGGAATCACAGTATCTTCTTCATTTGAACAAATTGATGACCATCCTGGTTTCGGAGTATCAGCGATTTTAAATGGATCTGAGTATAGAGTAGGTAAAAAAGAATTCGTAACAATGAAACAAAATCCGCTAATTCATTTTGAACAAAAATGGGAACAAGAAGGAAATACAATTGTTTATGTAGGTACTCAAGATAAAGTTGTTGCGATTTTCTCATTAAAAGATTTAGTTCGTAACGAATCAAAACAAGCCTTATCTACTTTAAATAAATTAGGTGTTAAGACAGTCATGATTACAGGTGACTCTGAACAAACGGCCAAAGCAATTGCTGCCGAAAGTGAAATCAATGAATACTTTGCATCTTGCTTACCTGATGAGAAAGTTTCGATTGTTAAAAAGCTAAAAGACAACTATGGTCAAGTTGCAATGGTTGGTGATGGTATAAACGATGCCCCTGCTTTAGCAACTGCAAATGTAGGAATTGCAATGGGTGGAGGAACTGGAGTTGCTTTAGAAACTGCAGATGTCGTTTTGATGAAAAACGATTTAACAAAAATATCAAAAGCAATCACTTTATCTAAACGCATGAACAGGATCGTAAAACAAAATATTATCTTTTCACTAAGCGTAATAGCATTCCTGATCTGCTCGAATTTCCTACAAATCATTGATTTACCATACGGAGTAATCGGTCACGAAGGAAGTACAATTTTAGTTATTCTTAATTCATTAAGATTATTAAGAGATTAAAAAAAAGCATCGTACAAAATTGTACGATGCTTTTTCTTCTAAACTGAACTGTAATGAGCTTTTTAGCAGGAAAAGCAACTATTTTAGTCAGTTTATAAATTAATGGTAATCATTATGTCCGTTTGCCGAACCGCTAGTTTTGCCCTTTGGATGAGAGCTACTTTTTTGTTTCTTATTGGATTTATCATTATGGTTTTTCTTATTATTACTCATTTTAAAGTTCCTCCCTTTTTGAAGTCTTTTTTAGTTTACCTCTCTAAAATAAGACTACTCATGGAAGAAAACTCCATTTATATTATAGAAGAAATTATTTTGGATTTGGATTATTAGGGTCAATTAATTTTGGTTTTGCTTTGTGATTACCATACTGTCTTTGCTTTATTAGTGCATTAAGCTCTCCACCAATAATCACAACCATTGCTGAAATAAAAAACCAAATCATCAAGACAATAATTCCACCTAAACTACCGTAATGACTTGTGTAATTACCAAAGTTATCAACGTAAAAAGCAAATCCAAATGAAGAAATGATCCATCCAAATGTTGCAAATAATGAACCAAAAAACACCTTTTTAATGTGAACTACTTTACTCGGTCCAATGGAATATAGAACAGTAAATACAATCATTAGAATCACAAAGCTTAGTGACCAGCGAATTAAGCTCCATGTATATAAGAAATCCTGAGATATATCTAAAAATTGAAATACAGACTTAGCAATTACTTTCCCGAACACTGGTATTAATAATGCAAAGACAATTACAAAAATCATAATAATTGTTAAAAGAATTGAAACTCCTCTTGTAACAAAATAATTCCGTTTATCCTCTACATCATACGCATCGTTTAGTGCTCGGATGATTGCATTAATCCCATTGGACGCAGCCCAAATAGTTGCAATTAACCCTACTGATAAAACTCCACCATGTGATTGCCCGATTATTAACTGCAAGTTACTTCGTATAATAGCCATAGCATCTGGCGGAGCATATTGACTCAAGAATGACAATATTTGATCAGTAGAAAGCGGTAAATAGGTTACGACTTGAGTTAGAACAAGTAGAAATGGAAAAAGAGATAGCATTAAGTAATATGCTAGCTCTGCTGAACGAGATACTATTTCGTCTTCCATACACTTTTTCACTAAATCCCAAACAAATGCTACAATAGAATTCTTTTTCTTAATCAAATTGACACCTTCAATTGTTATTCTTTAGATGTATTACCTGCCAATAAAATTGATTCTACTTTCTCTTGTACTTCATCTGCATTTTCATCAGTTAAATCTTCAATACCTTCAAGAGTAGCTTCTAACTGCTCGTCAGTTTCAGAAGATTCATTTTCATGGTGTACCTCTAGTGAAGTCGCTGAAATTTGTGATTTACCTTCTTCTAAATCGATTGAATCTTCAATTTTCGCTTCTACAGCTTCAACTGCTTTTTCTGATACTTTAGAAGAGCCTTTATCAAACTTATTTAATGTTGAATCTTTAATTTCGATCCATTTATCTTTTACAAGCTGTACATTGCCTTCTAATTTCTCAACTGAGCTTTGTACTACTCTCAATTGATTTCGAACAGCACCTTTTACGATTTCTGGATCTTCTTTAATTTGATTTAATTTGTTTGTTACGCTTCTTCCTTTACGTGAGATTTTCTCACGATTTTCCTTGTTAAGTAGAGTAACTCCTGCACCAATTGCGACTCCGACTAGAATATTGCGTAAAGCTTTGTTACGTTTTGACATTCTACATCCTCCTCTAAACTGTTAATTGGTGTTGCTTTAAAATATGCTGAAGTAAATGAGAGCATCCTTCTGTAATGATGTCATATACTTCATTAAAATTACCCGTATAATATGGATCAGGCACTTCCTTCCACATTGATGCTGGAACATAATCTGAAAGTAGTGAAATCTCTCCTATACAATTATTTCTTGCTAAATTCATTAAATCCTCTTTATTCTGTGCATCCATAGCAACAATATAACTAAAATATTTAAAGTCATTTTCTGTCACTTTTCGAGCTTTCATACCTTCGCAAGTTATACCTTTTTCACCCAATAAACCTTGTGTTCCCTTATGAGGAGGGTGACCTAAATGCCAATCTCCAGTACCAGCTGAGTCTATCATAAATTGTTTATCTAACCCTTTTTCTGTCACTAAATGACGAAAAACAGCCTCAGCCATTGGCGATCGACAAATGTTACCTAAACAGACAAATAATACTTGAATCATCTCAATGTCTCCTTCAAATTATTTACACTTTCTGCCAAAATTTAGCTGTTTCTTTCGTATTCATTCTACACGGTAAATTTTAAAATGAAAAGCAAGCCATTGTGAATAATTTATGACCAGTATAAATAAGATAAAAGTTATAATGCTTATTTTTTACATAATAGCTATGATTACACTCATTTTTTAAAAATAATTTTAATGATTATCTAAAAAGTTAACTCTGTTAATGTTTTTCGCAAATCTTACACAGATTCCATTAACAATCGCTAAATATTTTTAAATTTTTAAAGATAAATTAATTGTATTTTTAAATGACCTTGACTATATTTAGTAAAGACAACTAAATGTAAGCTAAAACCACAAGGGGAGCCATTTGGCTGAGAGTGAATAGATTAGCTATTCTTACCCTCTGAACCTGTTAGTTAGTACTAACGTAGGAATGTGGCACGATGAAAAGCAATGCCGGGATCATCATGCTACCCAGTATTGCTTTTTTTATTTATTCCTACTGAAATCTCCCTAGTTCGAAATGTGGAAACGGCTCGTTTTTGCCCTGGCACCAGAAAGGGAAAAGCGCTGGAACTAGACATTACAAAATGTGTGCGACTATTCGCCCAAACATCATTAATATGTTTCACTACTTAAGTTGTCCACAAGATAAAGGGGGGAAATATATATGAAGACATCAAAGATTCAATTAATGACAGAAATAGCAATGTGTGCAGCACTAGCAATCATTTTTGATTTTTTACCATTATTTACTGCACCTCAAGGTGGCTCTGTATCATTATCAATGATTCCAGTTTTTCTAATTGCTTTTCGTTGGGGATTAAAACAAGGTTTAATTACTGGCTTATTATTAGCAGCACTACAAATCGTTACTAAGTTATATTTTGTTCATCCAATCCAAGTATTTTTAGACTATATTGTCGCATTTACAAGTCTCGGGTTAGCTGGTCTTGTCTATAAACAAATAAAAAATAGTTTAGCAAATGGTAATAAAAAAAGTGCAGCAGCTTATATCATTTTAGGAACTTTTATCGGCTCGTTAGCTCGTTTCATCTGCCATTTTATTGCTGGAATTGTGTTCTATGGTTCTTACGCTCCAAAAGGAACTCCAGTTTCACTTTATTCATTAGTATATAATGCTTGGTACATGGTTCCTTCCTTTATTATAAGTGCAGTTCTATTAATCATTTTACTTTCATCTGCACCAGTTCTTGTTCATGTTAAAAAGAACCGAAATCAAGCAGCTTAATTTAAAAAGAAATGAAAACCCCTTAAAGTAGAAATTATTGCCTACTTCAAGGGGTTCTCTTTTTATATTCGCAAATGGATTCTATTTCCGTTTATTTATAAGCCTTCTGTTTTTAGGTTATTTTTTTCCATTAATTGAAATACTCTTACATAATTTTAAAGTGGTGTATCTGCTAATGTCCAAGTTAATGACGTCTTATATTGTGCACCAACTACTTTATAAGCCGCGCCTGGTACGAAAAGTGCCACACTAGTCGCACCATCTGTTTTATTCTGTCCATATGCAATCGTCCACGTTCCAAGACCTTTACCTTGATCTGCAAAAGCTACATCTTGTGGAGCTCCATTTGGATCTAATATGACTGTATTTGCTTCTGGTTTATATTGAACAGCAGTGGTTGAATTTAAAAATGGATTCGTTAATTTTAATTCCGCACCCGTTAACTCATTAACCCCACTCTTGAATTGGCCATTTTGTTGAACTGTTAATTTCCATCCTGTATTCGTTCTACGATGGTCAGTTACTTGAATGAAATTTGGTACTTGAATAATCGATTCATTTGAAGCTTGCTTTACTTGATCTAATTGTGCAGTATAAACTTTGTTTTGACCTGAAATTTCCTGCTCGCCAAAACGGAAGTTTGATACATAGTCAATACTTAATGCACTCTTTGTCCCTGGTTCATGAGGGTCTTCAGGATCTGTTGGATTTACTGGCATTACAGGATTCGTTGGATTCATTGGATCGACTGGCATTTTTGATTCTGCTGTTACCGTTACATTTGTTTCTGTACTCGTATTCCCTGCTACATCAGTTGCTGTTACACTCACTACATCTCCTGCATACAATGTCTTTGGTGTAACATTTGCCGTGTATGAACCATCTGCTCCGGCTGTAGTAGTTAGAATCGAATTGTCTTGTAATTTTATATTTACAGTACTATTCGGTTCAGCAGTTCCAGTTATCCTTGTACTCACATCTTTAATTGGGTTCACCTCTGGAGGTAGAATTGTTTTGTCCACCGTAAAGCTAATATCCTTTTTATTACCAGCATGATCAGTAATCACTAAGTTATGAGCCCCATCTTGTGGATTGACTGTCCCAGAAGTAATACTTATACCATCTAAAAATGCTGTGTTTATCCCACTTAGAGTGTCACTAAAAGTAATGTTTTCTGCGGTAATATTGTTATATAATTCCCCTTCAACATAGTTGGTAATAGGTGCCTCTTTATCAATCCTAACTGTAAACTTAGAACCTGTATCTGTTCCTGGATTACTTTGGTTTCCAGAATCATCTTTTACTCGTATTTGAATATTAGTTGTACCTTCGTTTGTAACCGTGTAGTCTACTCCGGTTATAGTACGATTACTTAAACCATTTGTACTCCATGTGTTACCATTATCTGTTGATACTTCGTATGTTGTTGGATCGATTCCATTATCGTCAGTTGCTGTAAAATGAATCGACGTATTTTTATTGGTCCATGCTGTGCCACCTGTATACCCTTCTGGAGTGGTCACATTTGCACCCGTTATTTTTGGTGCCTCTGTATCTAATAACGTTACAGAAACATCTACAACTTTAAAGATTGAATAGCCATCAATAGGACCTAGGACATAATCATCGAAACTAATAACTAAATTAGATTCATTCCCCATCGCTGTGAAAGTAGTGGTTGCGTCTTGAGGCCCTGTGTATTCTCTAAATCCTCTGTCAGTTAAATTGGTAGATGTTTCTCTGTCAGTTACAAACCAGTCGTATCTTAGTTTGTCATTAGTATTTTCAATAAGTTTAAAAGACAAATTAACAGTATATGTTTTTCCTGGAATTGTTTTGACTCGTTGTCTCATCGCTATATACTCT
The DNA here is from genome assembly GCF_900112535.1 of Bacillus sp. UNCCL81. NCBI lineage: Bacteria > Bacillati > Bacillota > Bacilli > Caryophanales > Bacillaceae > Bacillus > Bacillus sp. UNCCL81. The sequence goes on along the minus strand of NZ_FOMF01000005.1, from coordinate 110,935 downwards.
TGAGATGAAGCAGTGTTCAATAGTTTTAATAAAATTCCATCGCCAGAAGGTTTAACATAGGCTTTTGATTTAGGACTACCAGATACTTTATACCAACCATTATCTTCTACCAAATCAAACAGATAGGGTTCAGAAGGCTGTCCCTCATTAAAATACCCCGTAAATGCCCAGAATGGAATAGTTGTGGTTTGATGATCTAAATTAAATGTAGGGTTTTCTACTAAATTTGGAAGTGTTGCTGCTTCAACAATATTATTTTTGAACATCCCTTGTAATTCGGCTGATTTTGGTAGAATACCACTTACTATCACTCCAAAAATAGAAGCAAAAACAGTTGCTGTAAAAAGTATTTTTCTTTTTCTAACCAATCTATTTCTTCCTCTCCAATTTAAATATAGTATTTATTTCAATCTTTTTTCTTTGAACGTCTAACCAAAAAGAATATAAATATAATCAGTAAAAAAAATAGACTCCCTCCAATGAGATACCTAATTGAATAGTCTCTTTCTACGTCTACAGCAGTAGTGTTAAGTTTCTCGGCTGTATTGTCCCTTATGGTAAATGTTCTTGTCCAATCCCAAGTTTGTTCTCCGTCGGTAGCTTTCATTTCTAAACGGTAAGTACCTGATTCAAACGCTTGGCGATCCCAACTAATTGCATAATCAAAGTTTGAATTAGGTGCCATCCTTAGATTCTCTTTTTTTGTTTCATGTAGGATTTTTTTCCCTTGTTCCGTATATACTTTCGCATCTACGCTCAAATTTTTTAGCATAGCTGGCTCTATATTTTGTAAGTTAGCAGTTACAACATTGCGTGCATTGATTTGTGTTGGTTTAATTTCATTTAATTTTAAATCTGGCTTGATTACTTTATCGGTTTCTCTTAATAAAACACCAATAACATACGCATATTTATTTTTTATTTGAATGCTTCCATCTTCTTTTTTAGCTTGTCCCCCGTCTTCTTCCTCACTAAAATGGAGTCCACCCAATATAACACCATCGAATTGCTGCTTAGGCATCTCAATCGTAATCTCTACTGTTGCTTCACTTTTTGCTTGAATTTTCGTCTCTTTTTTTACCTTAGCTATATTAGTAAAAGGAATATCTAACGTATTGTCTACTTTTGGATTTGAAATACTGTAATCCGCAATTCCATTACTATTTGTAATCGCTGAATTAGCTTTTGCTTCAACAACTATATTTTTATCAGTATTATTTTTTATTTGAACTTTCAAGATCTGTTTTTGGCCTGGCTTCATTTTCAAATCAAAATAAGTTTTGCTTTGATCAATTTGATTAGTTGGAATAACAGGCGATACGGCAAAATTCATCTCAGCTGCACTTGCATGAAAATTATTAATATTAATTAGAAATAAAATAATCATAAATTTTTTTAGTACATTCATAGATAGCTCCTTTTTTTGATTTTGACTAAAAAATTTCATGCAGTTTAGGTAACTGTTATTTTATTGAACTTACAGTTAAATATGTGAAAAATGTAACATGATTAACTTCGATGGTTCAACGACATTTTTTACCTATGTCAACGGTAATCACGCTGAGTTTTAACTGGTTTTTTGTTTTGGTTGTTCTTCTTAATATTTTAGGTTTAACTGCTACAAATGCTGATGTCACTTACTTTTAATTAAATTAATCCAACTAAATAGTAAAAGCATTCTATCCACATTTTAAATATGCATTTAAATTTTGAACACTTTGTGAATTTTGGTTATCTGTCCTTTTCTTCAGTCATATATATGAATACAGAAAAGTTTCGAAGGGGGTTTTAACATTGGTCTATGATGTAATCATCTTTTTCTTTTTTGTAATTATTCTTCTTGGTATGATTGGGTCACTATTTTTATTATTGAAAAATGCTTTAAATGAGGATGATGCACTTAGAAATGATGCACTTAGAATTGATCCGAAACTTTCCCTGCCTAAAGAAAATGATCATTCATAGAATAACCCCCATCCTTAGGGATGGGGGTTATTCTTTTGAGAAGTGAGGTTGTCAGTTAGTGTTAATACAATCATTGCCAAGTATGAACCCTTTATGAGTAAGTATTTTTCATCATTTTGCCATTTTACTTACTCATGAACCCTTTATGAGTAAGTACTTTTCATCATTTTGCTATTTTACTTACTCATGA